>NZ_CP109178.1:5447045-6052272 GCF_036248255.1 Streptomyces sp. NBC_01717 | reverse complement strand
CCGACGCGAAGGACGCGTCCGGCACCCCGGCCACCTTCGTGCGCAACCAGCTGGAGATCGCCACCCTGCCGGGCAACCCCGACAAGGTCTCCTCCCTCAAGGACCTCACCAAGGCCGGTCTCAAGGTCGTCCTGTGCGACAAGACCGTGCCGTGCGGCGCCGCCGCGCAGAAGGCCCTCGACGCCAGCGATCTGAAGCTCACCCCCGTCTCGTACGAGCAGGACGTCAAGAGCGCCCTGACCAAGGTGGAGCTGAAGGAGGCCGACGCCGCGGTCGTCTACAAGACGGACGTGAAGGCGGCAGGTGACAAGGTGGAGGGCGTGGAGTTCCCCGAGTCGGCCGACGCCGTCAACGACTACCCGATCGCCCTGCTCAAGGACGCGCCCAACGCGGACGCGGCAAAGGCGTTCATCGAACTGGTGCAGTCCGCCGAGGGCCAGAAGGTCCTGACCGAGGCCGGGTTCCTCAAGCCGTGACCTCGCTCGACAAGTCCGACGCCGCGGTCGAGCCCCTCCCGGGCGGGCCGCGGCGCGGGCGCGTCCGGCGCCGCCGCGCGGGGGTTCCGCTTCCGCTGCTGGTGCCCGCGCTGATCGGCCTGGCGTTCCTGCTGCTGCCCCTGGTCGCGCTGCTCGTACGGGCGCCGTGGCGCAGCCTGCCCGACCAGCTGACCAGTACGGAGGTCTGGCAGTCGCTGCAGCTGTCCCTGGTCTGCGCCACCGCGGCCACGGCGGTGAGCCTGGTCGTCGGTGTGCCGCTGGCCTGGTTGCTGGCCCGTACGGACTTCCCCGGACGCGGCCTCGTACGCGCCCTGGTGACCCTGCCGCTCGTCCTGCCCCCGGTGGTGGGCGGTGTGGCGCTGCTGATGGCCCTCGGCCGCAACGGCGTCGTGGGACAGTGGCTGGACTCCTGGTTCGGCATCACTCTGCCGTTCACCACGGCCGGGGTCGTGGTCGCGGAGGCGTTCGTCGCGATGCCGTTCCTCGTCATCAGCGTGGAGGGCACACTGCGGGCGGCCGACCCTCGCTACGAGGAGGCCGCCACGACCCTGGGCGCCTCCCGCTTCACCGCGTTCCGCCGGGTCACCCTGCCGCTGATCGCCCCCGGCATCGCGGCCGGCTCGGTGCTGGCATGGGCGCGCGCGCTGGGCGAGTTCGGCGCGACGATCACCTTCGCGGGCAACTTCCCGGGCCGTACACAGACGATGCCGCTGGCCGTCTACCTGGCGTTGCAGAGCGACCCGGCCGCGGCGATCGCGCTCAGTCTGGTGCTGCTGGCCGTGTCGATCGCGGTGCTGGCCGGGCTGCGGGACCGTTGGATGACGGCGTCATGACCCACATCGACAGCGCCACCGCCGGCCCCGTGTCCGACGCCGTACGCGGCGACGGCCTCGACGCCCGTCTCGTCGTGGAGCGCAGTTCCTTCCGGCTCGACGTGGCGTTGACCGCCGCGCCCGGTGACGTCGTCGCGCTGCTCGGGCCCAACGGTGCCGGAAAGACCACCGCGCTGCGCGCGCTGGCCGGGCTCACCCCGCTCACCGGCGGTCATCTGCGCCTCGACGGCGCCTCGCTGGACCGTACGCCGCCCGAGTCCCGCCCGGTCGGCGTGGTCTTCCAGGACTATCTCCTCTTCCCGCACCTTTCCGCCCTGGACAACGTCGCCTTCGGCCCCCGTTGCCAGGGCGCGTCCAAGGCCGAGGCCCGCGCGCAGGCCGCGCAGTGGCTGGACCGCATGGGCCTCGCCGACCATGCCGGCGCCAGACCCCGCCGCCTCTCCGGTGGCCAGGCCCAGCGCGTCGCCCTGGCCCGCGCCCTGGCCACCCGCCCCCGGCTGCTGCTGCTCGACGAACCGCTTGCCGCACTGGACGCCCGCACCCGTCTGGATGTGCGCGCTCAACTGCGCCGCCACCTCACCGAGTTCGAGGCAGTCGCCGTGCTGGTCACGCACGACCCGCTGGACGCCATGGTCCTCGCCGACCGGCTCGTCGTCATCGAGCACGGCCGCATCGTCCAGGAGGGCGCCCCCTCCGACATCGCCCGTCATCCGCGTACGGACTACATCGCCCAGCTGGTCGGCCTGAACCTCTACAAGGGGCGGGCCGAAGGCCACACCGTACGGCTCGACGCGGGACCCGCGATCACCACCACGGAGGACCTCACCGGCCCCGCCTTCGTCGCCTTCCCGCCGGGCGCCGTGACTCTGTACCGCGACCGCCCCACCGGCTCCAGTGCGCGCAACCTGTGGCGGTGCGAGGTGGCCGGCCTGGAAACCCACGGCGATCAGATCCGCGCGGACCTCACCGGCGAACTCCCCCTCGCCGCCGACCTGACCACGGTCGCCGCGGCCGAGCTCGACCTCCACCCGGGCGCCACGGTCTGGGCAACGGTCAAAGCGGCCCAGACACACGCCTATCCCGCCTGACCACGGCGCAGCCTCGATGGGGCCGCCCGACGGCATCCGGTGGTGATCCGGACCGGCCCGCCGGCATGGCGCACAGCCGTGCCCGAAATGCGACGTTCGTACTTACATGCGAATCTGATAGTGGCCTATTTCCCGAGAACGACAGCCGCTAACAGGAGGCACGATCGTGAGCAAGAAACAGAGCCGGCAGAACCGTGGTGCCCGCAGTGGCGGCCATGAACGCACCGCTGCTGCGGAGACGAAGGAGCAGCAGCCGCAGACGACGGTCACGCCCGACACGGTGCGCTCGATATCGGAGCCGGTGTCCCACAGGAAGCAGCGAAAGTTCGGCCACAACTGATCATCTCCAGCGGTCGACCGCCACCCGGAGACCGCGGTGTCGGCGCACCCCCTGAGGGGCCACGGTACGGGCCCCCTCGGGGGCGTTCTTGCGTTCGAAGGCGTCCTGCGTTCGAAGGTCGGATCGCTGCAGGCCCGCGCCCGACTGAAGGAACGGCGGTCAGGGCACCGGCTGTTCGGTCCAGATGCACTTGCCGGTGGCCGTGTAGCGGGCGCCCCAGCGCTGTGCGAGCGCGGCGACCAGCTGAAGGCCGCGGCCGCCCTCGTCGGTCTCGGTGGCGTGCCGGATGCGGGGCGTGGTCAGGCTGCCGTCGGAGACCTCGCAGATCAGGCCCTCCGCGCGCAGCAGCCGGAGTCCGATGGGGCTTCGGCCGTACCGGACGGCGTTCCCGACCAGCTCGCTGACCAGGAGTTCCGCGGTCATGGCGAGCTCGTCGAGCTGCCAGTCGGCCAGCTGGTCCCGGACGTGGTTGCGGGCCTCCTGGGCGGCGATCGGGCCGTCGGAGAGGACCCAGCCGGCGATCGACTCGGCGGGTATCGCGCGGGTGCGGGCGACGAGCAGCGCGGCGTCGTCCGTGAGCTGCTGGCCCGGCAGCAGCTCGGCCAGGATGTCGTCGCAGAGCCGCTCCAGTGATGCCGCCTCGTCCTGGTCCTGCACGGCGGCAGCGGCGGTGGCCAGCGCCTTCGTCAGGTGGGACATGCCCCGGTCGATGTCCCGGGTTGCGGATTCGATCAGCCCGTCCGTGTAGAGCACGAGCAGACTGCCCTCCTCCAGGACCGCTTCGGTGGTCTCGAACGGCGGCAGAGCGGCGCCCAGCGGCGGGTCCGGTGGGCGGGTGAGGAACTCGGTGGTGCCGTCCGGATGCACGACCGCCGGCGGGGGGTGTCCGGCGGAGCCGAACGTGCACGTGCGGGTGACGGGGTCGTACACGGCGTACAGGCAGGTCGCGTAGAAGTCGTCACCGAGGTCGTTGACCACGTCGTTGAGGCGGTTGAGGAGCTCTTCGGGCGCGAAGTCGAGATCGGCGAGCGTGTGCACGGCGGTGCGCAGCCGGCCCATGGTGGCCGCCTGGGACAGGCCGTGTCCCATCACATCGCCGATGACCAGCGCCACCCGGGCGCCGGACAGCGGGATCACGTCGTACCAGTCGCCGCCGACCTCGACGCCCTCGTTGGCGGGCAGATAGCGGGCGGCGGCGGCCACGGCCGGAAGCGTGGGCAGAACCACCGGCAGCAGACCTCGCTGGAGCTCCTGGGCCCTGGTGTGCTCGGCGTCGAACAGCCGGGCGCGTTCGATGCCCTGCGCCATCAGCCCGCTGAGCGTGATGAGCAGCGCCCGCTCCTCCCCGCTGAGGTGGCGCGGTTCGGTGAAGGACATGACGCAGCACCCGATGAAACGTCCGGAGACGATCAGCGGCAGGAAGGCCCAGGCGGACTTGTTGATCGCCGCGGGGGAGTCGACCCTGTCGGGATAGCGCTCGACGTACTCCTCCGCCGTGTCGATGAAGGTCGGCGCCCTGGTGCGGTGCACCTCGTCGACCGGGGTGATGTCGATGACCGGCACCCCGTCGACCCGGTCGAGAAACGATTGCGGGTATCCGACCGCCCCGGCGACCCGCACCATCTCGTCCTCGATGAGATGGAAGACGAGGCCGGAGGCGCCGAACGGCGCCATGACCCGCGCGGCGGTGGCGTTCACGACGTCCTGCATGGTCAGGGCCTCGGCGAGCGCGCTGGTCAGCTCGGTGATGCGGGCGGTGCGGTCGGCCGAGACGCGTTCCGCCGTGGCGGACTCCGCCTCCTGCGACCGGATCTCGGTGACATCGGCGGCGTACACCGTCAGGCCGTCCGGCACCGGGACCAGCCGCATGTGGTACCAGCGCCGGTTGGTCGGCCACCGCACGTCGAACCCGCCCGGTGTGCCGCTTTCGGCGGCCCGCCGGTAGGCCGCCTCCAGGCCGAGTTCCACGGCGTCGACGCCGATCCCGGCGAGGGCGTCCCACAGGATCCGGCCGAGGAGGTCGTGCGAGGCGCCGAGGAACCGCTCCGCCTCCACATTGACGAAGGTGATCCGCCACCCGCTGTCCACCGCGAAGAACGCCTCACTCATGTGCAGCAGCGCGCGACTCACCGAGTCCCGGGCGATCCGGCTCTCGGTGGTGTCCCACACCGTGCCGACCATGCGGGCGGGCCGGCCGTCCTCCCCCGGCAGGACCCGGCCCCGCGAGCTGACCCAGCCCGCCGTCCCGTCCGAGCGGCAGATCCGGTATTCCACAGCGGACACCCGGCGGTTGCGGATCGCCTGCTCGATCTCGACGAGCAGCCAGGGCAGGTCGTCGGCGTGGACCAGTTGGGTCCACGTCTCGAAAGTCTGTTTCGTGGACTCCCCCTCCATGCCGAGGATGGTGAGGGTCGACTCGTCCCACACCTGCTCCCCGGTGGCCAGGTCCCACTCCCAGGAACCCATCTTGAGAGCTTCCAGCGCCTGCCGCAGCAGGGTGGCGGACGGCTCCTTCAGCCGCGAGCCGGGCGGCCTCTCGCGCAGCCGACCGGCTTCGGTCCGGTCCGACCCCGTCCACTGGTCCCGCAGCCGCAGGGCGGCCCAGGCGGCCAGCACCTCGACGGCCCCGCGCTGCCACGGCGTGGGCTGCCCCTTGCCGACAGTGAGCACGGACAGTGCGCCGGCCGCCCCGCCCGGGGTGAGCAGCGGAACGGCCAGCAGCCCACTGCCGTCGGGCAGCGCGGAGGTGGGGGACCAGGGGGCGGAGCCGTGGGGGTGGTGGCCGACAGTGTCTCCGGGGGCCGATTCGTGTGTGCTGTCCGGTGAGTCGCCCTGCGTGCCGGGCTCGGCCGCGGAGCCTTCCGGGGAACGGCCCCGGTCCTCATCGGCTGCGGGCGTCCACACCGATACGCCGCCGGTCACCGCCCGGGCGGGCGCGGTCTCGCCGTGCTCCTCGATCTCTTCCCAGTCCTGGGCGACGGTGCGGACCAGTCCGCTGCTCGCCATCAGCAGCAGCCCCCGGCCTCCGGGGCCCCGCACATGCACCATTCCGCCCAGGCCACCCGCCTCCGTCACCGCGTGTTCCAGCGCGAAATTCAGCAGATCGGCACCCCTGAGTTCCGCACCTGCTTCAATGATCATCCGAAGTCGCGCCGCGCCGGCCTCGTCCATGAGGAGCTGTTCAGCCATCGCTCACTTCCCTCCGCGAACCCGCGTAGGGCAGGACACCCGGATTGAGTGGTATTTCCTTTTCAGTGTACTGACGAGTCGCCCATGCGTACCGCTGAGCCATCTCCCCGCCGAAGACGCCGATGGGCGGCACCGCCTGCTGCGAGGCCGCGCCGCCCCTCACCGGGACGACCTCCGCGAGGGTTACGCGGCGTCGGCCGCTGTCGTGCGGCCGGGCTGACGACGGCCCGGTAGCAGGTCCGGGCCGTCGCGTCGCAGCAGCTCCCGGCACCCGGGTACGCCGCGCAGCCCGCTCGAGGTCGGCGCAGGAGGCGCTCCCGCCGCGGGCCTTGTCGGTGCCGACCGTCCCGGCCGCTGTGCAGTCGCGGTGGCCCAAGTAGTGGTGGACGCAGGAGTTGGCGAACGGGAAGCCGAAGGGCTTCGCAACTGCTGGGCACGCGAGCCGCTTTGACCTGGTGGGCGCGCTTTCCCGGTCGCCGGGCGAACCGGTCCGGCCAGGGGTCGGGTCACGCGCGCAGGAACGCCAGCACCGCCAGGACCCTGCGGTGCGTCTCGTCGGCCGGTGGCAGGTCCAGCTTGGCGAGGATGTTGCCGATGTGTTTGCCCACCGCGGCCTCGGAGACCACCAGCTCTGCGGCGATCGCCCCGTTCGACCTGCCCTGGGCCACCAGGGCCAGTACTTCCCGCTCCCGGGCGGTGAGCCGCTCCAGCGGATCGCGGCGGCGGCGCAGGAGTTGGCGTACGACCTCCGGGTCGACGACCGTGCCGCCGTCGGCGACCTCCCGCAGGGCGTCGACGAACTCCTCGACCTGACCGACCCGGTCCTTGAGCAGATAGCCGACGCCGGAGCCGTCGCCCGAGTCGAGGAGGTCGGCGGCGTACGTACGCTGCACATACTGGCTGAGCACCAGTACCGGCAGAGCGGGCTGCTCGGCGCGGAGCCGCACCGCCGCTCGCAGTCCCTCGTCCTGGAAGCCGGGCGGCATCCGGACATCGGTCACGACAACGTCCGGCGTGTGCGCGGCGACCGCCGCGAGGAGCCCTTCCGCGTCACCGACGGCGGCGACGACCTCATGGCCGCAGCGGGTGAGCAGTCCGATGAGGCCCTCGCGCAGCAGCACGCTGTCCTCGGCCAGCACTACACGGAGTGATCGGTCCGCTCGCAGGGAAGGCAGGGAACGCAAGGAATCTCCACGCGCAAGAGGGTCGGGCCGCCGGGCGGGCTGGACAGCGCAAGTCTGCCATCCAGTACGGACACCCGGTCGGCGAGGCCGGTGAGTCCCGTTCCTCCGCTGCCGGTGCGTGCCCCGCCGCGGCCGTCGTCGCGGACCTCCAGGAACAGCCGGCCCGCCGTGTGGCCGCCCGTCACTTCGGCGCGGCTCGCGCCGCTGTGCCTGGCGATGTTCGCCAAGGCCTCGCAGACCACGAAGTACGCGGCCGCCTCGACGGCTTCCGGGTACCGGTCGGGCAGGGCCAGGTCCAGGTCGACGGGTGTCGGCGAGCGGTCGGCTGCGTCGGAGACAGCCGCCTCCAGGCCGTAGTCGGCCAGCACCTTGGGGTGGATGCCGTGGATCAGCTCGCGCAGTTCGGCGAGCGCCTGGCCCGCCTCGTGATGAGCCTTGGCCAGCTGGTCGGCGAGAGGGCCGGGCGGGGCGTCGAGGCGGGCGAGTCCGAGGGTCATGGTGAGTGCGACGATGCGCTGCTGGGCCCCGTCGTGGAGGTCGCGTTCGATGCGGCGGCGCTCCGCCTCGAATGCGTCGACCAACCGGACGCGGGATCTGGTGAGTTCGGTGACCCTGTCACCCAACTCGCTTCGACGGTCGCCGATCAGAAGCCGGGTCAGTTCGGCCTGCGCTCCGGCCAGCAGGCCGAGGACGCAGCAGCCGAGTGCGAGGAGTACGAGACCGGCCGCCGCGGTGGCGAAGGCTTCGGGCCAGCCGGTGACCGTCCATTGCTTCACCACGCGGGCCTCTTCGCCGTTCCCGTACAGCTGCATCACCGCGGGGGTGGACATCAGCGACAGCGGGACGGCCGCACAGGCCGCGAGCGCAAGGGCGTCGAGCGGCCAGAGGACCACGGCGAGCAGCAGCGCGTATCCGAGTTCCCGCCAGGTGGCCTGTTCCCGGTAGCGGTACGTCAGCCAGCTCCACAGGCCCGGCTCGGCCGGCCGCCGGTGCGGATCGGGCGTCGGGAACCGGTCGATCAGGCGGAGCCTGCCCCGCTCCATGGCTCCCACCGGAATACCGCAGAGAGCCGTCAGGACCAGCAGCGGCAGTCCGACGGCCACGAGGGAGAGCACGCCGCCGAGCACCACGCCAAGCGTGATCACGACGAGTACGAGGATGCCTGCGAGGGCCCCGCTCAGCAGGTATCCGGCCGACCGCCAGGGCCAGGACGACAGCAGATAGCGGGGGCTCGCCAGGGCCTGCCACACATTCCGGGGGCGCATGGCCTCACCGTAGAAGACGTCGATCCGTCCGGACCATCCGTGCTGCCGGAGTCCCGGAGGTAGGGCCGGCCCTACCTCCGCTGCGGGGGATCGGATGACCTGGGGGATGTTCCGGACGCCGCGGCCCCGGCCCTGATCCGCCGGACGGCCCCGGGGCCTGCCCTACACGGCCGCGGCGACCAGCAGCGCGAACGCACCCGTCGACAGCACGGTGCGGATCCGGTGGAGGGTGTTCCAGCGGGACTCGAAGGCCCGGCGGGCCGCGCTGTCGTCGCCGTCCTCGGCTGCCGCGAGTGCCGAGTTGAGCGGGATGTTGCCGCTCACGGTGACGAGATGGCTGAGCACCGCGCAGGCCAGAGCGCCCACGACGAGACCGCCCTCGGCGGAGGTCCGGCCATCGACCGGTACGACGAGGGCGGCGACCGGGAAGGCGATCACCCCGAGGAAGAGAACGAGGAACACCGGCCTCGGCACCTTCTCGTTGAAGCTGCGCATGGCGGCGGCGAACTGGTCGTCCGGCAGCGGTCTGAGGCCGGGCATGATCCCGGTCAGGAAGCACAACAGGAAGCCGGCGTAGAGGCCGGTGGTGGCGGCGGCGAGTGCGAGCAGCAGGGAGGCCATGGCCCACATCATGGCGTGGCGGGGCGGGCTGTGCGGTGCCATTTCCGCAAGGCCGCCGCCCAGCCCCACCCCCTTGTCCACCACTTGGCCACCCCGGCTCGCTGCCCTCCGGGCTCTCCCGCGGTCAGTCCATCTCGCCCTCCTGCTGCCCCCCGCCGTCCGATCCGCTGCCGCCCTTGAGCCCGTCCGCCCGGGCGATCGCGGTCGCCAGCTTCCGGACCGAGCTGTCCTCCGTTTCGGTCGCCAACTCCGCCGCTCGATCGGCGAGTTCACCGAGCCCCGGCTGACCCGGCAGCTTGCTGCCACGCAGATCCTCCGCGAAGTACGCAGCCACCGCGGCCACCTGGAGCCGCCTGCCGCTGTCGCCGCCCCAAAGCCTGCCGTCGATCGCGCCGGTCTCGACCGATCCGGACCGCTCGTGCGGCGCCCGCGTCTTCGGGTCCAGCCAGCGCACCGTCGCGGTCGCCACATGTCCGGCTGCGCCGTCGCGGAGCCGTACGGCGTAGAGCGCCGTCACCGTGTGGCCGGGGCCGATCTCGCCGCCGTCCACGCTGTCGTCGCGGAAGTCGTCGTCGGCGACCTTCCGGTCCTCGTAGCCGATGAGCTTGAACTGCCGGACGGTCTTCGGGTCGAAGGCGACCTGGGCCTTGGCGTCGCGCGCCCGCAGTTCGATGTGGGCGGGGAGCTGGTCGACGAAGACCTTTCGCGCCTGGGCCTCGTCAGCGATGTACGTGGTGTGGCCGTCGCCCTTGTTGGTGAGGCGTTCCATCAGCGCGTCGCCGTAGTCGCTGCCGACGCCGACGCCGAAGAGGGTGATGCCGTAGTCGCGGCGGGCGGCGTCGATCCGCTCGAGGATGGCGTCGGCGTCGGTCTCGCCGGTGTTGGCGAGGGCGTCGGACAGCAGGACGACCCGGTTGTTGGCGCCTTCGCGGTGGCCGTCGACCGCCTCCTCGTAACCGCGCCGGACGCCTGCTTCCACATTGGTGGAGTCGGTGGGTTCCATGGAGTCGACGGCGTCATGGATCCTTCCGCGGTGGTCCCGCAGCCGGGTCATCGGCAGCAGGGTCTTCGCCTCGTCGCTGAAGGTGACCAGGGAGACGGAGTCGTCGTCGCGGAGTTCGTCGGTGAGGAGGGAGAGGGACCTCTTCACCAGGTCGAGGCGGCCGGGTTCGGCCATCGATCCGGAGATGTCGACCACGAAGGTGAGCGCGGCGGCCGGGCGTTCGCCGTGCTCCTCCGCGACCCGGGTGGCCAGACCGACGCGTACGAGCGACCAGTCGCCGGCCCGCGCACCGTCTCCTCCGCCGGTGTCCGTCCGGGCTCCGTCGACCGTCACCGAGAAGCCGTTGCCGGCCGGCCGCCGGTAGCCCTGGCGGAAGCTGTTGACGAACTCCTCGGGCCGTACAGTCTCCGCTCCCGGCAGTTCGCCGTCGGCGAGCTTGCGGCGCGCGTACCCGTAACTGGCGGTGTCCACGTCCAGCGCGAACGTGGACAGATAGTCCGGCGCCACGGGCTTCTGCCGCCCGTCCTCCGCGTTCTGCGCGCCGTCGTCCGACGCACCGGGGGCCGGCGCGGGCGCGACCTGCCCGCCCTCGCTCGTCCCTCGCTTTCCGCTCGCGCGGTCGACCGCCGAGTCGTTCGTGCTCCCCCCGCCCCCGCAGCCGGTGAGCAGCACACCGCCCACCAGAAGCAGACCCAGCGTCCTTGCGTATGTCCCTCTGTACGTCCGGCGTTCCATTCCCTGCCCCCAACGTCGTGTCAGCACTTGTGAATGTGACGTGCGGGACGGCGTCAAGGAGCAGACGAAGACGTTGCGGATGAATCTCGATGCGGCAACGGCGGGCGCGAAGGCCGCGAATCGCCTCGGAACATCAAGGTCAGGACACGATGTCCTTACGACTGAACCCCCGGAAGGCGAACGCGAACAGGATCAGGGCGTACGTCACCGAGATCGCCGCGCCCTTTGCCATGCCGCCCCACTCCAGGTCGGGCTGGAGTGCGTCCGCCCAGGCGAACTGCCAGTGCGCGGGGAGGAATTCACGCCAGGAACCGAGTGCGGTGACGGCGTCGAGCACATTGCCGACGATGGTCAGCCCGACCGCGCCGCCGACCGCGCCCAGCGGGGCGTCGGTCTTCGTCGACAGCCAGAACGCCAGTCCGGCGGTGACCAGTTGGGACACAAAGATGAACGCGACGACGAGCGCGAGCCGGGGCACGGTGTCGCCGGTCGCCAGCGCGCCCCCGGTGGGGAGCTGGAGCGGCCCCCAGCCGTATGCGGCGGCTCCCGCGGCCAGAGCGACGAGTGGCAGCAGCACCATCGCGGCCAGGCCGAAGCCGAGCGCCACGACGAGTTTGCTCCACAGCAGCCTGGCCCGGGGGACGGGCGCCGCCAGCAGATAGCGCAGCGACGACCAACTGGCCTCCGAGGCGACGGTGTCCCCGCAGAACAGCGCCACCGGCACGACGAGCAGGAATCCGGCGGAGACGAACAGGCAGGTCGCGGCAAAGTTCGCGGCGGACGCGGTCGCCGTGTCCATCAGCGTGAGGCGGTCGCCGCCGCCCCGGGAGTCCGGGGTGCCGCCGATCGCGAACGCGATGATCAGGATGAACGGGAGGGCCGCCAGCACCCCGCCCATCAGCAGGGTGCGGCGCCTGCGCAGCTGCCGTACGGCCTCGACGCGCAGCGGCAGGGTGCGCCGCGCCCGGTATCCGCGGGCTTCGGCGGCGTCGGTGACATCGACTGCGGCACTCATGCGGAGCCTCCGGAGATCAGGGTGAGGAACGCGTCCTCCAGGCGGCGGTGCGGTCCGACACCGGTCAACGGCACGTCGAGCCGGACGAGTTCGGCGATCAGCACGGAGGACGAGGTGTCGCCGTCGAGCCGTACGAGCAGCCCGCGCCCGTCGTCGGTACGGACCGCGGAGCCGATGCCCGGCAGCGCGGCGACCTTGTCGACCAGCGGTTCGGCGACCTCTGCCGCGGTGCTGATCAGCAGCGTGTCGCCGGAGCCGGTGATCTCGGCGACCGGGCCCGCCTGGACGAGCCGGCCGCGGTCCATGACCACCAGGTGGGTGCAGGACCGTTCGACCTCGGAGAGGAGATGGCTGGAGACGATGACGGTCCGGCCCCCGGCCGCGTACCGGATCATCACGTCGCGCATCTCGCGGATCTGGGGCGGGTCGAGGCCGTTGGTCGGCTCATCGAGGATGAGCAGGTCCGGCATGCCCAGCATGGCCTGGGCGATGGCGAGCCGCTGCCGCATGCCTTGCGAGTACGTCCGCACCGCGCGGGCCAGCGCGTCGCCGAGTCCGGCGATCTCCAGGGCCTCCTCGATGTGCGAGTCCTCGGCGGGGCGTCCGGTGGCCTGCCAGTACAGCTCCAGGTTGGCCCGCCCGGACAGATGCGGCAGGAAGCCCGCCCCTTCGACGAACGCCCCGACCCGGGACAGCACGGGCGCGCCCGGCCGGATGGCATGTCCGAAGACGCGGATCTCGCCGCCGTCGGGGCCGATGAGGCCCATCAGCATGCGCAGGGTGGTGGTCTTCCCCGCCCCGTTCGGTCCGAGGAGCCCGAGGACCTGGCCCTTCTCGACGCGGAAGGACAGGTCCTTGACCGCGTACCTGTCGGCGGACCTGGCGTACTTCTTGGACAGGCCGGTGATCTGGAGGGGGACGTCGGCGAGCGCCGGGTCCGGGGCCGGGGTCGCGGTGCGGCGGCGTGCGGTGAGCAGCAGCGCGAGAGCGATGACGGCGGCCGCGGCGGGAAGTCCCCAGGTCCACCACGGCAGCCCGGCCGACGCGGTCCTCACCGCGGGTGCGGTGGGGACGGTCAGCGGGCCGACGAGGGAGACGGTGTACGAGGTCGGCTCGGCCGGTGAGGCGTAGCCGAGGTCGGTGGCGGAAAGGACCAGACGGAGCCGGTGTCCGGCGTCGAGCGCGTGGTCGACGGCGGGCAGGGTCAGCTCGACGGTCTTGTTCTGCTGCGCGGGTGTGATCCGGTAGGGGGCGACGAGCTGGGCGGGCAGCACCTGCTGCCGCCCGTCCGGCGCCACGTCGTACACCTTGCCGAACAGCACCGCATCGCCATGCCCGGCCGTCACCTTCACGCGGACGGTGGGTGATCCGGTGATGCGCATCGATGTGCCGAGGGGTGCGGAGTCGAAGCGGGCGTACTGGCCGGGGAAGTCGAGCGAGAGTCCGACGCCGAGGGTGGAGAGCTGGGCGAGTCCGCCGCCGACGCCCGGGACGGCGGAGATGGCGGGCGGGTTGGCGCCGGCCGGGTTCCGGAAGGTCTGCGTCCGCAGACCGGCGGAGGCGCCGTCCTGTGCGCCACCGTTCGCGTCGTCCTGAGTGCCGCCCCGACTGCTGCTCCCGCCCAGGCCCGTGATCTCCTGTCGGCCTCCCGTGCCCGTGAGCGCGATCTGCCGGCCGCCGCTCGACAGTCCCGGGTAGTGGTCGCTGCTCGCACCGCGCTGGAGGGCGGCCCCATCGGTGGAGTCGATGCCTCCGGTACGGGTGACGCGGAAGCGGGGCCCGGTGTCGACGCCCTTGTCCTCCTTCAGGTACCGGTCGAACCATGACCCGATCCGGTTCTCGACCCGACCGCTCTCCAGGTCCCCGCCGTCGTGCCCGCCCGCGATCCAGTCGACGGAGACGGGTGCGCCGTTCCCGCTGATGGTGTGTGCCATGGCATCGGCCTGACCGAGCGGGAAGAGGGAGTCGGTCTGTCCCTGCACGATGAGCGCGGGCACCTTGATGCGGTCGCCGACGGCGGCCGGGGAGCGGTCGGTCAGCAGGGCACGGGCGGCGGCGTCCGGCTTCCCGGAGACGGCGACCCGTTCGTACATGTCGCACAGTTGCCTCTCGAACTTGTCGCAGCCGCCGCCCGAGGTGATGAAGATCCCCGCCCAGAGCTTCTTGAAGACCCCGTCGGGGAAGAGCGCGTCGGCGAGGTTCCAGTACGAGATCACCGGTGCGATCGCGTCGACGCGCTTGTCGTGCCCGGCGGCGAGGAGCGAGACCGCGCCACCGTACGAGGCGCCGGTGACGCCGACGCGCGGGTCGCCCTTGCCGTCCAGCTGCACCTCGGGCCTGCGGGCCAGCCAGTCGATCAGCCCGGACACGTCCTTGACCTCGCGGCCGGGTGCGTTGAGCGAGATCTCCCCGCCGGACTTTCCGAACCCGCGGGCCGACCAGGTCAGGACGGCGTAACCGGCACCGGCCAACTTCTCGGCCTGCGCCCGCACATCGTCCTTGGAGCCGCCGAAGCCGTGCCCTATCAGCACGGCGGGCCGGCGCTCCGAACCCCCGGACGTGAAGTACGAGGTGTCGATCGACACCCCGTCCACCCGCATCATCCGGTCCTCGCGGTGCACCGCGGGCGCGCTGTCGTCGGCCGCCGCGGTCCAGGTGCCGGCGCCCGCCAGCACGACGAGCGCGGCCAGGGCCGCCGCCCACCGGCCGCGTCCGCGGGTCCATCGGCGCCATCGGGAGTCAGGGGTCTGCATGTCTCGACCCTAAGCGCCCGTCCCGCGCTCCCGGGCTGCCGAAAGGGGGAACTGCCGAGCCTCCTTGAGACGTACGCTCCTCCCCCGCCGTACTCCGTACGCGGTATGCCGGAGGCGTGTCTCTCAGGGCGCCGTGAACAAGGCCGGGAAGCGAGGGGCCATCCAGGGCTTGCGGCCCCAGGCCAGCACACGGCCGCGGGCCATGGCGCCCCACGGATCGCAGCGGCCGAGAGCGATCAGCAGGAAGGTGACCGGTTCGATGAGGATGGTGCAGTCCGGGCGGCTCAACGGCCCCGGGCTGACGGTCAGCGCTCCGTCGGTGAAGGTCGCGCCGAAGCGCTGTCCACCCCGCAGGCGGATCGCAAAGCGCGCGTTCAGCCCGGCAGCGGCGGCGGCGACCACCCGCGGCATGCTGGTGATCATGAAGGGCAGGGACAGCTCGACCCGGGCGCCGTCGAGCATGTGCGGACGCCCCACCGCGCGGGCGAGATCGTAGCCGTGGCCGAGCATGTGCGTGAGCAGGTACGAGCCGAGGATGGCCACATCCATCGAGCCCAGCGGGGTGATCACGGTCTCGTCCAACGGGCGCTGCTCCGCCGCCGCGAGGAAGGCGTCGGCCTGCGCCACGATCATCTCGGCGAGCGGATCGGCCCCACGCTCGCCGAACCCGGCGAGGGAGCGCTCGTTGGCCGCCGCCAGGCTCTGCGGCGTACCGTCCCCGTACGGGCGGTCGTGGCCGGCCGCGATATCGGCCATCAGCTCATTGGCCTGCGCCAGGTGGGCCGCCGCCTCACCGAGGGTCCAGGTGGATCCGGGGACCGGGATGCCCGTGTCCGTCCGGCCGCGCAGCAACGCCGCTATCTCCTCGGCGGTGTCGTGTATCGCCTCGGCAAGTCCCTCGGGAAGCGCGTCTCGCCGTTCCCGGGCAGGCGTTGGTTCCACGGTTGTCTCCCTCTGTCCCGCTGCCATGAGCCGACCTCCAGGGCCGAAGGTCCGGCGGATCCGTGCAGGATGCCAGGCCGCGTCGGTGGGAGCAGCCACCGGGGCGGGTTCATTGGGGGTGCAGGTTCTCTCCCGGCGGGTTGATGTCCCTGGCGGCTCGGTCGAGATGAGGCGGCTATGACGGAAACAGCCATTCCATCGCGGCAAGGCTCTTGTCGACGTATTTGTCTTGTTCCGTCTCGATGCCGTATGCCAGATCCTCGAAGACACTGCACCTGGCATAGAACACGGCGCGCTCGCTGAGAGCCGCGACGTCGTTGGTGTCGGTTCGATAGGTGCTGATGGCGGCGCGGGTGGCCGCGGGGCCGAGATCGCGGTGGAGCAGCCCGAAGTCGCAGGCGGGATCGACGACGGCGGCATCGCTCCAGTCAATGATGCCGGTCACCGTCCACGCGACCGGGTCGACGAGAACGTGTTCGATCCCCAGATCGTTGTGGGAGAACGTCGGGGTGCAGCCATCGTGCGGTGGTGCGGCGTCCAGGAACGCCTCGACGGATCGGCGCTGCGCCGCCGGTACCCGTCCGGCCACCGTCACATAGTTCTCCGTGGCCTCATGTCGCCACTCGGCCACCGGTTGGTGGTCCGTTTCCACGGCCATCCGATCGATCGCAACAGCATGCAGGGCAGTGAGCAGCTCGCCAAGCGTGGCGCCGATCGACGTGCCGTGAGCCGATCGCTGGTGCCGCGGCATATCCACCAGTGGCACGCCGGGAAGCTTGAAGTAGGCCAGACAACCCTGCTCCGCGACCGTGAACGTCGGCTGGGGCACGGGCAGCGGCGAAACGTCGGCGACGGCAGCAAGCACGCGGGCCTCGTGGTTCAGCAGGGCGGCCCGCCGTGCCAGGTCGGGCTCCTTACCGAAGCGCACGATCAGCTCACCGTTCACCTCGTACGCCAGGTTGTCCAGGCCCTCGCCGAGCTGCACGACGGAGTCGACCTGGTAGTCGGGCATGTGCGCAATCACGACGCTGCGGACGTCTGCGACGACGCGGTCGCGGCTGCGACTGGTCATTCGCGGACGATACCAATCGACCACACGACGTCAGCGGTGGTCATCGAGTGGCCGTGCGGTCGCCGACCAGGCCCGCAACGGCGCGGATGGCCTCTCTTCAAGCACCGAAAGGGGCTGTGAACGCGCCTTGACGACTCACGTCACGCCGTGCTCACAACCCTTTTCGCAAAGAGATTCCTGGTCGGTTCGGTGGCCCCTTCAGCAGCAATACCCGTCCTGGTCACGGAGAAGATCCAACTGCACGTCGGCCGGGTGCAGAAGTTCTGAGCGGGGTCAGTTACCCGCTTCATCGGCCAGGAAGGCGCTCAGGCTGTCGAGGAGCATGGTGCTGCCCTGCTCGGCCATGTCGCGTTCCTCGACGGTGTCGCAGGTCTGGTGGAGCACGATCTGCGTGTGGTGGTCGTTCTGCTCGTCCAGTTCCACGGTCATGGCTACGGGCGCGGGCTTGCCGGGTACGTCCATGCCGACCACCAGGAGGCGGCTCTCGGCGACCTCAAGATAGGAGCCGGTCAGCGGGAACTGTCCGCCGTCGGGCGTGGCCATCGTGGCCTTCCACACTCCGCCCGGCCGTACGTCCATCTCGACGGAGCCGGCAACGGCGTAGGCCCACCGGGCGTACTGCTCGGGAGTGGTCCACGCCCGCCACACCTTCACCGCGGAGGCGTCGAGCGTTCGGGTCAACTTGTAGGAGAAGCCGTTGGCCGGGGTGGTCTGCTCGGTGCTCATGCTTCGTCTCCTCGTTTTCGTGCCTGGTCGGGACTGTCGCACTTGTAGACACCCGTGGACGCTGAGACTCATCGGTTCTGCTGGGGTTTCTTCCCGGCCGGCGCCGCGGACTGTTCCGGAACGCCGCGCCCCGCCGGGCGGCCCGCCGTCGAAGAACCACCGGGCCCCGGCCGCTGGTTGCGGCCGGGGCCCGGTGCGGGTGGGATACGGATCAGTGGTTGCGCGGGAAGCCCAGGTCCACGCCCGCCGGAGCGTCCGCCGGGTCCGGCCAGCGGGTGGTGACGACCTTGCCGCGGGTGTAGAAGTGCACGCCGTCGTTGCCGTAGATGTGGTGGTCGCCGAAGAGCGAGTCCTTCCAGCCACCGAAGGAGTGGTAGCCCACCGGCACCGGGATAGGCACGTTGACGCCGACCATGCCGGCCTCGATCTCCAGCTGGAAGCGGCGGGCGGCGCCGCCGTCGCGGGTGAAGATCGCGGTGCCGTTGCCGAACGGCGAGGCGTTCATGAGGGCGACGCCCTCCTCGTACGTCTCGGCGCGCAGGACGCACAGCACCGGGCCGAAGATCTCGTCCTTGTACGCGTCCGAGTCGGTGGACACGTGGTCGAGGAGGGAGAGGCCGATCCAGTGGCCGTCCTGGAAGCCGTCGACCGTGTAGCCGGTGCCGTCGAGGACGACGTCGGCGCCCTGGGCGGCCGCGCCCGTGACGTACGAGGCGACCTTGTCGCGGTGGGCCGCGGTGATCAGCGGGCCCATCTCGGACGTCGGGTCGTTGCCGGGGCCGATCTTGATCTTCTCGGCGCGCTCCTTGATCCTGGCGACGAGCTCGTCACCGATGGCGCCCACCGCGACGACCGCGGAGATGGCCATGCAGCGCTCACCGGCGGAGCCGTACGCGGCGGAGACCGCGGCGTCGGCGGCGGCGTCGAGGTCCGCGTCCGGCAGGACCAGCATGTGGTTCTTCGCACCGCCGAGCGCCTGGACGCGCTTGCCGTTGGCGGAGGCGGTGGTGTGGATGTAGCGGGCGATCGGGGTGGAGCCGACGAAGGAGACCGCGGCAACGTCCGGGTGGTTCAGCAGTCCGTCGACGGCGACCTTGTCGCCGTGCAGCACGTTCAGGACGCCGTCCGGCAGTCCGGCCTCGGCGGCCAGCTCGGCAAGCAGGTTGGCGGCCGACGGGTCCTTCTCGCTCGGCTTCAGCACGAACGTGTTGCCGCAGGCGATGGCCAGCGGGAACATCCACATCGGCACCATCGCCGGGAAGTTGAACGGCGTGATGCCCGCGACGACACCGAGCGACTGGCGGATCGAGGAGACGTCGACCCGGCTGGAGACCTGGGTGGACAGCTCGCCCTTGAGCTGGGTGGTGATGCCGCAGGCCAGCTCGACGATCTCCAGACCGCGGGCGACCTCACCGAGCGCGTCGGAGTGCACCTTGCCGTGCTCGGCGGTGATCAGCGCGGCGATGTCGTCACGGCGCGCGTCGAGCAGTGCGCGGTAGCGGAACAGGACGGCGGTGCGGGCAGCCAGCGAGGACGTGCCCCACGTCGCGTACGCGTCCTTCGCGGCGGCGACCGCGGCGTCGACCTCTTCGAGGGAGGCGAGTGCGACCTGGGTGGTGACGGCGCCGGTGGCCGGGTCGGTGACCGGGCCGTAGTTGCCCGACGTGCCCTCGACGGTCTTGCCACCGATCCAGTGGTTGACAGTCTTCATTACGAAACTCCTTCAGGCCTTCAGAGGTGGCGGCGTCGGGCTGCGACTTGCCGGTCGTAGTCTTCCCGGGCTTTGACCGCCGACGGGCGGGTGGCCGTTTCGGCTACAGGAACATCCCACCACGCCTGCGCCGGAGGGGGGCCCGACACTGTGTCTGCCGTTTCGGTCTCGACGTAGACACAAGTGGGGCGGTCCGAGGCCCGCGCGACGGCGAGGGCTTCGCGCAGGTCACGCACGGTCTTCGCGCGCAACACCCGCATGCCGAGAGAGCCGGCGTTGGCCGCGAGATCGACGGGCAGCGGGGGGCCGGTGAAGCTGCCGTCGGCGGCGCGCTGCCGGTAGGCGGTACCGAAGCCTTCGGCGCCGACCGCCTCGGAGAGTCCGCCGATCGAGGCGTAGCCGTGGTTCTGCAGGACGACGACCTTGACCGGCAGGTTCTCCTGCACGGCGGTGACGATCTCGGTGGGGTTCATGAGGTAGGTGCCGTCGCCGACGAGCGCCCAGACGGGCCGGCCGGGAGCGGCCAGCTGTACGCCGATCGCAGCCGGGATCTCGTATCCCATGCAGGAGTAGCCGTACTCGACGTGGTACTGGCTGCGGGAGCGGGTCCGCCACAGCTGGTGCAGGTCGCCGGGGAGCGAGCCCGCCGCGTTGATCAGGATGTCGTCGTCGTCGACCAGGGTGTCGAGCAGACCGAGGACCTGGGCCTGGGTGGGCCGCGCAGCCGGGTCGTCCGCGGCGAACGCCGTGTCGACGCGCTGCTCCCAGCGCTCCTTGGCGTCGGTGTACTCGGTCTCGTAGGCCGGGTCGACGCGGTAGTTGCGCTCGTTCAGGGCCTCGGTCAGCGCTTCGAGGGCGGTGCGGGCATCGGCGACGAGCGGGAGCGCGGCGAGCTTGTGGGCGTCGAAGCCGGTGATGTTGAGGTTGAGGAAGCGGACCGCCGGGTTCGAGAAGAGGGTGGCGGAGGCGGTGGTGAAGTCGGAGTAGCGGGTGCCGATGCCGATGATCAGGTCGGCGGTACGGGCCAGTTCGTCGGCGGTCGCGGTGCCGGTGTGTCCGATGCCGCCGACGTCGGCGGGGTGGTCGTGGCGCAGCGAACCCTTGCCGGACTGGGTGGAGGCGACGGGGATCCGGGTGGCGGCGGCCAGTGCGGCCAGGGTCTCCTCGGCCGCGCTGTGATGGACCCCGCCACCTGCGACGATCAGCGGCCGGCGGGCGGTGCGCACGGCCCTTACCGCCCGTTCCAGTTCGTGGGCGTCGGGTGCGGGGCGGCGTACGTGCCAGACGCGCTCGGCGAAGAACTCCTCCGGCCAGTCGTACGCCTCCGCCTGCACGTCCTGCGGCAGCGCGAGTGTGACGGCGCCGGTCTCCGCCGGGTCGGCGAGGGTCCGCATGGCCTGGAGGGCGGCCGGAACGAGTGCTTCGGGGCGGGTGATGCGGTCGAAGTAGCGGGAGACGGGGCGCAGGCAGTCGTTGACGGAGAGGTCGCCCGCGGACGGGACTTCGAGCTGCTGGAGCACGGGGTCGGCGGGGCGGGTCGCGAAGATGTCGCCGGGGAGGAGGAGGACGGGGAGGTGGTTGATGGTGGCGAGGGCGGCGCCGGTGACGAGGTTGGTGGCGCCGGGGCCGATGGAGGTGGTGACGGCGTGCGCGGAGAGACGGCCGGACTGGCGGGCGTAGCCGACGGCGGCGTGCACCATGGACTGCTCGTTGCGGCCCTGGAGGTAGGGCATGGCCGGCCGGGCGGATACGGACCCGGGCGCGGCGGCCCCCGTCTCCAGGAGCGCCTGGCCGATTCCGGCGACGTTGCCGTGGCCGAAGATGCCCCAGGTGGCGCTGATCAGACGTTGTCGCCGGCCGTCGCGCTCGGTGTATTGGCGGGCGAGGAAGGACACCAGGGCCTGGGCGGTGGTGAGCCTGCGGGTGCTCATCGAGGTGCCTCCTGAGCGGAGAGTCCGGATGTTCCGGAGAGTCCGTGGAGCGGCAGCCGGGGGTCGACCGGCTGGGCGGGCCAGGTGTCGCGGATCCAGCCGTGGTCGGGGTGGTCGCTGATCAGCCACTCCCGCTGCTCTCCCGGGCCCGCCATCACATTGAGGTAGTACAGGGTGTGGCCGGGAGCGGCGATGGAGGGGCCGTGCCAGCCGTCGGGGATCAGCACGGCGTCACCGCTGCGGACTTCGGCGAGGACGTCCGTACCGCCGGGCCGGGACGGGGACACGCGGTGGTAGCCGAGGCCGGGCCGGCCCCGGTTCTCCTCGATCTCGAAGTAGTAGATCTCTTCGAGGACGGACTCGGCGCCGGGGCGGTACTCGTCGTGCTTGTGCGGCGGGTACGACGACCAGTTGCCGCCGGGGGTGAGGACCTCGACGGCGATCAGCCGGTCGCAGTCGAATGTGTCGGCAGCGGCGAAGTTGTTGACCTGCCGCGAGCAGTTCCCTGCGCCGCGCAGCTCGACGGGTACCTCCGGCGCGGGGCCGTAGCGAGCGGGGAGTCGTCGCTCGCACTTCGCTCCTGCCAGGGCGAAGCGGCCTCCGGCGCCGGAGGAGATCTGGGCATGGGCGTCACGCGGTACGTACGCGAAGTCGGAGACCCCACTGAACACGCTTTCCCGGCCCAGCAGTTCAAAGATCTCACCTGAGGTGTGCACCGTACAGCCACCGGTCAACGGCAGGATGATCCATTCACTCTCCCCGGTGGCCAGTGTGTGAACACCACCTGGCGGCAGCTCCACCACGCGCAGACTCGACCGGTCCCAACCGGCCCGCTTCGGGTCGATGTCCAGGGCATACGGTCCGTCGGCCGCGCTGCCGGCGGGCAGATGCCGCTCGTGCGACGGCCGGTCGTGTACGCCTTCGTCGTTGTCCGTAGTCATGCCCTCTCCCATACCCGTCCCTGCTCTCTCGCTACAGCAGCGCCACGGCTGTGTCGACAGCTCCGGCCACATCGCCGTCGACCGGATAGAGCAACGACCGCCCGACCACCAGCCCTTGGACGGTGGGGAGTCGGAGCGCCCTGCGCCATTTCTCGTACGCACCCTCCTGGTCGCCGCCCACCTCGCCGCCCAGCAGCACGGCAGGCAGCGTCGATGTCTCCATCACGCGCGCCATGTCGTCGGGGTTCTCGGTGACGGGGACCTTGAGCCAGGTGTACGCGGAGGTGCCGGCCAGCCCCGAGGCGATGGCGATCGACGTGGTCACCGCCGCCGCGCCGAGGTCGTTGCGGACCTTGCCGTCGACACGGCGGCAGAGGAACGGCTCGACGAACACCGGCAGCCGGTGCGCGGCCATGGCGTCGATCGCGCGGGCGGTGGCATGCATCGTGTCGAGGGAACCGGGATCGTCGTAGTCGATACGGAGCAGCAGCTTGCCCGCGTCGAAACCGAGCCGGGCGAGGTCGTCGGGGCGGTGGCCGGTGAAGCGGTCGTCGAGTTCGAAGGATGCGCCCGCGAGTCCGCCGCGGTTCATCGAGCCGACGACGACCTTGTTCTCCAACGCGCCGAGAAGCAGCAGGTCGTCGAGGATGTCCGCGGTGGCGAGGACGCCGTCGACGCCGGGGCGGGAGAGGGCGAGGCAGAGCCGCTCCAGCAGCTCGAACCGGTTGGCCATGGCCAGTTCGTGCTCGCCGACGGCGAAGGAGCCGCGGGCCGGGTGGTCCGCGGCAATGATCATCAGGCGGCCGCTGTCGCCGACGAGGGGCCGCCTTCGGCGCCGGGCGGCGGCCTCGGTGACGGCCTCGGGGTGGCGCACACGCAGCCGGACGAGGTCGGAGACGGAGGAGGCCGCGGGCGTCATGAGCCCGCCCCGGGTTCACCGGCGGTGACGGCGCCCCGGACGAGCGCCTCTTCCACCTCGTACGGGAACGGCATGGCCGGCGAACAGGCGAGCCGGGACGCGACGATGGCGCCGGCGGCGTTGGCGTACCGCATGACGCGCTCGGTCTCCCAGCCGGCGAGCAGCCCGTGACAGAGCGCACCGCCGAACGCGTCTCCGGCGCCGAGACCGTTGACGACCTCGACCGGCAGGGGCGGGACGTCGGCGACGGTGCCGTCGCGGTGGACGGCGAGGACGCCCTTGGGGCCCTGCTTGACGACGGCGAGCTCGACCCCGGCGGCGAGCAGGGCGCGGGCGGCCGGGTACGGCTCGCGCTCCCCGGTGGCGATCTCGCACTCGTCGAGATTGCCGACGGCGACGGTGGCGTGCGCAAGGGCCTCGCGGTAGCGGGCGGAGGCAATGGGGTGGCCGGGGTGGTCCGCGATGGGGTGGCCGGGGTCGTCGGTCCAGAACATCGGGCGCCAGTCCAGGTCGAAGACCGTGAGGGGGCCGGGTCCCTGCCCGCCGGCCGACCGCTCCCGGGCCTCGCTCCGGGCGCGCAGCGCCGCCAGCGTGGCCGTGCGGCTCGGTTCCGCGCACAGGCCGGTGCCCGTCATCCAGAAGACCCGGGCCGCGCGGATCGCGTCCAGGTCGAGTTCCGTTTCGTGGATCTCCAGGTCGGGCGCCTTGGGCTGCCGGTAGAAGTAGAGCGGGAAGTCGTCCGGCGGGAAGATCTCGCAGAAGGTCACCGGGGTCGGATACGCGTCGACCGACGTCACCCATCGGTCGTCCACCCCGAACTCCCGCAGCTGCTGGTGGAGATAGTCCCCGAACGCGTCCCGGCCGGTGCGTGTCACCACCGCCGTCCGCCTGCCGAGCCGGGCCGCCGCGACGGCCACATTGGTCGGTGAGCCACCGAGAAACTTTCCGAACGTGTCGACCTGAGCCAGCGGCAGACCGGTCTGAAGCGGGTAAAGGTCAACCCCGATCCGCCCCATGGTGATCACGTCGTACATCTCAGGCATACGCGTCCCTTCGACCGGCGACCGGAGCGGCTGCCCCCAGGTCTAGCCCTCTCTCGGGAACCCTGTCAACATTTTGTCCGGACATAAGGACGAAGCCTTGACACCCGTCTCCCGAGGCCGGGAGTGTGAGCGATATGACCTCTTCAGCATCCGCTCCGGCCCGCATCCGTATCGGCTCGGCACCCGACTCCTGGGGGGTCTGGTTCCCCGACGATCCGCAGCAGGTGCCGTGGCAGCGCTTCCTCGACGAGGTCTCCGAGGCCGGTTACGAGTGGATCGAGCTGGGCCCCTACGGCTACCTCCCGACCGACCCGGCCCGCCTGACGGACGAGACCCGACGCCGCGGTCTCACCGTCTCCGCGGGCACCGTTTTTACCGGATTGCACCATGGACCGGACGTCTGGGACCGGACCTGGGCGCATGTCGCCGACATCGCGGCGCTCACCCGGGCCATGGGCGCCGAGCATCTGGTGGTCATCCCGTCGTTCTGGCGCGACGACAAGACCGGTGAGGTTCTGGAGGACCGCACGCTCACCGCGGAGCAGTGGCGCGACCTCACCACCCAGACGGAGCGGCTGGGCCGCGAGGTACGGGACCGGTACGGGCTGCGCATCGTCGTCCATCCTCATGCGGACACCCATGTCGACAGCGAGGAGAACGTCAGCCGGTTCCTCGACGCCACGGACCCCGACCTGGTCTCGCTCTGTCTCGACACCGGTCACTACGCCTACTGCGGCGGTGACAGCGTCAAGCTGATCGAGACCTTCGGCGAGCGGATCGGCTATCTGCACCTCAAGCAGGTCGCCCCGGAGATCCTGGCCCAAGTCGTGGCGGACGAGGTGCCGTTCGGACCCGCCGTGGCGCGCGGGGTGATGTGCGAACCGCCGAACGGCGTACCCGCCCTGGAGCCCGTGCTCGACGCCGCCCGCCGGCTGGACGTCGATCTGTTCGCGATCGTCGAGCAGGACATGTACCCGTGCCCGCCCGACAAGCCCCTCCCGATCGCCCGCCGCACCCGTGACTTCCTCCGCTCCTGCGGCACCCCGGTGCGGGCACCCGACACGCCGAACCGCCCGGGGAAGTGACGTGGGGGCGGATTGCGGTGTTGTTCTCGGCGAGAGGAGGGTGCGGCCCCACCGCACCCCTCGACCGGACAAGGAGCAACTCACCGTGATCCGAAAAGCGTTCCGCACCCCCAGGACTGCCGGGGCCTCGGCCCTGGCCGCACTCGCCCTCGCCGCCGCCCTCGTCGCAGCCCCGGCCGCCTCGGCCGCCGGGCGGGAGCCGGCACCGCCGCTCGCACCGCCCGGCGCCGGCGCGGTCTGCGCGTTCTACTTCGGCAACGAGCCGACCTTCTACGGCGATCAGGGCGACCGGGCCTCGGAGGTGCAGTGCCTGCTGGCCAACCGCCGCTATCTGCCGTGGAGTGAGGTCGACGGCACCTTCGGGCCGACGACCCTCGCCGCTGTCCAACGCTTCCAGGCGGACCACCCGCCGCTCATTCCGAGCGGCCTGGTCGGACCGCGAACCTGGTCGGCGCTCTGGAACGCTTAGTCGAATTCGACCCCAATGCACGCCTTCTGTCACAAAGATCACCTCCTCGTCACACATGTCTCCGTTACGCGGGTCTTCCGTCACAGGCGCTCGACAGCCCCTCTCCGCCGCTCACTCCGCGTCGTTCACCGAACACAGGCCGAGTGATCGTCGGCGTCGTGCGCACCGCGGCTCCCCCGACGACCCCCCGACTGCCGCTGCGGTGCAGAGAGGTGTCATTCATGACGGACAGAAGGCTCTGGTCCTACAAGGACATTGCAGCGCACATCCGGGTGCAGCCGGACACGGTCCGCTCGTACCGCAAACACGGGCTGCTTCCCGCACCGGACCATGTGGAGGGCGGTAAGCCCTACTGGTACGCGGACACCGTCCGCGCCTGGGTCGCGTCACGCCCGGGCAACCGGGGCCGCAGGGACTGACACCTCCTCCTTGTCGCCCCGTTTCCGTTCCGGCCCCGTCCGGCGATCGGCCTCCGTGATCCGCCGACGCCGTACGGGGCCTCCGTCTTCGCCGGGTCCGGGCGGGCGCGGCTACTGCGCCGGTTCGATGATCGTCACTCCTGCCCCGAGGGCCGTTCCCATCGCGGCGAGCGCCGCCGGGGCAGCGTCCAGCGCGATGGTGGAGGTCACCAGCAGGTCCGGGCGCAGGGTGCCGGCCCGCACCATGTCCATCATCGGCGGGTAGTCGTGCGCGGCCATTCCATGGCTGCCGAGGATCTCCAGTTCCAGGCCTGTCACCCGCGACATGGGGACGACGGGGTCACCGGCCGCCGTGGGCAGCAGACCCACCTGCACATGGCGGCCCTGCCACCGCAGGCTCCGGACCGAGGCGGCGCAGGTGACCGGGGAGCCCAGCGCGTCGAGCGACAGATGGGCACCGCCACCCGTCAGTTCGCGCACCGCTTCGCCCGCGCCGCCCGGATGGGCGGACGCGTCCACACACTCCACCGCTCCGAACGTCCGCGCCAGTTCGAGCGCGCGAGCCGAGACGTCGACGGCGACCACCCGCGCCCCACAGGCCACCGCGATCATGACGGCCGACAGCCCGACCCCGCCGCAGCCGTGCACCGCGACCCACTCGCCCGGACCCACCCTCCCCTGACCGACGACGGCCCGGAACGCCGTGGCGAACCGGCAGCCGAGACCTGCCGCCGTCGCGAACGACAGCTCTTCGGGCACGGCGACCAGATTGACGTCGGCCTGTTCCAGCGCCACGTACTGGGCGAACGAACCCCAGTGGGTGAAACCGGGCTGGGTCTGCCGCTCGCAGACCTGCTGGGCCCCGGCCGCGCAGGCGGAGCAGCGGCCGCAGGCGCAGACGAAGGGAACGGTGACGCGGTCGCCCGGTCGCCAGTTGACGACTGCGCTCCCGACCGCCTCGACCACACCGGCGAGTTCATGACCGGGCACATGCGGCAGGGTGATGTCCGGGTCGTGACCCATCCAGCCGTGCCAGTCGCTGCGGCACAGCCCGGTCGCCTCGACGCGGACCACGACGCCCTGGCCGGAGGGTGCGGGATCCGGCACGTCCCGCACCCCGGCGGTCTTCCCGAACTCCTCGAACACCACAGCCCGCATCGGCCCCGCCTCTCGTCCCGCCCACCGGCCTTCGCCCGGCCTTCCCTCGGACCGCCCACCGGGCCGGCCATCAGGTCGCCGAATCTACGCCCCGGCGGTGATCTTGTGGCCCGCCCGTCGCGTCGAAGCCGGTCGTCGACGCCGCCTGCTGGATTCCGCCGGATGGCCGACGCCACCCGCCCGAAAACGCGCCCATCTCGCATTCATACCCCCTAGGGGTATAAAGTATGAGTGTGGGGTGCACCAGCATTCCCGGGAGCCCCTGGCGTCACACCGAGACGTACGCGTCGAAGAGGAGAACACCATGACCACCGAGATCCAGCTCACCCAGGCCACCGGCTCCTGCTGCTCGCCGAGCGGCTCCTGCCACGACGGTACGGGCACCGAGGCCACGACGGGCGGGGTCACCACCGTCTACCAGGTGACCGGCATGACCTGCGGGCACTGCGAAGGCGCCGTCTCCCAGGAGATCTCCGGTATCGAGGGCGTCACCTCGGTGAAGGCCGTGGCCGCCACCGGCCAGGTGACCGTGGTCTCCGAGACGCCACTGACCGAGGACACCGTGCGCGCGGCGGTCGACGAGGCGGGTTACGAACTCGTCGGCCAGGCCTGAATACCGCCCCGGCCCCCTCAGCACTCCTGCGGCAGACCCGCGCAACCCCGCATCAATCTCACCACCCGCGCCACCCTTTACCGCCGGGCCGGACCGACCAGCAGATACTGGCAGGCACGGCCCGGTCGGCATTTCAGGAGTTCGGACATGTACAGCGCAACAGAGGCCGCGGCCCCGGCAGCCGCGAGTTCGGAGGCCGAGCTCGTGATCGGCGGGATGACCTGCGCCTCGTGCGCGGCCCGCATCGAGAAGAAGCTCAACCGGATGGACGGCGTCACCGCCACCGTCAACTACGCGACCGAAAAGGCCCGCGTCGAGTTCGGTGCCGGAACCCGGCTCGACGACGTGATCGCGACTGTCGAGAAGACCGGCTACACGGCGCAGCCGCTGCAGCGGCCCGCACCGACGCCGCCCGCCTCGCCTGTACCGCCACCCGCGACCGAGCGGACGCCTCCGGCCGACGACACGGGCCTCACCGAAAAGGCAGTCACCGACGCCGCAGACACCGAGGACACGGTGGACGCCACACCCCCCGCACGCCCCACAGAGACTGCGGACGCCGCGGACACCGACGCCGCCGACGCCCTCGCCGCGCTGCGTCAGCGCCTCATCGTCTCGGCCGTCCTCGCCGCCCCCGTCGTCCTCCTGGCCATGGTCCCCGCCTTCCAGTTCGACAACTGGCAGTGGCTCTCCCTCACCCTCGCCGCCCCCGTGGTCGTCTGGGGTGGCCTGCCCTTCCACCGCGCCAGCTGGACCAACCTCCGGCACGGCGCGGCCACCATGGACACCCTGGTCTCGATAGGCACCCTTGCCGCCTTCGGCTGGTCGCTCTGGGCGCTGTTCTTCGGCGACGCCGGCATGACCGGCATGCGGCACGGCTTCGACTTCACCGTCTCGCGCACCGAGGGCTCCTCCACGATCTACCTGGAGGTCGCCGCCGGGGTCATCACCTTCATCCTGCTGGGCCGCTATCTGGAGGCGAAGTCCAAGCGGAAGGCCGGTTCCGCCCTCCGCGCGCTGATGCATCTCGGCGCCAAGGACGTCGCCGTCCTCCGGGGCGGCACGGAGGTGCGCATCCCTGTCGACCGGCTGACCGTCGGCGACCGTTTCGTCGTCCGTCCCGGCGAGAAGATCGCGACCGACGGCGCCGTCACCGAGGGCGCCTCGGCGGTGGACGCGTCGATGCTCACCGGCGAGTCCGTGCCGGTCGATGTGAACGTCGGGGACGCCGTCACCGGCGCCACCGTCAATGTCTCGGGCCGCCTCGTCGTGCGCGCCACCCGGGTCGGCGCCGACACCCAGCTGGCACGGATGGCGAAGCTCGTCGAGGATGCGCAGAACGGCAAGGCCGAGGTGCAGCGCCTCGCCGACCGGATCTCGGCGGTGTTCGTCCCGGTCGTCCTGCTGATCGCGCTGGTCACCCTGGTCGTCTGGCTGCTTCTCACCAACGACGTGACGGCCGCGTTCACCGCCGCCGTCGCCGTACTGATCATCGCCTGCCCGTGCGCCCTCGGCCTCGCCACGCCCACCGCCCTCATGGTCGGCACGGGCCGCGGCGCGCAACTCGGCATCCTGATCAAGGGACCCGAAGTCCTGGAGACCACACGCCGTATCGACACGATCGTCCTCGACAAGACCGGTACCGTCACCACCGGCCGGATGACCCTCCAGGACATCCACGTGACGGCGGGCACCGACACGTCGCAGGCGCTGCGGCTGGCAGGCGCCCTGGAGCACGCCTCCGAGCACCCCATCGCCCAGGCCGTCGCCACCGGCGCCCGCGAGCGGACCGCAGCGACACTGCCCGCCGTCCAGGACTTCGTCAACGTCCCCGGACTCGGGGTGCGCGGCACCGTCGACGGCCATCAGGTCCTCGTCGGGCGCCCGAAGCTGCTCACCGACGCCGGAATCGGCGTCCCCGAGGCGCTGTCCGCCGCCCTCGCGGACGCGGCGGCCCGGGGTCGTACGGCCGTCGCCGTCGCCTGGGACGGTGAGGCGCGCGGTGTCCTCGGGGTCGCCGACGCGATCAAGGACTCCAGCGCGGCAGCAGTGGCCGAACTGCGGGCTCTCGGCCTGCGGCCGGTGCTGCTGACCGGTGACAACCGGGCCGTGGCGGACAGCGTGGCCCGTACCGTCTCCATCGACGAGGTCTACGCCGAGGTGCTGCCCGAGGACAAGGTGCACGTCATCGAGCGGCTGCAGGCCGAGGGACGTTCGGTCGCGATGGTCGGCGACGGCGTCAACGACGCCGCGGCGCTCGCCACGGCGGATCTCGGGCTGGCGATGGGTACCGGTACGGACGCCGCGATCGAGGCGAGCGACCTCACCCTCGTTCGTGGAGATCTGAAGGTGGCCGCCGATGCCATCCGGCTGTCGCGGCGGACACTGGCCACCATCAAGGGCAACCTCTTCTGGGCCTTCGGCTACAACGTCCTCGCCCTGCCCCTTGCGGCATTTGGCCTGCTCAACCCTATGATTGCCGGAGCGGCGATGGCGTTCTCATCGGTCTTCGTCGTGACGAACAGCCTGCGACTGCGCTCCTTCACATGATTTCCACAAAGAGATTTAGATCACATTGGTTTTGGGGTAACCATTCAGCAGGTTCGAGAGTCTTAGAGTGCGATGCCAAGGATGTCTTGGGGGACGTCCGGCGAAGCGTCTTGGGGGACGCTTCAGGCAAGCGTTGGCCGGGGCACGTGCACCGGGGAGCTTTGAGCGGCCCTCCCGTGCGTACGTACCCCGGCGGACCGCCATGAGAAACAGCGGTACAGCGCAGTGGTACGACGAGGAACACCCAGGAGCTTCGGCTCCCGCAGACGCCCGGCCGGATCCCGTGGGGGGAATCCGCTCCGGGATATGGGAAGCGCCTCGCTGTCGACCCGTGGGGGGATCGATGGCGGGGCGCTTCTCGCATTCTGTACGGATGCCCGCCGGACCGGGGCAGGCTCGCGGGCCCGGGCAAGCAAATCGCCCCGGACACCGCGCTCTGTGCGAAGCGCGGTACGCGGGGCGAAGGCAGCCGGCCGCCGAGGCCGGGGTGGTTCTGGGGGCGCTACGTAGCTCAGCGACCCTCGACCGGGACGAAGTCGCGCAGGACCTCGCCGGTGTAGATCTGGCGCGGGCGGCCGATGCGGGAACCCGGCTCCTTGATCATCTCGTGCCACTGGGCGATCCAGCCGGGGAGCCGGCCGAGCGCGAAGAGCACGGTGAACATCTCGGTCGGGAAGCCCATGGCCCGGTAGATCAGACCGGTGTAGAAGTCCACGTTGGGGTAGAGGTTGCGCGAGACGAAGTACTCGTCGGAGAGCGCGTGCTCCTCCAGCTTGAGCGCGATGTCGAGCAGCTCGTCGGACTTGCCGAGCGCCGACAGCACGTCGTGGGCCGCGGCCTTGATGATCTTGGCGCGCGGGTCGAAGGACTTGTAGACGCGGTGGCCGAAGCCCATCAGCCGGACGCCGTCCTCCTTGTTCTTCACCTTGCGGATGAAGGAGTCGACATCGCCGCCGTTGGCCTGGATGCCCTCGAGCATCTCCAGCACCGACTGGTTGGCGCCACCGTGCAGCGGGCCCCACAGCGCCGAGATACCGGCGGAGATCGAGGCGAACATGTTCGCCTGCGAGGAGCCGACCAGGCGCACGGTGGAGGTCGAACAGTTCTGCTCGTGGTCCGCGTGCAGGATGAGCAGCTTGTCGAGCGCGGAGACGACGACCGGGTCCAGCTCGTACTCCTGGGCGGGGACCGAGAAGGTCATGCGCAGGAAGTTCTCGACGTACCCGAGGTCGTTGCGCGGGTAGACGAAGGGGTGCCCGATCGACTTCTTGTACGCGTACGCGGCGATCGTCGGCAGCTTGGCCAGCAGACGGATCGTCGAGAGGTGACGCTGCTCCTCGTCGAACGGGTTGTGGCTGTCCTGGTAGAACGTGGACAGCGCGCTGACGACCGAGGACAGCATGGCCATCGGGTGGGCGTCGCGCGGGAAGCCGTCGAAGAACCGCTTGACGTCCTCGTGCAGCAGCGTGTGCTGGGTGATCTCGTTCTTGAAGGTCGACAGCTCGTCGACCTTGGGAAGCTCACCGTTGATGAGCGTGTACGCGACCTCGAGGAACGACGAGTGCTCGGCGAGCTGCTCGATGGGATAGCCGCGGTACCGCAGGATGCCCTGCTCACCGTCGAGATAGGTGATGGCGGATTTATATGCGGCGGTGTTGCCGTATCCGCTGTCCAGCGTCACCAGGCCGGTATTTGCACGGAGCTTCCCGATGTCGAAGCCCTTGTCGCCGACGGTGCTGTCGATCACCGGGTAGGTGTACTCGTCATCGCCGTACCGCAGTACTACAGAGTTGTCGCTCACGTCATCCCTCACCGACGTAGTGCCTCTTCTTCGAGGTTCCCTGACTGTCTCCACCCTCCCCCATTTGGCTCAGGAGAGTGCACTCGGGGTCGTCCATTGGACCTACTCACGGCACTCAGTGCCGCGAACTTACTCATCCTGCCCCCTTGACTCCGGTTCCGGAAGGCCTCCGTGATGTTTCCCACCGATTTGATCGATCATTTTTTCCGGGGATCCTCCGCCGGACCCTCCGCGCAACCGGTGATCCAGCGCCGTACAGCGTCTGCCTGCGGAAACTGTCCGGACCGCCTGGCCGATCGCCTGCCGTGAGCCGACCAGCACGACGAGCTTCTTGGCCCTCGTCACAGCCGTGTACAGCAGGTTTCGCTGGAGCATCATCCAGGCGCTCTTGGTGACGGGGACGACGACGGCCGGGTACTCGCTGCCCTGGGAGCGGTGAATCGTCATCGCGTACGCATGGGCCAGCTCGTCCAACTCGTCGAAGTCGTACGGAATCTCCTCGTCCTCGTCCGTCAGGACCGTCAGTTTCTGCTCGTCCAGGTCGAGCGAGGTGACGACGCCGACCGTGCCGTTGAAGACGCCGTTCTCCCCTTTGTCATAATTGTTGCGGATTTGGGTCACCTTGTCGCCGACACGGAAGACCCGGCCTCCGAACCGCTTCTCGGGCAGATCGGGGCGGCCCGGGGTGATGACCTGTTGCAGCAGGCCGTTGAGGTGGCCGGCACCGGCCGGGCCGCGGTGCATGGGCGCGAGGACCTGCACGTCGCGCCTGGGGTCGAGGCCGAATCTCGCCGGGATACGGCGCGCCGCGACGTCCACCGCGAGCACGCCCGCGTCCTCCGTCTCGTCCTCGACGAAGAGGAAGAAGTCGTCGAGGCCCTGGGTGAGGGGCGGCACTCCGGAGTTGATCCGGTGCGCGTTGGTGACGACGCCGGACTTCTGGGCCTGGCGGAAGATCGTCGTCAGCCGGACCGCCGGGACAGGGCCGCCCTCGGCGAGCAGATCGCGCAGCACCTCCCCCGCGCCGACCGACGGCAGCTGGTCGACGTCTCCGACGAGCAGCAGATGGGCACCGGGTGCCACGGCCTTCAGTAGCTTGTTGGCCAGCAGCAGATCGAGCATCGACGCCTCGTCGACGACGACCAGGTCGGCGTCCAGCGGACGGTCCCGGTCATAAGCCGCGTCCCCGCCCGGCTTGAGCTCCAGCAGCCGGTGCACGGTGGACGCCTCGGCCCCGGTCAGCTCGGACAGCCGCTTCGCCGCCCGCCCGGTGGGCGCGGCCAGAACGACCTTTGCGCGTTTGGCACGGGCCAGCTCGACGATGGAGCGGACGGTGAACGACTTCCCGCAGCCGGGTCCGCCGGTCAGCACGGCCACCTTCCGGCTGAGCGCGAGCCGGACGGCGGCCTCCTGCTCGGGGGCGAGCGTCGCCCCTGTACGGCCCGCCAGCCACGTCAGCGCCTTGCCCCAGTCCACGTCCTGGAAGGCGGGCATCCGGTCCTCGGGCGTCCGCAGCAGCCGCTGCACCTGGGCGGCGAGGGCGACCTCGGCACGGTGAAACGGTACGAGGTAGATGGCGGTGATCGGCTCGCCTCCCTCGGGCGACGGCACCTTCTCCCGTACAACCCCCTCCGGATCCTCGGCCAGTTCGGCGAGGCACTCGATGACCAGCCCCGTATCGACCTGGAGCAGCTTGACCGCGTCGGCGATCAGCCGCTCCTCCGGGAGGAAGCAGTGACCCTGGTCGGTGGATTGCGACAGCGCGTACTGCAGACCGGCCTTGACCCGCTCCGGGCTGTCGTGCGGGATACCTACCGCCTGCGCGATCTTGTCGGCGGTGAGGAAGCCGATGCCCCAGACGTCGGCGGCCAGCCGGTAGGGCTGGTTCTTCACGACGGAGATCGACGCGTCCTCGTACTTCTTGTAGATGCGGACGGCGATGGACGTCGAGACACCGACACCCTGGAGGAAGACCATGACCTCCTTGATCGCCTTCTGTTCCTCCCAGGCGGCGGCGATCATCTTCGTCCGCTTCGGCCCGAGCCCGGGGACCTCGACGAGACGCTTCGGCTGCTGCTCGATGATGTCGAGCGTGTCGACGCCGAAGTGGGTGGTGATCCGGTCGGCCATCACCGGGCCGATGCCCTTGATCAGCCCGGAGCCGAGATAGCGGCGGATGCCCTGGATCGTGGCGGGCAGCACGGTCGTGTAGTTCTCCACCGTGAACTGCTTGCCGTACTGGGAGTGCGAACCCCAGCGCCCCTCCATCCGCAGCGATTCCCCGACCTGCGCGCCGAGCAGCGAGCCGACCACCGTGAGGAGATCACCGCCGCCCCGACCCGTGTCGACGCGGGCGACCGTGTACCCGTTCTCCTCGTTGGCATAGGTGATCCGCTCCAGGACCCCTTCGAGGACGGCCATGTTGGACATGAGCCGACGGTATCGGGCGCCACCGACACTCCACACGCGCAGTCACCGGCTTCGGGCCCCTCCCCGCGCCGCCAGTCGCGCGCCCCTGCGTCCCGCGCGCGCTCCCCCCGGTCACTCCGAATAGGCCGACCGACTTTCATTACTCCCCGTTTCCATTCATTACGCGGGGCGAATAGCGGGGTTTCTTTGTGTGGTTCAGGGGCGATATACCCATGTCCGTTTTAGGACGATTTGATACTTCTGTCGTGTGATGTGGGCGATATGATGCGCGTCACCATGATGCGACTTAGTAGGACAAAGATCGCGCTTCATGGCCTGTTTGCGGCGATTTTGTCCACTGTTACCCAATCCCTGTACGTATTCAGATAGTAAAGAGGGTCATTGACCGGAAGTTTGAACTCGCTTAACAATTCTTGGCATCCCCACGGGAGAGGTAATTCCGATGCAGATCCCCGCGATGTCCAAGAAGTTCGCTCACATGACCCAGATCAAGAAGATCACGCTGGGCATGGTCACCGCCGGTACCGCGATCGCCGCCTGCACCGTCGCCGGTGCTCCGGCCGCCTCGGCAGCCACCCCCGCCCAGTCCACCGGCAACGTCAGCACCTGGATCAACCAGTCGCTGGAGATCATGCACGCCAAGGGCATCCCGGGCTCCTACAACGGCATCTACCGCAACCTGATGCGCGAGTCGAGCGGCAACCCCAACGCCATCAACAACTGGGACTCCAACGCCGCCAAGGGCATACCGTCCAAGGGCCTGCTCCAGGTCATCGATCCGACCTTCAAGACGTACCACGTCCCCGGCACCTCGTGGAACATCTACGACCCGGTCGCCAACATCACCGCCGCCTGCAACTACGCGGCCCACCGCTACGGCTCGATCGACAACGTCAACTCGGCCTACTGATCAGCCGGCGCCGAAGACGGCCCACGACGGCTGCCGAACCGCCCCGGTCCAGGCCGGCCGGTTGCCGGAGGCCGGCGAAACAGGCCCGGTAAAGCGAAATGGGGCCCGGTCCAAGACCGGGCCCCTCTCGCTTTCCCCCACCCTCATCAGGGCTTCCCGATCCCCCCGGATCCCTCCCCGGAAGCGCCCGACGCAAGATACGACCCGGCAGGCCACCGAAGGGTTGCACGCCTTTGCGATCTCTTTGCCCGGCCGCCTCGCACCCGCTCTCAGCAGGCGTGCTCGACGTACCGGGCCGCGACCTCCGCGAGAACTTCGGCGCCGTCCCGCGCCCACAGGCCCTCGTTGAAGATCTCCACCTCGATCGGCCCGGTGAAGCCGGTGGCCTCGACCATCTCGCGGAATGCGCGGAAGTCGATGCTTCCGTCGCCGAGTTGGCCCCGTCCGACCAGTACGCCCGCCGGGAGCGGGGTGATCCAGTCCGCCAGCTGGAACGAGTGGATACGGCCGCCCGCACCGGCCCGGGCGATCTGTGCGGCCGCCTGGTCGTCCCACCAGATGTGGTAGGTGTCGACGACCACGCCGACCTGCTCCGCCGGGAAGCGCTCGGCGATGTCCAGGGCCTGGGACAGGGTGGAGACGACGCAACGGTCCGAGGCGAACATCGGGTGCAGCGGTTCGATCGCCAGGCGGACGCCTTGCTCCTGCGCGTACGGGCCGAGCTCGGCGAGCGCTTCCGCGATGCGTTCACGGGCGCCGTGGAGGTCGCGGCTGCCCGCCGGGAGGCCGCCGGAGACCAGGACCAGGGTGTCGGTGGACAGGGCCGCCGCCTCGTCGATCGCGGCCCGGTTGTCGTCCAGGGCGCGGGCCCGTTCGGCCGGGTCGAGTGCGGTGAAGAAGCCGCCCCGGCAGAGGCTGGTGACGGAGATCCCGGCGTCGGTGAGAAGTTGGGCGGTGCGCTCGACTCCGTACTCCTGGACAGGGGCACGCCACAGGCCGACCTTGTCGATACCCGCCTTGACGCAGCCCTCGGTGAGCTCGGGCAGCGACCACTGCTTGATGGTCTCCTGGTTGATGCTCAGACGCGACAGGTCCGTCATCGGACACCTCCGTTGACCGTGAGCAGGGCGCGCATCCGGGATTCGGCCAGCTCCGGCTCGGGGAACAGGCCCAGCCGGTCGGCGAGTTCGTACGCCTTCGCCAGGTGCGGCAGCGAGCGGGCGGACTGGAGGCCGCCGACCATCGTGAAGTGGTCCTGGTGGCCGGCCAGCCAGGCGAGGAAGACCACGCCCGTCTTGTAGAAGCGGGTGGGCGTCCGGAAGAGGTGCCGGGACAACTCGACCGTCGGGTCGAGGAGTTCACGGAAGCCTTGGACGTCCCCGGTGTCCAGGACGCGCACCGCGTGGGCGGCCAGCGGACCGAGCGGGTCGAAGATGCCGAGCAGCGCGTGGCTGAAGCCGCGGTCGTCGCCCGCGATCAGCTCGGGGTAGTTGAAGTCGTCGCCGGTGTAGCAGCGCACACCGCCGGGAAGGTGGCGGCGTACGTCGATCTCACGCTCGGCGTCGAGGAGCGAGATCTTGATGCCGTCGACCTTGTCCGGGTGTTCCGCGATGACCTTCAGGAACGTGTCGGTGGCGGCGTCGAGGTCCGTCGAACCCCAGTAGCCCTCCAGACCCGGGTCGAACATCGGGCCGAGCCAGTGCAGGACGACCGGCTCCGAGGCCTGGCGCAGCAGGTGTGCGTACGTCTCCAGGTAGTCCTCGGGGCCGTTCGCCGCGGCGGCGAGGGCGCGGGACGCCATCAGGATGGCCTGGGCGCCGCTCTCCTCGACCAGGGCGAGCTGTTCCTCGTACGCGGCCTTCACCTCGGCGAGCGTGGCCGGGCCGGCGGGAAGTTGGTCGGTGCCGACGCCGCAGGCGATCCGGCCGCTGACCGCCTTCGCCTCGGCGGCGGAGCGGCGGATCAGTTCGGCGGCGCCCGTCCAGTCCAGGCCCATGCCGCGCTGTGCGGTGTCCATGGCTTCGGCGACACCGAGGCCGTGCGACCAGAGGTGGCGACGGAAGGCGAGGGTGGCGTCCCAGTCGACGGCAGCGGGGCCGTCGGGGCTGACGTCGGCGTACGGGTCGGCGACGACATGCGCGGCGGAGAAGACCGTACGGGAGACGAGCGGTGACCCGCCCGGAGCGAGGTCGAGCGGGGTGGTGCGGGGTTCGTACGGGCCCTGCGGGAGGTGGATCGTCACAGCGTCAGCTCCGGTACGTCGAGGCGCCGGCCCTCGGCGGAGGACTTGAGCCCGAGCTCGGCGAGCTGCACGCCGCGGGCGCCGGCCATCAGGTCCCAGGTGTACGGCTCGTCGAGCACGATGTGGCGCAGGAAGAGCTCCCACTGGGCCTTGAAGCCGTTGTCGAAGACGGCGTTGTCGGGGACTTCCTGCCACTGGTCGCGGAACGGCTCGGTGACCGGGAGGTCGGGGTTCCAGACCGGCTTGGGGGTGGCCGAGCGATGCTGGACGCGGCAGTTACGGAGTCCGGCGACGGCGGAGCCGTGGGTTCCGTCGACCTGGAACTCGACGAGCTCGTCGCGGTTGACGCGCACGGCCCAGGAGGAGTTGATCTGGGCGACGGCGCCGCTCGCCAGCTGGAAGATGCCGTAGGCGGCGTCGTCGGCGGTGGCGGCGTACGGCTTCCCCTGCTCGTCCCAACGCTGCGGGATGTGCGTCTGGACGTGTGCCTGGACGGTCTTGACCTGGCCGAACAGCTCGTGGAGTACGTACTCCCAGTGCGGGAACATGTCGACGACGATGCCGCCGCCGTCCTCGGCCCGGTAGTTCCAGGACGGGCGCTGGGCCTCCTGCCAGTCGCCCTCGAAGACCCAGTAGCCGAACTCGCCGCGCACGGAGAGGATCTCGCCGAAGAAGCCGCCGTCGATGAGGCGCTTCAGCTTCAGCAGACCCGGCAGGAAGATCTTGTCCTGGACGACACCGTGCTTTATCCCGGCGTCGCGGGCGAGACGGGCCAGCTCCAGGGCACCCTCGACGTCCGTGGCGGTGGGCTTCTCGGTGTAGATGTGCTTGCCCGCGGCGATCGCCTTCTTGATCGCTTCGACGCGGGCCGAGGTGACCTGGGCGTCGAAGTAGATGTCGATCGACTCGTCCGCGAGGACCGCGTCGAGGTCGGTCGACCACTCGGTCAGACCGTGCTGAGCGGCGAGTTCCTCCAGCGCGTGGGCGCGGCGGCCGACGAGGACGGGTTCGGGCCACAGCACCTCGCCGTCGCCGAGGTCGAGGCCGCCCTGTTCGCGGATCGCGAGGATCGAGCGCACCAGGTGCTGCCGGTATCCCATGCGCCCCGTGACGCCGTTCATGGCGATGCGCACTGTCCTGCGTGTCACGAAGTTCCTCCATACAGCGGTAGCAAGCGCTTTCTATGCGGTATGACGCTAGCCTGCCGACAGCGGCCTGGACAAGAGGGCCCGGTCCAAAACCCTCGGAGGATGCGATGACAGTCACCCTGGCGGATGTGGCGGCCCGCGCCCGGGTGTCGCCCGCCACCGTGTCCCGCGTGCTCAACGGCAACTACCCGGTCGCGGCATCCACCCGGGAGCGGGTGCTGCGCGCGGTGGACGACCTCGACTACGTACTGAACGGACCGGCCAGTTCGCTCGCCGCCGCCACGTCCGACCTGGTCGGCATCCTGGTCAACGACATCGCCGACCCGTTCTTCGGAATCATGGCCGGGGCGGCGCAGACCGAGATCGGCGGGCCGGGCGACGGCTCCGGGCGGGCCGGGGGCGAGAAGCTCGCCGTCGTCTGCAACACCGGCGGCTCCCCCGAACGCGAACTCACCTACCTCACTCTGCTCCAGCGCCAGCGCGCCGCAGCCGTCATCCTCACCGGCGGCGCCGTGGAGGACCCGGCGCACCAGGCCGCGATGAACGCGAAGCTGGCGAAACTCGCGGACGCGGGGACCCGGGTGGTGCTGTGCGGACGGCCGCCGCTGCCGGAGGGCGAGGCGATCGTGGCGGCGCTCGCCTTCGACAACCGGGGCGGTGGCCGGCGCCTCACCGAGCACCTGCTCTCGCTCGGCCACCGGCGGATCGGGTATGTGGCGGGCCCCCTGGAGCGGACGACGACCCGTCACCGGCTGGAAGGTCACCAGGAGGCGATGCAGGATGCCGGGCTGGGCGGCGACGAGGAGCGCCTCACCGTGCACGGCCCGTACGACCGCCGGTCCGGTTACGACGCGACGCTCGAACTCCTGCGCCGCGAACCGCAGGTGACGGCGATCGTCGCCGCCAACGACACGGTGGCCCTGGGCGCGAGCGCGGCGATCCGGGACCGCGGCTTCCGCATCCCCGAGGACATCTCCGTGGCCGGCTTCGACGACCTGCCGTTCTCGGTGGACGCGGTTCCCGCGCTGACGACCGTACGACTGCCGCTGTTCGAGGCGGGGGCACGGGCGGGCCGGCTGGCGATGGGCAAGGAGACCCCGCCGCCGGGGGGCATCGCGACGATCGCGGCGGAGCTGATGGTCCGAGGGTCGACGGCGCCACCGCGGAAGTGACCCGGCCGGGTTCCGCCGCCGGGTCGGGGGTACGCGTACTGCGTGCCGTGGGCCGATGATGTGCGGACCACTGTCCGGTCCGTACGGCGCAGGGGCACGTACCGACGGAAGGAAAACGCACGTGAAGCTCGCTTTCTCGACCCTCGGAGTGCCGGGGATGCCGGTCGCCGACGTCATCCGGCTCGCCGTCGAGCACGGCTATCAGGGGGTGGAGCTGCGCGCCCACCCCGAGGAGCCGGTGCACCCGGGGCTCTCGTCGGCCGAACGCGCCGATGTGGCCGATGGGTTCAAGCGGGGCGGTGTCGAGATCCTGACCGTCGCCGGGTACGTCCGGGTCGCCGCCGAGGGAGACGACCAGCCGGTGCTGGACGAGCTCGCCGGCCTGGTGGAGCTGGCACGGGATATCGGCGCGTCGAATGTCCGGGTCTTCCCCGGGGGTGGCGGGCTGGACCCGGACACGGCCGATGCGAACGCCGCCCGTCGGCTGGGCGCCGCCGCTCCGCACGCCGCCGATCTGGGCGTACGGATCCTCCTGGAGACCCATGACTCACACCGGGCCGGGGCCGCCGTGGCCCGTGTCGTGGGGACGGTCGGGCACCGGCAGGTCGGTGCGCTGTGGGACATCATGCACACCTGGCTGGCCGGCGAGGAGCCGGTCGCGAGCCATGCGGTTCTCGCCCCGCACCTGGGATACGTACAGGTGAAGGACATCGCGTCGGCGGACGATCTCACTCCGCTGCCCCTCGGCGCCGGGGTGCTGCCGCTCCGGGCGTGCCTGGACACCCTGGAACCGGACAGCTGGGTCTGCTGGGAGTACGAGAAGCGCTGGCACCCGGGCGCGGCCGACCTGCCCGGGCTGCTGAGCGCGGGACGCGACCATCTGCTGCGGCTGGGCGCGCCGAAGGAGTAGGTGCCCGGGTTCAGGCACCCGCCGGCTGCGGTTCCGCGGTCTCCGTCGTCGCGGGACGCGGCCGGCGAGCCCCCGCCAGAGATGTCAGCGCCACCCCGCCCACCAGCAGCGCCGCCGCACACCACCGCAGTGGGCTCACCGACTCGTCGAGCAGCAGCGCCGCCGATGACATCCCGAACACCGGGACGAGCAGGGTGAACGGCGCCACGGACGACGCCGGGTGGTGACGTAGCAGGAAGCCCCACGCCCCGAAGCCGAAGACCGTCGTGATCCAGGCGACGTACACGATGATGCCGACGCCGCTCCAGTCCAGCGCGGCGAGCGCGTCGGCGTCGCGGTCCCAGCCTTCGAAGAGGAGGGAGAGACCGAGCAGCGGCAGTACCGGCACGGTCGAGACCCACACCATGAAGTTGAGGGAGTCCGGCGGGGCGGCCTTGCGGGTCAGGACGTTGGACACGCCCCAGCAGGCCGCCGCCGCGATCACCAGGACGAAGGCGAGCACGGGGCCGCTCGCACCCTCGTCGACCGCCGCCACCCCGATGCCCGCGAGCGCCACCGCCATACCCAGCACCCTTACCCTGCCCGGTCGTTCACCGAGTGCCGGCGCCGCGAACAGGGCCGTGAAGACCGCCTGGACCTGAAGCACCAGGGAAGAGAGTCCGGCGGGCATCCCCCGGTCCATGCCGATGAAGAGCAGCCCGAACTTCGCCACTCCGAGGACGAGTCCGACGCCCACGATCCACTTCACGGCGACCTTGGGGCGTCCGACGAAGAACACCGCGGGCAGGGCAGCGACCAGGAACCGCAGAGCGGAGAAGAGCAGCGGCGGGAAGTGGCCGAGACCGACCTCGATGACGACGAAGTTGACACCCCAGACGGCAGCCACCAGGGCGGCCAGGGCTATGTGAAGGGGACGCATGGACCGAGGATCACCTGCCCGGACCATGTAGCACCAGCGCGGACTTCTTCATGGTGGAATTGAGCTTCGCTAATGAATCGGCAAGGTCCGGGGGGTTCCGGTGCTCGATCTGTCCCGACTGCGCGCCCTGCACGCCATCTCCGTCCACGGCTCCGTCGCGGGCGCCGCGGCAGCTCTCGGCTACACCCCGTCGGCGGTCTCCCAGCAGATCACCAAGCTGGAGCGGGAGACCCGCACCACACTGCTGGAACGGCGCGGTCGCGGTGTCGCGCTCACCGAGGAGGCGCTCCATCTCGCCGCCACTGCCCAGCAGTTGCTGGCGATCGTCGAGCGTGCCGAGACGACGCTGGAGGAGCGTCGCGGGCTGCCCACCGGGCGGCTGTCGATCGGCGCCTTCGCCTCCGCGGCGCGTGGTCTGCTGCCCGCTGTGCTGGCCGAGCTGGAGCAGGACCACCCGGCCCTGGACGTCCGGCTGACCGAGGTCGATCCGCATCTGTCCGTCGATCTGGTGACCAAGGGCGTGATCGACCTGGCGGTCGCGCACGACTGGGACATCGCCCCGCTGCCTGCCCCGGAGGGTGTGGCGCAGGCGGTGATCGGCGACGACCGGTGCGATCTGCTGGTGCCCGAGGGCCACCGGCTCGCCGGGCGGGACGACGTGCGGCGCGAGGAGCTGGCGAAGGAGCGGTGGATCTGCCAGCCACCGGGGACGGTCTGCCACGACTGGCTCGTACGGACGCTGCGGGCGGCGGGTTACGAGCCGGACATCCGGCACCAGGCGGAGGAGAACCACACCCAGTTGGCGCTGCTCGCCGCCGGTCTCGGCGTCGCGATGATCCCGCGGCTGGGGCGCGGGCCGCTGCCGGCCGGGGTGGTGGCGGTGCGTCTCGATCCCGTGCCGGTGCGGAGGCTGTACGCGGTGTGGCGTACGGAGGCGGCTCGGCGACCGGCGATCACGGCGGCGGTGACGGCCCTTCAGGGGCGGGGAGCGAGGGTGGGGCTGGCGTAGGGGCGGGGCCTGTGCGGGGGTTCAGGGGAAAGGGGCGCAAGGGGAACGGGGTGTGCGGGATGCGCCCGCGTCCGTCCTCGTTCGCCGGATGGGCTCAGTTTGGGCTGTCCCCTTGACCGGTAGTTACTTTCTGGATATCCGTGACCATTGGAAGTTTCTTTCACCACCCCCTCGTCACCGAGAACGGCCGAAGGAGCTCACGTGCACCACCGCACCTCCAGACGCACCCTCCTCACCGCCACCGCCGCGACTGTCGCAGCGGCCGCGACCGGCGCGGTCTCCGCTCCCGGGGCCGCCGCAGCCTCCGCTTCCTCCTCCGCCTCCGCCACCAAGCGCCTCAAGCAGCTCATCTCCCGGATGAGCCTGGAGGAGAAGGTCGGCCAGCTCTTCGTGATGCGGGTGTACGGGCACTCCGCCACCGAACCCGACCAGGCCGACATCGACGCCAACCTGGCCGAGATCGGGGTCCGTACCGCCGCCGAGTTGATCGCCAAGTACCACGTCGGCGGCATCATCTACTTCGCCTGGGCGCACAACACCCGCGACCCGCACCAGATCGCCGATCTCTCCAACGGCATCCAGCGCGCCGGTCTCGCCGGTCCCACTCCCCTGCCGCTGCTCATCTCCACCGACCAGGAGCACGGCATCGTCTGCCGCGTCGGCGAACCCGCCACACTGATGCCGGGCGCGATGGCGCTGGGTGCGGGCGGTTCGTCCTCCGACGCCCGCCGGGCCGGGCAGATCGCAGGCACCGAGCTGGCCGCGATCGGCATCAACCAGAACTACGCCCCGGACGCCGATGTCAACGTCAACCCGGCCAACCCGGTCATCGGCGTACGCTCCTTCGGCGCCGATCCGCAGGCCGTGGCCGCGATGGTCGCCGCCCAGGTGAAGGGTTATCAGAGCGCCGGGATCGCCTCGACGGCCAAGCACTTCCCCGGCCACGGTGACACGAACACCGACAGCCACACCGGTCTGCCGTACATCCACCACACCCGCGAGCAGTGGGCCGAGCTGGACTCCCCGCCGTTCCGGGCCGCGATCGCCGCCGGCATCGACGCGATCATGACCGCGCACATCGTCGTCCCCGCTCTCGACCCGGCCGAGGACCCGGCCACGCTGTCCCGGCCGATCCTCACCGGTATCCTGCGCGAGGAGCTCGGTTACGACGGTGTCGTGGTCACGGACTCGCTCGGCATGGAGGGCGTGCGGACGAAGTACGGCGACGAGCGCGTGCCCGTCCTGGCCCTGCAGGCGGGCGTGGACCAGCTGCTGAACCCGCCGAACCTCGATGTCTCCTGGAACGCGCTCCTTGCGGCCGTGAAGAGCGGCGAGATCAGTGAGGCCCGGATCGAGGAATCGATCCTGCGCATCCTGCGGCTGAAGATGAAGCTGGGGCTGTTCGACGACCCCTTCGTCACCCACCGGGGCGTGGATCGTGCCGTCGGTACCCGGGCGCACCTCGCCGCCGCCGACCGGATCGCCGAGCACACCACCACCCTGCTCACCAACGACGGTGCGGTGCTGCCGCTGTCCCGCCGATCCCACAAGAACCTTCTGGTGGTCGGCGCCGATCCGGCCTCCCCGTCCGGCACCACGGGGCCGCCGACCACCACCCTGGCCACCGCCTTCGGCGAACTGGGTTACGCGGCGACCGCGCTGTCCACCGGCACCGCACCCACCCAGGCGAAGATCGCCGAGGCGGTGGCGGCGGCGCGGGGCAAGGACGCGGTGATCGTGGGGACGTACAACGTCTCGGCGACCAGTTCGCAGCGCACCCTGGTCGGCGCCCTCGTGGCGACCGGCGTCCCGGTGATCACGCTCGCGATCCGAAACCCGTACGACATCGCCCAGTTGCCGGCGCACGCGGCGAGTCTGGCCGCCTACTCCTGGACCGACGTCGAACTGCGGGCGGCCGCCCGGGTGATCGCGGGCCGCGCCGAGCCGCAGGGCAGGCTGCCGGTACCGGTGCAGCGGGCGGGCGACCCGACGCAGGTGCTGTACCCGGTCGGCTACGGGCTCACGTACTGACCGGAGGGGCTGCGCGCGTGCCGGGTCCGAACCTCACGGTTCGGGCCCGGCACCCATCACGCCGTGCCTGCCTGTTACGGCCGCAGCGCGGAGCCCTGCCTGCGCTCGCTCGTCACTTCCTTCTTGTCGAGGCGCGCGTCGTACGGAGCGAGCGGCTTCGCCTTCGCCGGGTCCGACTGCACGGCGGCCGGGGCGACGCCCGCCCAGCGCAGAATGGCCGCGGTGGCGTTCGCCTTCTCGTCGGCGGCGAGACCGGCCACGTTGGAGCCGTGGTTGCCGCCCGCCACCGTGTAGACGTAGCTGTCACGGGCGCCCGCACCGAGGCGGAAGCGCTCCGCGCCCCACGGGTCGTTCTCGCCGTACACGTACAGCATGTGGTGGGCGTGGTGCTTCACCCAGCTGTCGACGTCACGCATCACCGACGGCTGGAACTTCATCGGGATGGAGCGCGGCACGAAGTTGCGCGGCGGCTGGTACCCGTACCGGCTGAGGTTGCCCAGCCAGGGCTGCTTGATGTCCGGCGAGCCGAGCTGCGTGCCCGCCTGGTAGTAGTACGGCGTGTACGTGTTCAGGCCCTGGTCCGTGTAGAAGGAGAAGCCGGAGATGCCGTCGATCGAGTCCCAGATCGCCTGGTCGGGAGCGGTCTTGGCGTCGGCCGGGATGGCATCGCAGTCGGCGAGCAGGCTGTACTGCCAGAACGCCCAGACGTAGTCCATGACGACGGCTTCGTACGCCTTGTCGAGCGAGCCGACGGTGTTGAAGGTGTAGCCGTTCTCGGCGGCGTACTCCTTGTACTTCTTCTCCAGCGGCTCCCGACGGATCAGCGCCTCACGCTGCACATCGTTCAGCCGGTCGCGGCACTCCTCGGTGCCGACGTTCCGGAAGAACCGGTCGTACGCCGAGTCCTCCTTGTTGACCACGTCGTTCGGCGCGACGTACGCGACGACGCCGTCCATGTCCTTGGGGTAGAAGCGCTCGAAGTACGTGGCGGTCATGCCGCCCTTCGAACCACCGGTGGTCAGCCAGTTCTTGGAGTAGATCTGCTTCAGCGCGGTGAAGACGCGGTGCTGGTCGCTGGCGGCCTGCCAGATGTCGAGCTTCGACCAGTCGGCGGGTGCCGGGCGGGACGGGGTGAAGAAGCGATACTCCAGCGAGACCTGGTTGCCGTCGATGATCCGGGTCGGCTCGGAGCGGCTGGGGTTCGTGGAGACGTTGTAGCCGCTGGTGTAGAAGACCGTCGGACGGGACGTGTCCTTGTGCAGCAGGGTGATCCGCTGCTGGAACGTGCCCTTGGACGGGTGGCGGTGGTCGATCGGCTGGGTGTAGTTGAGGACGAAGTAGCGGTAGCCCGCGTACGGCTTCTCCTCGATCAGACTCATCCCCGGGATGGCCAGGATGCGGTCCTTGATGTCCGTGCTCGTACCGCTGTCACTGCCCGCAGCGGCCTGGACGGAGTCCAACGCGGCCGGTTCAGCGGCGGTGGCCGCACCGACCGAGGCACCCGTCGCGGTCACGGTGCCTATGAGCACCGCCAGCGACAGAAAACCTCTGAGCGCCTTGCGCATACACCCTCCCCTTGATTCACAACATTCGTCGTGAACCTAGCGGGGGCAACACCCGGCCCGCCAGACCCTGTTGTCCCGGCTTCAGTCGGGCGGCGTCAGCAGAGGATCCAGCCCGTGGAGCCCGATGTCCCGGAGATCGAGCCCGTGGCCCGTATGCACCGGTGCAGCGCGGGCACCGTCACCGGGCCCGCCCGCGTGGTGTATCTGCCGCTGTCTCCGACGGGCCGGGCACCGCGTGCCTGCAGCTGGACGGACATCTGGCGGCGCTTGCCCGGGTTCTTGGCGACGGTGACCGCGCAGGCGTACGCGCGGCTCCTGTAGACCCGCAGCTCGCCGGTCGCGAACTTCACCGTCTTCGCGGGCCGTCCGACACACGCCGACACGGCTTCGGCGCTGCTCGCTCCGGTACCGCCGAGCACCAGCCCGACGGCACTCACCAGCGCCAGGACGAGCAGCTGGACCAGCGCCTGCCGACCCCCGCCGCCGCTCCCCCTTGCCGTCCTTCCGATTCCTCTGATCCCCAGCAGACCCGTCACCCCAGCTACCCCATCCGCTTCATCGAACACTCTCGCCAAACGTGCCACATACGCGTACATGCGTACGACGCGAGAGGCCGTCCGGAGGTTGCACCCGGCGGGCTACGCATCCGACGCAACCGAATCACCACAACACGTGTCCAACGGGGCAGAGCCACACGAAAGGAAGGAACTGCCGTGATCCACCTCCGCAACGCGCCCGGCCGCCACACCGCAGGCCGCACCCTTCTCATCACCGCTCTGCTCGCCGCTGCTGCTGTGGTCCCGGCCGCCGCAGCAGCACCGCGGGGCCCCGCGGCCCCGGCGACGGTAGGCAGCGCCGCCTCGGCCCCGGCCTACCAGCAGGTCGCCCACTTCTACGGCGCCTACATCGACGCCGCAGGCACCGGGGGCGGGGGCACGCTCACGACCGCGCTCCGGGCGTTCTACCTCACGCCCGCGCTCCGCTCGCAGCTGCGCACCTGGGAGTCGCGCAACCATGCGGACGGTGTCCTGCGCGCCCAGAACACCCCGCTCGCCTTCAAGGTCACCGCGGGCGACAGCGGCGCCGGTCACACCTGGTCGAAGGTGCGGCTCACCTGGAGCGGCGGCAAGCACCCCACGTACACCTATCTGACGGTTCAGTCGGACCTGCGGACCGGCAAGATCTCCGGCATCCGCTGAGACCTGCTTCAGACCCCCGCGGGCTCGTCCTCCCCGATGAAGGTCCGCCACAGCACGGCGTAATACCCTTCCTCGGCGAGGAGTTCGTCATGCGTGCCGTCCTCGACGACCCGGCCGTGGTCCATCACCACGACCCGGTCGGCGCGGGCGGCCGTGGTCAGCCGGTGGGCGACGACGAGGGTGGTGCGGCGGCCGGTGAGCCGGTCGGTCGCCTGGTTGACCAGCGCCTCGCTGGCGAGGTCCAGGGAGGCGGTCGCCTCGTCGAGCAGCAGGATGTCCGGATCGACCAGTTCGGCGCGGGCGAGTGCGATCAGCTGGCGCTGGCCGGCCGAGAGGTTACGGCCCCGCTCGGCGACCTCGTGCAGATAGCCGCCGTCCAGCGTGGCGATCATGTCGTGGGCACCGACCGCCCGGGCCGCTGCCTCCACCTGTGCGTCGGTGGCGTCCGGCCGCCCGTAGGCGATGGCGTCACGGACCGTACCCGCGAAGAGGTAGGCCTCCTGCGGTACGACGCCGAGCCGGTGCCGGTACGCCGTGAGGTCGAGGCGGCGCAGATCGGTGCCGTCCGCCGTGACGCGGCCGCCCGTCGGGTCGTAGAACCTGGCGACGAGCTTGACGAGGGTGGACTTCCCGGCGCCGGTCTCGCCGACGAACGCGACGGTCTGGCCGGCCGGGATCCGCAGGTCGATGCCGGTGAGGGCCTCTTCCTCCTCGTCGTCGGCGCCGTACGCGAAGGACACGTCCTCGAACGCGATCTCGCCGCGCAACGACAGCACGTCCAGCGGCTCCACGGAGTCGGCGGTGGAGGTCGGCTCCCGGAGGAGCTCCTGGATGCGGCCGAGCGAGACGGTGGCCTGCTGGTAGCCGTCGAAGACCTGGGAGAGCTGCTGCACGGGCGCGAAGAACAGGTCGATGTAGAGCAGATAAGCGACGAGCGCACCGGTGGTGAGTGTGCCGTTGTCGACCCGGCCCGCACCCACGATCAGTACGGCGGCCGCGGCCACCGACGACAGCAGCTGCACGAACGGGAAGTAGACCGAGATCAGCCACTGGCCGCGCACCCGGGCCTCGCGGTAGTGGTCGCTGCGGTCGGCGAACCGCTCGGCGCCGTCCCGCTCGCGGCGGAACGCCTGCACGATCCGGAGCCCGGAGACGGACTCCTGGAGGTCGGCGTTGACGACGCTGATCCGCTCACGGGCCAGTTCGTACGCCTTGACGCTCTTGCGGCGGAAGAAGAACGTACCGATGACCAGCACCGGCAGCGTCGCGAAGACGACGAGTGCGAGCTGGACGTCGAGGACGAGCAGCGCGACCATGATGCCGAAGAACGTGACGACGGAGACGAAGGCCGTGACCAGACCGGTCTGCAGGAACGTGGACAGCGCGTCGATGTCCGTCGTCATCCGGGTCATGATGCGGCCGGTCAGCTCGCGCTCGTAGTAGTCGAGGCCGAGCCGCTGGAGCTGCGCGAAGATCTTCAGTCGCAGTGAGTAGAGCACCCGTTCGCCGGTGCGACCCGTCATCCTGGTCTCGCCGATCTGCGCGGCCCACTGCGCCAGTACGACGAGCAGGGCGATCGCGGAGGCTGCCCAGACCGCGCCGATGGCCATCTGCGTGACGCCCTGGTCGATGCCGTGCCGGATCAGCACCGGCAGGAGCAGGCTCATGCCCGCGTCGACGGCGACGAGCATCAGGCTCACCAGCAGCGGCAGGCCGAAGCCGTGCAGCAGCCGGCGCAGCCCGTACGACTCCTCGGGGCGCACGGCGCGCGCCTCGTCGATGTCCGGGATGTCGGTGGCCGGGGGCAGCGCCTCGACCTGGGCGAGCAGCTCGGGGGTGGCGGGCATGCCGGCGGCGCCGGTGTCGCGGGGCTCCTCCTTGCGGACCCACAGCCCGGGGCTGATGCCGCGCTCGGCGTCGAAGTCGGCTTCCAGCTCCTCCTGGAGCGCCCGGTCGTCCTCGGCGGCCGTGTCGGCCAGGACCGGCTGGTGGCCCGGTGAGGTGCCGCCCAGCTCGTCCGGGTCGGTGAGCAGACGCCGGTAGAGCGAGGAGCGGCGCTCCAGCTCCTCGTGCGTACCGATGTCGGCGAGCCGGCCCTCCTCCAGGACGGCGATCCGGTCGGCGAGGCCGAGGGTGGAGCGGCGGTGGGCGATCAGCAGGGTCGTGCGGCCCGCCATCACTTGCGCCAGGGCCTCGTGGATCTCGTGCTCGACGCGGGCGTCGACGGCGGAGGTGGCGTCGTCGAGGAGAAGCAGCCGGGGGTCGGTGAGGATGGCACGGGCGAGCGCGACACGCTGGCGCTGGCCGCCGGAGAGGGTCAGGCCGTGCTCGCCGACCTTGGTGTCGTAGCCGAGGGGCAGATCGGCGATGAAACGGTCCGCCTGGGCGGCGCGGGCGGCCTGCTCGATCTGGTCCTGGGTGGCGTCCGGATGTCCGTACGCGATGTTGGCGCGGATCGTGTCGGAGAAGAGGAAGCTGTCCTCCGGTACGAGGCCGATGGCGGCCCGCAGCGAGTCCTGGGTGAGTTCGCGGACGTCGTGGCCGCCGACCAGGACGGCGCCGTGCGACACGTCGTAGAAGCGGGGCAGCAGCAGGGAGACGGTGGACTTCCCGCTGCCGGAGGCACCGACGACGGCGACGGTCTCACCGGGCTCGATGGTCAGCGAGAACCCGTCGAGGACCGGCCGCTCGGGGTCATAGCCGAACCGCACGTCGTCGAACTCGACGCGCGCGGGGGCGTCCGCCGGGAGCTCCACCGTGCCGTCCTTCATGGTGGGCTCGGTGTCGATCAGTTCGAGTACGCGCTCCACACCGGCGCGGGCCTGCTGCCCGACGGTGAGCACCATGGCGAGCATCCGGACCGGACCGACGAGCTGGGCGAGATAGGTGGAGAACGCCACGAACGTGCCGAGCGTGATCTCGCCCCGGGTGGCGAGCCAGCCGCCGAGCGCCAGCATCGCGACCTGGCCGAGCGCGGGGACGGCCTGGAGAGCGGGGGTGTACCTGGCGTTCAGCCGGATGGTGCGCAGCCGCCCGGCGAACAGCTTCCGCCCCACCTCGCGCAGCTTGCCGGTCTCCTGCTCCTCCTGCCCGAACCCCTTGACGACCCGGACCCCGGAGACCGCCCCGTCGACCACTCCGGCGACTGCGGCGGCCTGGCCCTGGGCGTACCAGGTGGCGGGGAAGAGCCGGGAGCGGGAGCGACGGGCGATGAACCATAGGGCGGGGGCGACGGCGATCGCGACCAGGGTCAGCAGCGGCGAGAGCCACGCCATGATCACCAGGGAGATGAGGAAGAGCAGCACGTTCCCGATGGTCATCGGGAGCATGAACAGAAGCCCCTGGATCAGCTGAAGGTCACTGGTGGCGCGCCCGACGACCTGCCCGGTGGACAGCTCGTCCTGCCGCTTCCCGTCGAGCCGGGTGAGCGTCCCGTACATCTCGGTACGCAGATCGTGCTGGACGTCGAGGGCGAGCCTGCCGCCGTAGTAGCGGCGGATGTACGTCGATATGTACACCAGCAGGGCCGCGGCGATCAGGAGGCCGGTCCAGACTCCGAGGGAGCGGGTGTGGTTGCCGACGACATCGTCGATGATCACCTTGGTGATCAGCGGGACGAGCGCCAGCACGGCCATCCCGGCGAGCGACGAGCCGAGTGCCAGCAGCACATTGCGCCGGTAGCGCCATGCGTAGCCGCCCAGCCGCCGAGCCCAGCCCTGCCGCTCCGCGTCCGTGCCTGCGTCCGTCACCGGTGCCTCCCGTTCGACCTGATCTACCGGAAGGCACCAACGCGGTCAGCTGCGGATTTCATCCCGCCGTTACGAAGATGGTCCGTTCGGCCCAGGCCGGGACCCGCGAGGAACTACGACTGCGGTGTGGCCGTCACCATCGGCACCGCGGAAGCACCGGGCACCGCCGGAACCGCTTCCTGCGGCTTCGCGGGCGGGGCGATCGTCGTCTGCGCGGTGGCGGCCGGGTTCAGGTCCTTGTGGATGGCCCGGGCGACCGCCTGGATGGTGTTGATGCCGTCGTTCATCGTCTTGTTGTCCTGGGTGAGCACGGTGATCCCGTAGTCGTGCCCCTTCCCGGTGAACGCGCCGATGCTGTGCACCCGCCAGCCGTGCGTGGCGCGCGGCAGCCAGCCGTTCTTGACCTGGACGGTCACCCCGGACGGGGCACCGGCGGGCGTCCCCCACCGCTGCGAGGAGATGACCTTGTGCATCAGGCCGAGCTCGTACGCGCGCGAGTTGTCACTGAGCACGGAGTTCTTCGCGGTCAGCAGGGACAGCAGTCGCAGCTCGTCCTGCGCGGTGATCTGGGTCAGTCCCCAGTAGCCGCCGGAGCCGGGCACGGTGTGCGTCATCCCCGCGGCCTTCAGGAACGCCTTCACCTTGGTCACGCCGAGCTGCTTCCACAGGCTGGTGGTCGCGTCGTTGTCGGACTTGGTGATCATGGCGGTGGCGAGGTTGACCTCACGCTGCGTGAGGTAGCGGTTGTGCTTCTTGTTGTCCCAGAGCAGCGTCGCGAGGACGGTCGCCTTCACGACGCTCGCGGAGTCGTACTTGCTCGTGGACCGCATCGTGCACGACGTCTTGGTGGTCCGGTCGTAGAGCGCGATCGCCGTGGTCGACGAGCGCCCCTTGAGTGCGGCGGTGATGTCCTTCGACAGCTTGGCGGCGAGCCCCGCCTTGCCGGAGGTACAGCTCACCGTCGGTGTCGCGGCCGCGGCCGGCGTGGCGGCGAGGGCCACGGGTGCGAGCACGCCTGCGGCGAGCGTGACGGCGAGCGCGGTGTGTGCGCGGCGGTGGATACGAGGCCGGTCCGTCATGAGACGTCTCCCCCTGAGTGGTCTGCGTGGTGCGCCCCCTGCACACCTGGCACACAGAAGACTCCTGAACGGCCGAAAAGTTGTACGCTCCCGGCCCGGAATGCCGGGTTGTGACGAGGGGACACCGGCTTCGGGGCGAGCGACCGACTCGTCCGCGAGGTCGGTGAAGACCTCGCGGACGAGGGGAGGTTCCGAGTCCGCGCCCCGGAACCTCGGTGGAGCCGCAGCCTACAGATGTGTCGGCTCGAACATCCTCAGCAGCGCCGGGAGCACGACCACCGAAGGGCCGGGCTCCGCGAAGGACTTCGTCAGGTCGTCGGCGAGCGTCTCCGGGGTCGTGCGGACCGCCGGTACGCCGAACGACTCGGCGAGGGCGACGAAGTCCGGGCGGGACAGTTCCGTCGCCGTGGCCTCGCCGAACGCGCCCGTCATGTACTCGCGCAGGATGCCGTAGCCGCCGTCATCGATGATCAACCAGGTGACCGGAAGGTCGTACTGACGGGCCGTGGCCAGCTCCGCGATCGAGTACATCGCGCCGCCGTCGCCGGAGACCGCCAGGACCGGCTTCGTGCGGTCGGCCGCCGCCGCGCCGAGCGCGGCCGGGAAGCCGTAGCCGAGACCGCCCGCGCCCTGCGCCGAGTGCATGGTGTTGGGGTGGCGGGCGTCGAAGGCGGACCAGGCCCAGTAGGCGAGGATCGTCATGTCCCAGAAGCTCGGGGACGTGTCGGGCAGCGCTTCGCGCACCGAGGCGATGAGCTGCTGTTCCAGGGTGAGGTCCTGGCCGGCGATCCGTTCGCGTACCGCTTCGAGCACCGTACGGACGCGGTCCGCGGCCGACGGGTCCTCGCGGCGGTCGACCGCTTCGAGGAGGTCGGCAAGGGCCTCGCGGGCGTCGGCGTGGATGCCGAGCGCGGGGTGGTTGGACTCCAGCTTCCCGGCGTCCGCCTCGATCTGGATGACCCGGCCGCGCGGGCTGAACGTGTGGTAGTTCGAGGAGAGTTCGCCCAGTCCGGAGCCGATGACCAGCAGGACGTCCGCCGCTTCGAGGAAGTCCGTCGTGTGACGGTCCTCCAGCCAGGACTGGAGCGAGAGCGGGTGCTCCCAGGGAAAGGCGCCCTTGCCGCCGAACGTGGTGACGACCGGGGCGTCGATCTTCTCCGCGAGGGCGAGCAGCTTGCCGGACGCGTCGGAGCGTACGACCCCGCCGCCCGCGATGATCGCCGGCCGTTCGGCGTTCGCCAGCAGGTGGGCCGCCACGGCGGTCAGTTCGGGGCGGGCGTGCAGCGGCCGTGGTGTGGCGTCCATCGCGGTGACCGCCGGCAGGGTGGTCTCGGCGAGGAGCACGTCCTGCGGGATCTCGATCCAGACCGGGCCGTGCGGGGCCGTCAGCGCGGACTCCCAGGCGGCGGCGATCGCGGACGGGATCTGCGACGCAGTACGGACCGTGTGGACGGACTTCACGACGTCTCGGAACGACGCCTTCTGGTCCCGGAGTTCATGCAGATAGCCGTGGCGACCGCCGCCCAGGCCCGCGGTCGGGATCTGGCTGGAGATGGCCAGCACGGGCGCCGAGGCGGCCGCCGCCTCCTGGAGCGCGGCGAGGGAGGTGAGGGCCCCCGGGCCGGTGGAGAGCAGCAGAGGGGCGACTTCCCCGGTGATCCGGCCGTACGCGTCGGCGGCGAAGCCCGCGTTGTTCTCGACACGCAGGCCGACGTACAAGAGGGACGAGCGTCGCAGCGCGTCGAACATGCCGAGCGCGTGCTGGCCGGGCAGGCCGAAGACGGTGGTCGCGCCGAGGCCCTGGAGGGTCTCGACGACGAGGTCGCCGCCGTTGCGCCCGGCCGACGGGTTCAGCGCGGCCGCGATCTGCTCGGGGGTGAGCTGCGGGCGCTCGTCGTGGTGGTCGTGGGTCACTTGCCCTCGGCCCCCTTCGCCGCCGCGATCTGGCGGGACATGATCGTCGTGAGTTCGTACGCCGTGTGGGAGGCGGCGACGGAGGTGATCTCCGCGTGGTCGTACGCGGGGGCGACCTCGACCAGGTCGGCGGAGACCAGGTTGCAGGAGGACAGGCCGCGGACGATCTCGAGGAGCTCGCGGGAGGTGAGACCGCCGGCCTCGGGGGTGCCGGTGCCGGGCGCGTGCGCCGGGTCCAGGACGTCGATGTCGATGGAGATGTACAGCGGGCGGTCGCCGATGCGCTGGCGCAGCTGGTCGGCGATCTCGTCGACACCGCGGCGCATGACGTCGGCGGAGGTGACGATGCCGAAGCCCATCTTGGCGTCGTCGTCGAGGTCCTGCTTGCCGTACAGCGGACCGCGCGTGCCGACGTGGGAGAGCGCGGAGGTGTCGAGGATGCCCTCCTCGACGGCCCGGCGGAACGGCGTGCCGTGGGTGTACTCGGCGCCGAAGTAGGTGTCCCACGTGTCGAGGTGGGCGTCGAAGTGGAGCAGGGCTACGGGGCCGTGCTTCTTCGCGACGGAGCGCAGGAGGGGCAGCGCGATGGTGTGGTCGCCGCCGAGCGTCATCAAGCGGGCGCCGGTACCGAGCAGATCGTCGGCCGCGGCCTCGATCGTCTCGACGGCCTCGTTGATGTTGAACGGGTTGGCGGCGATGTCACCGGCGTCGGCGACCTGCGCGAGGGCGAACGGCGAGGCGTCCTGTGCCGGGTTGTACGGGCGCAGCAGGCGCGACGCCTCACGGATGGCGTTGCCGCCGAAGCGGGCGCCGGGGCGGTACGAGACACCCGTGTCGAAGGGCACGCCGACGACGGCGACATCGGCGGTGCCGACCTCGTCGAGGCGGGGCAGCCGCGCGAACGTCGCTGGCCCGGCGTACCGCGGGACGCGGGAGGAGTCGATGGGGCCGCGCGGCGTTTCGTTGCTGCTCATGGGGAGTGCCTTTCTTCTGATGACGCGGGGTGGTGCGGGTACAACGGGTTGCGTCCCCAATCGCCGGACGGGCTCGGATTGCCTGCCCGGCGATTGAGGACGACAGGGCCAGGATCGAGCCCGTCGATGGGGCACCTCCCAAGCCGTTGAGGCGATGGGGGGCGTTGAGGACAAGTGGTCAGACGGTCACGGATTCCGGGGCCGTCTCGTCCGAGTCGGCACCCTTCCCCGCCAGCCGCTCGCGCCAGGCGATCAGCACCGCCGCATCGGTCGGCTTCGTCGCCAAGGAGACGATCACGTACACCGCGAGCGAGGCCAGCAGCCCGTAGTAGACCGGCTCGTTGGCGAGGATTCCGTACGTCGCCATCAGGCCGATCACGGCGACGCCGCCCACCGCCACCGCGGCCAGCGCACCGGCCGCCGTGCCCCGGCGCCACAGCAGACCGCCGAGGATCGGCACCAGCAGACCGCCGACGAGCAGGTTGTACGCGACAGTCAGCGCTTCCACCACATTATTGAGCGCGATGGCGATGACGATGACGGCCACACCCATGATGAGGATGAAGACCCGGTTGCCCTTCACCTCGTCGTGTTCGTCGCCCCGGCCGCGCGAGACCACGCCTCGCAGCTTCGACCAGATGTCGTTGTTGGCGACGGTGGCGCAGGCGATCAGCGCACCGGACGACGTCGACATCACCGCGGCGAGTGCGGCGGCCAGCACCAGCCCTCGCACACCCACCGGCAGTTCGTCCTTGACGATGGTCGCGAAGGCGGAGTCCGCGCTGGGCAGCTTCGGGTACATGACCTTGGCCGCGGTGCCGATGACGGCTCCGGCGAGCGCGTAGACCAGGCAGTACGTACCGGCGACGGTGCCGCCCCAGCGCGCGGTCCGGTCGGTGCGTGCGGTGAACACACGCTGCCAGATGTCCTGACCGATCAGCATGCCGAAGGTGTAGATCAGCACGTAGGTGAAGATCGTCTCGCCGCCGATGCCCAGCGGGTCGAAGTACTCGGTGGGCAGCTTCGCCTTCATCTCGCTGAAGCCGCCGGCCTTGATGACCGCGATCGGCAGGAGCAGGAGCAGCACACCGATCGTCTTGACGACGAACTGCACCATGTCCGTGAGCGTGATCGACCACATGCCGCCGAGCGTCGAGTACGCGACGACGATGGCGCCGCCGAGGATGATCGCGACGGTCCGGTTCATGTCGAAGAGGACGTCGAAGATGGTGGCGTACGCGATGGTCGAGGTGACCGCGAGCATCAGCGTGTACGCCCACATGACGACGCCGGAGATGAGGCCGGCCCGGCCGCCGTAGCGCAGGTCGAGCATCTCGGAGACGGTGTAGACCTTCAGCCGGGCGATGCGCGCCGAGAAGAAGATGGACAGGGCGAGCAGCCCGAGGCCGATGGTGAAGACCATCCAGGCGCCGGAGAGCCCGTACTGGTAGCCGAGGCCGACGCCACCGATGGTGGAGGCGCCGCCGAGGACGATCGCGGCCATGGTCCCGGAGTACATCCAGGGGCCGAGGCGGCGGCCCGCCACCAGGAATTCGCTCTTGGACTTGGCGCGGCGCATGCCCCACCAGCCCATGGCGAGCATGCCCGCCAGATAGACGACGATCACCGCGTAGTCGACAGCCATGGGCTTCCTCCGTCTCAGTCACGTTGCGGGTCATTGCGGGGTTGTGTGGTTCGTGAAGACGGTAGGTGGCCCGCAGGCGGCGCTGAAGTGTACGTTTTATCCAATCTCGCCGTAGCCAATGGATGGACCGTCCATGCCGGACACTCCCACCGGGCCCTCTGTCCCCTCCGGGTCGGCTCCGCCCACCCCGCCGATCCCGCTGGCCGAACTGCTCGCCCGCGAGGACCTCGGGCTGCGCCTGATCGCGGGCCCGGCCCACGTCGACCTGCTGTGGGTGCACACCTCGGAGATGGCCGACCCGTACCCGTATCTGCTCGGCGGTGAGCTGCTGCTGAGCGCCGGGGTGCTGCTCAAGGAGCCGGACACGTATGTCGCCCGGCTGGTGGAGGCGGGGGCGGCGGCGCTCGGCTTCGGGGTCACCCCGGTGCACGACGCGGTGCCGCAGGCGCTGATCGAGGCGTGCGACCGGCACGGGCTGCCGCTGGTCGAGGTGCCGCCCGCGACGCCGTTCACGGCGATCGCGCGGGCGGTGTGGCGGCTGATGGCGGAGGCCCGGCACCGGGAGCTGCGCCGGGTGACGCGCGCCCAGCAGGCGCTGGCGACGGCGGCGGCCCGGCCGGACCCGGTGCCCGCGGTGCTGCACCAGTTGGCCGCACAGCTGGCGGGCCGGGCGATGCTGCTCTCCGCGTCCGGCGAAGAACTGCACGCGGCGGGCCGCCGCCCGGCCCCCGAGGTACGGGCGGCCCTGGCCCGGCTGGCCCGCGTGGTCTCCCCCGACGCCGCCCCCGCCTCCCCGGCCCCGACGTCCGCGACCGACACCCTCGGCGACACGCATCTCTTCGCGTACGCGCTCGGCGGCGGGCAGGGGCTCGTCCTGGCGCTGGCGACGGGCCGGCGCGAGGCGGGCGACCACACGGTCACCGGCATCGCGGTCGTCCTCCTCTCCCTCCTGGCCGCCCCGCACCAGGGCGCCGATGCCGCGGGCCGGTCGGCGGCGCTCGTGCGGCTGCTGCTCGGCGCGGACCCGGTGGCCGTCGCCCCGCTGCTCGGCGGCGCCGAACTCTGGACGGTGGTGCACGCACGCCGCAGCGGTGGCGGCCCGGTGGACCCGCTCACCGCCGGAGCGCTGGGCGCCGCCCTCGGGTCGGCCCTGGTCGACGCGAGCCGGGGTGGCGACGCGGTCAAGGTCCTGGTCCCGGGCGGCGACCGGGTCACCCCGCAGCCCGGCTGGACACTCGGCACCTCCGCCCCGGCCCCCATCACCGCACTGGACCTCGCCGACGGCCAGGCGGCCCGCGCGCTGGGCCGCGCCGTGGCCACCCGTACCCCGCTGGCCCACCACCACATCGACACCGGCCGGGGCCTTGCCGCCCTCGTCCCGCGCGCCGAGGCGGAGGCGCACGCCCGCGCCCTGCTCGCTCCGCTCACCCCCACGCTCGCGGAGACGCTCCGCTGCTGGCTGAGCCTCCACGGCAGCTGGGACCGCACGGCCACGGCCCTCCAGGTCCACCGCAACACGGTCCGCCAGCGCATCGCCCGCTGCGCGACGCTGCTGGACGCGGACCTGGACGACATGGACGTACGGACGGAGCTCTGGTTCGCGCTGCGGCAGCAGTGAGGCCGCGCCGACCGGTCCTGCGGCGCGGTCGGGGCCGGCCGGACCGGCGGTGATCGGGGCCGGCCGGACCGGCGGTGATCGGGGCCGGCCGGACCGGCGGTGATCGGGGCCGGCCGGTCCGGCGGTGAGCGTCGGCTGTGATGTGGGCGACCACCGTCGGCCAACTCTGGACAGCCCCGGTGACCGCCGGGTAACTTTTGACCAGAACTGAGCAAGCGCTTAGCCAGCCCTGGCCGAAGCTCACTCACCGCTGACCGAAGCTGACAGAGGAGGCACCCCCGTGCGCCGTACGGTATTCAACGAGGACCACGAGGCGTTCCGGGAGACCATCCGCGCCTTCATCGAGGCCGAGGTCGCGCCCGTCTACGACGAGTGGTTCGCCGCGGGCCAGGCACCGCGCGACTTCTACGACAAGCTCGGCGAGCTGGGCATATTCGGCATCAACGTGCCCGAGGAGTTCGGCGGCGCGGGGCTGGACACGCACAAGTTCGAGGCCGTGCTCTACGAGGAGACCGCGCGCGCGGGCGTCTCCTTCGGCGGCTCCGGCGTGCACGTGCTGCTCGCACTGCCGTACATCAAGATGCTCGCCTCCGACGAGCAGATGAAGCGCTACCTGACGAAGTTCGTCACCGGCGAGGAGATGTGGGCGCTGGCGATGACCGAGCCGGGCACCGGCTCCGACGTCGCGGGCATGAAGACCACCGCCAAGCTCTCGGAGGACGGCACGCACTACGTCCTCAACGGCGCCAAGACCTTCATCACCGGTGGCGTGCACGCCGACCGCGTGATCGTGTGCGCCCGCACCTCCGCCCCGCGCGAGGACGACCGCCGCTTCGGTATCTCCCTCTTCGCCGTGGACACCAAGTCCGAGGGCTACTCCATCGGCCGCAAGCTCGACAAGCTCGGACTGCGCACCTCCGACACCGCCGAGCTGGCGTTCGTCGACGTGAAGGTGCCCGTCGAGGACCTCCTCGGCGAGGAGAACAAGGGCTTCTACTACCTCGGCCAGAACCTCCCGTCCGAGCGCTGGGGCATCGCCTTCGGCGCGTACGCGCAGGCCAAGGCCGCCGTCCGGTTCGCCCAGCAGTACGTGCAGGAGCGCACGGTCTTCGGCAAGCCGGTCGCCTCGTTCCAGAACACCAAGTTCGAGCTGGCCGCCTGCCAGGCCGAGGTGGACGCCGCCGAGGCCGTCGCCGACCGCGCCCTGGAGGCCCTGGACGCGGGAGAGCTCACGCCCGCCGAGGCCGCCTCCGCCAAGCTGTTCTGCACCGAGGTCGCGCACCGCGTCATCGACCGCTGCCTCCAGCTGCACGGCGGCTACGGCTACATGAACGAGTACCCGATCGCCCGCCTGTACGCGGACAACCGCGTCAACCGCATCTACGGCGGCACCAGCGAGGTCATGAAGTCGATCATCGCCAAGTCCATGGGCCTGTAGAGCGGTTACGTTCTTCTCCATGAGCGCAGCACTTGAATCCCTGCTCGATCTGCTCGACCTCGAGCAGATCGAGCGGGACATCTTCCGGGGTACGAGCCGTTCGGCGGTCGTGCCCCGGGTCTTCGGCGGCCAGGTCGCGGCTCAGGCACTCGTTGCCGCGGGCCGCACCGTCCCCGCGGAACGCACGGCCCACTCCTTGCACTCCTACTTCCTGCGGATGGGCGACCCGGGCGCGCCGATCGTCTACAGCGTCGACCGGATCCGCGACGGCCGCTCCTTCACCACCCGCCGGGTGGTGGCCGTCCAGCACGGGCAGCCGATCTTCCATCTCTCGGCGTCCTTCCAGACGTACGAGGAGGGCCTGGAGCACCAGGCGGACATGCCGCCCGCTCCCGACCCGGAGACGCTGCCCACGGCGGAACAGATGCTCCCGCGGTACGCGGACGTGTTCACCGACCCGGGTGTCATGGACCGGCTGCTGGAGGCACGGGCCGCCGTCGACCTGCGCTATGTCGGCGCCCCGCCGTTCGCCAACGTCGGCACCCCGCAGGAGCCCCGCTCCCAGGTGTGGTTCCGCACCAACGGCAAGCTCGCGGACGACCCGCTGCTGCACGTCTGCATGGCCACCTACGTCTCCGACATGACGCTGCTCGACTCGGTGCTGCTCGCGCACGGGCGCGGCGGCTGGGCGGTCGGCGACGTGGTCGGCGCGAGCCTGGACCACGCAATGTGGTTCCACCGGCCGTTCCGGGCCGACGAATGGCTGCTGTACGACCAGGAGTCGCCGTCCGCGTCCGGCGGGCGCGGACTCGGCCAGGCCCGTATCTACACGCAGGACGGCCGGCTGGCGATCACCGTCATCCAGGAGGGCGTGGTCCGGGTCCCGCGGGACTGAACGGGCCGCGGCCCGCCCCGTCATGGATACTCCCCACCATGAGCGCCGAGAACAGCACCGACAACAGCGCGCCTGGTGGGGAGTCCACGTTCACGGTCGTCGTCGCGGCCGTCGCCAACCTGGGTATCGCCGTGGCGAAGGCTATCGCGGGGCTGATCAGCGGATCGAGCGCGATGCTCTCCGAGGCGGCGCACTCGGTCGCCGACACGGTCACCGAGGTCCTGCTGCTCACCGCGCTCAAGCGCAGTGAGAAGCCCGCCGACGAGGAACACCCGCTGGGCTACGGCCCGGAGCGCTACATCTGGGCGCTGCTCGCCTCGGTCGCCACGTTCGTCGGCGGCGCGGTGTTCGCCTTCTACGACGGCATCCACACCCTCGTCCAGGGCGAGGAGCTCGGCGACCCGCTGGTCTCGTACATCGTGCTGGGTATCGCGTTCCTCCTGGAGGGCTTCTCCCTGCGCACGGGCCTGCGTCAGGTCCGCGGCGAAGCCGCCCGTCTGGGCGCGCCCGCCACCCATTACTTGCGCCACACCCCCGACACCGCGGTCAAGGCGGTCGTGATGGAGGACTCGGCGGCGCTGGTCGGCCTGGTCCTCGCCGCGGGCGGCCTGCTCGGCGGTCAGCTCTCCGGCTCCGGCGTCTGGGACGGCGTCGCGTCGCTCCTGATCGGCGCACTGCTGGTGTACGTGGCCTGGGTGCTGGGCCGGTCCAACGCCCAATTGCTGATCGGCCGCCCGGTGCCGAAGGCCATGCGGGCCGGGATCCGCGAGGAGCTTCTCTCCGTGCCGCACATCATCGAGGTCCTGGAACTCACCACCCTGATCCAGGGACCGACGGAAATCCTCGTCGCCGCGAAGATCGACTTCCGGGACGCGTCGACCGCGGCGCAGATCGAGTGGGCGTGCGAGGAGGCGGAGGAGCAGCTGCAGGAGCGGTATCCGGCGATCCGCCGGGTGTATCTGGACCCGACGCCGGGGCTGGGGCTGGTCGTGGGGCGCGGGGCCGCCGGCTCGGACCCGCCCGGCGTCTGAGGACGACGGGCGCTCAGATCAGCCCGGCCGCATCCAGCAGATAGTCCGTCATCGGGTCGTAGAACCGCGGGTCCAGCACATGGTCGTCCAGCGGCACGACGACCTGAAGGGTGCCCTCCGCCTCCCCGAGGAAGAGCGCCGGGTCATTGCAGTCCGCGTACCCGACCGAGTCGAGTCCCCGCTGCCCGGCGCACCCCGCCCATCCGTGATCGGCGACGACCAGATCCGGCATCGGCCGTCCCTCGCGCTCCAGACCGTCCAGGACGGCCGCCATCGGCGCCGGGGAGTGCGTGTGCCACAGCGTCGCCCCACGCTCCATCACGGCCACATCGGCGAACTGGAAGACCATGCCCTCGTCCGCCATCAGCCCGGACGGAATCCGCACGATCTCGCACCCGGCGGCCCGCAACGCGTCCGCGGTCTGCCGGTGCACATCCAGCAGCCCACCCGGATGCCCGGTCGCGAACAGCACCCGCTCCGAGCCCGCAGCCGCCTTGCGCAGCCGGGCCGCCATCCGCTCCAGCGCGTCGACCGTCAGCTCGGGATCGATGGTGTCCTGCCCGTGCCGGTGCTCCGGATCATCGCTGACCCCACAGCGCTCGGCCATCACGGCGAGCACATCCTGCTCATCGGCCCACCGGTCGCCGAGCTCCAGACCCAGCCAGTAGTGGCGATCGCCGTTGGCGAGCTTGCGGTAGTGGGAGAGGTTGTTGTCGCGGGGTGTGGCGACATCTCCGGCGATACGCGTACGGACGAGGTGTTCGACGAGGGCGGCGCGGCTGGGTATCGGCATGAACCCATTGTGCCGTCAGGTGTGCGCAGTGTGCCGGTCGTCTTGCACGGCGGACGTCGGGGCACGCCTGCGGGGCACTCGGGCCACCGCGTCGCGGGGCTGCCGCGTGCGCCGCACCTACAGCCGGGACGGTCAGCCCGCCCTCCCGGCCCCGGGGCTTCCCGCAGATTCCGTACGAAACGAAGGCCCGGGCGGCCGCCCAGCTGGATCTCACCGGTGGGTACGAATCCCGTTCGGGCCGGCACGGCTCGCGACCCGGCGTTGTCGAGGGTCGTGACGGCCCGCAGCGCGGTCGGACCGTACTCCGCGGTGGCACGGCCGCAGATCTCACGCACGGCGGCCGTGGCCAGCCCCTGCCCGGCGCTCTTCTCGGCGATCCGGTGTCCGAGCTCGGCGGAACCGTCCGCCACATGGCCCTGTCACGGACGCCGCGCCGGCGTCCGCAGGGGGAGCGCGGCGCGGCGTCGTCGGCGTCACTGCACGAAGTGGCCGGGGCCGACGACCTTCCACTGCTGGGTGTGCGGGTCCTGGATCGAGGTGTAGGGAGCCTTGAAGACCAGCACCTGGTCGGTGGACCGCTTGATCGTCCAGAGTTCGGGGGACCTGGTCGACCGGTCCCACGCGATGGCCTGGCCCTCCACGTTCGGAATCTTGACGGTGGCCACCCAGCGCAGGTCCGAGCCCTCGGACGGGACGTCCATCACGTAGGCCTCGTCGTAGTCGTGGCCGGTGATCCACAGGCGGCCGTCGGGCCCCCACGAGCCGCCGGAATTGCTCATCGGCCGCACCTTGTCGAGGAGTTCCTGCGGCAGCGTCCAGGACTCCGTGACCTGGAAGTGGTCGTCGAGCTTGACGATCTGGGTGTTGTCGGTCTTGCCGTACGGCTCCGTCGAGCCCGCCGGCGGCTTGTCGTAGTTGGCGAAGGCTGCCCACCACGCACCGTCGTGGCGGTCCAGCCAGGTCAGTGAGCCGCGGTAGATGCCGAAGCTGAAGGTGTCGATGTGCTTCATCGTTCGGGTGTCGAACACCTCGACGGAGCTCTTCTCGGGCGTGACGTTGTAGTTCGACGTCGCCGCGTAGAGCTTGTGGCCGACCACCGTGGCACTGTCCATGTGGATGATCGGGCCGTCGCTGTCGCCGACGAACTGGAGCAGCGGCTTGCCGGTCACCTTGTCATGCTTGGTGATGGTCTGGTTGTTGACCGCGTAGAAGTACTTGCCATCGACGGCGACGCCCTGCCGTGCGTCGAACGCGTCGAACGTCTGCTTCAGCGTGGCCGAGTACGTCGCCGGGGCGGAGACAGCCGCCTTCGGCAGCGCCTGCACCGAGGCCTCGGCGGACTCGAAACCGGTGGCCATCGTGAGCGTCGCCGCGGCCAGGCAAGCCGCGACTCCTGAAGCGATCTTGGTCCGTACGTGCATTGTTTCCCCTGCAGAGCCGTTTGAGCAGAAGTCGATCGGGCTGCGGGGCAGTGCTCCGCTCCGGCCAGCCGGTTCGACCCTCACGCGCAGGACGATCCTCCGTACAAATACCGTGCGGCCGACAGGTGAACCGGACACGTAGGGATTGCACTGCGCGTCGTCCGACCGGACCACCGTGCCGATCTCCTCTTCAGCGCCCCGGACGTGGGGCACCTGGTATCCGCGACTTCAGCCCTCGCGCCCGGACCGACGCAGCCTGCCGCGAAGGCCTCGCCACAGCCGGCGAGGGCGCCGCTGCAGCGGGCCGCGCTCACCCGCCGGACCACCCTCACCACGGATCGGCCGCCACGGATCGCCCGGCAACGCCATCGGCACCTTGCGATCTGCTTGCGCCTGGATCTCGTAGTGCGCGTCGTGAGCCGTCACACGGAATGCCTCGTCGTAGGAGGCCATGGCGGCGCGGACAGCTCCGCCGGCAAGTCCGCGGCGACGGACCAGGGATGCCAGCCAGGCAAAAAACCCCATGACCGCGGCGAGCGCACCGGTGACCACGAGGAACGGCAAGAACTCACCCATGCGGCCAAGAGTACGTACGACAGCTCCGCAGGGGGTCGGCTGCGCACCGACGACCGAGTGACGGGTGCACATGACGCCGGACTGCCCGATATCGGCGGACGCATGACCCACCGTCGCCTGCAGGATCGCGGGGCGCCCGGCAGCGGCCGCTGCCTGGTTCGTCGCTTTCGGGCGTGCCGCAGGGCCTTGAGCAACCGGAGTTCTCGAACGCTGGACAGGCTGTGGTGGATCAGGTTCCATTCCATGTCCTCCGGCTCGGGACAAGGAGAACGGTGAGGGCATCAGTGGCCGATGCCGGCCTCGTGCGGATTGCCACGAGCCAGGTCGGGGAGGGCGTCACAGGCGTCATGGCAGGAGTGGCCGCAGACATTGGCGTCTTCTTGACGGTGGATGACCTGCGACTCTCCGGTTCCGGCCGACACCGACGCCCGCAGCCACCTGGCTGGGGAACGCCTACCTGATGTGGCACAGCAGAAGGGACCTCGGTCACGACGAGCCCCTCCCATCCACGGCCGCGAGCAGACACCGCTCGACGAGCCAGGAGACCGCCCCGACGGGCACCACCGGCGCGGCCTGCTGCACGGCATGCCGACCGAACCGGCCTCGCTAGGACGCAGCCGCCTCGAACGCCCCCCGCGCCAGCCGGTGCAGCAGCGCGGCCGTCGCCGTGCGGCCCGGGAGGGCGCCGGGGCGGCCCAGGTGGGGGGTCGAGTTGAGCAGGCCGAAGACCGCGTGGACGGTGGCGCGGGCCTCGCTCTCGGGCAGGAGGGGGTAGCGGGCGCGGACCACTTCGACCCAGAGTTCCACGTACTCCCGCTGGAGCCGGCGCACTCGCTTGCGGTCGGTGTCCCGGAGGCGGTCCAGCTCGCGGTCGTGCAGGGTGATCAGGGGGCGGTCGTCGAGGGCGAAGTCGATGTGGCCCTCGATGAGCGCGTCCAGCAGCGTCTCCGGGGAGCCGTCGCCGGAGGTCGCGTCCTCGGTGACCCGCAGCTGTCCGCCGGCCAGGAGGCGCTCGCTGATGCCGACCAGGAGTTCGGCGAGCATCGCGTCCTTGCCGGGGAAGTGGCGGTAGAGACCGGGGCCGCTGATCCCCACGGCAGCGCCTATTTCGTCGACGCCCACGCCGTGGAAACCGCGCTCGGCGAAGAGGCGGGCGGCCTCCTTGAGGATCTGCTCACGGCGTGTCGGGGCGTCCGTCCTGGTGGTCATGGATTCGATTCTAGACAGTCGGGTTAGCGAGCGTTAACCTGAAGGAAACGTGTTAACGCTCATTAACCGAGTCGGCCGGACCGGCCGACCGGGCAAGGGGGCTCGACGGATGCAGCAGGCACCGGTGCTGGCGAGTGCGGCCGATCCCGCGTCTCAGGGCTGGCTGGCCAACGAGGAGGCGCATCGCACGCTCGGCGACGAGCTGCGGGCGCGGCTGGCCGTGGCCAGGCTGGGCGGGGGTGAGAAGGCCCGCGCCCGGCATGTGGCGCGCGGCAAGCTGCTGCCCCGGGACCGGGTGGACGCGTTGCTGGACCCCGGGTCACCCTTCCTTGAGCTGGCACCACTGGCGGCCGAGGGGCTGTACGGCGGCGCGGCTCCGGCGGCCGGAGTGATCGCCGGGATCGGGCGGGTCAGCGGCCGGGAGTGCGTGATCGTCGCCAATGACGCCACGGTCAAGGGCGGCACGTATTACCCCATGACGGTGAAGAAGCACCTGCGGGCCCAGGAAGTGGCGCTGGAGAACCGGCTGCCCTGTCTCTACCTGGTGGACTCGGGCGGGGCGTTCCTGCCGATGCAGGACGAGGTGTTTCCCGACCGGGAGCACTTCGGGCGGATCTTCTACAACCAGGCGCGGATGTCAGGGGCCGGGATTCCGCAGATCGCGGCCGTGCTGGGGTCCTGTACGGCCGGTGGGGCGTACGTCCCCGCGATGAGCGACGAGGCCGTGATCGTACGGAACCAGGGGACGATCTTCCTCGGCGGGCCGCCGCTGGTGAAGGCCGCGACCGGTGAGGTGGTCACGGCGGAGGAGCTGGGCGGCGGCGAGGTCCACTCCCGTACGTCGGGCGTCACCGACCATCTCGCCGAGGACGACGCGCACGCGCTGCGGATCGTCCGGAACATCGTCTCGACGCTGCCCGCGCGTGCGGCTCTGCCCTGGTCCGTGGAGCCCGCGGAGGAGCCGAAGGTCGATCCCGCCGGGTTGTACGGGGTCGTGCCGGTCGACTCACGGACGCCGTACGACGTACGGGAAGTGATCGCCCGGGTCGTCGACGGGTCGCGGTTCGCCGAGTTCAAGGCGGAGTACGGGACGACGCTGATCACCGGCTTCGCCCGGATCCACGGACATCCGGTCGGCATCGTCGCCAACAACGGCATCCTGTTCTCCGAGTCCGCCCAGAAGGGTGCGCACTTCATCGAGCTGTGCGACCAGCGCGGCATCCCGCTCGTCTTCCTGCAGAACATCTCCGGGTTCATGGTGGGGCGCGACTACGAGGCCGGTGGCATCGCCAAGCACGGCGCCAAGATGGTCACAGCCGTCGCCTGCACCCGCGTGCCGAAGCTGACCGTCGTGGTCGGCGGGTCGTACGGGGCCGGGAACTACTCCATGTGCGGGCGGGCCTATTCACCGCGCTTCCTGTGGATGTGGCCCAACGCCAAGATCTCCGTCATGGGCGGTGAGCAGGCCGCGTCCGTCCTCGCGACGGTCAAGCGCGACCAGCTGGGCGACGACTGGAGCGCCGAGGACGAGGAAGCCTTCAAGGCGCCGATCCGCGAGCAGTACGAGACGCAGGGCAATGCGTACTACGCCACCGCCCGGCTCTGGGACGACGGTGTGATCGACCCCCTGGAGACCCGGCAGGTGCTGGGGCTCGCTCTGACCGCGTGTGCCAACGCCCCGCTGGGTGAGCCCGGCTTCGGCGTCTTCCGGATGTGAGGGAACAGATGACGATGTTCGACACCGTTCTTGTCGCCAACCGCGGCGAGATCGCGGTCCGGGTCATCCGGACCCTGCGTGACATGGGTGTGCGGTCCGTTGCCGTCTTCAGCGACGCGGACGCCGACGCCCGGCATGTGCGGGAGGCCGATACGGCGGTACGGATCGGTCCCGCACCCGCCTCCGCCAGCTATCTGAACGTGCCCGCGCTGCTGGATGCTGCCCGCCGCACCGGCGCGCAGGCCGTTCACCCCGGGTACGGGTTCCTGGCCGAGAACGCCGGGTTCGCGCAGGCCTGCGCGAACGCAGGGCTCGTCTTCATCGGGCCGCCCGCGTCGGCGATCTCGCTGATGGGAGACAAGATCCGGGCCAAGGAGACGGTGGCCGCGGCCGGGGTCCCGGTCGTGCCCGGGTCGTCCGGGAGCGGGCTCAGCGACGCGCAGCTGGCGGACGCGGCGCGCGGGATCGGGATGCCGGTGCTGCTGAAGCCGTCGGCCGGCGGGGGCGGCAAGGGCATGCGGCTGGTGCGTGACGAGGCGCTGCTCGCCGACGAGATCGCGGCCGCCCGCCGCGAGGCCCGTGGCTCGTTCGGGGACGACACCCTGCTCGTCGAGCGGTGGATCGACCGGCCGCGTCATATCGAGATCCAGGTCCTGGCCGACGAGCACGGGAATGTGGTGCACCTCGGCGAGCGCGAGTGTTCGCTGCAGCGCCGCCACCAGAAGATCATCGAGGAGGCGCCGTCCGTCCTGCTCGACGAGGAGACCCGGACGGCGATGGGCGATGCGGCCGTCCAGGCGGCCCGCTCCTGCGGGTATGTGGGCGCGGGCACGGTGGAGTTCATCGTCCCGGGCAACGACCCGGCCTCGTACTACTTCATGGAGATGAACACCCGCCTCCAGGTCGAGCACCCGGTGACCGAGCTGATCACTGGGCTGGACCTGGTGGAGTGGCAGCTGCGGGTCGCCTCCGGCGAGCAACTGCCCTACAGGCAGGAGGACATCACGCTCACCGGCCACGCCATCGAGGCCCGGATCTGCGCCGAGGACCCGGCCCGCGGCTTTCTGCCCTCCGGCGGTACGGTGCTCTCCCTCCACGAGCCGAACGGCCACGGCGTACGGACCGACTCGGGGCTCAGCGAGGGGGTCGAGGTCGGCAGTCTGTACGACCCGATGCTGTCGAAGGTCATCGTCCACGGTCCGGACCGGGAAACGGCGCTGCGGCGGCTGCGCGCGGCCCTGTCGGAGCTGGTGATCCTGGGCGTTCCGACGAACGCCGGGTTCCTGCGCAGGCTGCTCGCCCACCCGCAGGTGGTGGCGGGCGAGCTGGACACCGGGCTGGTGGAGCGCGAGGTGGACGGGCTGGTGACCGACGGGGTTCCGGAGGAGGTGTACGCGGCAGCGGCGCTGCTGCGGCAGTCCTCCCCGGTGAGCGCCTCCCCCGTGGACCCCTCCGGCTGGGTGGACCCGTTCTCGGTGGCGAGCGGCTGGCGGCTGGGCGGCACCCCCGCCCGGACCGTGCGCGACTTCCGGCTGCCGGGCCATGACCCCGTACAGGTATCGCTGCGCGCCTGCCCGGCGGGCACCGAGCTGACGTTCGGCCACGTCGGGGAGGGCGCGCAGCCGCCGGAGCCCCCGACCGGCACCTGCGGCCCGCTGGCCCCGCTGCCCGGCGGCAGGGAAACGGCCAGACTGATCGAGCGGTCGCCGCACCGCCTCGTCCTCGAACTCGCCGGTGTCACCCACACGTTCACCCACGCCGCCTCTCCGGAGGGCACCTGGCTGGGCCGCGACGGCGACACCTGGCACGTCCAGGACCACGATCCCGTCGAGGCGTCGCTCACCGGAGCCGCCCGCTCCGGCGTCGACACGCTCGCCGCACCCATGCCCGGCACGGTGACCGTGGTGAAGGTGGCCGTCGGGGACGAGGTCGTCGCCGGGCAGAGCCTCCTCGTCGTGGAGGCGATGAAGATGGAGCACGTCATCTCCGCCCCGCACGCCGGGACCGTCACCGAGCTCGATGTCACGGCCGGCGCCACCGTCGCCATGGACCAGGTACTGGCCGTGGTGGCGCCCGCGGCCGAACCCGGGGAGGACGCATGACCACCGCCCGCACCCTGCCCATGACGGTGCCCGCACCGGATCTGCCCGCCCGGGTACGCATCCATGAGGTCGGCGCCCGCGACGGGCTGCAGAACGAGAAGACCGTCGTACCCACCGAGGTGAAGGCGGAGTTCATCCACCGCCTCGCCGCGGCCGGTCTGACCACCATCGAGGCGACCAGCTTCGTCCACCCCAAGTGGGTGCCCCAACTCGCCGACGCGGAGGACCTGTTCCCCCGCCTCGGCGACCTCGAGGGGGTGGCGCTCCCGGTCCTCGTACCGAACGAGCGCGGGCTCGACCGGGCCATCGCACTCGGTGCCCGCCGGATCGCCGTCTTCGGGTCGGCGACCGAGGCGTTCGCCGCCCGCAATCTCAACCGCACGGTCGACGAGTCGCTCGCCATGTTCGAGCCGGTCGTCGCCCGCGCCAAGGCGGACAAGGTGCATGTCCGCGGCTATCTGTCGATGTGCTTCGGCGACCCGTGGGAGGGGCCCGTCCCCGTACACCAGGTCGTCCGGGTCGCCAAGGCGCTGATGGACCTCGGCTGCGACGAGCTCTCCCTCGGCGACACCATCGGCGTCGCCACCCCCGGCCATGTGCAGGACCTGCTCTCCGAGCTGAACGAGGAGGGCGTGCACACCAACACCATCGGGGTGCACTTCCACGACACGTACGGCCAGGCCCTCGCCAACACCCTCGCCGCGCTCCAGCACGGAGTGACCACCGTGGACGCCTCCGCGGGCGGCCTCGGCGGCTGCCCGTACGCGAAGAGCGCCACCGGAAATCTCGCCACCGAAGACCTCGTGTGGATGCTCCACGGCCTCGGCATCGAAACCGGGGTCGACCTCGACGCGCTCACCGCCACCAGCGTGTGGCTCGCCGAACAACTGGGCCGACCGAGCCCATCCCGCACTGTCCGAGCCCTCTCCCACAAGGAGTGACCCCCGCCATGTCCCTGGACCACCGGCTGACCACCGAGCACGAGGAACTGCGCCGCACCGTCGAGGAGTTCGCGCACGACGTGGTCGCCCCGAAGATCGGCGACTTCTACGAGCGCCATGAGTTCCCGTACGAGATCGTGCGCGAGATGGGACGGATGGGCCTGTTCGGGCTGCCGTTCCCGGAGGAGTACGGCGGCATGGGCGGCGACTACCTCGCCCTCGGGATCGCCCTGGAGGAGCTGGCCCGGGTCGACTCGTCCGTGGCGATCACCCTGGAGGCCGGGGTCTCGCTCGGCGCGATGCCGGTGTACCACTTCGGTACGGAGGAGCAGAAGCAGCAGTGGCTGCCCAGGCTCTGCTCCGGCGAGGCGCTCGGCGCGTTCGGGCTGACCGAGCCGGACGGCGGGTCCGACGCCGGCGGCACCCGGACGACGGCCGTGCGCGACGGGGACGAGTGGGTGATCAACGGCTCCAAGTGCTTCATCACCAACTCCGGTACGGACATCACCGCGCTGGTCACCGTCACGGCGGTGACCGGCCGCAAGGACAACGGCGCCCCGCTCATCTCGTCGATCATCGTGCCGTCCGGCACCCCCGGCTTCACGGTCGCCGCCCCGTACTCCAAGGTCGGCTGGAACGCCTCGGACACGCGCGAGCTGTCCTTCGCCGACGTCCGGGTCCCGGCGGCGAACCTGTTGGGTGAGGAGGGCCGCGGGTACGCGCAGTTCCTGCGGATCCTGGACGAGGGGCGGATCGCGATCTCCGCGCTGTCCACGGGCCTGGCGCAGGGCTGTGTGGACGAGTCGGTGAAGTACGCCAAGGAGCGGCACGCGTTCGGCCGGCCGATCGGCGCCAACCAGGCCATCCAGTTCAAGATCGCGGACATGGAGATGCGGGCGCACATGGCCCGGGTCGGCTGGCGGGACGCGGCGTCGAGGCTCGTGCACGGCGAACCGTTCAAGAAGGAGGCGGCGCTCGCCAAGCTGTACTCGTCGACGGTGGCGGTGGACAACGCGCGCGACGCGACGCAGATCCACGGCGGCTACGGCTTCATGAACGAGTACCCGGTGGCGCGGATGTGGCGCGACTCCAAGATCCTGGAGATCGGCGAGGGAACGAGCGAGGTGCAGCGGATGCTGATCGCGCGGGAGCTGGGGCTGCCGGCCTGAGGGGTGCCGGGCGGGCCCCCGGAGTGCGGCTGCCGGATTCCTGTCGGCGGGCAATTCGTTCGACACGGCCGGGCCCGCCCCGGCAGAGTCTGCTCATGGACCCCCGGCACTGGCCCCTCTGCGGGCTCCGCATCCGCACACCCCGCCTGGAACTCCGGCTTCCGGACCTGGAGTTGCTCGACGACCTCTCGACGGTCGCCGCCGACGGGGTGCACGCTCCGGACAGCATGCCGTTCACCGTCCCCTGGACCGACGGCCCGCCCGCCGAACGCGGCCGGGCCGTGTACCAGCACGTGCTGGGCACCGTCGCCAACTGGTCCGTGCGGAACTGGGTGCTGAGCCTCGCCGTGCTGCACGAGGGCAAGGTGGTCGGCCGGCAGGACCTGGGGGCGGCCGACTTCGCGGTGACCGGGGAGGTCAGCACCGGTTCGTGGCTGGGGCTGGCGCACCAGGGGCAGGGCATCGGCACCGAGATGCGGGCCGCCGTGCTGCATCTGGCGTTCGCCGGTCTCGGCGCCCGGACCGCGACCTCGTCGGCGATGACCGACAACCCGCGTTCGCTGGGCGTCTCGCGCCGGCTCGGCTATCTGCCGGACGGTCTCGAGGTGGCCGCCCTCCGGGGCGCTCCCGTGACCCTGCAGCGGCTGCGGATCGACCGCGACCGCTGGGAGGAGCACCGCACCGTCGACGTGCGGATCGAGGGACTCGACGCGTGCCGGAAGGACTTCGGCGGATGACGCTCCTCGTGCACACCTTCGTGCGGGGCCGGAGCGGCAGGCCGCACCTCCTCGACGACCCCCCGGACGGCAGCGACATGGCCGGGTTCGAGAGCTGTAGGACCGATCTGTGGGGGTCGCAGCGGGTCCGGGCGCTCGGGGCCCGGTTCCTGCCCGAGCTCGCGTCCTACGACCTGTACGTCGAGCCGGAGGACGTCGAGGAGTTCCTCGCCGAGTGCGAGCTGCTGAGCCCGCACGCGGCGGCACTCGACGCGCACTGCGGCTACCGCGAAGGCTATGTGGCCGAGCGGCTGGCCAACATCACCGCGGCGGCCCGGCGGGCCCAGGACGTGGGTGGCGGAGTCCTCGTCTGGTAGTCGGGCCGGCGGCCACGGGCGGGGTGCCCTCTGGACAGTTGCTGAGGTTAGGCTAACCTACCTTCGAACTCGTCAGCGGGCGCCCACCGGCGCGTACGAAAGCAGACACACCCATGCCCAAGGTCCGGACCACCTCCCTCTCCCGTCGCGGCCTCCTGGCCGCCGGCGGCGCCGTCGGTCTCGGCGCCGTGCTCGCAGCCTGCGGCGACAGCGACTCGAAAGGCTCCGGCTCGGGTTCGAGCTCCGAGAAGTCCGGCCCGTGGACGTTCAAGGACGACCGCGGTCTGACCGCGAAGGCCAAGTCGACCCCGAAGAACATCGTCGCCTTCATCGGTGTCGCCGCCGCGCTCCACGACTACGGCATCGAGGTCAAGGGCGTCTTCGGCCCGACGAAGACCAAGGACGGCAAGCCCGATGTACAGGCCGGCGACCTCGACATCAGCAAGGTCGAGATCCTCGGCAACGTCTGGGGCGAATTCAACGTCGAGAAGTACGCGGCGCTCGGGCCGGAGCTGCTCGTCACCGCCATGTGGGAGAAGGACGCCCTCTGGTACGTGCCGGACGAGTCCAAGGACAAGATCCTCAAGCTGGCCCCCAGCGTCGCCCTGTGGGCGGCCCAGACCACCGTCCCCAAGGCGATCCAGCGCCACGAGGACCTCGCCGCGTCCCTGGGCGCCGACGTCAAGGCCGCCAAGGTGACCGCCGCCAAGGCCCGCTTCGAGAAGGCCGCGGCCCGGCTGCGCGCCGCCGCCAAGTCCAAGCCGAACATCAAGGTCATGATCGGCTCGGCCAGCCAGGACCTCTTCTACGTCTCGCTCGCCAAGATGTCCGCGGACACCCTGTACTTCCAGGAACTGGGCGTGAAGTTCGTCGAGCCGAAGGTCAACTCCGCAGGCTTCTTCGAGGAGCTGAGCTGGGAGAACGTCGACAAGTACGACGCCGACATCATCATGATGGACAACCGCTCCTCGGCCCTGCAGCCCGACGCCCTGACGTCCAAGCCGACCTGGGCCCAGCTGCCCGCCGTGAAGGCCGGCCAGGTCATCCCGCGCACCACCGAGCCGATCTACTCGTACGACAAGTGCGCGCCGATCCTCGAGGACCTCGCGAAGGCCATCGAGGGCGCCAAGAAGGCCGGCTGACGCACCGGAAGCGCTCCGGAGCCGTTCCGGAACCGCTCATCGCAGCAACCCAGCACCGGCCCGGCCCGGCCGGGATCTTCCCGGCCGGGCCGGGCCGCGTCACCCACGCTTCCCGGTTCCTGGAAGGAGCCCTCGTATGACGACCGCCGCCGCTCCCCCCATCGCCCCCTTCCGGTTTTTCGGCCTGACGGTCGTCCGGACCAGGCGGCTGGGGCCGTCCATGCTCCGGATCACCTTCGGCGGGCCGGGACTCGACGGCTTCGCCGCCGGGGGCCGGGATCAGAGCCTGTCGCTGTTCCTGCCGCACCCCGGCCAGTCGGAACCAGTCGTTCCGGTCGATGAGAACGGCGACTGGTTCGCCGCCTGGCGGGCGTTGCCCGAGGATGTCCGGGCTGTCATGCGCTCGTACACGGTCCGCGCGCAGCGTCGCGGCCCCGACGGTTCGGCCGAAATCGATATCGACTTCGCGCTGCACGAGGACGGCGGACCGGCCTGCCGCTGGGCCGCCGGCGCCGCCCCTGGCGATCTCCTCAAGGCGCTCGGACCGGCCGTCGAGGACAACACGGCCGTCCGCTTCCGGCCCCCTCAGGACACCGACTGGGTGCTGATCTGGGCCGACGAGACGGCCCTGCCCGCCGCGTCCGCGGCCCTGGAGTGGCTGCCGGCCGGCATGCGGGCCCGGGTCTGGCTGGAGGTCCAGCACACCGAAGACCGCCAGGCCCTCAACACCGAGGCCCGCGCCCGGATCAGCTGGCTCGTCCGGGACGAGGGCGCACCCTCGGCCGTGGACGCCGTGCGCGCCGCGGAGCTGCCCGAGGGGACGGGGTACGTCTGGATCGCCGGCGAGTCGTCGAACGTACGGTCACTGCGCCGCCATCTCGTGCAGGAGCGTCAGTTCGACCGCAGGCGCATCACGTTCGTCGGCTACTGGCGCCGTGGACTGAGCGAGGAGCAGCTGCGTGCGGAAGCGGCCACCGAGGACGCGTAAGGGCATGTGATTCGGACAACTTCTGCGTCCCACGGGGGGCGAGGGAACAACGCGACGTGAAGTTAGGTTAGGCTTACCTTACTTCGGCATCGCGCCCTCGCCCCCCTCTTCTGTCCTGAGGGCCCGATGAAGTTCCCCGCATCCGGGAGGACCCCTTCATGCGTTCGCACCTGCTCAATGACACAACTGCGGAGCACTACCGTCGCTCCGTCACCGCAGGAGTCGAACGGGTCGCAGCCAAACTCGCCGCCACCGACCGGCCGTTCACCGGAATCTCCGTCGACGAGCTCTCCCCGATCGTCGACGCGATCGATCTGGACCGGCCGCTGGGCGATGCGTCCGCCGCCCTCGACGAGCTCGACCGCGTCTACCTCCGTGACGCCGTCTACTTCCACCACCCCCGCTACCTGGGGCATCTCAACTGCCCCGTGGTGATCCCCGCCGTCCTCGGCGAGGCCGTGCTCTCGGCCGTCAACTCCTCGCTGGACACCTGGGACCAGAGCGCGGGCGGAACCCTCATCGAGCGCCGGCTGATCGACTGGACCGCAGCCCGGATCGGCCTCGGACCGGCGGCCGACGGCATCTTCACCAGCGGCGGCACGCAATCCAACCTGCAGGCCCTGCTGCTCGCCCGCGAAGAGGCCAAGTCCCGCCCGGAGCACTTCAACCGACTGCGCATCTTCACCTCGGAGTGCAGCCACTTCAGCGTCCAGAAGTCGGCGAAACTCCTCGGCCTCGGACCGGACTCCGTCGTCTCCGTCCCCGTCGACCAGAACAAGCGCATGCAGGCCATGGCCCTCGCCCGCGCACTGGAGCAGTGCGTCGCCGAGGGAGCCGTCCCGATGGCGGTCGTCGCCACCGCGGGCACCACGGACTTCGGCTCCATCGACCCGCTGCCCGAGATCGCCGCGCTCTGCGAGCAGTTCTCCACCTGGATGCATGTCGACGCCGCGTACGGCTGCGGCCTGCTGGCCTCACGCGGGCGCCGTCACCTCCTCGACGGCATCGAGCACGCCGACTCGGTCACCGTGGACTACCACAAGTCCTTCTTCCAGCCGGTGAGTTCCTCGGCCGTGCTGGTCCGGGACCGGGCGACACTGCGGCACGCCACGTACCACGCGGAGTACCTCAACCCGCAGCGGATGGCCGAGGAGCGCATCCCCAACCAGGTCGACAAGTCTCTGCAGACCACCCGCAGATTCGACGCCCTCAAACTGTGGATGACCCTGCGCGTCATGGGCGCCGACGGCATCGGCGAGCTCTTCGACGAGGTCTGCGACCTGGCCGCCGAGGGCTGGCGGCTGCTCACCGCCGACCCGCGCTTCGACGTCGTCGTCGAGCCGCAGCTGTCCACGCTGGTGTTCCGCTGCATCCCGGCCGCCGTCACCGCACCCGCCGAGATCGACCGGGCCAACCTCTACGCCCGCAAGGCGCTCTTCGCCTCCGGCGAGGCCGTCGTCGCCGGGACGAAGGTGGGCGGCCGCCAGTACCTGAAATTCACCCTGCTCAACCCCGAAACGACCGCGCGGGACATCGCCGCGGTCCTCGACCTGATCGCCGGCCACGCCGAGCAGTACCTGGGAGACTCCCTTGACCGCGCTTCCTGACCCCCACGACTTCATCGGGATCGGCCTCGGCCCGTTCAATCTCGGCCTCGCCTGCCTGACCGAGCCGATCGACGAACTGAACGGTGTGTTCCTGGAGTCCAAGCCGGACTTCGAGTGGCACGCCGGGATGTTCCTCGAAGGCGCCCATCTCCAGACGCCGTTCATGTCGGACCTGGTGACGATGGCCGACCCCACCTCGCCGTACTCCTTCCTCAACTATCTGAAGGAACGCGGTCGGCTGTACTCCTTCTACATCCGGGAGAACTTCTACCCGCTGCGGACCGAGTACAACGACTACTGCCGGTGGGCCGCCGCCAAACTGAGCAGCGTCCGCTTCAACGAGACCGTCGAGTCCGTCACGTACGACGAGAGCACCGCCCTCTACACCGTGGCCACCGCCGACGGCGGTGTCTTCCGCGCCCGGCATCTGGTGCTCGGTACGGGGACCCCCGCGTACATCCCGGAGGCCTGCCAGGACCTGGGCGGCGACTTCCTGCACAACTCCCGTTACCTGGACGGAAAAGCCGCCCTTCAGGCGAAGAGATCCATCACCCTCGTCGGCAGCGGGCAGAGCGCGGCGGAGATCTACTACGACCTGCTCTCCGAGATCGATGTGCACGGCTACCGGCTGAACTGGGTGACGCGCTCACCCCGGTTCTTCCCGCTGGAGTACACCAAGCTGACGCTGGAGATGACCTCCCCGGAGTACATCGACTACTTCCACGCGCTGCCCGAGCAGACCCGCTACGCGCTGGAGTCCGGCCAGAAGGGCCTCTTCAAGGGCATCGACTCGGAGCTGATCGACGCGATCTTCGATCTGCTCTACCAGAAGAACCTGTCCGGCCCCGTCCCCACCCGGCTCCTGACCAACTCCGCTCTGGACAGTGCGAGCTACGAGGAGGCCAGCGGTACGTACACCCTCGCCCTGCGCCAGGAGGAGCAGGGCAAGGACTACACCCTCAGCACCGAGGGCCTGATCCTCGCCACCGGCTACCGCTACACCCCGCCGGCCTTCCTGGAGCCGATCACCGACCGGCTGCGCCACGACAGCCGGGGCCGCTTCGACGTGGCCCGCAACTACTCCATCGACACCACCGGGCGCGGCGTCTTCCTGCAGAACGCGGGCACGCACACCCACTCGATCACCTCGCCCGACCTGGGCATGGGTGCCTACCGCAACGCGTACATCATCGGCGAGCTGCTCGGCCGTGAGTACTACCCGGTCGAGAAGTCCATCGCCTTCCAGGAGTTCGCCGTATGACCACCGACCTCGGCACCTTCACGGTCCGCGCCCTCGACCCTCTTCGCGACGCAGAGGTGGTGCACGGCTGGGTCACCCACCCCAAGGCCTCCTTCTGGCTGATGGGCGACGCCAGGCTCCAGGACGTCGAGCGGGAGTACATGGCGATCGCCGCCCACCCGCACCACGACGCGTTCATAGGACTGCACGACGGTGAGCCCGCCTTTCTGATGGAGCGGTACGACCCCACCGAGGTGGAGCTCAAGGGCCTGTACGAGGCCGAGCCCGGCGACATCGGAATGCACTTCCTGGTCGCCCCGTCCGACACCCCGCTGCACGGCTTCACACGCGGCGTGATCACCGCCGTGATGGAGGCGCTCTTCGCCGACCCGTCGGTACGCCGTGTCGTCGTCGAGCCGGACGTGGGCAACAGCGCGGTGCACGCGCTCAACAAGGCCGTGGGCTTCGAGGTCCTCCGGGAGATCGTCAAGCCGGAGAAGACCGCGCTGCTCAGCGTCTGCACCCGGGAGCAGTTCGAGGCCGCACGACGCGAAGGAGCCGCCCGATGACCACGACCACCGATGCCGTCGCGCACCTCACCCCCGCGCACTGGGCCACCGCCAACCGGCAGCTCGTCCGCAAAGCCCTCGCCGAGTTCGCCCATGAGCGGCTGCTGACCCCCGAACCGCTCGGGGGCGACCGCTACGCCGTACGCAGCGACGACATGGCGACCGAGTACCGCTTCGACGCCCGGCGCTTCGCGCTCGACCACTGGCAGGTCGACGCGGCCTCCGTGACCCGCCACCGGCACGGCCAGGAACTCCCCCTGGACGCGTTGGAGTTCTTCATCGAACTGCGCGAGGCGCTCGGCCTCTCGGCCGAGATCCTGCCGGTCTACCTGGAGGAGATCTCCTCCACGCTGGCCGGAACCGCGTACAAACTGACCAAGGAGCCGGTGACCTCCGCCGAGCTCGTCGCCGCCGGCTTCCAGGCGATCGAGACGGGCATGACCGAGGGCCACCCCTGCTTCGTCGCCAACAACGGGCGGCTCGGCTTCGGTGTCGACGAGTACCGCGCGTACGCCCCCGAGGCGGCGAGCGAGACCCGGCTGGTCTGGCTCGCCGCCCGCCGCGACCGCGCCACCTTCACAGCGGGCGCCGGGCTCGACTACTCCACGCTGATCGACGGCGAACTGAGCGAGGAGACCCGGGCCCGGTTCGCCGCCACGATGACCGGCCTCGGTCTCGACCTCGACGACTACCTGCTGATCCCCGTCCACCCCTGGCAGTGGTGGAACAAGCTGGCCGTCACCTTCGCCGGAGAACTCGCCCAGCGCCATCTGGTCTGCCTCGGGGAGGGCGACGACAGCTACCTCGCCCAGCAGTCGATCCGCACGTTCTTCAACACCAGCAACCCTGACAAGCACTACGTCAAAACGGCGCTGTCCGTCCTCAACATGGGCTTCATGCGCGGGCTCTCCGCCGCGTACATGGAAGCGACGCCCGCGATCAACGACTGGCTCGCCGGGCTGATCGAGCGCGACGAGGTGCTGCGCGCGGCCCGGTTCTCGATCATCCGGGAGCGGGCAGCCATCGGCTACCACCACCGGGCGTACGAGGCGGCCACCGCCAAGGGCTCCCCGTACCTGAAAATGCTCGCCGCCCTCTGGCGGGAGAGCCCGGTGCCGGGCCTGGCGGCCGGCGAACGGGTCGCGACCATGGCCTCGCTCGTCCACACCGACCATGAAGGCAACTCCGTCGCGGGCGCGCTGATCGCCGAATCGGGACTGGCACCCGCCGCGTGGCTGCGACGCTACCTGGACGCCTATCTGGTGCCGGTGCTGCACAGCTTCTACGCGTACGACCTGGTGTACATGCCGCACGGCGAGAACGTCATCCTGGTCGTCGAAAACGGGGTCGTCACCCGCACGGTGTTCAAGGACATCGCCGAGGAGATCGCGGTCATGGACCCGGACGCGGTACTGCCCCCGCAGGTCGAGCGGATCCGCGCCGAGGTCCCCGACGACATGAAACTGCTGTCGGTCCTCACCGACGTCTTCGACTGCTTCTTCCGTTTCCTGGCCGCCGGGCTCGCCACCGAGTCGATCCTCGACGAGGACACCTTCTGGCGGACGGTCGCCGAGTGCGTGTCCGGCTACCAGGAGTCGATGCCGCAGCTCGCCGACAAGTTCAAGCAGTACGACATGTTCACCGACGAGTTCGCGCTGTCCTGCCTGAACCGGCTGCAGCTGCGCAACAACAAGCAGATGGTCGACCTCACGGACCCGTCGGGAGCACTGCAACTGATCGGCACCCTGAGGAACCCGATCGCGGGGTTCTAGATCGTCGTCCCGATCGCCGGACGGGCCTGAAGAATCAAGCCCGTCCGGCGATCGGGGACAGCGGCGTCAGCCGGACCGCCCGGTCACCTCACTTCGCGGGCCACGGCACCTGAGCCGACCGGTAGTAGTCGATCCCCAGCGCCGAGAACCTCGGCCCCTGAGCGGCCAACCGCACCTTGTACGCGTCCCAGTCATGCGTGGACGCCGGCGACCAGCCCAGCTCCGCGACGCCCGGCAGCCGCGGGAACGCCATCTGCTCGATCTCGTCGCTGTTGGTCAGCGTCTCCGACCAGATCGGCGCCTCGACACCGAGGATCGAGCCCTCCGGGGCGCCCTCGAGATACGTGCCGGGGTTCCAGTCGTACGAACGCTGCACCTCGACATAGCCGGCCCAGGCCAGCCCCAGCGCGGTGTCCTTGTTGTACTTCATGTCGAGGTAGACCCGGTCCGCCGGGGACAGCACCAGCTTCGTGCCGTTCTTCGCGGCGTCCGCCACCTGCTTGCGCTCGGCGGCGCCCGTCTCGTCGTAACCCCAGTACTGCGCGACCGCGCCCGCGACCGGCGTGGCACCGGTCAGCTGGTGCCAGCCGACCACGGTCTTGCCGTACTTGCCGACGACGGCCTGCGCCTTGTTCATGAACGCCACATAGTCGTCGTGGCTGGTGGAGTGCGCCTCGTCGCCGCCGATGTGGAGGTACTTGCCCGGGGTGAGCGCGGCCAGCTCACGGACCACGTCGTTCACGAAGTCGTATGTGACGGCCTTCGGCACGCACAGCGAGCTGAAACCGACGTTCGTGCCGGTGTAGAGCGGCGGCGCGACGCCGTTGCAGTTCAGCTCGGCGTACGAGGCGAGTGCCGCGTTCGTGTGGCCCGGCAGATCGATCTCCGGCACGACCTCCAGATAGCGCGAGGCCGCGTAACGGATGATCTCCCTGTAGTCGCTCTTCGTGTAGTAGCCGCCGGCTCCGCCGCCGACCTCCGTCTGCCCGCCGTACGTGGCGAGCCGCGGCCAGGAATCTATGGCGATGCGCCAGCCCTGGTCGTCGGAGAGATGCAGATGGAACTTATTGATCTTGTAGAGGGCCAGCTGGTCGATGTAGCGCTTGACCTCGGTGACGGAGAAGAAGTGCCGGGAGACATCGAGCATCGCGCCCCGGTACGCATAGCGCGGCGCGTCCGTGACCGTGCCGCCCGCAACCCTCCAGGGGCCCGCCTGACGGCTTTTCTTCTCCACATCGGCCGGGAGCAGCTGACGCAGCGTCTGAACGCCGTGGAAGAGCCCTGCCGGGCCGCGTGCGGTGATGGTGACGGATCCGTGGCCGGACTTCAGCGTGTAGCCCTCCGCTCCCAACTTGCTGTCGTGGGAGCCGAGCCGCAGCCGGATGCCGTCGCTGCCGCCGCTGCCGGTGACCGGCAGGGCGTACCCGGTGGAGGGGCGCAGCACGCCCGCCAGATAGTCGCCGATCTTCCGCGCCTCGCGGGAGTCGTGGTCGACGCGGATCTTCGTTCCCGCGCTGATGACGTAGGGGGATCCGCCTGCCTTCACTTCGGCGGGGGCGGGCACGATCTGCCCCAGCGGACGGGGCGCGGCGGCGGCCGGGCCGATGCTCGCCGCCGCCGCTCCCGGAGCCGCGCCGGCACTGGAGATACCGGCCGCCGTGACGAGCAGCAGCGAGCCGAGAAGACGGGGAAGGGCGGTGCGCTGTGTCCTGTGCAGTCTCACAAGCCGGGTCCCTTTCGACGGGTTCACACCTGCGGATCTCCTGAGAAACGAACCATCACCATGCGTATCGTGCGGCCCACGCGTGGTCAAGGTGTAGACCACTTCCCCCTTTTGCGGCCGACGGAATCTGACGTACAGCGGAAATCATCCGGTCGGGACGGGGCCCGGATCCTGAAGCGACGCTGAGCGATGCTTCGATCACGTGGAGCGACTCAACGGCGCCTCGGGTGCTACCCCGGACCCCTCGGAGAGTGCAATCGCACTCATCCCTGCCCGATATCGGGCAGAATTGTTGCGTACGGCCTCCATTCACCGCAATATCAACGAGTGCTCGAACGCCGCCCGTCACATGACGACCTCATCGATCACCTCGTGCGCTCCACCACGCTTCAGCGCGGAGAAGCAGCCCGGGTGATCCTCGACGTGCTGGCGTACTTCGACGAGACGACCGACGAATTCGTGCGTCGCCGCCACCGGGAACTGCAGTCCGGCGGCCTGGTGAACGCGGAGATCTTCGAACGGATCGCGGCCGAGCTGCCGCACCGGGCGGTCGCACCACCGGAGCTGTCGCTCCGTCAGCTGCGCCGCATCGTCTACGGCTGAACAACGGGCACTCACCAGTACGTCGATGGAGGGGCAGAGACCATATGTGCGGAATCGTCGGATACATCGGGAAGCGTGACGTGGCTCCGCTGCTGCTGGAAGGACTGCAGCGGCTGGAGTACCGGGGTTACGACTCCGCGGGCATCGTCGTCACAGGCAAGGCCACGGCCGGGAAGCCCGCCGCGCTGAAGATGGTCAAGGCCAAGGGCCGGGTCCGCGAGCTGGAGGCCCGTATCCCCAAGCGCTTCACCGGCACCACCGGTATCGCCCACACCCGCTGGGCCACCCACGGCGCCCCGAGCGACGAGAACGCGCACCCGCACCTGGACGCCGACCACAAGGTCGCCGTCGTCCACAACGGCATCATCGACAACGCCTCCGAGCTCCGTGCGAAGCTCGTCGCCGACGGCGTCGTCTTCCTCTCCGAGACCGACACCGAGGTGCTGGTCCACCTGATCGCCCGCGCGCAGGCGGACACCCTGGAGGAGAAGGTCCGCGAGGCCCTGCGCTCCATCGAGGGCACATACGGCATCGCCGTCATGCACGCCGACTTCAACGACCGCATCGTCGTCGCCCGCAACGGCTCCCCGGTCGTCCTCGGCATCGGCGAGAAGGAGATGTTCGTCGCCTCCGACGTCGCCGCGCTGGTCGCCCACACCCGCCAGGTCGTCACCCTCGACGACGGCGAGATGGCCACCCTCAAGGCCGACGACTTCCGTACGTACACCACCGAGGGCTCCCGCACGACGGCCACGCCGACCACCGTGGAGTGGGAGGCCGAGTCGTACGACATGGGCGGCCACGACACGTACATGCACAAGGAGATCTCCGAGCAGGCCGACGCCGTCGACCGGGTGCTGCGCGGCCGGATCGACGACCGGTTCTCCACCGTCCACCTGGGCGGTCTCAACCTGGACGCCCGCGAGGCGCGCGGGGTCCGCCGGATCAAGATCCTGGGCTGCGGCACCTCGTACCACGCGGGCCAGATCGGCGCCCAGCTGATCGAGGAGCTGGCCCGCATCCCCGCGGACGCCGAACCCGCCTCCGAGTTCCGCTACCGCAACCCGGTCGTCGACCCCGACACCCTGTACGTCGCGGTCTCCCAGTCCGGTGAGACCTACGACGTACTGGCCGCCGTCCAGGAGCTCAAGCGCAAGGGCGCCCGCGTCCTCGGCGTGGTCAACGTGGTCGGCTCGGCGATCGCCCGGGAGGCCGACGGCGGTACGTACGTCCACGCGGGCCCCGAGGTCTGCGTCGTCTCCACCAAGTGCTTCACCAATACGGTGGTCGCGTTCGCGCTGCTCGCCCTGCACCTCGGCCGGATCCGCGACCTGTCGGTCGCCGACGGCAAGCGGATCATCGAGGGTCTGCGCAAGCTGCCCGCCCAGATCACCGAGATCCTCGAGAACGAGGACGAGATCAAGAAGCTGGCCGCGGAGTACGCGGACGCCAAGTCGATGATGTTCATCGGCCGGGTGCGCGGCTACCCCGTCGCCCGCGAGGCCTCGCTGAAGCTCAAGGAGGTCTCGTACATCCACGCCGAGGCCTACCCTGCGTCCGAGCTGAAGCACGGCCCGCTGGCCCTGATCGAGCCCGCGATGCCGACCGTCGCGATCGTGCCGGACGACGAGCTGCTGGAGAAGAACCGCGCCGCGATGGAGGAGATCAAGGCCCGCAGCGGCAGGATCCTCGCGGTCGCCCACCAGGTGCAGGAGAAGGCCGACCACACCATCGTCGTACCGAAGAACGAGAACGAGCTGGACCCGATCCTGATGGGTATCCCGCTCCAGCTCTTCGCCTACCACACGGCGCTGGCCATGGGCCGCGACATCGACAAGCCGCGGAACCTCGCGAAGTCCGTCACGGTCGAGTAGCACGCGCGGCAGTACGCCGGACAGACAGCGGCCCCGCACCACGCCACCACGGGTACGGGGCCGCTCTCTCGCGTCGGTCGGTCGCACCGGCCGACGGCTGCCTCAGCCGGTGGCCGTCACACCTCGGCCGGCAGCGCGCTTCGGGAGCACCGTCGGCCACTTGGCCAGTGCCGCCGTCGCCCCGTACCAGGCGGCGAGACCGGCCACCGCGGCGAGCCAGCCGCCGACCTTGCCGAGCCCGTCGCTGTCGGCGAACTGCCCGACGCCCAGGAGCAGAAGCCCCAGGAAGAGCAGTCCGTACGTCCCCTGGGCGAGCAGACCGCCGCCGGCCGACCCGAGGGCCAGGCTCAGTGCGAACAGCGCCCAGAGCAGCAGGAACAGGCCCGCCGCATGACTGGAGACTTGGGCATCGGCACCGGTGCCCCAGGTGAACCAGAAGGCGCCGAGTCCGACGAAGGCCGTGCCGGTGAAACCGCTGCCGGCGCGGAACTCCAGCAGTCCGGCGACGAACAGGGCTATACCGCCGACATACAGCGCGAGCGAGACGGCGTCGGCCGCCGTCACACCGTCGATGACCCCGGTGTGACCGATACCGAACGCCAACAGGGTGAGTCCCAGGGCGAGATGGCCGAGGGTGGAGGTGCTGCTGTTCCCCGCAGAGACGTCATTGTCCACGGCGGGCTCCCTTCAAAGGCAGTGATGCTGTTTCCCAGCGACCTTTATGTACCCTTCACAAGCGCACAATCCACCTCTACGGGCGAGTAGATTGCCTGTTTCCAACGGCGAGTTGACGCCACGTCGGAGAACGAGGGTGCAGCGAGCGATCACCGAGGGTCCGCCAGGAGCCCGCGCTAGGGAATGACCACGACGGGGCGCTGCGCGCGCCGCGCCAGCCGCCCCGCCACCGAGCCGAAGATCCGGCCGACGATGCCGTGCGTGGAGCCGACGACGATCGCGTCGGCCGAGTACTCCCGGCCCACGTCCTCCAGCTCGTGGCAGATGTCGCCGCCCCGCTCGACGAGCACCCACGGCACCTCGGAGAGGTAGTCCGCACAGGCGAGCTCGAGCCCGAGGACCTCGGTGCGGTGGTCGGGAACGTCGACGAAGACGGGCGGCTCACAGCCTGCCCAGACCGTGGTCGGCAACCGGTTGGCGACATGGACGATGATCAGACCGGAACCTGATCTCCGGGCCATTCCGATGGCATAGGCGAGGGCTCGCTCACTGGACGTGGAGCCGTCGAAGCCGACCACGACCCCATGCCGGAAGGCGGGATCGCAGGAATGACGTGTTTCTTCGACCGCCTGCTGGTCCGACAGAGGGTCGGCTACCTGCTTGCGGTCCGCGGGTTCGGGGATTTCGTGACCGGCCATCGGTGTCTCGGCGAAGAGAGTCCTCGTGAGGAGTGAGCGGCTTGGGGAAGGTGTATCAGCGGGCGGTGATGTGGTGTCCGGGAATCATCTTCCCAACCCCTTACCCCCAAGGGTACGGCGCCACTCCTCCACTGCCCAGACCCCCGCAAAGCGCGTGCGACGTTCCAGGGAGCATGCCCGAGGCGGCCCCGTATGGCAATGCCGGTTGCGTAGTACATCGAAGCTTGCGTGAGCAGGAGACCGCACTCGGCGACCGGCGGGTAGGAGGGCGCCATCGGCCACACGCCGGCGCCGCAGAGTTACGGCACCGCACGCTCCGCACCGAAGAGCAGCACCCGGGGGCGCCACGGCGGAGCGATGCCGGAAACCGTCGCCGCGGCGGTGTTCAGCTGTTCACCGGCGCCGGTCGCCCGCGTGGCGTTCGGCACATCCGCCGACCCGTCCGCCGGTACACCCACCGACCGGATGCCGCCATCCGTGCCGGTTCCGCCGTCCCCCCTCGCGGCCTGCCGGATCCCGCCGCACCCACCGGACCACGGGGGCGTACGGGCGCAGTCGTATCGTCGGGGTTGTGCGCCGGTCAAACGACGGATTCAGACTTGCGCAACCGTATATTTTCAGCCAACTTCTCACCCCTGCCCATTCCTTGGGGAATTGGCCGATCAACCCCCTTGCCACCAGGCAAGAAGAGACCAGGCGGTACGCTTCCACCCGACGGGGACGGGCCACGAATGCGAGGCGTACTTCCCTGCACGGCTTCTGAGTGAAACGCTTCGTGATCGAATGCTTCCCGCCAAGTTGCCTTGTCGACATAGTCCTGGTTGGTCAACTTGTCACGCCGGCACCGCGGGACGCAGTAGATTCGATCTTGGGTGCCGAAGACTGGGGACTCGCGCAAGACCGAGGGGAAATGTGCAGGAGCGACAGGCCCGTAAGGACCAGGGAGACGCGAACACCGAGGGGGGCTTAGCGTCATGAGCCAGGACTCCGCCGCCGCAACGGAGGCTGTACGAAAGCTCAGCGGACGACGACGTCGGGAAGTCGTCGCCGTGCTGCTGTTCAGCGGCGGCCCCATCTTCGAGAGCTCCATCCCGCTCTCCGTGTTCGGAATCGACCGCCAGGACGCGGGAGTTCCGCGCTACCGACTGCTTGTCTGCGGCGGGGAAGAGGGACCGCTGCGGACCACGGGGGGACTCGAACTCACCACGCCCTACGGGCTGGAGGCGATCAGCAGGGCAGGCACCGTCGTGGTGCCCGCCTGGCGTTCGATCACCTCTCCGCCGCCCGCCGAGGCGCTGGACGCGCTGCGCCGTGCCCACGAGGAGGGGGCCCGCATCGTCGGGCTGTGCACCGGGGCGTTCGTGCTCGCCGCCGCGGGCCTGCTGGACGGCCGCCCGGCCACCACGCACTGGATGTACGCACCGACGCTGGCCAAGCGCTATCCGTCGGTCCATGTCGATCCGCGTGAGCTGTTCGTCGACGACGGTGATGTGCTCACCTCCGCCGGGACGGCCGCCGGCATCGACCTCTGTCTGCACATAGTCCGCACGGACCACGGCACGGAGGCCGCCGGTGCGCTGGCCCGCCGGCTCGTGGTCCCGCCGCGGCGCAGTGGCGGTCAGGAGCGCTACCTCGACAGGTCTTTACCCGAGGAGATCGGCTCCGACCCGCTCGCCGAGGTCGTGGCCTGGGCGCTGGAGCATCTGCACGAGCAGTTCGACGTGGAGACGCTGGCCGGGCGCGCCTACATGAGCAGGCGGACCTTCGACCGCAGGTTCCGTTCGCTCACCGGCAGCGCACCGCTCCAGTGGCTGATCACCCAGCGGGTGCTGCAGGCGCAGCGGCTGCTGGAGACGTCCGACTACTCGGTCGACGAGGTCGCGGGCCGCTGCGGCTTCCGCTCGCCGGTCGCGCTGCGCGGACACTTCCGGCGCCAGCTGGGCTCCTCCCCGGCCGCGTACCGGGCCGCCTACCGGGCCCGCCGTCCGCAGGCCGGGGCGCTGGACCCGGTGGCGACCGCGATCGAGACGGTCGTGCCCGCACAGGGCACGTCCGCGAGCCGACGGCCCGGTGCGACGGGGACCCCGTCGGGCGCCGCGGCCTCCACGGCGGTCGGTACGGGTCAGCCGGAGCACGGGAAGCCGGGGTCCGATGCGTACGCCACGGGGCGCCCGACCCTGCCGGGGCAGCGCAGGGCCCCGTAGGGTGGGGCGTATGAACGATCGCATGGTGTGGATCGACTGCGAGATGACCGGGCTCTCGTTGACGGAAGACGCACTCATCGAGGTGGCCGCACTGGTCACCGACTCGGAGTTGAACGTGCTCGGCGAAGGGGTGGACATCGTGATCCGCCCGCCGGACAGGACCCTGGAGACGATGCCCGAGGTGGTGCGGCAGATGCACACCGCCTCGGGCCTCCTCGACGAGCTGGCCGGCGGCACCACCCTGACCGACGCCGAGGCCCAGGTGCTGGCCTACGTGCGCGAGCACGTGAAGGAGCCGGGCAAGGCCCCGCTCTGCGGAAACACGGTCGGTACCGACCGTGGCTTCCTGGCCCGTGACATGGCGGCTCTGGAGGGCTACCTCCACTACCGGATCGTCGATGTGTCCTCGATCAAGGAGCTGGCCCGCCGCTGGTACCCGAAGGCGTACTTCAACAGCCCGGAGAAGAACGGCAACCACCGGGCGCTCGCGGACATCCGTGACTCCATCACGGAGCTGCGGTACTACCGGGAAGCGGTCTTCGTACCGCAGCCCGGGCCCGACTCCGAGCAGGCGAAGGCCATTGCGACACGCCTGACGCAGCAGTCGGCTTAGGATCTTGGGAAGCCGCTGGTCACGAGTGTTTCAAGGCCTGGGATCAGCGGCTCAACAACAAGGGCGCGAGCACCCTCTCGGACCCTGTACACTTTTTCTCGGCCGGTCAGAAAAAGACCGGACATGGTGGGTATAGCTCAGATGGTAGAGCACCTGGTTGTGGTCCAGGATGTCGCGGGTTCGAGTCCCGTTACTCACCCTGAAGGGAAGGGCCCCGGTCTTCGGACCGGGGCCCTTCTCGTGTGCCCGTGCGACTGAGCCTCCCTCACGAGGCCCCTATGTGACGGTCATCACCCCTGGCTTCCGGCCCGGGGCGGCCGTCAGGACGAATCGCGGACGACGAGTTCCGTCGGGAGCACGATCTGCGGGCGCTCCTCGTTCTCGCCCGCGATCTCCTGGAGCAGCACCCGCGTCATCACCCGGCCCATCTCTTCGATCGGCTGGCGCACGCTGGTGAGCGCCGGGTCCATGTGACGGGCCACGGCCGAGTCGTCGAAGCCGATCAGCGCCACATCGTCCGGGATGCGCCGGCCCGCCTCGCGGAGTACCTGACGGGCGCCCGCGGCCATCACGTCGGAGGCGGCGAAGACCGCGTCCACATCGGGGCGGCGGGCGAGCAGCTCCCGCATGGCACGGGCGCCGCCCTCCTCGGTGAAGTCGGCGGGGGCGATCAGCTGCTCGTCCGGGCCGAGACCGGCCGCCGCGACCGCCTTGCGGTAGCCGTCGAGGCGGCGCTGCGCGCCGTACACATCGAGGCGCCCGGTGATCGTGGCGATGGAGCGGCGCCCGCGGGAGATCAGATGGTCGACGGCGCCGCGGGCACCCTCGAAGTTGTCGGAGTCGACCGCGGCGAGCGTCTCGGAGGCGGATCTGCGGCCGCTCATCACGGCCGGCATGCCGAGCTGTTCCAGCAGGTCGGGCAGCGGGTCGTCGGCGTGCACGGAGACCAGCAGCACGCCGTCGACGCGGTGCGCGGTCAGATACTGGGCCAGCCGCTTCCGCTCGCGGTCGTTGCCGACGAGGGTGAGCAGCAGCTGCATCTCGGTGTCGGCCAGGGCCGCGCCGACCCCGCGGACGATGTCCGAGAAGTACGGCTCGGCGAAGAACCGGGTCTCGGGCTCCGGTACGACGAGGGCGATGGCGTCCGTGCGGTTTCCGGCGAGTGCGCGGGCCGCGCGGTTGGGTACGTATCCCAGCTCGGCGACGGCGGCTTCGACCGCCTCACGGGTGTGCTCGCTGACCCGCGGCGAGCCGTTGATGACCCGTGAGGCCGTGCCACGCCCGACTCCGGCCCGTGCCGCGACCTCTTCGAGCGTGGGCCGCCCGCCGCTCCGTACTCGCGCTGCCGCCATGGCTGCCTCCCGTTCGCGGTCAACTTCTCATAGTCAGATAACCAAACCAAGTCCACCTGTTGGACCCCGTGACACCTGTCCGACCTCGGAAGGCCTGCCGGGCCCCAACTATGGGAGCGCTCCCACCTTACGGGATGGCGGCGCCCGGTGCAGGTGGCCATGGGGTACCGGATCTGCGGATGCACATCCGGGAGCCGGCCGGAACAACGGGAGCTGCGGAAACGACGGAGACCCGGCACGGGGCCGGGTCTCCGTCGTCTGTCACGCGTGTCTGCCCGCGGGACAGCCCCCAGGAAAGTCAGGGGAGTTCGGGGGCCGGGGGAAGCGCGTGACGGCGGATCACATCGGCGTACCAGTGGGCGCTCGCCTTGGGGATGCGGCGCTGGGACTCGTAGTCGACGTAGACCGCGCCGAAGCGCTTGGAGTATCCGTACCCCCACTCGAAGTTGTCCATCAGCGACCACAGGAAGTAGCCGCGGACATCCGCGCCGTCGGCGACGGCCCGCTGGACGGCGTCGAGGTGGCCGCGCAGGTACTCGATCCGCTCCGGGTCGTCGACCCGGCCGTCGGGCGAGACCTGGTCATCGAAGGCCGCACCGTTCTCGGTGACCATCAGGGGCAGGCCCGGGTGGTCGCGGGTGACGTCCATGAGCAGTTCGTACAGCCCGTCGGGGTCGATCGCCCAGTTCATCGCGGTGCGCTTCTTGCCCTCGGAGAGGTGGAAGGCGACCTGCTCGGAACCGGTCCACGGGGAGTGGTCGCTGTTGCCGTGGCCGTCGTCGCGGGAGTCGCCCCTGCCCTCTTCCGGCATGGAGACGATCGTGGGCGTGTAGTAGTTCACCCCCAGCACGTCGACGGGGCGGGAGATGGCGGCCAGGTCGCCGTCGTGGACCAGCTTCGACCAGTCCACCACGTGCGAGGTGTCGGCGATCAGGTCCTCGGGGTACGCGCCGCGCAGCATCGGGCCTGTGAAGATCCGGTTGCCGACGGCGTCGATCCGGCGGGCGGCGTCCACGTCGGCGGCGCTGTCGGTCAGCGGGCGGACCTGGTGCAGATTGAGGGTGACCGAGGTCTGCGCTCCAGCGGGGAGTTGACCGCGCAGTACCTCGATCGCCCGTCCATGGGCGAGGTTGAGATGGTGTGCCGCGCGCAGGGTGGCCGCCGGTTCGGTGCGGCCGGGGGCGTGCACGCCGGAGCCGTAACCGAGGAAGGCCGAGCACCACGGCTCGTTGAAGGTGGTCCACACGGGGACCCGGTCGCCGAGGGCGCGGGCCATGATGGCGGTGTAGTCGGCGAAACGCTCGGCGGTGGCCCGCTCGGGCCAGCCGCCCGCGTCCTCCAGCTCCTGGGGAAGGTCCCAGTGGTAGAGGGTGGCGACGGGGGTGATGCCCGCTTCGAGGAGCTCGTCGACGAGCTTGCGGTAGAAGTCCAGGCCGCGTTCGACGGCGGGGCCGCGGCCGGTGGGCTGCACCCGGGACCAGGAGACGGAGAAGCGGTAGGCCTTCAGCCCCAGCTCCTTCATCAGCGCCACGTCGTCCTGGTATCGGTGGTAGTGGTCGGCGGCGACATCGCCGGTGTCACCTGCCAGAACCTTGCCGGGGGTGTGGCTGAAGGTGTCCCAGATGGATGGGGTGCGGCCGCCCTCGGCAGCCGCGCCTTCGACCTGGTAGGCGGCCGTGGCCGCCCCCCAGACGAAGCCCGTCGGGAAGAGTGCCGGCGAGTTCGTCGCCTCGGATGCCGGCTTCGGGGTGATGTCAGTTCGTACGGCAGTCATGCGGGAGCGCTCCCATTTGTGGACGGAACAGAGGCAGGGGGAGGGAGAGAAGGTACGGAGTGGGGCTCCGGGCCCGTACGGCCTGCGGTCTGGGGCAGGCCGTACGGGACGTCCGGGACGGAGGGCGGCGGGTGACGGCGCATCACCCGGCGGACCGGGTGCCGTCCGGTCAGCCCTTGACGGCGCCGGACATGATCCCTCCGACGATCTGCTTGCCGAAGATCACGAACACCACGAGCAGCGGCAGCGTACTGATCAGCGCACCGGCCATGACGATGCTCTGGTCGGGCGTGTAGGAGGCGCTCAGCTGGCCGAGGGCCACCTGGAGCGTCGGGTTCTGCTGGTTAAGGGCCAGATAGGGCCAGAAGAAGTCGTTCCACGCCTGTACGAAGGTGAGCATCCCGAGCACCATCATCGCCGGGCGGGCCACCGGGAGCACCAGGCTCCGCACGATGCGGAAGTTGTTCGCGCCGTCGATCTTGGCGGCCTCGATCAGCTCGTACGGAAGCGCCTCGCTCAGGTACTGGCGCATGAAGAACACGCCGAACGCGCTGACCAGCGTCGGGAAGATCACCGACTCGAGGTTCCCGCCCCAGCCGATGTCGGACATCATCATGAACAGCGGGACGACGCTGAGCTGCGGCGGGATGGTCAGGGTGGCGATGACTCCGGTCATCAGCGCGCCGCGGCCCCGGAACCGCATCTTGGCGAAGGCGTATCCGGCCAGGGTGCAGAAGAAGAGCGTCGCCGCCGTGATGCAGCTGGAGACGATGATGCTGTTGACGATCGCCTTGCCCAGATTGGCCTGGCTCCAGGCGGCGTCGAGGTTGTGCAGCAGCCGGCCGCCCGGCAGGAACGGCGGAGTGGAGGCCAGCACTTCGTCCTGGGTGTGGGACGCGGCCACCAGGGTCCAGTACAGCGGCAGCAGCGAGCCGATACCGACGACGGCCAGCGCGATGTAGGCGAACGGACCGCCCTGCAGCTGCTTGCCGGCGCCGGGCTTGAAGCGGCTCGGGCGCTTCGGAAGGCGGTCTGCGGAACGTGCCGGGAGGCCGAGCTCCGGGACTTTGGTGGGGCTGGTCATGGTCATGGATATCGCTCCCGGTCAGACCGCGGACTTGCGTACGAAGCGGCCGATGAGCCAGTTGACCGCGGCGATGATCAGCAGGAGGGCGAGCATCGCCCAGGCCACTGCGGCGGCCGGACCGAGATGCCCCAGGTTCCAGCCGTAGTTGTAGAGGTAGACGCTGAGGGTCTCGTACTGATTCTCGTTGCCTCCGGTCGCACCGAGGGTGCCGCCCTCCAGCAGCAGGGGCTCGCCGAACAGCTGCATGGAACCGATGGTCGAGATGACGATCGTGAAGAGGATCGTGGGCCGCAGCGAGGGAATGGTCACCTTGCGGAACTGCTGCCAGCGCGAGGCTCCGTCGAGCGAGGCCGCCTCGTACAGATCGGTCGGTACCGCCTGCATCGCGGCCAGGTAGATCAGGGTGTTGTAGCCGGTCCAGCGCCAGATCACGATGACCGAGATGGCGATCTTGGACGTCCAGTGCCCGTTGACCCAGTTGGTGTCACCGAGGCCGACGAAGTGCAGCGCCCAGTTCAGCAGACCGCCGTCGGCCCGGAAGACCAGGGCGAAGACGAGGGCGGCGGAGGCCACCGAGGTGGCGTACGGGGTGAGGACGACCGTCCGCCAGAAGGTGCTGGCGCGGAGCTTGTAGTTCAGCAGATGGGCCAGGCCCAGTGCGACGAGCAGCTGCGGAACCGTCGACATGACGCCGATCAGGAAGGTGTTGCTGACGGCCGTCCAGAACTCCGAGTCGTGCAGGATCTTGTCGAAGTTGTCCCAGCCGACCCATTCCATCTGGTTCAGCCCGGTCATCTCCACCCGGTGCAGGGCGATCCAGCCGGTGTAGACCAGCGGATAGAGCCCGAAAGCACCGAAGACGAGGAAGAACGGGGCTATGTAGGCGTACGGCGATGCCTTGTCGTCGAACCGCCAGATCCGGCTCCGCCACGTCTGTCGACGAGCGTTCGCCGGTGTCTGCTGGGAACCGCGGGGTGGCGGGGCGTATGCATCCCGGGTGGGAGTCGAGGTGGCCACGGGCGGGAGTCCTTCCCTGGATTGCTGGTTACCCGGGTACGGGGCTGGATGGGCCGAAGGCGCGTGCGGTGGGCTCGCACGGGGCGGCCGGGGAGATACCCGGCCGCCCCGTGCACGCCCCTCGGGAGACAGGCTGTGCGCGGCCCCGGTGCCCCGCGGGTGGGGACACGCAGGTGCGGGCGGCCGGGGGCCGCCCGCTGCTGCGACCGTCAGCCGATCGCCTTGTCGATCGCGGTGGTCGCGGCCTTCCAGGCGTCGTCCGGGCTGGTGCCGCGCTGCTCCATGTTGTTGATCTGGGTGGAGATGGTGTCCTTGATGACGCCGTCCTTCGGGCCGAGAACGGTCTCGGGGATCGACTTGGCCTCGCCGGCGTAGATCTCACCGATCGGGGCGTCGTTGAAGTACGGCAGCTTCGCGGTCTTCACGTCCGGCAGGTCGTACGCGAGCTTGTTGGACGGGAAGCTGCCGATCGCCTTGAAGACGGCGGCCTGCTGCTCGGGGGCGGTCAGCCACTTGACGAGCTTGGTGGCCTCGTCGACGTTCTTGCCCGACTTGGGCACGCCGAGGAACGAGCCACCCCAGTTGGCGGCGGTCGTCCCGGGCGCGGTGGTGATGTTCCACTTGCCCTTGTTGGCGTCACCGGCGTTGACCGAGATCTGACCGGCCATCCACGCGGGGCAGACCACGGTGGCCATGGTGCTCTTGCGCAGTGCGGCATTCCACGGGGGGCTGAACTGGGCGAGGCCCTGGCTCAGCTTCTTGTCGGCGGCCTCGGCCGCCAGGTCCCAGCCCTGCTTGACGCTGGGGCTCTCCTTGTAGATCGGCTTGCCGCTCTCGTCGTAGTACTGCTTCGGGTTGGAGCTCACCACGGCGTTGTACATCGCACTGGCGGAGTCCATGAAGAAGGTGCCCTTGGGGGCGTTCTTCTTGTACTCCTCACCGAGCTTGAGGTAGTCCTCCCAGCCCCCGGCGACCTTCGCGGCGACCTCCTCGCGGTCGGTCGGCAGACCGGCCTTCTTGAAGAGGTCGGTGTTGTAGCAGAGCGACATCGGTCCGATGTCGGTACCGGCGCCGATCACCTTTCCGTCGGGCGTGGTGGCCTGCTTCTCCTTCCAGGACACCCAGTCGCCGACGTTGATCACCTTGCTGAGGTCGGCGAACTGGTCCGCCTTGGTGTCGACGAGCTCCTTGATCCGGCCGACCTCGAGGCCCTGGACATCCGCCAGCCCGCTGCCCGAGTTCAGCTGCTGGAGCAGCTTGGGGTAGTAGACCTTCTCGTCGGCGGTGACGTCCTCCTTGACCGTGATGTTCGGGTGGAGCTCGTGATACTTGGCGAAGAGACCGGCTTCCTTGTAACCGAACTGCCCGAAGTCGGCGACGGTCAACGTGATCTTCCCGTTGGCGTCGGAGCTCCCGCCGGCGTCCGATGAGTCCGAGTCACTGCATCCGGTCAGCAACAGGGCGGTGGCCGTCAGGCCCGTGGTGGCCACCAGCGCGGCTCTGCGACGCCGGCCGGCGACGGTGCGGGTGATACGCATTCCACTACTCCTTGTTCCAGGGTGGGACTGGCGTTCTGACTGCGCGCCATACGCGCAGGTGACTGCAAGTGCCAGATGGTGCAGGGGGGAAGACACGGGCAGTGCCGTCCGCACGAGAATTTCCCGTGCGATGTGGGAGCGCTCCCATGCGCCGATGCCGGAAGGTTGCTGCCTCAAGGGGGTGGGTGTCAAGAGTTGAAGACGGTTCCGTTGCCCGAGTGTGTCCTGCAAGTCACGCGACCGTGTCCGGTCGAAGCCTTGCCTAAGCGTTCGGGCGCCACCCCTGGACAGCGCGCGCTCATGAATACACCCAGGCCGGCGAGGTGCTGGGGCGGGACAAGATGCAGGGATCCGGCGGAAGCAGACCAGGCGCGCTGTTTTGGCGTGCGCCATCGGGCCGGTTCCACCACGGCCGGATTTTGCTCGTCCGCCCACCGGAAGGTGAACAGGGTGCGGAGCCAGGGGGCATGTTGGGCCGCATCCGCGTTCTCCCTCCGAACCGTGCGGCCGAGGCGAAGCGGCGCGCTGGGGCCCACCGGTCGCCGAAGTGGGCTCAGGCCGTGCGCAGCCGGCTCAGCGTGGTCTCCGGTTCGGTCCGGGGGCCCGGCCGGCCGACTCCGCGTCGCCCGCCACCACGGCGCGGACTGCGGCCACGCGTGGTCCGCGATCGCCGGACGGGCCGGCCGATCAGCCCCGCCCGGCGACCGAGGACGGAACGGTTCGCCGAAGAAAGGGGGCGCACCCCGGCCGGATGTGGGGGGTGTGGGGCCGGCCGGGGTGCGCGCAGGGGGTGGCGGTCTGCGGGTGGAGAGAGCTACTTGTACGCGCCGAACGCCTTCGTGAAGGCGAGCGGCTCCTGCACGATCGAGCTGCACGACGCATCCGCCGACGGCTTCGCCCCGCCCGCGCACGCCTTGTCCCGCGTGCCCGACCACATGGCCAGCCGGCCCAGCCCCTTCTCCTGGGCGAACTTCACCAGCTGCGTGGCGTCCTCGACCTTGAAGATCTCGGTGCTGACGTCGTTCACACCGATCATCGGGGTGACCGCCACGGCCTTCCACGCCGCCGCGTCCGACAGCCCGAGCACGCCCTTGATCTGGGCCTGCGTCGCGGTCGCCGCCTGGATCGCGTACGAGCCCATGTCACCGCTGTACGAGGCGCCGTAGTCCATCGCCATGATGTTGACCGCGCCGACCTTGACGCCGTTCTTCTTCGCGTCGGCGATCAGGTCCACGCCCGGCTGGGTGAGGCCCTCGGGCATGACCGGCAGGGTGAAGGACACATCGAGGTCCGGGTGGGACTTCTGGAGCTGCGCGATCGCCTGGGCGCGACGGGAGTTGGCCGCCGTGTCGGGCAGCGCGCCGCCTTCGATGTCGAAGTCGACCTTGGTGAGCTTGTACGTGTCTATGACCTTGCCGTACGCGCCGGCGAGGTCGGCGGCGGAGGTGCAGTTGAGCGCCAGTTCGGAGCCTGCCGCGCCGCCGAAGGAGACCCGGACGTCGCCCCCCTTGGCGCGCAGCGCGCCGATCTGGGAAGCGACGTGGTCGTCGCCGAGGGCGGTGACGCCGCCCCAGAGCGGGGCGCAACTGCCGCCGGAGGTGATGAAGGCGAGGTTGAACTCCTTCACCCCGGTCTTGGTCACGGTGTCGACCAGGTCGTACGCCGGGTAGAGGGAGGTGTCGACGTACGGGGCGAAGCCGGCGCCGCCCGCCGTACCGCCGCCGCCCTCGGTCGCGGTGGGTGTGGGGGTGGGCGTGGGGGTCGCTGTGGCGGTCTGCGAGGGCTTGGCCGTGGGGGTGGCCGTGGGAGTCGGGGTCGAGGTCCCGGTCGGGCGTCCGCTGGGCTCCGGAGTCGCTCCCGTGTCGACGGAGCACTTGGCGTTGTTGATCAGGCAGCCGGTCGGGTCCGCCGCCGTGCCGTCCGAGGTGGTGACGAAGCCGACAGTGGCCGACTTGCCGCGCGCCAGCTCCTTGTTCCAGCCGGCGGGCTTCACGGTGATGTGGTTGCCGCTGACGGTGTGTTCGCCGTTCCAGAGGGAGCTGATCCTCGTGCCCGCGGGCAGGTCGAATTCGAGTGTCCAGTCGGTCTGCACCTTGTCGGTGTCGTTGGTGACGACGTACTGCCCGGTGTAGCCGCCCGTCCAGCCGCTGGTCCTGGTGTACGCGGCGCCTACCGAGGCGGCCTGTGCCGTGCCCGTGAGGGCGAAGACCGCGGAGCCGATCACTGCCGCGGCGACAACGGCGCCGATCGCCTTGGTCCTGGTGCTCGCCGTGCGCCGGTGCGTACTGGTGCCCATTGCGTGCCTGCCTCTGTCGTACGGGGGTGTGGGTGCGGGAGCACGCTAGCGGCCCCGAAACCGGCAAATAGGCTGTACCGGGCACGAGTTGATGTTCTTAGGGTTCGCTTAAGGGACGCATCGGTGCTGGTTAAGACCAACCGGCAAATGGGGGTGGAAGAAGGAGCGGGGCCGGGTGCGTGCAGCTGCAAGGCGGAGGAGGGAGTCAACGCGGAGCGCGAATGGGGTCTCCCCTGCTCGAGCGAAGCCGAGAGCTTGGGGAAGACTGACGACAACGCGGGAGGGGGTCCCCCCTGGCCCATAAGGCGTTGGGGGAGTGCGTGCCCAGCCCCGCGACGCCGCCCTCCATTTGCCGGTCGGTCTAAGACCGGACCGCGGACCGGAGGCGGCGGCGCTGCCGGCCCACCCGCCGGCGGCGGCCGCCCTGCCCGGGCCCACGCCCGTCGAGCCAGATCCAGATGCGGACCTCCGTGCCGCCGAGCACCGACCGTCCGATCCGCACATCGCCACCGGTGGACTCCGCGACGCGGCGGACGATGTCGAGCCCGAGCCCGGTCGAGCCCACCGAGGCCCGCGCACCTCCCCCACCGCTTCCGCCGCGCGCCAGCGCCGCCTTGGGGTCCGCTATGCCGCCGCCCGCGTCCGAGACCAGCACGATCACGGCTTCGCCGCTGTGGTGCACGTCGACGGCGAAGGCGGTGCCCTCCGGGGTGTGCCGGAAGACGTTGCCGAGCAACGCATCGAGTGCGGCGACGAGTTCGGGCCGGGCGACAGGGATGCGTACCGTACGGTCCACTCCCGCGAGGCGCACCTCGCGCCCCTCGTCCTCGGCGAGCGCCGACCAGAAGTCCATCCGCTCGCGAATCACCTCGGAGGCATCGCAGCCGGCCCCGGGCCCACTGTTCAGTCCCTGGGTCTGCGGGCGCTGTTCGCGGGCGGTGCGGATGATCGTGTCGACCTCGTGCTCCAGCTGCTCGACGGCGGTCCGGGTCTGCTCGGCGGCCGGGCCCTCGCCGAGCGAGGCGGCGTTGAGGCGCAGGACGGTGAGCGGGGTGCGCAGCCGGTGCGAGAGGTCGGCGGCCAGTTCCCGTTCGTTGGCGAGGAGCTGGACGACCTGGTCGGCCATGGAGTTGAACGCGACGGCGGCGGACCGCAGTTCCGTCGGCCCCTCCTCGCGGACCCTGGTCCCCAGCCGGCCCTCCCCCAGGTCGTGGGCGGCGCCCGCGAGCCGCTGGGCGGGCTTCACCATCCGTACGCCGAGCCGGTCGGCGACCGCGACCGAGCCGACGATCAGCGCGATGCCGACGCCCGCCAGCATCAGCCAGGCGGTGGCGACCCCGTTGGACTCCTCGCCCTCGGGTACGAACACCTCGACGACGGCGATGCCCCCGGATCCCAGCGCGGTCGGCTGGAGCAGTGCGGAACCGCCGGTGACCTCGCTGATCGAGGCGCGCCCCGAGGTGCGTACGGTCTCCACGTCCTTGCGGGTGGCGCGCCGGGTGCCGATCTCCACCGGCCGGCTGTCCGACTCCTCGGAGGCGGGGACGTGGACGGCCATCCGGCCCTCGCCGCCCGGCTCGGTGGTGAGGACGGCCGTCTCCAGTTCGGCGCGGTCGGTGGTGATGGACAGGGTCGGGCCGATCGTGGCGGCCTGCCGCTCGGCGTCGGAGAAGGCCCGGTCGCGGGCCATCTCCTTGATGACGAGGCCGAGCGGTACGGCGAAGGCGATGACGACCATCGCGGTGACGGCCAGGCAGACCTTGACCAGGGCCCATCTCATACGGGCCGCTCCGGGTCGGGTCGTTGCACCGCGGGCGGCTGGAGTTTCACTCCGACGCCGCGCAGGGTGTGCAGATAGCGCGGCCTGGCCGCCGTCTCCCCCAGCTTCCGTCGCAGCCAGGAGAGATGGACGTCGATGGTCTGGTCGTCGCCGTACGACTGCTGCCAGACCTCGGCCAGGAGTTCCTTGCGCGGGACGACGACCCCGGGACGCCCGGCGAGAAAGGTCAGCAGGTCGAACTCGCGGCGGGTGAGGTCGAGCGCGGTGCCGTCCAGTTCTGCCTGGCGGCGCAGCGGATCGATGGAGAGTCCGCCGACCTGGATGACACTCGGCGGCGGCGCCTCACCCCCGGCGGCGCGCGAACGGCGCAGTACGGCGGCCATCCGCGCCGACAGGTGTTCCACCGAGAACGGCTTGATCAGGTAGTCGTCGGCGCCGTCGTTCAGCAGCCGGACGATCTCGCTCTCGTCGTCCCGCGCGGTCGCGATGATCACGGGTACGTCGGTGATGCCGCGGAGCATCTTCAGCGCCTCGGATCCGTCGAGGTCGGGCAGCCCGAGATCGAGGATGACCACATCGAATCGGAAGTGTGCGACTTCGCGCAGCGCTTCCAGCGCCGTGCCGACACTCCGTACCGTATGGGAGGCGTCGGTCAGGTGCCGGATGAGGGCGGAACGTACGAACTGGTCGTCCTCGACCACGAGCACACTTGGCATGGGCGGCACCGTACGCCATTGACCGGCCCGCGGTCCTGTCCGTGGGGGTATGGGGACAGCAGGGACCCCTGTGGTGCAGGATGTGCCGGATGCAACGAGGACTCGTACACGCACTCGCGTGGTCGCTCGCCACCGGCGCTGCGGTCACGCTGTCGTGGTGGGGGGTGCACACGGTGATGGCGGGGACGGCGTACGACCCGCCGCGCGCGGTGCCGATCTCCGCGAGCGCCCGTGACGGCCGCAGCGGGGCGGACGCGTTGTCGTCCTCGACGAGGCGCCCGGAGTCGACGCCGGCACCGACGCCGAGCAGCAGCCCTCGTACCGCTCCGAAGCCGTCCGCGACCCCGCCCCGGCAACCGTCCCGCACCCCGTCGAGCAGCCCTTCGCCACCGCGCACGCCCAAGCCTTCCGGCACGGTCAAGAGCTACCCGACGGACGGCGGACGGGTCGTCTTCGAGCTCGGCGCCGACTGGGCGAAGCTCGTCTCGGCCACCCCGGATCCGGGCTGGTCGATGCGGGTCTGGACGAACACGACCTGGATCCGGGTGAACTTCACCACCGATGACGGGACGACGGTGTCGGTCTTCTGCACCTGGAACGACCATCCGCCGATGGTCGAGATCGTCTGATCACCGGCCGCTCACTCGAAGGCGGAGGGCGGAGGCGCGGGTGACGGACGGGCGTCCGCGTCGCCCACCGCCGCCGCGCCGCCGGTGAAGTCGGCGAGCTCCTTGCCGTGTTCGACGCGTCCGGGGTGCGGGTCGGTGGCGACCCGGCGGGTCAGTTCGGCGACCTTGAGCGGGAGCTCCGAGGCGAGCAGCACGGCGTTGCCGAAGCGGCGGCCGCGCAGCACGGCCGGATCGGCGGCGAGTGCCAGCTCGGGGAAGACGGTGGCGGCGGTGGCGATCTGGCCGCGCAGGTGGGCCAGCGGCGGACCGTCGGCGAGGTTGGCCACATACTGCCCTGCGGGCTTCAGTACCCGGCGTACGTCGTTGAGGAACTCGGCGCTGGTGAGGTGGGCGGGCGTACGGGCTCCGCTGAAGACATCGGCGATGACGAGATCCGCCCAGTCGTCCGGGATCTTCCCGAGCCCGGCGCGGGCGTCGGTTGAGCGGACCCTGATCCGGGCCTGCGGGTCCAACGGCAGCTCCCTGCGGACCAGTTGGACGAGCGCCGCGTCCAGTTCGACGATCTGCTGGGTGGAGCGCGGCCGGGTCGCTGCGACGTACCGGGCGAGGGTGAAGGCGCCGCCGCCCAGGTGCACGACGTGCAGGGGCTGCCCCGCGGGGGCGGTCAGATCGGCTATGTGGCCGATCCGGCGTTGGTAGGCGAAGGAAAGATACGAGGGGTCGTCGAGATCGACATGGGACTGCGGGGCGCCGTCGAGGGTCAGCGTCCAGGCGTGCGGCCGCTCCCGGTCGGGGATCAGCTCGGCGAGACCGCCGTCGACGGTCTCGGAGAGGGTCTCCGGCCTGCGGTCGGATTTGCGGTCCGCTCGTTTCCGGGCGCCCGCGCCACCGCTCGACGCACCTCGACGTGCCACTGACGCTCGTCCCTACTCACTGCTCATCGCCCGGGCCGGTGCAGGACCGGCAGCGGCGGGGAAACCCGCCCACCTGGCCATTATGAGCTCAGCAGCAGTTGTCGGCCGCCTCGATCAGCCGGGCCGCCTGGTCGAGTGCGGCGCGCAGCGCGGCCGGGTCGGTGACCCGGGCGTCGGCGGCGGGCGGCAGCAGCCAGCCGCTGCCGGAGACCGGCGGCTCGGCGGGGACGCGCAGCCCGCGGCCGTTCGTCTGCGTACAGGCGCTGCCCGGTACGTCCCAGGCCTCGGCGGTGCCCGGCGGCACCAGGAAACCGAGGGTGTCGCAGGTGCCGTCGTGCAGGACCGGGCCGACGGCCTCCTGATCGGCGCCGCGGCGCAGGATGTCCACGGCCTCCAGCCCCTGGCGGGCCGGAACGGTCACCAGATCACAGGGGCTGCCGACGGGGGTGTCGCACTCCGTCGTTCCGGGATCGGCCTTCGCCGTATGGGTGGTGGCAGTACTGGTCGTCGCCGTTCGGGACGCCGAAGTCGTCCGCGAGCCGGCCTCCGTGCCGAGATGCAACAAGGGACCTCTCCTCTCATCGCCGGGCGGAGCCAGACTCCGTCTCCGCATGGACCAACGCGTCGACTACGTCAAGGGCTACGGTGCGGCACCGCCGCAAAGGGTGGCAGTTCATGGCGGATCGTGGGTGAGATATCCGTTTTGTAGGCAAACGCTGTGTGTGCGAGCTGTCACAGCGGGTACGTTCTTGCCCCGCCGGACACCGGAATCAGGCGCCCGGCTTGCACCAGAGAGGGCCCAGCCATGGTGTCGACAGGGGCAGTTCCCAACCTCGCCTTCCGGCGGCTGCGCGGACCGCGCTCCGCCGGGGAGTTTGCTGCCGCGGTACGCAGGTCCGCCCGCGAGATCGGCGAGCAGGTCGCGTGCGACGCCCGGTACATCGGACGCGTGGAGTCCGGCGAGATCCGCTGTCCCAACTACGCGTACGAACGGGTCTTCCTCCACATGTTCCCCGGGGCGACCCTGGCGGATCTGGGCTTCTCGGCGCGCGAGTCCGTACGTGGCCGGGCGGCGAGAACCACCGGCAACGCCCCCGACTGCCCTGACGCTCCTGATACCCCACCACCCCCCACGCTCCAGAGCGACACCGACGAGGAGAGCGACGTGCTGCGTCGCGTATTCATGACGAGCGGCACCACCGCGATGGCGGCCGCATCCCTGGGCCTCGGCCTCGGCACCACGACCATCGCCGCCGCTGCCCTGCCCGCCCAAAGGCGAGTCGGCGAGGCCGAGGTGACGGCCGTCGAGAAGGCGGTACGGCAGATCCGGCTGCTGGACGACCGGCACGGGGGCGGCGGCCTCTACCGGCGGGCCGCGCAACCGCTGCGGGCCGCATACGCCCTGCTGGACCAGGGGACCATCACCCGCCGGTCCACCTCCGACCGGCTGCACGCCGGGGCCGGTGAACTGGCCATCTCGGTGGGGTGGCTGGCGCATGACTCAGGACGCTTCGATGACGCCCGCTCGCACTACGCGGAGGCACTGGCCACGGCTCGGGTGGCCGGGGACCCGGCGCTGGAGGCGCATGCGTTCTGCAACGCGTCGTTCCTGGCGAGGGACACGGGGAGGCCCCGTGAGGCGGTACGCGCGGCAGAGGCCGGGCAGCGGGCGGCGGGACCACTGGGTTCACCGCGACTGCTGGCGCTGCTCGCGCTGCGGGAGGCAGGGGGCCGGGCCGGGCTCGGCGACCGGAGCGGTTGCGAACGGGCGCTGGGGCGGGCACACACGGCGTTCGGCCATGGGGCGTCCGATGCCGACCCGGAGTGGATGACGTTCTTCCGGGAGGCGGAACTGGAGATGCTGGAGGCGCAGTGCTGGTCGGCGCTGGGCGACTGGCCGCGGGCGGCCCGCCATGCACGGCGGGCCACGCAGCTCCAGGATCCGCACTTCACCCGGAACCTGGCGCTGTACCGCGCCGAGTTGACGACGGACCTGGCCCGGGCCGGGGCCGCGGCGGAGGCGGCCACGGCGGGACAGCAGGTGCTGGACCTGCTGGCCCAGGTCCAGTCCTCCCGTATCCGGGCGATGCTGGCAGCGGCGGTGCAGGTGCTGCGGGCGCAGCGGGGGTCACCTGAGGTGACGGAGTTCCTGGAGCGGTACGGAGATGCAGGGGCGCAGGTGTAGGGCGGGGTGCCGGGGCACCACGCGGCCGGGTGAGGGCAGACCTCACCGGTCCAGGTGGCCCGTGTCGTTCCAGCGTTCGAGGGCCGGTGCCCCGTATGCCCACCCGAGCACCGAGAGCGACGTCGGGTCCAGGCGGATGCGGGACGCGAACGACACGTCCTCGCCCAGCCAGCGCGCCCCCAGCGCCCGCAGGATGTGACCGTGCGCGAAGACCAGCACGTCGCGGTCGGCCGAGCGCGCCCAGTCGACGATCTCGTCCGCACGAGCGGACAGCTCGGACAGGGTCTCGCCGTCCGGTACCCCGTCGCGCCAGATGAACCAGCCCGGCCGGATCGCCTGGATCTCGGCCGGTGTCATGCCCTCGTACGCCCCGTAGTCCCACTCCATGAGCGCGTCCCACGGCTGCGCCCGGTCCGCGAAGCCCGCTATGTCGCAGGTCTCCCTGGCGCGGACGAGCGGGCTGGTGCGGACCTCCAGGCCCGGCAGGTCCGCCCACGCACCGCGGTGCAGCCGCTCGCCCAGCAACTTGGCGCCCGCGCGGCCGGCGTCGAGCAGAGGAATGTCGGTCCTGCCGGTGTGATTGCCCTTGACGGACCATTCCGTCTGGCCGTGCCGGGCGAGCAGGATACGCGGTGCCATGACGGCTCTCCCTGAATCTTGGTTCGGAGAAAACGACAACAGGGACGGGTGATCCGCCTTTTCCATCATCGCTCACGTGTCCGGCAGGCAACCTCCGGGGCCGAACAGGCGTCCCCTTCCCCGCGGAGAGATCTCCGTACGAACCGGGGCATCCGCAGGGGTACCCCGGGGAAAACGCGGCCGATCTGCGCCTTACGGTTGAACGGCCGCCCTCGGTCGCATGAACACATGATGGAGAGCTTCCGAATGCCGCTTGCCACCGCGCCCGCGCCGAGCCACCGGCCTCGCTGGTGGGCCGAGCTGCCGCTGATCGCGGTCGTGTACGCGGTCTACTCGGTGGGCCGGCTGCTGGTCCGCAGCGACGTGTCGACCGCTGTGGACCACGGGCTGCGGATACTGCATCTGGAGAAGACCCTCTTCCTCAACGCCGAGCACCCGCTCAACCGGCTGATGACCGCCCACCCGTCCATCGGCATACCCGCCGACTTCGCGTACGCCTCACTGCACTACCTGGTCACCCCGGCGGTCCTGATCTGGATCTACCGGCGCCGCGCCGCCGTGTACCGCACCGCCCGCACCTGGTTGATGACCTCCACACTGCTCGGCCTGGTCGGCTTCGCGCTGCTGCCGACCTGCCCACCGCGGCTGCTGCAGGCCACTCACGGCTTCGTCGACACGATGGCCCAGTACAGCTCGTACGGCTGGTGGGGAACCGAGGCGAGCGCGCCGCGCGGGCTGGGCTGGATGACCAACCAGTACGCCGCGATGCCGAGCCTGCACGTCGGCTGGGCGCTGTGGTGCGGCGTCCTGCTCTGGCGTCACGCGCGGCACCCGCTGGTACGCGCCGCGGGCGTCATGTACCCGCTGGTCACCACGATCGTCGTGATGGGCACGGCCAACCACTACTTCCTCGACGCGGTCGCGGGCGCTGCCGTGATGAGCCTCGGAGCGCTGCTGACCGGATCGGTCATACGGCTCGCCGACCGGGTGAAGGCCGCGGTACGGGCCCGGTTCGCACCGGTCGATCCGGCCACGAGGTCCCCGATTGTCAGTGCCGGATGCAAGACTTCCGCGGGTGAGCGAATCCCCGGCCAGCGGACCTCCTCCGCAGACTCCACCGATGACGCAGCATCGGGCGACGCCGCAGACGACGGCGCTCCGGCAGCGGCTCGCTGAGCTGCGCGGTCCGGCCGTCGCCCCGCATCCGCTCGATGCCCGCGCGCTGGCCGCCCTCGCCGCGAACCCCGGCTGCAAGCGGCGCGCCCTGCTGGACGGTGCCGGGGTGGACAAGGCCGCGCTGGCGACAGCGCTCGGCTCCCCCGCCGCGTTCGGCCAGTCGCAGTTCGCGTTCATGCGGGGCAACGCCTTCGAGGCGAAGGTCAAGGCCGACGGCGGTACGGAGCTGATGCGGCTGCTGTACGAGCGGCTCGGCGGCGGCAGCGGGGCGCCGCGCGAGGTCCTGGTACCGGATCTGACGGCGGCCGGTCCCGAGGGGCGCGCGGCCCGTACCGCGCTGGCGCTGCGGGAGGCGACGGGGGCGGGCGGCTGGGCGCTGCTCGACCATCCGATGCTGGCCCTGGAGGTGGCGGGCTCGCCCGCCTATCTGGAGCCGGACGCGGTGGTCGTGCACCCCGACGGCCGCTGGACGGTTGTGGAGATCAAGTCGTTCCCCATGATCGACAGTTCCGCGGACGCGGCGAAGGTCGGCGCGGCGGCCCGGCAGTCCGCGGTGTACGTCCTGGCGCTGGAGCGGATCGCGGCGGTCACACAGGGTGCAGAGGTCGGCCACCGGGTGCTGCTGGTCTGCCCGAAGGACTTCTCCAACCTGCCGACGGCGTCGGTGGTGGATGTGCGCAAGCAGCGCGCGGTCACCCGCCGTCAGCTGACCCGGCTGACCCGGATCGAGGAGATCGCGGCCGCCCTGCCCGAGGGCACCACCTTCGACCCGGAGTGTTCGCCGCAGCAGCTGACGGCCGCGGTCGAATCGGTCACGGCGGCGTACGCACCGGAGTGCCTGGCCGCCTGCGAACTGGCCTTCCACTGCCGGGCCAAGGCACGCTCGGCCGGTGCGGTGCAGGCCCTGGGCCGGAGCGTCCGGGGCGAGCTCGGAGGTCTGACGACGGTCTCCGAGGTGCTGGCCGCGGCTGCGGGCAAGGAGGGCGACCCGGCGGATCCGGCGGTCGCTGCCCTGCGCCGCGCGGCGGCGCTGCGTGCGGAGGCGCTGGAAAGACCGACCGGCCCGGCGGCTCCGGAGGGCGCAACGGTATGTCGCTGATCAGCACCCTGGCCCGGCTCGAGGCCGTGGAGAGCGGGCGGGCGCAGCCGATGGCCACCGTTCTGCACCGCCATCTCACCGGCCGGCCGCTCGTCCTCGTGCCGCTGACCACCGCCGGTGAGGCGGGCGCCCCGCTCGGCGCGCTCGTGGGAACCGACCGGGACGCGCCGCGGCTGCTGACCGTGGCCCAGCCGCGCGACCGTGACCTGCGGTTCGCGTTCCTCGCCGACCTGGCCGAGGCGGTCCTGCCGCACATCGAGTCGTACGCGGACGTGGTCGAGCCGGCCGAGCGCAACGAGACCGATCCCGAGACCGGCAAGAAGGTCAAGGTCGAGGTCGAACTGTGCACGGACGCGCCGCAGTTGATCGTGCCGAGCCGGGCAGGTATCGACTTCGTACGGCTGCTGGGCCGTTCCATGCGGTTCCGGCGCACCGCCGAGGACGATCCGGACACCCCGTACCCTGCCCCGGCCCGTGTCCCGCTGCTCGGCCGCTGGCTGACGCACTACGGGGAGCGGGCCCGGGTGCCGGGCTCCTCGCTGCTCCTCGCCGCGACCGACCTGCTGAACCGGCACTGGGCGACCGGACAGTCCACGCTGGAGGACCAGCATCTGGGGGCCCTGCTCGCCTGGATCGACCCTCCTGCGGGCGAGTCCGGGGCGGAGGCCGCGCTCCGGGCCGAGCTGGAGCGGGACGGCGGCGGCCAGCTGGTGTGCCCGCCGGCCGGTCCGGCCACGGACCCGGCGTTCGACAACCGGCTGCTCGCACCAGCGATCGAGAAGTACGACCGGGCGCGCACGGCACTCGCGGCGGCCGAGGACGGGCTCGCGGCCGACGCCCGGCTCGCCGAACTGACAGCGGCCGAACGGGAGATCGGTTCGCTGCTCGCCGGGGTGCTGCGGCCCACCTGGGATGCGGTGTGGCGGGGGCTGGACCTGATGATGCAGCTGCCGCCCGGGTCCAGGTCCGAGGACCGCTGGACCCGGGACCGCTGGTCGTTCACCGGCCACCGGGACCGGGTGCGGTCCGGGGAGCCGCCGCAGCCGCGGCGGGACGACGCGGTGACGGCAGCCCAGAAGCTGGCGTCCCGGGAGACGGCGCAGACGCAGCTGGAGGCCCAGGAGGCGCTGGACGATCCGCTGGTGCTGGCGGGGCGGCGACTGGCCGGCGAGGCGTTCGTCGGGGAGGTGACGGAGGTGGTGATGGCGTACAGCGAGTCGAAGCGGCCATCGCCGCGTCCGCTGGTCACGGTCCGGACGGACGAGCGCCCACATCTCGGTGAGCGGACGAAGGTGTACCGCTCGCTGGACGGCAGGCCGCAGACCGCCGAGTTCGTGGAGTACGCCTCCGAGGACGCCGCCGGACCGGATGAGGCCCTGCTCGTGCTGCGGATCACCGACCGGATGGGCCGGAGCAAGGAGCCGGCCCCGGGTTCGCTGCCGGAGCCCGGCGACCGGATCGCGTGGACGCTGTTCGAGCACGATCAGCGCGGCGGCCCGAAGCTGCCGGACCCGGAGGACACCCCCTGGACGCACGGCGGTCCGCCGGGCGCCGCCGCCGAGAACCCCGACCTCGTGACCGCGGAGGACCTTCTGTGACAGCCGTATTCGACCCGGGCGCGGCGGCGGGACGGGCAACCACCGCGATCCTGGACGACACGCTGCACGGCACGGCACGCGGCATCGTGGTGGACTCCCCGCCGGGCGCGGGCAAGTCGACGCTCGTGGTGCGCGCCGCACTCGAACTGGCGGCCGCCGGGCGCCCGTTGATGGTGGTCGCGCAGACCAACGCCCAGGTCGACGACCTGGTGGTGCGACTGGCCGAGAAGGACCCGGGGCTGCCGGTCGGGCGGCTGCACAGCAATGACTCGGACCCGTACGACAAGGTGCTGGACGGCCTGGCCAACGTACGGAAATCGGCAAAGGCGGCGGACCTCGCCGGACTTGACGTCGTCATCTCGACGGCCGCCAAGTGGGCGCATGTGAAGAACGTCGAGCCGTGGGGGCACGCGATCGTCGACGAGGCGTACCAGATGCGCTCGGACGCGCTGCTGGCCGTCGCCGGGCTCTTCGAACGGGCGCTGTTCGTCGGCGATCCCGGCCAGCTGGACCCGTTCTCGATCGTCGGCGCGGACCAGTGGGCGGGGTTGTCGTACGACCCGTCGGCGAGCGCGGTCTCCACCCTGCTGGCGCACAACCCGGAGTTGCCGCAGCACCGGCTGCCGGTGTCGTGGCGGCTGCCCGCGTCGGCGGCTCCGCTGGTCTCGGACGCGTTCTACCCGTACACCCCGTTCCGCAGCGGCACGGACCACGGCGACCGGCGGCTGTCGTTCGGTGTCGCGTCGGACGGCTCCGCCCCGGACCGGGTGCTGGACGAGGCCGCGGAGTCCGGCTGGGGCCTGCTCGAACTTCCGGCCCGGCACACCCCGCGTACGGATCCGGAGGCGGTGCGGGCGGTGGCTCTGGTGGTGCGCCGTCTGCTGGACCGGGGCGGCGCGGCGACGAGCGAGCGCTCCCCCGAGCCCGCTGCGGTGACGGCGGACCGGGTCGCGGTCGGCACCGCCCATCGGGACCAGGCCGCGGCGGTACGGGCCGCGCTCGCGGAGCTCGGTGTGACGGGTGTGGCGGTGGACACGGCGAACCGGCTCCAGGGCCGCGAATTCGATGTGACGGTGGTCCTGCACCCGCTGTCCGGCCGCCCGGACGCCACGGCGTTCCACCTGGAGACGGGCCGACTGTGCGTCCTGGCCTCGCGGCACCGCCATGCCTGCGTCGTGGTCTGCCGCGAGGGCGTCTCCGACCTGCTGGACGAACATCCGTCGACGGAACCGGTCCAGCTGGGTGTCACGGTGAAGTTCCCCGACGGCTGGGAGGCGAACCACGCGGTCCTGGCGCATCTCGCGGAACACCGGGTGCGGTGGGCGCCGTGACGCCGCCGGTGCGGAGGGCGCCGTAGCGTCGCCGGTGCTGTGGCATCCGTCACGGCGCCGGTGCGATGGCGTCCGTAACGTCGTCGGGCCGTGGGCGATGGGCCACCGTGGGGCGCGCGTCGCGCCCGGTGTGTTGGTGCGCACCCCCGCGCACCGGCCCCGTGCACCTTCCCGAAGCGCACTTGCGGCGGGTTGGACAATAGAGGGTGGCCGTCGGGCCCACCGAAGGAGGAACACCACATGGCACAACCCGAGCGGAACGAGCGGCAGCGGCTGCGCCCCGCGCCCCTGCTCTTCGAGCCGTCGGCGGCGGTCGCCGATCCCGAGCACTTCTTCGACCTGGAGTCGATGGACGACCCGAAGGAGATGCTGGACCGCGCCACCGAGCTGACCCTGGCATTCCGCGCCGCGACCGACCGCGCGGTCGAGTTCCAGGCGATCGCCGCTGCCCAGCTGGCCGACCCGCGCCGGTTCGACCGGCTGACCACCGCGGACATCGCGGAGCGCGCGGAGTGGACCGAGGACTACGCGAAGAAGATGGTCGAATTCGGCCGGAGCCTGCTGGGCGGCGCCAGACCGTGACGCCGGAGCGTCCTGCCCTTGCCGGGAGCTGACTCCGGGTACAGCCGCTGGCATATGCCCGCGGGCAAGATACTCCTCCCCCCACCACCCTGTCCCGATTTCCGGCAACTCTTGGAATCCGGACCGTCACTCCCGGTAGACCAGTGCACATGAGTGCATGGCTGCCAGACCAATCGACCCTGTACCCCGGCACCGGGTCCCACCACAGCGTCGACATCTTCGCCGCCCTGCGGGACCAGACCGGGGACCGGACCGGAACCCAGGCCGGGTCCCAGCCCGGGAATCCAGCCGGGCATCAGACCGCGCAGGTCACCGCGGCGGGCGCCGCCTGGCTCGCCGGCGCCACGGCCTATCCGCGCTCCACGCTCACCCAGTGGCAGGCCCACCCCGGCTCCCCCGGCGTGCTGCCGTGCGGCTCCGCGTTCGACGTGGTCAATGTCCCCGCGCTCTTCGGGCGGCGCATGCTGGAGCACCTGTGGGCCGACGGGCCCGGCTCGGGCCCGGTCGCCTCACACCGCGGGCGGATGCTGCTGTTCGCCGCTCCCGGGACCGCCCAGCGGCTGCCGTCGCTGCTCGACTGGGAGGAGTGGGGCAGTCGCCCCGAGCCGGTGACGGAACACGACCCGCAGGCGCCCGGAGGGCCGGACGACCAGGCGAACAGGTTCCCGCCGCTGCTCTGTCACGGCACCGGCGACGCGGTGACCGTCCCGCCCCTGGCCTGCGGTTCCACCTCTCCCGGGCCCCGGTGGGTGGTCGCCCCCGACACTCGTCACCCGTGGCTGCCGGGCCCCGACGTACTTCTCTGGGCCTGTGTACGCGTGACCCGCTCGGCGCCCGCGTCGACGGCCAGGAATTCGATTTTTCCTCCCGCCGATCAGGATGCTAAGGTCTACGACGTCAGCAGGCGCCGCTAGCTCAGTTGGTTAGAGCAGCTGACTCTTAATCAGCGGGTCCGGGGTTCGAGTCCCTGGCGGCGCACAGACGGAAGAGGCCCCTCGCGCAAGCGGGGGGCTTCTTCGTTTCACCGCCGGACCGGTTGCTCACGTGCCGGTGGTGATCCTGACCGTCCACGCACCCGACGGCGTCCGGTCCGCGACCTCGACCCTGGTGTGCTCACCGGGAATGGTGTACGTCTCCCCGACCCGCAGCGGGGCGTCCGCGAGCGGCGGGTAGACCGACAGGTCCCAGCAGGCGTCGGTGTGGGGGTGGGTGTCGATGACCTGGATGGGCCCGCCACCGGACGACGTCCCGTTGCGGACCCGGTAGATCAGCACCCCTTCGCTGCAGGTCGACCGGTCGTTGCCGGTGGCGCTGCGGGCCTCCATCGCCACCACGCCGCCCACCCCGGTCCTGATCACCGCGAGCCGCGTCCCGAGGGACGCGCCACGCGCCGGTGCGGCGGCCATCGACTCCAGGGTGATGTCCTGCGTGCGCTGGATGCACACCACCTGCCCGCGGTCCAGCCAGCCCACCTTCCACTTCTGCCAGCCGAACAGATCCGGCGCGAGGCCGAACTGGCTGCCCATCACGTCCCAGTCGCCGACGTACGTGTCCCAGTCGCCCTTGCCGTCCGTCGGCCGGTGGTAGAGGTCCGGCAGGTCGAAGACGTGCCCGGTCTCATGGGCCAGCACGTTCCGGTCCGGCGGATGCTGTTCGAAAACGGTGACGACACGTCTGATGTCCGCGCCGTCGGCGTGCAGCGGCTGGTCGAAGTTGACGACCTTGGTGGCATCGGAGTCGACGCCGGGAGCGTCCGGGTCGGCGACCAGATAGACGATGTCGTACTTCGAGAAGTCGACCTGGTCGTCGGCTGCGGCAATCGCGTCACGCAGATACTCGCTGCGCCGACCGTCGTCCCAGTCACGCTTTATCCCGTACGCGGTGGAGCTCCGGGGCATCTGGATCCAGTGCCGCTGCGGGTGCGTGCGCAGAGTGAACTTCCCGTACGAGGCGCGCTGGAAGAACTGGGTGGTGGCGGGGAAGTAGTCGGCGGTCAGCTCGGCGGGGGTGGTGATGGGGCGGGCGTCCGTGAAGGAGAGGAAGATCATGACCGCGTCGAGCGCGTGGTCGGGGCGCGGGTAGGCGTCGTTCCAGTCACCCACTCCCAGCGAGTGGTGCACCTCGGTCCGGGGCAGGGCGCACGGGCCGGCCGCTCCGGTGGCGGCCACGGCCGGACCGGCGACAAGAGAGATGGCGGCGAGCGCCAGAAGCGCGATCAGCCCTGCCAGCACGCCACGCGGACTCGGCCTCTCCACTCCCGCGAGTCTGCGCTTATGCGGCACATCGACCTCCGGGTGCGGGATGCGGGACTCGCAACCCAGCCTGTTCCGGTTTGGTGGTGTACGCCCTGTTGTGCTGCCCCACTCGGGTAAACAGACCGCACCCGATGCCTTTTCACGGACAGTCATAATCGATCACCGCAACTGCGCAAGACAGACTCAAGATCGACTGGAAAGAACAGAGCCGCACAGAAACAATCAGTCCTGGGCAAACCGGATCGGCGCGCAAATGGTCCATGCGGGGTGATCGGCGGGCCCGGATCGGGAGCGGAGCTGGAACGGGCCGGACGACAACCTCTATGCTTCACCACGCTTTCCTGCGTGGTTTCCGCCCCGACAGCGGCACTCCACGCGGCGGGCCCAGTCCGACCACATCTGTTCAGGACAGAACTGCACGGCGGGAGCGAGCGGTGAGCGAAACCTCCGAAGGGCCGAGGCCCCCGGCAGGCACAGCACCCCCTACCGCGCGACCGCCGGTCACGGAGCGTCATACGGATCCCGCGTCGGCGCGGGCCGGAAACGAGGCCGCGGACGGGATCGCGGAGGCCGGAGACGGCCTCGCAGACGGAACGGCCGACGGCATCGGCGAGTCCGGGCCGGTCGGCCGTGGCACCGACTACCGGGCCGCCTTCCGGGCCGCCGCCCTTCCGATGGCCGTCGTCGACCACGAAGGCCTGATCCTCACCGCCAACGACGCCCTCGGCACGCTGCTCGGCGCCGCCCCCGCGGCGCTGACCGCGCAGTCCGCGTCCGATCTGCTCGACGTCTCGTCGGACGGCCGCACCTGGCATGCGTACCGCGAGGTGCTGCGCGGCAGGCGCTCCCGGTTCCGCTGCACGCGCAGGCTCAAGCACCCCGACGGGCGCTCGCTGTGGGCCGAGATCACCGTCGCACCGATGCCGCAGACGCCGCCCGGTTCCTCCGCCGGTTCCTGTCCCGTACTGCTCTCCGTCGCCGACATCAGCGACCGGCGCGAGCTGCAGAAGCGGCTGCGCCACCTCCAGATGCACGACCCGGTGACCCGGCTGCCCAACCGGACGCTGTTCTTCGAACGCCTCTCGGCCGCCCTGGAGACCCCGCCGGACCAGGACGGTCCCCGGCGGCACGGCCGGATCGGGCTCTGCTACCTCGACCTGGACGGGTTCAAGGCCGTCAACGACACGATGGGCCATCGGGTCGGCGACCGGCTGCTCGCCGCCGTCGCCGCCAGACTCACCGACTGCGCCGAACGGGAGAACCAGCACCGCACCGGCGCCTCACTCGTGGCGCGCCTCGGTGGCGACGAGTTCGCGATCCTCGTCGAGGAGTCCGCCGGTACGCAGCAGCTCACCGATCTCGCCCGCGTGGTGCTCACCGCCCTGCAGAAACCGTTCGACCTGGCCGGCCAGCGGCTGGCCGTATCTGCGTCGATCGGCGTGGTGGAGCGGGCCGTGGCCGGCACCTCGGCGACCGGTCTGATGCAGGCCGCCGACACCACGCTGTACTGGGCGAAGGCGGACGGGAAAGCCCGCTGGACACTCTTCGACCCCGAGCGCAACGCTCACCGGATGACGCGGCAGGCGCTCTCGTCCACGCTGCGGCCTGCGGTCGAGCGCGGCGAGTTCACCATCGAGTACCAGCCGCTGGTCGGGATGGCCGACGGAGTCGTACGCGGGGTGGAGGCCCTGGTCCGCTGGAACCACCCGCAGTTCGGCATGCTCTCGCCGAATCGGTTCGTCGCGATCGCCGAGGAGGACGGTTCGATCGTCCAGCTCGGCCGGTGGGTGCTGCAGTCGGCGTGCCGCCAGGCCCGGCGGTGGCAGCTGGACCATCCGACCGAGCCGCCGCTGTTCATCAGCGTCAATGTCGCCGTACGGCAGGTCTGGGACTCGGACCTGGTGACCGATGTCGCGGAGATCCTCGCCGAGACCGGCCTGGCACCCGGACTGCTCCAGCTCGAACTGACCGAGTCCGCGGTGATGGGCTCGGCGGGCCGCCCCCTGGAGGCGCTCCAGGCGCTCAGCGACATGGGCGTCCGGATCGCCATCGACGACTTCGGGACCGGCTACTCGAACCTCGCCTATCTGAGCCGGCTGCCGGTGTCGGTACTGAAGCTGGACGGCTCGTTCGTACGTGGCTTCCGTTACGACGACGGCGCGCACCCCAGCCCCGCCGACGAGACGATCGTCGAGGCGATGGTGCAACTGGCGCACCGGCTGGGCCTGACGGTCACCGCGGAGTGCGTGGAGACCGCGGGCCAGGCGGAGCGACTGCGCCGGATCGGCTGCGACACGGGCCAGGGCTGGCTCTACTCACGAGCGGTGGCCCCGGAACGCATCGCGGAACTGATCGGCGCCAGATCCCTGCACCACTGAGCACCCTGCAAACCAAGCCCGCCCGGCGATCGAGGGCAGCTGTCAGCCCGCCCGCCAAAACCAAGCCCGCCCCGCGATCGAGGGCACCTGTCAGCCCGCCCGGCGCTTGAGGACAGAACCGTCAGGCGGACGAACCCGCACAACCCTCAGCCACGCAACCCATACGCATCCGCGATCAGCTCATAACTCCGCACCCGCGCCTCACCCCCATGCGCATTGGCAGTGATCATCAACTCATCCGCACCGGTCCGCTTGGCCAGGTCGTCCAGCCCGGAGCGGACCTCGTCCGCCGTTCCGTGGATGACATTGCCGAGCCAGCTGTCGACGAACTCACGCTCCATGGGGGTGAAGGCGTACGCCTCCGCCTCCTCGGGGGTCGGGATGAGACCGGGCCGGCCGGTGCGCAGGCGGACCATCGACAGCGCACCGGTCAGCACCTGGCGCCGGGCCTCGCGCTCCTCGTCGGCGGCCAGCGCCGAGACGCCGATCAGGGCGTACGGGGCGTCGAGCACCGCGGAAGGCTTGAACGACTCCCGGTACAGGTCGAGCGCCGGAATCGTGTTCTGCGCCGAGAAGTGGTGGGCGAAGGCGAACGGCAGGCCGAGGACGCCGGCCAGCCTCGCGCTGAAGCCGGAGGAGCCGAGCAGCCAGATCGGCGGGCGGCCGGTGGGGCCCTGCACCGGGCCCGGGACCGCGTGGATACGGGCGTACGGGTGGCCGTCGGGGAAGTCGTCGTCCAGGAACCGGGTCAGCTCGGCGAGCTGCTGCGGGAAGTCGTCGGCGCCCTCGTTCAGCCGGTCGGTGCGGCGCAGGGCGGCGGCGGTCGCGCCGTCCGTGCCGGGCGCGCGGCCGAGGCCAAGGTCGATGCGGCCGGGAGCCATGGCCTCCAGGGTGCCGAACTGTTCGGCGATGACGAGCGGGGCGTGGTTGGGCAGCATCACCCCGCCGGAGCCGAGCCGGAGCCGATCGGTGTGGGCGGCGAGATGGGCGAGGATCACGGCCGGGGACGACGAGGCGACGCCGGGCATGGAGTGGTGTTCGGCGACCCAGAGGCGGTGGAAGCCGCGGCGTTCGGCGAGTTGCGCGATGTCCACGCTGGTGCGGAGCGCCTGGGTCGCGGTGCGGCCCTGGCCCACGCTCACCAGGTCGAGCACCGAGAGCGGCACGGGGGCCGTCCCCTCGGCCCGGCCGCGAATGTCGTCGCCTCGGTTGTTGTCCACGTGAAGGCCTCTCCGGTGATGCGCTGACGTCTGGACGCGTACGTCCGAGACGACTAACAGGAGGTTGTCTCCGTTTATTCCCCGGCGTCGCTACCCCACCGGGGCCGGCGGCGCTTCCCGGGCGGCGAAGAGCGTGCCCAACTGCGGCGCCCAGGTCCGGCGGCGGGCCAGCCTCAGCGCCTCGAACACCGCCACCTGATTCGCGGTGAGAACCGGCTTCGCGAGAAGTTCTTCCAGGTCACAGATGTGCGCGGCGGTGTGCAGGGCGGTGTCCGGCAGCAGTACGGCGTCCGCCTCCGGGCGGTCCGCGGCGACGGCGAGCTCCTTCAGCCGGTCCGGACCCCACTCGGCGGCCTCGGCGGCGGTGGTGACGCCGCCGCTGTGTGTGGCGACCACGTCGATGCCCGCGGCGGCCAGGAACTCGCTGAAGAGCCGGGCGATCTCCTCGGGGTAGGTCGCGGCGACCGCGACGCGGGCGGCGCCCAGCGCCCGTACCGCCTGGACGAAGCCGAGCGACGCACTGGAGGCGGGCAGTCCCGCCGCCCGGGCCAGGGCGGTGGTCTGCCCATGGGCTCCCTCCCAGCCGTACACGAAGCTCCCGCCGGTGCTGGCCCAGACCACCGACTCGACGCCGGCGCGCCGCAGCTCCTCGATACCGGCGGCGAGGCGTTCGGGCTCTCCCAGCTTTCGCAGGGTGTCGGGGCGCCGGTCGTCCTCGCCGGGTTCGGTACGGTTCACGACCAGTCTGATGGTGGTGTCGAGGATGACCTCCATCCGTGGGAACTCGTCCTCCGCGAAGTGGCCCGGGTAGAGGAATCCGACGGTCGTCATGTCCACCCTCCTGCGCTGCTGGACCGGTGTACTGCCACTGCTGCCTCTCCCTGCCCAGTATTCCCCTCGGCAGCCGCCACCCACATTCCCGTTGACGGAGCGGGGCGGGGGTGCGAGCGTGGTCAATCCGCACATCTCAGACACAGCGGAGCCACCGTCTCTCATGCCAGAGCCCACCCTGCTCGTCCTGGACACCGACCCTTCGCCGCGTCTCGGCCGGCTGACCGGACGGGTCCGGATCCGGTACACGGACGAGGCCGGCCTCGCCGGGCAACTGCCTTACGCCGATGCTCTGCTGGTGTGGGACTTCACGTCCGACGCGGTACGCGCCGCCTGGCCGGGCGACGGGCCGCGGCCCCGCTGGGTGCATACGGCGAGCGCGGGCGTGGACCGGCTGCTCTGCCCGGAGCTGGTCGCGTCCGACACCGTACTGACCAATGCGCGGGGTGTCTTCGAGCGGCCGATCGCCGAGTACGTCCTGGGCCTGGTGCTGGCGTTCGCCAAGGACGTCCCCGGCACGCTGGAGCTGCAGCGGCAGCGGCGGTGGCGTCACCGTGAATCGCAGCAGGTCGCGGGCGCCCGCGCGGTGGTGGTCGGAGCCGGGCCGATCGGCCGGGAGATCACCCGGCTGCTGATGGCGCTGGGGGTCCAGGTGGCGCTCGTCGGGCGTACCGCGCGCCGCAGCATCCACGGCACCGAGGATCTGGACCGGCTGGCGGCGCTCGCCGACTGGGTGATCTGCGCGGCGCCGCTGACGGAGCGCACGCGCGGGATGTTCGACGCGCGGTTCTTCGGGCTGATGCAGCCGTCGGCCCGCTTCATCAATGTCGGGCGCGGGCCGATGGTCGTCGAGGACGATCTGGCCGACGCGCTGCGCAGACGGTGGATCGCGGGCGCGGCGCTCGATGTGTTCGCGCACGAACCGCTGGATCCGGGGAGCGCGCTGTGGGACGTGCCGGGGCTGATCGTGTCCCCGCACATGAGCGGCGACACCGTCGGCTGGCGGGACCGGCTGGGTGAGCAGTTCGTGGAGATGTACGAACTCTGGGCGGCCGGGAAGCCCTTGCCGAACGCGGTCGACAAGCGGCTCGGGTACGTCCCCGTCCGGGACCGGAGCGAGTGATCCCAACCGGCCGGGCCCGATGACCATTTCAGCCACCCATGACGGACATCGTCACATGACGGCGGATCATGGGCCTTTCCCCTCAAGGGAATACGCGCTGCACACCGGCCGTCGCACTCCGCCCACATGGAGACACGGAAGGGTCACGTCCCAGTCACTGTTCGATTACATGCAACCTCTTCCTGCATAGGCACACGGGATCGGGCAGGCGCTGAACCTGTCCGGACTGTTCGACCCCTCCAGGAGACTGCGAACCATGGCTGACTTCCCGAACCTGTCCCGTCGGGGCTTTCTCAACCGATCGGCGGCCGTAGGTGGTCTGCTCGTCGTGCCCGGTCTGCTCTCCGCGTGCAGCAAGACCGACGCCGGTTCCGCGGACGGTGCGGGGGCGCTCGAGGCGCTCCGCAAGCAGGGGTTCGTCCGGGTCGCGTACGCCAATGAGGCGCCGTACGGCTACATGGAGGGCAAGCAGCTCAAGGGCGAGGCGCCCACCCTGCATCGGGAAATTTTCAAGGCGCTCGGCGTCGACGAACTGAAGCCCACCCTCTCCGAGTGGGACGGCCTGATCCCCGGGTTGCAGGCGGGCAAGTACGACGTGGTCAGCGCCGGCATGGCGATCACGCCCGAACGCTGCGCCAACGCCATCTTCTCCGAGCCCGAGTTCATCTCGCCCACCGCACTGATGGTGAAGAAGGGCAACCCGAAGAAGGTCACCGACCTGGCGTCGGCGAAGGCCGCGGGGATCGTCGTCGGTGTGATGTCGGGTGCCGTCGAGGGTTCGTACGCCGAGGGCGCCGGCATCTCCAAGGACAGGATCAAGTCGCTGCAGAAGCCGCAGGACGGCGCCGACGCGGTCAAGGGCGGCCGGATCGACGCGTTCCTGCTCACCGGAATCTCGCTGCGCTGGCTGGCGAAGACCAACCCCGGCACCGAGGTCACCGAGGCCTTCCTGCCGGAGCTCGACGGCAAGCGGCAGTACAGCCCCGGCGGCGCCGTCTTCCGCAAGGGCAACGAGGACCTGCGGGACGCCTTCAACCGCGAGCTGAAGAAGATCGTCTCGGACAGGTCGCGCTATGTCGGCCTGCTCCAGGAGTACGGCTTCGGAGCCACCGAGCTGCCACCGACGACCCTGAAGACGGCCGATCTGTGCAAGGGCTGACAGGGACGGACCCCACCGCATGAGTGATTTCTTCTCCGCCTTCGTCGACGATCTGCCGCAGCTGCGCTCGGGGCTGTGGGTGACCCTCCAGGCGACCGTCCTGGGAGCGCTGCTCGCCCTGCTCCTGTCCTTCGTCCTCGGTCTGATGTCGGTCAGCCGGATGCTGGTGACGCGCGGCGTGTCACGCGTGGTCGTGGAGTTCTTCCGCGGTACCTCGCTCTACATCCAGCTGTTCTGGCTCTACTACGCGATGCCGCCGCTGACGGGGTACGAACTGACGCCGCTGCTCTGCGGCGTCGTCGCCTTCGGCCTCAATTACGGCGCGTACGGCTCCGAGGTGGTGCGCGGCGCGATCAGCTCCGTACCCCGTGCCCAGTACGAGGCGGCCGTCGCGCTGAACATGACGCCGCTGCACCGGATGCGGAAGGTGATCATTCCGCAGGCCTGGGTGCAGATGATCCCGTCCTTCACCAATCTGCTGATCCAGCTGCTGAAGTGCACCCCGCTGCTGTGGCTGATCTCCGCGGCCGACCTGATGACCGTGATCCAGCAGTTGCGCGACCGAACCGGTGAGACGCTCACGGCGTACCTGACTCTGCTGGTCGCCTACTTCGTCCTGGCCTACGCGCTGACTCTGCTGATGAACCTGCTGGAACGGAGCGCCAAGCGACGGCTGGGTCTGCCGACCGGTGCGGGCTCGCTGTTGCACAGCCGCAGCGCCACGGAGGCCGTCGCCTCCGCGACCGGAGGTGCCCGGTGAACGGCTTCGACTGGAACGCCGCCCGGGACGCACTTCCCCTGGTGCTCGAAGGTTTCCGGGTCACGCTGCTCGCGACCGCGCTCGGCACGCTCGTCGCCGCGGTCCTCGGGCTCGCCATCGCGGTCGCCGGACGGGCCCCGAGCAGGTTCGTGACCGTGCCGGTTCGGGCCGTGATGGAATTCATCCGGTCCACCCCGTTGCTCGTCCAACTGGTCGGCGCAGCAGCCCTGTTCACCGCGGTGGAGCCGCTGACGATCGGCATCGTGGTGCTGGGCGTCCACTACGCCGCGTACACCTCCGAGGTGTATCGCGCCGGGATCGACGGTGTGCCGAAGGGCCAGTGGGAGGCCTGCCGGGCGCTCTCGCTCACCCCGCGGCGGACCTGGCAGGCCGTGATCCTGCCGCAGGCGGTGCGCAATGTGCTGCCCGCCCTCGGCAACTACGCGATCTCGATGTTCAAGGAGACCCCGTTCCTCGCCGTGATCACGGTGCAGGAAATGGTCTTCGAGGCCCGTAAGTACGGCGCCGATCACTTCGCCTACACCGAGGCGTTCACGCTCGCCGGACTGGTCTTCCTGGTCGCGAGCTACCCCACCTCGCTGCTGATGAGAAAGCTGGAGAAGCGCCTTGGCCACTGAACCTCTCCCCCTGCAGAAGGCGGCGGCCGCGGCCCCCGTGGACATCGCCCCGGAACCTGCCACGTCACAGACCGGCCATCCGCTGGTCCGCTTCGACAACGTCGTGAAGCGGTACGGCGACCATGTCGTCCTCGACGGGCTGGACTTCTCGGTGCAGCGCGGCGAACACGTCACACTGATCGGTCCCAGCGGCTCGGGCAAGACCACCATCCTGCGGTTGCTGATGACGCTCGAGAAGGTCAGCGACGGGGTGATCTGGGTGGACGGCGACCCGCTGTCCCACGTCAGAGCCACCGACGGCTCGCTGAGGCCGGCGACCGAGAAGCATCTGCGCGATGCCCGGAGGAAGATCGGCATGGTCTTCCAGCAGTTCAATCTCTTTCCCCATATGAAGGTGCTGCAGAACATCACCGAGGCACCGGTCAGCGTGCTGGGCATGGACCGGGACGAGGCGGAGACCCACGCCCGTGAGCTGCTCGACCTGGTGGGTCTCTCGGAAAAGGTCGACGCACACCCTTCCCAGCTCTCCGGCGGCCAGCAGCAACGGGTGGCGATCGCCCGCGCGCTGGCGATGCAACCGGAGATCCTGCTCCTGGACGAGGTGACGTCCGCACTCGACCCGGAGCTGGTGGCGGGCGTGCTCGACCTGCTGGGCGACATCGCACGGAACACCGACATCACGATGCTCTGCGTGACCCACGAGATGAATTTCGCCCGTGACGTCTCGGAGAAGGTGCTGATGTTCGACGCAGGGCGGGTCGTGGAGGCAGGTTCGCCAGAAAAAATCTTCACCGATCCCACGCATGAACGAACGCGCGAATTCCTCGACGCGGTGCTGTGACCTCGCCCTCCATCGGCCGCTAATGACTTTGGCATATGCCAGACGGGTGCGCCCCAGATGACAGCGCCGGGGCGCCTCGTCAAGTCGTCAACAGGCCCCCCTCAAACGCCATTTGGCGGCTATCGTGGTGCGGAAGCTTGCGGTTACAACCTGGTCTTGCGGTCACAACCTGGTAGGGGGAAACCGTGGCGTTGAAGCCCGAACCGACCGCACCGTTCCACTCGGTGCAGTACGCCCTTCGCGTTCTCGAAACGGTCTCCAAGCACGGCAACGGCGTTCTGGACGCCCAGATCTCCCGCGAGACGGGGCTGCCGACCGGGCATCTCGCCCCGCTCCTGCTGATGCTGCGCCGTGAGGGCTATGTCGAGCAGGTCACCGACGGCGCCTATGTGATCGGCGCCTCGCTCCTGCTGCTCGGCTCCGGCGCCAGCCGCAGGCAGGCCCTGGAGACGAAGCTCCAGCAGACCCTGGACCAGCTCCGCGACTCGGTCGGCGCCGCGGTCTACATCAGCCGGTACGTCGACGGCGAGATCCGGGTCACCCAGTACGCCGATGGTCCGCGCACGCCCGCGGTCAACGAGTGGGTCGACTTCCGGTCCGCCGCGCACGCCAGCGCGATCGGCAAGTGCCTGCTGACCCAGCTCGACCAGAACGGCCGCCGCGACCACATCTCGCGCCACAAGATCGCCCGGCTCACCTCGCGGACCATCACCAGCGAGAAGGTCCTCTTCTCCAAACTGGACAGCCAGCCGGCGACGGTCCCGGTGCTCGACCTCCAGGAGTACGCGGTGGGGACGGTCTGCGCGGCCGTCCCGCTGACGGCGGGCTCCTCGGCCGGCTGCCTGGCACTCTCGCTGCCGGTCGAGGACGCGCACCGGCTGCGCTCGGCGGCGGACACACTGAACCGGCGGGCCGCGCCGGTCCTGCTGTCACTGGCGCTCTAGGGTCTTTCGTTTGGATCATGCTGGACCCCGCGAGCCCAGCATGATCCAAACGAGAGGCCCCAGGGGCCGTCCGGTCAGGCCGGATGTCCCCGTGGCCCCGCCGTGGGCAGGTGTCATCAGCACCTCTCGGGACCAGGTATTATTTTCGAGTCAGCAGGCGCCGCTAGCTCAGTTGGTTAGAGCAGCTGACTCTTAATCAGCGGGTCCGGGGTTCGAGTCCCTGGCGGCGCACAGACAACGCAGTGGGCGGTCTACGTAGGTTTACGTAGACCGCCCACTGCGTTTTTTACTGCCCGCCGTTCCATACAAACGTGTTACACAGGCGTACTAGACACTTGTTTTAAACGCTCGTATATTCCCTGGCATGACGAACGCGACGAGCACCACCACTGATCGCAGTGACCTCGCCGGCCGCAAGGAATGGACCGCCTTCGTGGTCCTCCTGCTCCCCCTCCTCCTTGTCTCGATGGACGTCTCCGTCCTCTTCTTCGCGATCCCGTCCATCGACCGGGACCTCGCCCCGAGTGCCACCCAGCAGCTCTGGATCTTCGATGTGTACGGCTTCGCCCTGTCCGGCCTGCTCATCACGATGGGCTCGCTCGGCGACCGGATCGGCCGCCGCAAGCTGCTGCTCCTCGGGGCGGCCGCCTTCGGCACCGCGTCCGTCGGCGCCGCATACGCCACCAGCCCCGAGATGCTGATCGCGGCGCGCGCGCTGCTCGGGATCGGCGGAGCGACGCTGATGCCGTCGACGATGGGGCTCGTACGGAACATGTTCCGCAACGAGCAGCAGCGCAGCACCGCGGTCGGCATCTGGTCCGGCGCCATGGCGGGCGGTATCGCACTCGGCTCGGTGCTCAGCGGGGTCATGCTGCAGCACTTCTGGTGGGGCTCGGTCTTCCTGCTCAATGTGCCGGCGATGGTGCTGCTGCTGGTTCTGGTGCCGGTGCTGGTCCCGGAGTTCAAGGACCCCAATCCGGGGCGGTTCGACCTGTGGAGCGTGCCGCTGTCGATGGGCGCCGTGCTCCCCGTCATCTACGGCGTCAAGGAGAGCGCCGCCCACGGTCTCGACGCGCGTAACGCCCTGCTCATCGCCGTCGGCCTGCTCGTCGGCTGGGTCTTCGTCCGCCGCCAGCGCGTCCGTGACGATGCGATGATCAGCCGGGAGCTGTTCCGCGGTGAGGGCTTCGCCGCCGGGATCGGCCTGAACTCCCTCGCCGCCTTCGCGATGATGGGTTCCGCCTTCTTCACCACCCAGTACCTCCAGTCGGTGCTCGGCATGTCCACGATGGAAGCCGCCCTGTGGAGCCTGGCCCCGTCGCTGGCGGTGGGAGCCGCGGCACCGACGGCCACGGCGATCGCCCAGCGGATCGACCGTACGTATGTCATCTCCGCCGGATTCGTCATCGCCGCCGCCGGGTTCGCTCTGCTGACCCTGTCCGATACGGACTCGCTGTGGCTGCTGCTCATCGGCTCGGCCGTGATGAGCTCGGGCATCGTCACCGTCATGGCGCTCGTCTCGGACCTGGCGCTGGCGACCGCCCCGCCGGAGAAGGCCGGTTCGGCCGCGTCACTGCTGGAGACCGGTCAGGAGTTCGGCGGCGCGATGGGCATGGCGCTGCTGGGCGCGGTCGCCACCGCGGTGTACGGAGCGGACCTGCCGGACTCCGCACCGGAGGCCGCCCGCAAGACGCTGCCCGGGGCACTGGCCACGGGCGACGCGTCGCTGATCTCCGCGGGCCGGGAGGCGTTCGTGCACAGCATGCAGTACGCGTCGGTGGCGGGATCGCTGATTCTGCTGGCGGGAGCGGTGCTTGCGGTGGCACTTCTGAGGCGCGGCAGTGGGGCCCGCAAGCAGCTGGCCCCGACGCACTGAGGGGCCGCCGACGTCACCCTGTCCGCCCTCGTTCGCCGGACGGGGGTGAGTTCCAAGCCCGTCGATGGGCCCCTCCCCTGCCCTTCAGGCCATGGGAGAGATCGAGGACAAGAGGGCTGTTCGTCCATGCGCCTCGTACTCGGCGAGCAGGCCGGCCAGTTCCTCACCCCCCAACGGGCCGTAGGCAGCACCGTCCGCCCCGTTCCACCACACCGGGTCCGTGCTCCGGAAGCCCTCGCGGCGGAGCACGACCCGGTGCACCTTGTTCGTCGCCGTGACCGGCATCGCCCGGACGATCCGCACGAAGCGGGGCGCCATCTTCGTCCCCAGATCCGGCTGGGCCGCCAGGAACGCGGCGAAGGCGGCCGGCTCGAACACCGCCCCCTCACGCAGCGCCAGCGCCGCCATCACCTGGTCGCCGGCCACCGGGTCCGGCACCGCGTACACCGCGACGGCCGCCGCGTCCCCCCAGCGGGCCAGAATGTTCTCGATCATCGTGGCCGCCAGGTTCTCGCTGTCGACGCGCAGCCGGTCGTCCGTACGGCCCGCGAAGTACAGGAAGCCGTCGAGGTCACGGAAGAACAGGTCCCCGGTCCAGTACCAGCCGCCGCGCACCCGCGCCGCGTCCGCCTCCGCGTTGCGCCAGTAGCCCTCGAAGGGTGTATGGCCCCGGTTGACCAACTCCCCTATCGCTTTGGCTCCGTTGGCCAGTCGTCCGCCCTCGTCGAAGACCGCGGCGGCGCGCTCCTCACCGGTCTCCGGGTCGACGACGGCGAGATCGTCCCGGGCGGAGGCCCGGCCGATGGCGCCCGCCGGGGTGTCCGGGGTCCGCTGGATCGCGGCGCCGCCCTCGGAGGATCCGTACCCCTCCACCAGCCGCACCCCGAACCGCTCCCGGAACCTGGCCGCGTCCACCGCGCCCGCCTCGGTGCCGAAGCCGAATCGCAGCGGATGGTCACGGTCGTCGGGGCGCTCGGGGGTCGCCAGCAGGTACTGCACGGCGCGGCCGACATAGGTGAAGTACGTGGCGCCGTACGCCCGTACGTCGTCGAGAAAGCCGGAGGCCGAGAAGCGGCGGCGCAGGGCGACCGCGGCGCCGCCGGCCAGTGCGGGGGCCCAGTCGGCGATCACTGCGTTGCCGTGGAACATCGGCATGCAGACGTAGTGGACGTCGTCGCGCCGGACCCCGAAGTGGTCGACCAGCGACTGCCCGGCCGCAGCCAGCCGCCCCTGGGTGCAGATCGCGGCCTTGGGTGCACCGGTCGACCCGGAGGTGAAGTAGAGCAGTATGCGGGTGGCGGCCCGGACCTCCCCGAGCACCGCGTCGCCCGGCTCGGCCCCCGCGTAGCCGGCGAGCAGCTCGGCGTACGCGTCGGTGTCGGTGACCAGCACCCGTACGCCCGGCAGATCGAGCCCGTCGAGCAACGGCAGATGCGCGCGTTCGGTGACCAGGACCCTGCAGTCGGTGTGCATGATGTCGCGGGCCAGCTCGGCGCCGCGCCGGGTCGGGTTGATACCCGCAACGGCGGCCCCGGCCAGGGCCGCCGCGCTCAACCACAGGGGAAATTCTGGGGTGTTGTCGAGCAGCACCCCGAGGTGCGGTTCGCTGCCCGCCGACAGCAGATCCACCAGGAGCGCCGCCCGTGCGGCAGCGCCGGCGGCGACCTGATGGTGACTGAGGACGGTGTCCTCGTGTCTCAACCCGGGCCGGTGGTCGCCCCATTGGCGCTGTACGAGCTCCGCGACGGTGCCTGCACTCCCCATGGAGCCGCACGGTAGCTGACTAGGCGTCAGAACTGAACATCGGAGCACGCGTAGAACGCGTTCCCGGTGTCCGCTATGTTCCAGACACTCAGGATGATGTGCCGCCCGGTCTTCTGGGTCGGGATGGTGCCCTGCTGGGTCAGGGTGGCCGGGGGCTGCTGACCGCCGTACGGCACGGTCATGAACGGCTGGGACTCGAGCGCCGCCCTGGTGAGTGGCTTGGTGGGGTCCCAGCCGTTCTTGGTGATGTAGTACCGGAAGTCCGTTGTGGCGTGGCGGGCGGTGAACTGCCAGCGGAAGCTGAAGCCCTGACCCGCGGTGACCTTGGTGGTGGGCCAGTTGCCGCCGCGCGGGTCGTCCAGTGCGGCGAAGTTGTCGTGGGCGCCGGAGCAGATCTTGCCATCGGCCGGACCAGCCGCCGGGAAGCCCTTGGGAGCCTCGACGCTCTGCGGCTCGTACTGGATGGCACCGCAGTTGGTGACGGTGCCATTGGCGCAGAGCTTCTGGCGGCTGATGGGGTTGTCGGTGTAGCCGTGACTGCCGGCGCTGCTCGTCGCGAACATCGAGACGCCCGCGATGGCGAGACCTATGACGGCCGCGCTTGCCCGTTTACGCATTGCTGTCGCTCCTCAAGAACGTGGGGGAGGTTCCATGAGCACTGCTTCGCGCGTGATGGTGCGGTCTAGACCAAGCCTTAGATTATTGACAGGGCATGAACATGTCCAGACCAATGGGAGTGGGATTCCGGTTCCCCACGGTGCGGTACGACGGCGCGATCAGGAGCGCTCCCCACTGGTGCGTCCGGTGTAGAAGGCCACCGTCAGGTCCTTGACCAGCGCCTTCCGTTCGTAGTCGTCGAGCGTCACGAGGCCTCGCACGGTCAGCCGGCTGACCGTGTCGTCCACCGCGTCGACCACGGAGGTCAGCACGCTGTCGCGGTGCTGGGCGTCGATGGCGGCGATCCGTCGGCGCTGCATGGAAGCGGCGACCTCCGGCGCGTACTCGATACCGGTCGGCTGCGCGGAGTACACCTCGATGCCCACCGGCTCGCATTCCCCCTTCAGCGTCAGGGTCAGCGCGTCACCGACCGCCTCCGCGTTGCGCAGGGTGTGCGCGTCCTCGTGGAAGGCGTCGGCGGGCAGCTGCGAGAGGACCCTCGCGATCGCCGACTCGACCTGCTCGCGCAGATAGTCCTCGTGGTCCGTCACCCCGAACGTCGCCCGCACCGTGTCCTTGATCCGCCACACGACGAGGACGACGACGCGCAGCGCCGTACCGTTCGCGTCCACAGCGGGCAGAGGTTCGCTCCGCCAGTGCCGAAGCCGTACATCGACACGGCGGCGCGCCAGCAGCGGGCTGATCCAGACGAGCCCGGTCCGGCGCACGGTGCCCCGGTACTCTCCGAAGAGCGTCAGCACCCACGCGCTCCCGACCCGCCCACGGCCCAGACCACCGAGCGCGACGAGCATCAGGATCACCAGCAGGAAGAGCTCCGCCAAGGCCCCGATCCCGATCCCGCCGTACGGGCGCCCACCGATCCCGGCCCGCGCGAGCAGGCCATGCGGCACTGCACCGGCCCACCACAGCACGGCGCCACCGGCGACGACGCCGGCCAGCCCGGTGAGCACCGCGATCCATCCGGGCAGTGCGGGCCCCGGCTTCTCTGTCAGGTACGGATCCGAGGTCGGAGCGGGCCGGATGGGTGCCTGCACCTGTCCCCTGCGGGCGACGGGTGCCCGCCGCACGCCCGTCGCCTTCTCCCCGCCGCCCTGCCGCGCCGGACCGGCGGGGGGCTCGGCGGAGTCGTCACGGAAGAGGGTGGGCGCGGGGGCGACAGCGGTGTGCTCCTTGGCGCCGGCGGCCTGCTGCCGCCCGGCCTCCGCTCCGACGGACGTCGGGGCGGCGGGTCCGCGGCCGGGCGCGGCATCGAGCAAGGCGTCGGACACTGTCTCGGGCACGGTGTCGGGCACGGCATCGAGCATGACGTCGGGCACGGCGTCGGGCACGACGTACGGCGCGGTATCGAGCAGGGCAGCGGGTGCGGGGTCGGGCACCGGCTCGGCTCCGACGGATCCGGGCGGCGACCATGCGGCCCCGGCCCCGAGAACCGGCACGGGATCCGAAGCCGGGGCGGACACCGAAGCCGGCACGGCTCCACCCTTGGCCCCGACCGACACCAGGTCGGCGGCCCCGGAGCCGGATGCGGCGTCGGGCGTGGCATCGCGCCCGGTGCCTGGTGCCGGCTGGACTCCGACGGATTCGGGCGGCCATACGGCCCTGACCTCGACACCCGGCACGGGGTCCGAAACCGTGGCGGACACCGAAACCGGCACGGGGTCCGGAACCGGCACGTGGTGGTCCGGAACCGGGGCAAAAGCCGAAGCCGGCGCGTGGCCGGGTGCGGCATCGAGCAAGGCATCGAGTACGGCGTCGGGCACCGGCTCGGTTCCGACGGGTCCGGGCGGCGGCCATGCGGCACTGGCCCCGGCAGCCGGCGCGGGGTCCGAAACCGGGGCGGACACCGAAGCAGGCGCGGCTCCCCCCTCGTCCTCGACCGACACCAAGCCTGCGACCACGGGACCGAGTGCGGCGTCGGGTGCGGTGCCGGGCACCGGCCCGGCTCCGACGGACTCGGGCGGCCGTACGGCCCTGACCTCGACGGCCGGTACGGGGTCCGAGACCGGGGCAGACACCGAAGCCGGTACCGGGTCCGCAGCCGGGACGGATACCGACGCCGAGGCCGCGCCGAGAGTGGAGTCCTTGGCTTCGCCGGGCACCAGGTCGAGCACCAGGTCGAGGACGGAGTCCTTCCTGTCGCCCGGCTCGGCACCCGTACGGGACTCTGCGTCGGCACCCACGCCCGGGCCCCATCCGGCCCTCGTTTCCTCGCCGCCGTTCACCGGCTCACCTTCCATCCTGTTCTCCTTCTCCGGACCTCCGGAGCTGTCCGACACCGTGGATTTCATTCCCGCCTCCGTCATGTCCGTTCTGTCACGCGAAAAGTCGTTGCCAGGTCTCTGGGCCGGGGTAGCCGTCGGCCTCTGCGCCCCGCCAGCCCTGGGCCCGCTGGAAGGCCTCGACATTGCGCCGGTCCTCCTCGGTCCATCGGGGGCCGGGGCCCTTTGCGTAGTGCTTGCCGTATCCCTTCCTCATCAACTGTCTGCCGAGCGTGTCGACATGGCTGTTGGACTGACCCGGCCGGAAATAATCCCGGCCCGGGAACGCCGGAGCCGCGGTTGAACCGCCCCTGTCCCCGCTTCCGCTCGCGGGGATGTCCCGGCCCGTTCCGTTCACCAGCAGGCGCCAGGTGTCCGGGCCGGGGATGCCGTTCGCTTCCTTGCCTGACCAGCCCTGGGCCTTCTGGAACTTCTGGGTCGCGCGCCGGTCCGCATCGCTCCAGTCCGGTCCCGGGCCCACCTTGTAGAAGCGCTTGCCACCGCGGTCCACGAGCATGCGGCCGAGCCGGGTGACGTACGTGCTGCTGGCGCCGGGACCGAACTTCGCGGCGCCCGGGAACGCCGGCAGCGCCTTCGAAGTGCTGCTACCGGTAGTGGTGGACAGCCCCTTGTAGCGGTACGGGACATAGCTGCCGGAGTGGGTCCAGTACGCCATGGGCGTCGTCTGCTTACGCGTGTGCGAGGGCGTCTGCTCGTACGCCGAGTAATGGCTGTGCGTGTAGTCGGTCCAGCCGCCGAAGATCGTGACGTGCGAGCCGTTCGTCGGGTTGGCCTTGTTGTGGAAGAGCAGGATGTCGCCGGGCTTCAGCTCCTCGCGGGCGATCTTGGTCCCGAATTTGGCGAGACTGCCGGTCCACTCGTTGCCCCTCAGCTTCCAGGCCATCGACACATAGCCGGAGCAGTCCTGCCGGTAGCCGTCGGACCAGTACTTCGCCATGCTGTACGGGACCTGCTCGCCGACCCACTTCTTCGCCCGGTTGATGATGTCCGTCCGTGTGGTCTTCGGCGTCTGCGGTGCCGAGCCCGTGGACGATGGCGGCCCCGGGGTCCCGCCCCCCCGCAGTGGACCGGGGAGACCCTGCGGACTGCCCGATTCCGAGTCGTCCGAATCCGGATCGCCCGGGTCGGCCACGTCGGCCGGATCCGGATCGCCCGGGTCACTCGGGTCGGCCGGTTCCGGGTCGGCCGGGATCGGCGCCGGGTCCGCCCGGGCAGACCCGGCGGTTCCGGCGGCCCCGGCGCCTTCGGCGGCGTGCCCGGTCGCCGCGCTCGCCGCCTCGGCCCCGCCGGTGCCGAGCACCACGCCGGCCGCCGTGACCATGACCAGCGCGCGCCGCGTCCCATGCGCGGCAGGGTGTCCTCCGTACCGCCTCGGCAGGGCCCTGGCGGCGGCGCGGCGCTGCGCGGCACACCCCGCGCAGGTGCAGTCGACGGCAGGAACGTACTCCTCGAAGGCCGGCACAGTCATGCGAATCCCCTCCGCACTCTCAAGATCTTTGGGCGCACCTGCACAGGCGTCAGCGTTGCAACTCACCTGACATATTGCATTTTGACGGATAGAAGTTAAAAAACGACCATCCGACAGGCCGTGATCGACAGGAAATGGTCAGAAGCACCCCTGGAGGTCGGGTAGAGTTCTCCAGGTCAGCAGGCGCCGCTAGCTCAGTTGGTTAGAGCAGCTGACTCTTAATCAGCGGGTCCGGGGTTCGAGTCCCTGGCGGCGCACGCAGAATCAAGGCCCCCTCACCGAGCGTGAGGGGGCCTTGTTCGTGTACGCGCAGCCCGTACACCTCCGTGCGCCCCTCCGCAAGAGTCACTCAAATCGCACATATAGCCGGTTAACCGCCTGTTTCACCCTTGCGATAACGACCCGGGTCATACAACCTGTCATGGGGTCATCGGCTTCAACCGGGCCGATGACACGCGCAGTTGGGGCAGCACGGGGGAAATTCCGGTTGCGGTACCGCGGGGTGGGGGCCCCGCTCATGGACGGATGCCGAGAGGCATCCTGCAGCCGGAAGGGCGCCATCCCGCGACTCGGGGAAAGGTGGCCCGCCAGCGATGTCGCCCGCGGCGGTCGAGGGGATTCGCCGCGGACGAGACGACCGACCGATCACGCAGTGACCAGTGCGTGCAGGGGGACGATCCATGACGTCGACGCCGACCGGCGCCGGGCAGAACAACGACCACTCCTCCCGGACCACGCAGTTGCGGATACCCCCGCAACTCCGGACCGGGGTACAGCGGCACCACCCGAAGAAGGCGCTGCCGCGTTACGACTACGAGCACTACAGCCGGCTCGCCGGGCCACTGACCCAGCCCGATCCGGACAAGCCCTACACCGTGCGGTACCGCTCGCTGCTCTCGCAGGAGCCGCACAGAATCCGCGCCGCGCTCCTGCTCGGCGCCGCACCACTCGTCTCGCTCGGCCTGTTCGCCTGGCTGATGCAGCCCGAGCACTGGACCCAGCGCGACCCGAACGTCAAGAACGACACGCTGCTGATCCTCGACATCGTCATGCTCGTCTCGATCGGTCTGATCGAGCTCTTCCGCACGATGAATGTCCTGTCGAACGCGCACGCGACGCTGGTCGCGCGCGATCCGGTCCCGGTCGTACCGGAGTCCGGCAGCAGGGTCGCCTTCCTCACCTCCTTCGTCCCGGGCAAGGAGCCCCTGGAGATGGTGACGAAGACCCTCGAGGCGGCGGTCCGCATCCGGCACCGCGGGCTGCTGCACGTCTGGCTGCTCGACGAGGGCGACGACCCCGCGGTGAAGGAGGTCTGTGCCCGCCTCGGGGTGCACCACTTCTCCCGCAAGGGCGTCCCGCACTGGAACCGGGCCAAGGGCGCGCACCGCGCGAGGACCAAGCACGGCAACTACAACGCCTGGCTCGACGCGCACGGCGGCTCCTACGACTTCTTCGCCTCGGTCGACACCGATCACGTACCGCTGCCCAACTACCTGGAGCGGATGCTCGGCTACTTCCGCGACCCGGACGTCGGCTTCGTCATCGGCCCGCAGGTCTACGGCAACTACGACACATTCGTCACGAAGGCCGCCGAGTCCCAGCAGTTCCTCTTCCACGCGCTGATCCAGCGCGCGGGCAACCGCTACGGCGCCCCGATGTTCGTCGGAACCAGCAACGCCGTGCGGATATCGGCCCTCCAGCAGATCGGCGGCCTGTACGACTCGATCACCGAGGACATGGCGACCGGCTTCGAGATGCACCGCGCCCGCAACCCACGCACCGGCCGGAACTGGCGCTCGGTGTACACCCCGGACGTGCTGGCCGTCGGCGAGGGCCCGACCGCGTGGACGGACTTCTTCACCCAGCAGCTGCGCTGGTCACGAGGGACGTACGAAACGATCCTCAAGCAGTACTGGAGAGGGATCGGGACGCTCCCCTTCGGCAGGCTCTTCAACTACACGATGATGATCATTTTCTACCCGATGTCTGCCCTGAACTGGATCCTGGCGGCGCTCAGTTGCACGCTGTTCCTGGGCATGGGCGCCTCGGGTGTGCAGATCGACCCGGTCGTCTGGATGATGCTGTACGGCAACGCCTCGGCGCTCCAGATCGGTCTGTACATCTGGAACCGGCGGCACAACGTCTCGCCGCACGAGCCCGAGGGCTCGGGCGGTCTGGCGGGCATGATGATGTCCGCACTCTCCGCCCCGATCTACGCACGTTCCCTGATGGATGCCGTGCTGCGCCGCAAGAGCTCGTTCGTGGTGACGCCCAAGGGCGACTCGTCCAGCCCGGACACGCTGTTCGGCACCTTCCGCATCCACCTCTTCTTCATCCTGGTCTTCGGCGGTTCCCTCACCGCGTCCTTCGTCCTCGGCCACAGCCATCCGGCGATGCTCACCTGGGCCGCGCTGGCCCTGCTGATCACGGCGGCGCCGATCGCCGGCTGGCGGTACACCGTCCGCGCGGAGAAGAAGAAGCGGCGCGGCGGGCCACCACCGCCACAGGGCGGCGCACCAGCCCCGCATCCGGCCCACCCCCCGCACGAGCGGCCCGGCCGGCTCGCCGACGACCAGACCATGCCGATCGCCCTTGGGGGACGTGAACGATGAAGTACCGCCCGAGCCGCCGTACCCGCCGCATGGCGATCAGTACGGCGGTGGTTCTGGCGCTCTCGGGAGCGAACGGGCCGTGGCTGTACCGCTTCGGCAGCGAGCGCTACCACGCGTACACGATCGACAAACCGGAGTACAAGGCCGCCAACGGACACTGGGACTTCCTGGACGTGCCGTCCGAGTTCCGGATCAACACGATCCATGCCGCCCTGCTGCACACCGGCAAGGTGCTGCTCGTCGCGGGCTCCGGCAACAACCAGAAGAACTTCGACGCCAAGAGTTTCCGGTCCGTGCTGTGGGACCCGGGGGCCGGCACGTTCAAGAACATTCCCACGCCCAAGGACATGTTCTGCTCCGGTCACACCCAGCTGCCCGACGGCAAGCTGCTGATAGCCGGCGGCACGAAGCGGTACGAGAAGCTCGAGGGCGACGTCACCAAGGCCGGCGGCCTGATGATCGTCCACAACGAGAACCCGGACAAGCCGATCACTCTGCCCGCGGGCACCCGGTTCACCGGCAAGGGGAACGGGAAGACGTTCGTCTCCAAGGACCCGGTACTGGTGGAGAAGGCCACCAAGGTCTTCGACAAGCGGACCGGCGCGTTCCTGCGCAACGAACCCGGGCTCGGCCGGATCTATGTCGAGGCCCAGCAGGCCGGCACGGAGTACGGGACCGGCACCCAGGACAACTACCGGGTCTCCGGTCTCTCCGGCTCCGACACCCGGAACGTGTACGGGATCGCCCAGAAGCTCGCCCTCGACAAGAAGGATTTCCAGGGCATCCGGGAGGCGTACGAATTCGACCCGGTGGCGGAGAAGTACATCACCGTCGACCCGATGAACGAGGCACGCTGGTACCCGACGCTGACCACACTGCAGGACGGCAAGGTCCTCGCCCTCTCCGGGCTGGACGAGATCGGGCAGATCGTGCCCGGCAAGGACGAGATCTACGACCCGAAGACCAGGAAGTGGGCGTACACCGGCATCGTCCGGAAGTTCCCCACATACCCCGCGGTCTTCCTCCTGAACGACGGCAAGCTCTTCTACTCCGGCTCGAACGCCGGGTACGGACCCGCCGACATCGGCCGCGACCCCGGCATCTGGGACCTCGCGACCAACAGGTTCAAGAAGATCCCCGGACTGAGCGACGCCGACGAGATGGAGACATCGGCAACGGTACGGCTGCCTCCCGCCCAGGACGAGAAGTTCATGGTCATCGGCGGCGGCGGGGTCGGTGAGTCGGAGAGGTCCAGCGAGAAGTCCCGGCTGGTCGACCTCAAGGACCCCGACCCCGAATTCAAGGACGGCCCGTCGCTCGACGAGGGCACCCGCTACCCGAGCGCGGCACTGCTACCGGACGACTCGGTGCTGGTCACCGGCGGCTCCGACGACTACCGGGGGCGCGGCGGCTCGAACATCCTCCAGGCGCGGCTGTACGACGCGAAGACGGACAGGTACAAGCGGGTTGCGGACCCAGCAGTGGGCCGCAACTACCACTCGGGGTCCGTACTGCTCCCCGACGGCCGCGTCGTGATCTTCGGCTCGGACTCGCTCTACGCCGACAGGGCGAACTCCCGCCCCGGCGTCTTCGAGCAGCGCATCGAGATCTACACCCCGCCCTACCTGTACCGCGACTCGCGCCCGGAGCTGACCGCGGGGCCGAAGAGGATGCGGCGGGGCGGTACGGGGATGTTCACGACCTCGCAGGGGTCGACGATCACGTCGGCGAAGCTGATGCGGCCGAGCGCGGTGACGCATGTGACGGACACGGACCAGCGGTCGGTGGAGCTGGGGCTGGTGAGGACGGCAGAGGGCATCTCGGTGACGGTGCCGAAGAACCGGGCACTGGTGCCGTCGGGGTGGTACATGCTGTTCGTGACGGACGCGAAGGGGACACCGTCGGAGGGGACGTGGGTGGAGATCCCGTAGACCAAGGGGGCGTTCGAGGACGGAGAACCGGTCACCGGACGCCCCCGGGTACTACTTCGTGTTGCGGGCCAGACCCAGTGCGTACTCCGGCCACCACGCCCCGGCCTTCGGACCCCCCTTGCAGGAACCGTCCGACTCTCCCGGCCGCTTGACCCACAGATACGCGTCGACCAGCTCCTCACCCGTGTCCGTCGTCGGCGGTTCACCGAGTGCGCGGCCCGGAGGGTTGCACCAGCTCTCCTTCGGGTCGCCGCCGTCGTAGGGGCCGTTGCCGTTGCGGCTGGTGTCGATCACGAACGGCTTGCCGCCGACCTTCGCCGACAGCTGCTTGCCGAAGTCCGTACTGGCCGCCGTGGTCTGGAAGTTGGAGACATTGACCGCGAAGCCGTCCGCGTCGGCGATGCCTGCCCGCCGGATCGGCTGGAAGAGCGCGTCGGGCGTGTGCCAGCCGGCGTTGCCCGCGTCCATGTAGACACGGGTGTGCGGCAGTTGCCTCAGCCGCTGGACGGCGCCCTCGAGGAGGTCGTACCGCTCCTCGTGGAACTCCTGCGGGGTGCAGCCGTCGACCAGGTGCAGCACTGCGTCCGGCTCCAGGATCACCGTGGCGCGGCGGTCACCGATGCCCTCGGCGACCTTCTCCAGCCAGTCGCGGTACGCGTTGCCGTCGGCGGCGCCGCCCTTCGAGAACTGGTCGCAGTCGCGGTGCGGGATGTTGTAGAGGACCAGCAGCGCCTCCCGGCCCGCCTTCGCGGCCGCCTCGGTGAAGCCCTTGGTCTCGGCCTCGGGGTTGTCCGGGCCGATCCACTCGCCGACCGGCTGCCGGGCGATCTTCCTGATCAGGTCGGCGTTCCTGTCGTTGCCGTCCTTGGTGTAGGCGGCGACCTGCCGGGCCGCGTTCCCGTCGGGGTTGACCCAGTACGGGCCGCTGCCCGAGGGCTGCCGGCCGATCGCGGCGGGGCTCTCGTCCCCGTCGCCGCCGGCCGAGGAACATCCCGCGAGCAGCACCATCGCGCCGGCCGCGGCCACCGCCCCCGCGCGGAACCGGCCGGTGTGATTGCCGTACATCCACTCCCCCTCGGGTGCCGGACAAGACCGGGCGAATCCATCCTGGCACACCCGGGTGTCCGGCTTGCCCGTACATACGAGGACGTTCATGAACGACAGACAGTGACCGGTTCTGGACGTACCGTCAAAAAACGACTGGGCCATGACCGTTCACCGGCCTACAGTGTTCAGGAGTGGCCCATACGCCCCCTTGCCCTCCCGTGTCGGCGCCGGGCTTCTCCCGCAGCCCGCGCACCGCGGTCGAGGACCGGCCCGGCCGGCGCCCCGGGGGAGAACGGGCGGCCGGCCGGGCCAGGTATCCCTCTTCCGCCCGGGACGACCTACGCGGAGTCGGCGGACTTGGCGGACCCGGCGGACTTGGCGGACTTGTCCACGGCCTCGGTCGCCTTGGCCGCGCTCTTCTTCTCGCCGGTCAGATAGGCGGAGACGACCACATTGGCGTTGTACTCGTGCGACGCCCGGTCGAACGTACCGCCGCAGGTGATCAGCCTCAGCTCCGCCCGGCCGTCCTTGCGGGGACCGTACGCCTTGTGGGCGTTGAAGCGGTCCCGGGTGAAGACCTGGACATCGTCGATGGTGAATTCGGCGACCGTGCCGTCCGTACGGACCACCCGGATCTTGGCGCCGGGGCGGGCCGCGCTCAGCCCGTAGAAGACGGCCGGTTTGGTCTCGGTGTCGACATGGCCGACGAAGAGTGCGGCGCCCGCCGCGCCGGGCCGGGTGCCGCTGCCGTACCAGCCGACCGTGTGCGGGGTCGCGAAGGACGGCGGGTCGATCGCTCCCGCCGCGTCCAGGCCGCGGGAAACGACGGGGGCCTTGATGCCGATCGAGGGGATCTCGACCCGCTCGGGCGCCGCACCCTTGATCGGGGCGTGCGCGGCGGGCAGCGGTACGCCGAGGGGGCGGCCGACCGCGGCGACATCGCCGGTGGTCGGGGCAGAGCTGGCGCCGGAGCCGTCGGTGATGCCGCGGCCCCAGAGCCACAGGCCCAGCAACACGACGGCCCAGGCCACGCCGGTCAGCAGCCGGCCGGTGCCTGTGGGGCGGTCCGAGGCGGACATCTCGTTCAGTCCGTGGACGGGTGGCGACGGCGGGAGCTGCGGAAGGCGACGGCGACGGAGGCGACGGCGGCCAGGACCAGCCCGGTCACGGTGTGTGCGATGCCGGGGCCGTCCTGCTGGGCCGCCTCGCCGGCAAGGAGCGTCGCGGTGCCGCCGCCTCCGGCCTGGACCGGGGCGATCGGGGCGATGGGTGCGGCACCCTCGCGGTCGACGACGGTGACGGTGCCGGACACCCGGGTGTCCTTGTCGTCGTCACACGTCACCCAGATGTCGTAGTCGCCGGCCGCGGCGTCCGAGCGGATCCTTCCCTTGGCGGAGAGCCCGCTGTCGTCGGCGGCCGAGAAGCCGGCGTCGGAGTCGAAGGCATCGGAGATCCCTTTGGCCTTCCCGCCCTTGCAACCGTCGACCTGCAGGTCCACCTCACCCCCCGGGGCGATGGATGCCGGGTCCACCGAGAGGGTGGCGCGGGTCTGAGTTTCCTTTTCCTGGCTGGAGCCGGTGTCGGCCAGTGCGACGGAAGCGGGCATCAGTGTCGCCGCAACCACTGCGGCTCCACAGAACGTGAGGGGTATGGAACGCATCGTGAACCTCCTAAAGGCAGGTTCACGCGTCCGGCGGGTTTTCGCATCCGCTGGGGCGTCGGGGCTGGTCCGTGGGAGTGCGGGGAACGGCTCGCAGAAACCCCTCCCCGCACCCGCCTGTGCCGGTGCCGACGGGGCTCAGGCCACGCGCAGCGGCCCTCGACGGAGGGGCTGGTCCCGTCCTGGGTTGGTCCGGATGAAGCGGGCCCCGCCGCTGATCAGGCGGATCGCCTTGAGCGCTCGAAACTGTACGTTCGGGTCTCACCACGTAGACATAAAACATATACTGTGGACGACCTTGAAGGCAGTGCTGGCGAGGACGGGCACAGGGACAGACATGCTCACAGTTGGTGGATACGTCCGGATCTCCGACATCGGGCAAATAGGTGACGGGCGCGACGGCCGAGAGGGGGTCGTCCGCCAACGCGAAGACGTGTACGACTTGGCTCAGCTCAAGCGCGTCAACGTGCACCGCGTCTACGAGGACAACGACACCTCCGCCTACAAGCGCCGTGTGAAGCGCAAGGACTTCGAGGAGATGGTCCTCGACCTTCACAACGGCGTGATCAGCGGCATCCTGGCCTACAACATCGACCGCATCGCCCGCCAGCCGCGCGACCTTGAACATCTCATCGACATCTACGAGCAGGCCCGCCGCCCGATGGTCTTCGGCACCACCGCAGGTGACTTCGACCTGACAACCGAAGACGGACGCTTTCAGGCACGTATCTACGTGACCATCGCCAACAAGTTCTCCGCAGATGCCGCCCGCCGAGTCGCCCGTCAGAAGCTGGCCGAGGCCACCGAAGGAAAGCCGCACAAGGGGCAGCGGGCTTTCGGCTGGAAGGACGTCGAGCACGTCGACGAGAGGGAAGCCGAGCTTCTTCGGAAGGCCCGCAGGGACGTCATCAGGGGCAAGACGATCGCCACTCTCCACGAGGAGTGGACAGAGCTGGGTGTGTGCAGCCCCCAGACACCTCCTGGCAAGACGATCGGGTACACGAGCGTGAAGTACGTGCTGAGGAACCCTCGCCTGTGCGGCTACCGCGCCTACATCCCGCAGGAAGTTCGCGAGAGGTCCGGCCGCGTGGACCCCACCGAATATCTGGTCGAGCGCACGGACGGCACACCGGTCATTGGGCAGTGGGAGACGATCTTCACGCCTGCGGAATGGCGGGAACTGATCGATGTACTGGACGCCCGGAAGAACACCGGTAAGGGACGCAAGACCGGGACCACGGTCACGAAGCGGCTACTGACCGGCATCGCACGTTGCGCGAAGTGCGGAACCGGCCTGCAATCCGCCATGTACCAGAAAGGCACTCCCAGCTACGAGAAGTACGGGTACTACTACCTGTGCAGGAAGGCGGGCGGCGGGTGCGGAAAGCTGTCCCGCAGCGGCCCCCCGGTCGACGACTACGTCGAGAAGGTCCTTCTCGGCAGCCTCAAGAAGCGGGCTCGCACTGTGCAGCCCGCTGAAGAGGAAGACCCCGAGCTGACCAAGGCCAAGAAGGCGCTGGAGCAGGTCGAGGCGGACAAGGCCGAGGCTCGACAGCTTCGGGCTGACGACCTGCTCTCTCTCGGCGAGTTCGCCCGCGAGATCCGCCGCCTGGAGGACAAGGAGCGGGAGACGAAAGAGAAGGTCTCGACGCTTCCGGAGACACCCGCCCAGGCAGGCTCCGCGGCCGGTCGCATCGTCCGCGAGTGGGAGGGCTACACCGTGGACATGAAGCGGCAGGAGATCATGAGGACTATCGAATCCGTGATGATCAGCGGAGCAGGTAAGGGCGGCGCACAGCGCGGAGTGTTCCGCCCGGAGCTCCTTGAGATCGTGTGGAAGTAGCCCGTGTGCCAGCGGGCATCCACCGGATCTGAGGCTGGAGTTCGGCAGTCAGGAGTGCGTCCCCTCACTGCCGCCGTCGTAGATCTCGTATCGGCCGTCACTGTGTACTGCACTCCGGCCGGAACGGGACCATCCGCGGCTCGGTGTTCGAGCACTCGCCCGCGTTCGGCTCGGCGGCCCTGTTGGCCGAGCCGGCTTCCGGGAAGAAGTTTCCCCTGCGAGGCGGAGCGGGTGACTCCGTATGACCAAACCCGCGTTGTAGGTGATCTCTGGATGGATCGCTGCTTACTGGAGCGTAGGGAACTCTACGAACAAAGGTGACGTTTCCCCCTGCGACCGGTCCGGGCTACGAGACGTTCAGGCTCTGAATGCGAGGAGTGAATAGCATGGTCATCCCGTGAGTCGTCGTATGGCAGGAGCCGCACCCATGACAGATCACAAGCCCATCGAATCGTGGCTCACCGACATGGACGGGGTGCTGATGCACGAAGGCGTGCCGATCCCCGGCGCGGACGCCTTCATCAAGAAGCTCCGTGATTCGGGCAAGCCGTTCCTCGTTCTGACGAACAACTCGATCTACACAGCCCGAGACCTGCATATGCGGCTCAACCGCATCGGCCTCGAAGTGCCGGTCGAGAACATCTGGACCTCGGCCCTGGCTACCGCCAAGTTCTTGGACAACCAGCACCCTGGCGGCACTGCCTACGTCATCGGTGAGGCGGGGCTGACCACCGCCTTGCATGAAGCCGGGTACGTGCTCACCGACACCGAGCCCGATTTCGTGATCTTGGGTGAGACGCGGACTTATTCGTTCGAGGCGCTGACGAAGGCCATCCGGTTGATAAACAACGGTGCCGCTTCATCGCCACCAACCCCGACAACACCGGGCCTTCACCCGAGGGGGCGCTGCCCGCCACCGGTTCCGTCGCTGCGTTGATCACGAAGGCGACCGGCAAGGAGCCGTACTTCGTCGGCAAGCCCAACCCGCTCATGATGCGCAGTGCGCTGAACACTTTGGGTGCCCACTCCGAGACCTCCGCGATGATCGGCGACCGGATGGACACGGATGTGCTGGCCGGGCTGGAGGCCGGGATGGAAACGTTCCTGGTTCTCACCGGGCTGACGAACAGGGACGAGATCGAGCGCTACCCGTACCGGCCGACCAAGGTTGTGGACTCGATCGCGGACCTCGTCGACCTCGTCTGAGTGGTGGTCTGGCACTCCCCCCGCAGCGGAGTGTCAGACAGCCGGAGTGAGACGTCAAGAGGCCCTGAAAAGCGTGTTTCCGCAGGTCAGGGCCAACGTTCTTTGCGCGTTCCTGGCCCGTGTGCGGGGACGCCGGCGGCACCGCGTTGTGCAGCGCCGACATCCCCGATTTCAGGGTGCCGGGCCGGTGGGCCCGTGCCGGTCCCCGCAGTCAGCTTCCGGTGGCCGTCTTCCAGGCGTCCACGTAGCCGTCCAGGTTGGCGCCTATCTCCGACCAGTCCGGCTCGAAGACCTCCACCCCGTTCATCAGCTTGCTGAGCGCGATGGCGTTCGCGTCGGTGGCCTCGACGTCCTTGCGGGCGGAGAAGCCGCCGCCGACCTCGCTGACGTCCTTCTGGGCCTGCTCGGAGAGCATGAAGTCGAGCAGCTTCTTGCCGTTGGCGCTGTGCGGGGCCTTGTTGACCAGTCCGGCCGCGTAGGGCAGGGCGAACGTGGTGGGCTTGGAGCCGGCCTTCGCCGGGAACCAGATGCTGAGGTTCGGCATGTCCTTGGACTGCGCGAAGTTCATCTGGACGTCGCCGTTGGCGACGAGCAGTTCGCCCTTGTCGACCTTGGGGGCGAGCTTGCCGGTGGAGGCGGACGGCCCGACGTTGTTGGCCTGGAGCTTCTTCAGGTACTCCATCGCCGGCTCCTTGCCGCCGAAGTCGTGCATGGCCTTGATGAGTACGGCCGTGCCGTCACCGGCGACTCCGGGGGTGGAGTACTGGATCTTCTCCTTGTACTTCCCGTCGGTGAGTTCGTCCCAGGTGGTGGGCGCGGTCTTCAGTTCCTTCTTGTTGTAGACGAAGCCGAAGTAGTTGTTGACGACCGAGGTCCACTTGGAGTCGGACGCCTTGTCGGCGCCGTCGACCTGGTCGGAGCCGGCCGGTTCGTACGCCGTCAGGAGGCCCTTGGTGTCGGCCTGCTGGATGAACGGCGGGAGCGTGACCAGCACATCGGCCTGGGTGTTGGACTTCTCGCGGAGGGCGCGCTGCACCATCTCGCCGGAGCCGCCCTCCACGTACTCGACCTTGATGCCGGTCTTCTTCTCGAAGTCCTTGAAGACCTTGTCGTACCAGCCGTCGCCGTTCTCGCCCTTGAGCCCGTCCGCGCTGTAGACGGTGACGATCTTCTCGTCGGAGGCGGCGGAGGAGCCGCCGCAGGCGGAGAGGGTGGCGGCGAGGGCGAGCGCGCCGGTGACGGCGGCCAGCGGCTTGAGGTGGCTCTTGCGCATGGGAGTCGTATCTCCTGGAAGTGGGTTCGGTACGGGGTGTCAGCGGTACGAGGCTTTGGTGCGGATGCGGGAGACCGCGAGCAGGACCAGCAGCGTCGTGCCCATGAGGACCACGGCCACGGCGGCGCCGGTGAAGAGCGAGCCACGGTCGGTGGCCGCGAAGATCTGCACCGGGAGCGGTGTCCAGTCGGGCGGGTAGAGCATCATCGTGGCGCTCAACTCGCCCATGGACAGGGCGAAGCAGAGCCCTGCGGCCGCCGTGAGGGAAGGCAGCAGGAGCGGCAGCTTGATCCGCCACAGGACGTAGGAGGGGCGGGCGCCGAGACTGGCCGCCGCCTGCTCGTACATCGGGTCGAGACGCAGTGTCGCGGCCGAGACCGACTGGTAGGCGAACGCCGTGACAAGAATGGTGTGCGCCAGGATCACGATCCAGCGCGTGCCGTTGAGCAGCATCGGCGGCTTGCTGAACGCGACGAGCACGGCGAGGCCGACGACGACGGACGGCACGGCGACCGGGAGCATGAACAGCCCGTCCAGGAACCTCTTGCCCCGCCGCCGCAGCGTGGCGGCGGCGAGCGCGGCCCAGGAGCCGATGGTGAGGGCGAGCAGGCTGGCGCCGACGGCGGTGATCAGGCTGGTGGTGAGGGCCTGGAGGGAGTCGCCACTGGTGGCGGCCCGGTAGTGCTCGGTGGTCGGGCCCGAGGGGAAGGCGCCGGACCAGTTGGTGGTGAACGACGCGGCGACGATCACCAGCAGGGGGAGCGCGAAGAGTGGGACGAAGAGCAGGAGGAAGACGGCCCAGGTGGCCCACTTCCCGGTTCGGCTATGCACCAACACGGCGGCTCACCATCCGATACAGGCTGTAGAGACCCACGGAGATCGCGATGTTGACGACGGCGACGGCACAGGCGGCCGGGTAGTCGGACTCCAGGATCGCCTTGCTGTAGACGAGCATCGGCAGGGTCGTGACCCCTTTCGCCCCGGTGAACAGCACGATCCCGAACTCGTTGAGGCACATCACGAGGACGAGGGAGCCGCCCGCGGCGAGTGCCGGCAGCGCCTCGGGGAGGATCACCCGTCGCACGATCCGGGCGGGCTTCGCGCCCAGCGAGGAGGCGACCTCCAGCTGCGCGGTGTCGAGCTGCGAGAACGCGGCGAGCAGTGGCCGCATCACGAACGGGGTGAAGTACGTGATCTCCGCGAGGAGGACGCCCCACGGGGTGGTGAGGAAGTGGAAGGGCCCGTCCGCCGCGCCGGTGACATCCGTCCAGACGCCGTTGGCCATGCCCACGGTGCCGTAGATGAACAGCAGGGCGAGGGTGATCAGGAAGGACGGGAAGGAGAGGAAGACGTCGATGAACCTCGAGACCGCCCTGCCGCCGGGGAACGGCACGAAGGCGATCACCAGGGCGAGGACGAGGCCCAGCACCAGACAGCCGGCGGTGGAGCCGACGGCGAGCCAGACGGTGGTGGTCAGCGCCGAGCGGAACGACGCGGAGGCGAAGACGTCGCCGTACGGGGCGAGCGAGGTGCCGCCCTCGTCGGGGCTGACGGACTGCTGGACGACGAGGACCAGCGGGTAGAGGAAGACAAGAGCAAGAACGGCAACAGGTGGCACGACCCACACGAACCGGGGGGTGCGCACCTTGGTGGGCGTGCGTTCCGCAGGGGCGAGTGGGGCCTCCCCTGGTCGAGCGGAGTCGAGACCTTGGGGATGGGTGGGCACCGACTCCGGTGCGGGATCAGCAGGCTTGAGGCGGGCACCGGTGCTACCCATCGTTCACCACCGTCGCCCCCGCGGGCAGTAGCACCGCGTCCTCGGCGGCGAAGTGCAGGGTGATCTGGTCGCCGAGCGCCGGGGTGTCGCGCAGTTCGCGGAGGTCGGCCTTGATCCGGTGGCCTTCGACGTCGACGTACAGCCGATGTGTGGAGCCGCGCCACTGGACCTCGGCGAGGGCGCCGGTCAGCGCGTTGGGACCGTCGCCGAGTCCGACCAGGTGGGGCCGGACGCAGAGGGTGGCGGTGACGCCGCCGGCCGCTTCGCCGGTCGGTACGTCGAGCCTGCGCCCGGCGAACTCCACGGTGCCCGCGGTCCCGGCGACGGTGACCGGCAGCAGGTTGGCGTTGCCGACGAACGACGCGGTGAACTCCGTACGCGGGCGGCGGTACAGCTCCTGCGGGGTGCCGCAGTCCTGCAGCCGCGCCTTGTCCATGACCGCGATCCGGTCGGCGAGGGTCAGCGCCTCGACCTGGTCATGGGTGACGTACAGGATGGAGACGTCCGGCAACTCGCGGTGCAGCCGGGCCAGTTCGGCGAGCATCCCGGAGCGCAGCCGGGCGTCGAGCGCGGAGAGCGGTTCGTCGAGCAGCAGTACCCCTGGGCGGACGGCGAGCGCACGGGCGATGGCGACGCGCTGCTGCTGGCCGCCGGAGAGCTCGCGCGGGTAGCGCTTGGCGTACGCGGCCATGCCGACGAGTTCGAGGGCTTCGGCGACCCGTGCGGGGATCTCGGCCTTCGCGACCTTGCGGGCCTTGAGGCCGAAGGCGACGTTGTCCTGGACCCGCATGTGCGGGAAGAGCGCGTACTGCTGGACGACCATGCCGATGCCGCGCTTGTGCGGTGGCAGTCCGGTGACATCGCGGTCGCCGAGCCAGACCCGCCCGGAGGCGGGCCGGACGAAGCCGGCGACGGCGCGCAGGGCGGTGGTCTTGCCGGATCCGGAGGGCCCGAGCAGCGCCATGACCTCGCCGGGTTCGACGGTCAGATCGAGCCGGTCGAGGACGGTGTTCTTGCCGTACGCGACGCTGACCCCGTCGAACCGGATCCCGCCGCCCTGCGCGGTCCGGCCGTCTGCCGCGGGTGCGGATGCGGATGCGCCGGTCATGCTTCCGCCCGGGCGATCAGGTCCGGCAGTTCGGCGACCGAACCCAGTACGTGCGTGGCCCCGTTGCGTTCCAGCTGGTCCTTGTCGTGTGCGCCGGTCAGCACCCCGGCGACGATCCCGGCCCCGGAGCGTACGCCGCTGAGCATGTCGTACGAGGTGTCCCCCGCGACCACGATCTGCTGGACGCCGTCCACCGCCCCGGTGCGCAGGAACGCGGCGAGGACCATGTCCGGGTAGGGGCGGCCGCGGCCGCCCGCGTCGGCGGGGCAGAGCGTCAGCGCGACCAGGTCCTGCCAGCCGAGCGCGGCGAGGATCGCGTCCTGGGTGGTGCGGGCGAAGCCGGTGGAGAGGACCACGGTCCGGCCCTCTTCGGTGAGCCGCTCGATGGCTTCGCGGGCGCCGGGAAGCGGCGCGATACGGCCGTCGGCGACCAGTTCCCCGTACGCCTCCTCGAACGCGAGGTTGGCCTGCTGGGCCCGGTCCTCGTCGCCGAAGAGGTGGCGGAAGACGGAGATCTTGGACTCGCCCATGGTGGCGCGCACATAGTCGAGCTTCTCCGCGTGGTCGGCGGAGCCGGGTTCCACGCCCAGGCGCTGTGCGGCGGCGCTGAAGGCCTGCTCGACGAGGCCGCCGTCGGCGACGGTGGTACCGGCCATGTCGAGGACGATCAGATTCAGGCTGTTCCTCTGCTCGTTCATCCGGTCGCTCTCTCGGTCGTTCTTCCGGTCGTTCCTCTGCGAGTTGCTCAACTTCTTCACCAGCCCAGTTCGTCGGCGGTCGTTTCGGCGATGGCGGGCGAGCAGGTCATGCCGCGGCCGCCCGGCCCGGTGACCAGCCAGACGCCGTCCCTCACCTGCTGGCGGTGGACGACGCGGCCGGTGTCGGTGCACTGGGCGTAGACCCCGGCCCAGCGGTGCCGGATCCTCGGCAGCGGGCGGCCGAGGAAGGACTCGACGACCCGGGTGAGGTGCTCGTACGGCTCCTCGACGACGTCGAAGGAGAACGGGTGCTCGTACTCGTGGGTGTCGCCGATGGTCAGTCCGCCGTCCCGGCGCTGGACCATCAGCAGCTGCATCCTGTGCTCGGCTGCGGTCGGCGCCTGCGCCTGCCCGGCGTTGAGGGCGTCGAGCGCCTCGCTCCGGTAGGCCGGGTAGTAGCGGAAGCTGTCGGCGTCGGCGACGGAGGTGGTGAGTGTTTCGCCGAGCGGGTCGGTCTGCATCATCTGGAGGCGGACGCGGCGCACCGGCAGATCGGGGCCGGCCAGCTCGCGGACGAGGCCGCCGAGCCAGGCGCCCGTGCACAGGACGACGGCGTCGCCGGTGTGCACGTCACCGTGGTCGTCGCGCACGGAGGCCGCACCGACCACCTCGCGGACCTCGCGGCCGCCGAGGAAGGTGTACCGGCCCGACGCCAGCAGCTGCTGCTTCAAAGCAAGTTGGGCTGTGCGCGGCTCGACGGCGGCGTCCCGCTCGCACCACAGCGCGGCGACGAAGTCGCCGCGGAGCGCGGGGTTGACGGCGCGGGCTTCGTCGGCCGTGAGCAGCTTGTAGCCGCGGGCCGCAGCGTCGGGGCGGGCCACGGCCGCCTCGGCGACGGCGATCTCCAGCTCGGTGCGGAGCGGGGTGAGCGAGCCGCAGGGCCGGAAGCCCAGGCCGGGGACCTGTTCCCCGATGCCCTCCCACAACTCACGGGCACGAAGGGCGGTCTCCAGCTCCTCGCCACCGGCCCGGCCGCTGACCCAGATCTGTCCGAAATTGCGGAGCGATGCTCCGCGTGCCTCGCTCTCGCGCTCGATCTGTACGACCTCGTGGCCGCGGTTCACTGCGTGCCAGGCGTGCATGGTTCCCACCACGCCGGCTCCTACGACGATGACTCTCACGGCGGCAACGCTCCTCGGGGTGGGTGGCCCGTCCGGATCGGTACGGCAACGGGAGGGTGAACTGGGCCTCAAGGTTGGCCTAGACCCGTTACATTCCCGTTATCGATGCAAGTCGATTGCCGGTCCGCGGCGTCAGCCCCGCGCGCCCAGGTGAGCGGTGAAGGAGAACCGGTCGCCGCGGAAGAGGGTGCGCACGCGCTCCAGTGGCCGCCCGCTCGCGTCCCGCGAGATCCGGTGGAGCAGCAACATGGGCAGCGCGGGCGGCGTACCGATCAGCAGAGCTTCGCGCGGGGTGGCCAGCACCGTCTCGATCCGCTCGTCCGCATCACCGAACGCGATGCCGAGCCGGTCGTGGAGATAGGCGTAGAAGGAGGAGTCGGGGTCGAACTCGGTGTCCAGATCCGGTACGCGGGCGACGGAGACGTAGGTGCTCTCCAGGCCGACCCGGTCGTCGTCGGCGAGCAGGACGCGCTCCAGGTGCCAGACCGGTTCGCCCTGCTCGACGCCGGTCTCGGCGGCGAGTGCGGCGGGGCAGGGGAACTTTTCCAGACCGATGAGGTGGCGGCCCGGGGTCCGCCCCTGGCGGCGCACACCCTCCGTATAGCTGGCGAGGGAGAGCGGCTGCTCCAGCTTGGGACCCGCGACGACGGTGCCGCGGCCCTGACGGGCGAGCCGGCCCTCCAGCAGGAGTTCACGCAGCGCCTGACGCACGGTCTCGCGCGAGACTTCGTAGCGGACGGCGAGGTCACGCTCGGTGGGCAGCATGCCGCCCTCGCCCAACTCCTCGATGAGGAGCGAGACATGGGCCTTCACGGCGTAGTACTTGGGGATACGGCCGTGCTCCGGAATGCCGGAGCGGATCGGTGCGCCAGGTGCCTGGTCGAGCAGGTAGTCCACGCCTCGATGGTGGCAGACGGACATGAACACCGGTGAACGGTGCGTCGCCGCAGGTCAACGACGGGCGTGGCGCAGCCGCCGGGACCACGCGAGGACGGCGGCGCCGCTGAGCAGCAGGGACCCGGCGGTGAGGAGCGAGAACCAGGGGACGGTCGACGCCTGGCCGGTCATGGCGAGCTCGGGACTGTCCTGCGGGGCCTGCCCGGAGTCCGGGACGCGCCCGGAGGCCGACGCATCACCGTCGCCTCCGCCGTCGACGCCGCCGATGGCAGCGGTGTCACCGGTGCCGCCGACTGCTCCGGTGGTGTTGTCCCGGGGGCCGGTTCCGGTTCCGGTTCCGTCGCGAGCGGTGTCCCGGCCGGGGTCTCCACTTCCCGCCACATCGCCGACGTCTCCGGCATCACCGGTCCCGCCGATACCGGAGGCGTCACCGGTCTCACCGAAATCACTGCTCCCGCCGAAATCATCGGTCCCCCCGTACTCGTCGGTGCCGCCGTACTCGTCGATGTCTCCGTACTCGTCGGTCTCACCGACCTCGCCGGTGTCGCTGTCGCCACTGTCCTCGACGACGCTGAAGAGATAGTCGTCGGACTCACCGACCCAGTCCCCGTCGTCCTTCGGCTGCATCCTGCCGCTGTCGGCGCTCGCGCCACGCTGCCGCTGGACGATCGCGGCGTTGACGGTGATCCGGCCGGGGCCGGTGTCGGAGGTGAACGCCATCCGGACCTCGACGGTGACGGTGCGGCCCGCAGGGACCGTGAAGCCGTCGAAGTCGTCGGCGCCGTCACCGCCGAAGACACCGATGTGCTCGTCGCGGTCGGTCGTCTCCCAGGCGACGCGGTGCTCGACATCGGGCTGGGCCTGATCGGAGAACTCCAGCTGGATCTGGTCGGAGGTCAGCTTCCGGTCCTCGTCGGTGAGGACCAGGACCGGGTGGATGGACCGGCAGGACTCGGAGGTCGTATTGGTCAGATCCAGGAACCAGGTGCCGTAACCGCCGCCGGAGGCATACCTCGCCGGGCCGCCGTGGATCCGGGTCGTGATCGGGAAGTCGCCTGCCGTCGGTGTGCCGCAGGTGGGCTGCTGGTCGGCGGTGACGGAGAGCGCCGGGACCGGGGTGGCGGCGGCGGACGGGCCGCCGAGGACGACGGCGGGGACCACGCTCGCCGCGGCCAGTCCGAGGGCGAGTCCATGACGTGACCGTGCGGCGGGAGGAAGCGGTGAGGACGGCAGGAGCGGGGACGGCTCCGGAGACGGTTCAGGGGTCGGTTCCGGGGGCGGTTGGGGGGACATGGGGGACACCCTTCGCTGCTTGCGAAACGGCCGGATCGCCCCGTGCCCGGAGTTCACCGGCTGTAGGCGGCGACGCTGTCACGCGCGCGCGACCCGCCGGGTGTCGCCATGCCGAAGGGCCACCCGGTCGGCCGCCCTCAACCGCTCGACCGGCCCACAGCCCTGCCGCTCCAACGGCGCTATACGCCACCACCGCTGCCGACACGGCCGAACAACGCGGCGAGGACCAGCTGCGCGGCCCCCTCGGCGACGGGCCGGCCGGCCCCGGCGGTGGTGACGAGCGGCACCGCCGCACCTGTGCCGTCACGCCGTGCGCGCTCTTCGATCACGGCGCGGACCCCTCGTACGTACGCATCCGGATCCGCGCCGACGGTACGGCCGCCCAGCACCACCCGGTCGATGTCGAGCAGCCCCACGAGGTTGGCGGCACCGGTCCCGAGCACGCGCGCGGCCTCCGCGACATCGCCTTCTGCGACGGCGGCGAGACAGAGCGCCTCGATACAGCCGCGCCCGCCGCAACCGCACGGCGGCCCGTCCAGCGCCACGGTCTGATGCCCGAACTCCCCGGCCCCGGTGCGGGCCCCGCGGTGCAACGCCCCGCCGAGAAACAGCCCGGCACCGAGCCCGGTCCCGAGATGCAGATACGCGAAGTCGCCCGGACCGTCGGCCCGCAGGGCGAGCCCGAGGGCGGCTGCGTTGGTGTCCTTGTCGACGACGACGGGCAACCCGGTACGAGCGGCGAGGGCGTCCTGGAGCGGATAGCCGTCCCACTGCGGAAATCCGGTGACGCGATGGAGCACGCCCCCGCGATGGTCCAAGGGCCCGGGCACGGCCACACCGATCCCGAGGACGGTCCGCGCGCCCCCCACGGGAGCGGTCCCGCCCGCGCCCCCGTCACCGGGGGTGGACGCCGCGGGAGCCCAGGGGCCCGCCCCCGGTTCCGGGAACGGGTGCGGCTGGGGAGATTCCGCCTCGGCATCCGCCCCCACCGGTCCGCCCAGCACCGCCCCCACCTCGCCCGCGGCCACCGCGACGACCTCCCCCGCCGGCGCGCCGAAGTCCAGCGGCGTCCTGCGGCTCGCGACGACCGTCCCGGCCAGGTCGACCAGGACCACCGTCAGTTCGTCGCGGTCCAGGTGCAGCCCCACCGCGTGCCCCGCGTCCGGGACCAGCCGCAGCACCGTCCGCGGCTTGCCGCCTGTGGACGCGCGGTGGCCGGCCTCCGTCGCCAGGCCCTCCGCCCGCAGCCGGGCGGTGATCTTGCTGACGGCCTGCGGCGTGAGCCCCGTCCGCTCCGCCAGCTCCAGACGGCTGATCCCGCGCTCGCCCGCGACACGCAGCAGGTCCAGCACGAGCGCCGCGTTGTGGCTGCGCAGTGTCGGCAGATTGGCCCCCGCATTACTCCTGTTCACGGCCCCATTGTCCCTCTCGCTTGCACTTTGGCAACAGCGTTGCTTAAGTGGATTGCATGACTGGCATCACGACTCCCGAGACGCACCAGCAGACGCCCTCGCACGAGACCCCCCTCCGCGTCGGACTCGTCGGCTACGGCCTGGCGGGCTCCGTCTTCCACGCCCCGCTGATCGCCGCGACCGAAGGCCTCGTCCTCGACACGATCGTCACGTCGAACGAGGAGCGGCGGGCGCAGGCCCGCGCCGAGTTCCCCGACGTCTCGTTCGCCGCGTCGCCCGACGAGCTGTGGGCCCGCGCGGGCGGCCCGGACGCGCTCGACCTGATCGTGATCGCCTCCCCCAACAAGACCCACGTCCCGATCGCGACCGCCGCGCTCGACGCCGGTCTGCCGGTCGTCGTGGACAAGCCGATCGCCGGTACGGCCGCCAAGGCGCGCGCGCTCGCCGCGCTGGCCGAGGAGCGCGGACTGCTGCTCTCGGTCTTCCAGAACCGCCGCTGGGACAACGACTTCCTGACGCTTGCCCAGTTGATCGAGGACGGCGAGCTCGGCGACGTACAGCGCTTCGAGTCCCGTTTCGAGCGGTGGCGCCCGCAGCTGAAGGGCGGCTGGCGCGAGTCGGGCGATCCGCAGGAGATCGGCGGACTGCTGTACGACCTGGGCAGCCATGTCGTCGACCAGGCGCTCGTGCTGTTCGGCCCGGCCGTCCAGGTGTACGCCGAGTCCGACGCGCGCCGCCCCGGCGCCGTCACCGACGACGACACGTTCCTGGCGATCACCCATGCGAACGGGGTCCGCTCGCATCTGTACGTCAGCGCAACGACAGCGCAGCTCGGCCCGCGCTTCCGGGTGCTCGGTTCGAAGGCCGGTTACGTGAAGTACGGGCTGGACCCGCAGGAGGCCGACCTGCGCGAGGGCCACCGCCCGTCCGCCGCCGCTCCCGGCTGGGGCGAGGAGCCCGAGGCACTGTGGGGCCGGATCGGTGCGGGCGAGTCGCCGCTGACCGGTGGCGGCGTCCCGGTCCGTACGCTGCCGGGCGACTACCCGGCGTACTACGCGGCGGTCGCCGACGCGGTGCGCGGCAAGGGCGACAATCCGGTGACGGCCCTGCAGGCCGCCGCTGCCCTGGACGTCCTCGAGGCCGCCCGACGCTCGGCCCGCGAAGGCGTCACCGTGACCCTGCCCACTGCTTCCGAGGAGCAGACCGCATGAACCCCACCGCTCCGACCATCTCCGAGCTCATCGCGCAGGAGCGCCGACTGACTCTGCCGCATTTCGGCTACGACGACGCGTACGCCCTCGGCGGCCTGCTCGTCTCCCTGGCCCGGAGGCGGCACGCTCCGGTCGCGATCGACATCCGGCGCGGCACCCAGCAGCTGTTCCATGCCGCGCTGCCCGGTTCGAGCGCGGACAACGACGCCTGGATCGACCGCAAGCGCAGAGTGGTCGAGCGGTACGGCGAGAGCTCGTACCTGGTCGGGACCCGGTTCCGGGCGAAGGGGACGACGTTCGAGGACTCCTCGCGGCTGGACCCGGACCTGTACGCCGCACACGGCGGTTCGTTCCCGATCGCGGTCGAGGGAGCAGGCGTGATCGGCTCGGTCACGGTCTCGGGTCTCCCGCAGGCGGACGACCACGCGCTGGTCGTCGAGGCGCTGGAACAGTTCGCCACCACGATCGCCGGATGACGCACCGGAGGGGTGGGCCGCTGCACGAGCAGCGCCCACCCCTCCGATCTCTGACCGGCTACGACAGCCCTTAGGCGTCCTTGAGCTCCTGCCGCTGCCGTCCCAGCCCCGCGACCTCCAGCTCGACGACATCGCCCGCCCTCAGATACGGCTTGGGCTCCGGCTGCCCCATGGCCACCCCGGCCGGCGTACCGGTGTTGATGACATCGCCCGGGTACAGCGTCATGAACTGGCTGAGGTAGCGGACGACCTCGCCCACCGGGAAGATCTGGTCGGCGGTCGTGCCGTCCTGCTTCAGCTCGCCGTTGACCCACAGCTTCAGCGCGAGCGCCTGCGGGTCGGGCACCTCGTCCGCCGTGACCAGCCACGGCCCCAGCGGGTTGAACGTCTCGCAGTTCTTTCCCTTGTCCCAGGTGCCGCCCCGCTCGATCTGGAACTCGCGCTCGGAGACGTCGTGCGCGACCGCGTAACCGGCGACATGCCCGAGGGCCTCCTCGGCGGAGTCCAGGTACCGGGCGGTGCGGCCGATGACGACGGCGAGCTCGACCTCCCAGTCGGTCTTGCGGCTGCCGCGCGGCACCAGCACGGTGTCCTCGGGTCCGACGACGGTGTCCGGCGCCTTGAAGAACAGGATCGGCTCGGTCGGGATCGCCGCACCGGTCTCGGTGGCGTGGTCGTGGTAGTTCAGCCCGATGCACACGATCTTGCCGATCCGGGCGAGCGGCGGCCCGACCCGGAGCCCGTCGGCGTCGAGTACAGGCAGCTCGCCGGGCGTGGCCGCGGCAGCCCTTACGCGGGCCAGCGCGGACTCGTCGGCGAGCAGTTCGCTGTCGATGTCGGTGACGACTCCGGACAGGTCACGCAGCGTCCCGTCCTGGTCCAGCAGAGCCGGTCGTTCCGCACCTGCCGTACCCACGCGAAGCAGCTTCACGGTCTGTCTCCCCTTGGTCGAGATCGGGCCCGTCGGATGGGTGGCGGCCATCGCAGGCTTGGCCGATCCTCCAAGACATCGGATCACTCCGCAAGACCCTGTTCACACACTGGACCGGCGCACTCGCTGTGGCAACTGCGCCGCACTGGCCACGATCCTTACGCCGCGGTGGCCATGGCGGCGCCCGCGGCCGGCATGTCGCGGTAGAGGACGGTCCGCTCGACCGCGGTCCAGGTGGTGCTGGTGACGATGTAGAGCGCGGCGGCGAGCGGCACGTACGCGACCGAGACGAGCGTGAAGAAGGACATCAGCGGCATCAGCTTCGTCATCGCGCCCATGCCCGGCATCGGCTGCCCGTCGGGCCCGGTGGCGGGAGTGGCCGGGGCTGCGGCGAGCTGACGCTTCGTACGCCGGTAGTTGAACGTGGCGACGGTGGCGACGATCGCGAAGAGGCCGAGATAGACGACGCTCTGCGCGCCGAGCAGCCCGCCGTGTGCGAGCGCGTCGTGCCAGCGCTCGCCGAGCGGGGCGCCGAAGAGCTCGTGGCCGAGCAGCGCGTTGGGGTCGCCGCCGATCTTCTGGCTGGAGAAGAGGTGGTAGAGCAGGAAGAAGGCGGGCATCTGGAGGAGGCTGGGCAGGCAGCCGGACAGCGGCGAGACCTTCTCCTCCTTGTGCAGTTCCATGAGCGCCTTCTGCATGCGCTCGGGGTTCTTGCCGTGCTTCTTGCGCAATTCGGCGATCTGCGGTTGGAGTTTGGTCCGGGCCTTCTGCCCGCGCGCCGCGGCCCGCGACAGGGGGTGCACGGCGAGCCGCACCAGCGCTGTGAAGAGGACGATCGCGGCGGCGGTCGCGGCGCCCTGGAAGAGCGGCTGGAGGAGGTCGGCGAAGGAGCCGACCAGGCCGGCGAAAGCGGACATGAAGACGGACATGGGTGAGCCCTCCGGGGGTCTCGTCGTGCCGGGGGAGAGAAGATCTGGCTCGGCATGACGACCCGCGTGGGGGTGCGCCCGGGTACGCGTATGCGTACGTACACAGGCAAGAAGGTGGGCGAAGTCCCTACGCGGCCGTCAGGAGGGCATGACCGGGGGCTCGGGGCCGCCGACGCCCCTTGGCGTCGGGGTCGCGCTGCGGCAGGAACGCGGTGCGTTTCTCGCGGTCGCGCATGGCGGTACGGACCCGGGTGCGGGGCACCGGGGCGGCGCAGCGGGCGCTGATCACCGAGCAGGCGACGAGCGCAGAACCGGCGGCGGCGGTGGCGGCGAGCGCGACCGCGGCGGACAGGCTGCCGCCCTCGGCGAGGAGGACCTCGGTGAGGAGGAAGAGCAGGATTCCGACGGGTCGGGGCAGGCGGGCGACACCGGCGCGCAGACGGTTGCTGATGCTGCCGCTCATCGATCCCTCTCCTGCTCGGCCCGCCGGGCTCGTCCATTCGGCCCTCCAGCCGTTATACACGATGGCGCCGTGGCAGGTGTCCGGCGTCAGACGGGGTCGGCCTCCAGGGGCTGAAGCAGCCGGCGCGGCGCGAACAGGGCGCGGCTGACCGGATCGCGGTTCGGGTCGAGTCCGTCGCCCGGCCTCATCTCGACATCTTCCAGCGATACGACCTGGGCACAGGCCGGGCAGTTGCCCCACGGCCCCAGCTCCGTACCGCAGGCGGCATGGACGAAGTGCCGCATCGGACGCGTACCGGAAATGTGCTCGCTCCCCCACACACCGAGGGTGCGAAGGACCGGCCAGAGGGCCTTGCCGCTGTCGGTGAGGAGGTATTCGTCGCGCGGCGGCGACTGCTGGTAGCGGCGCTTCTCCAGCACTCCGGCCTCGATGAGGGACTGCAGCCGGGCGGCGAGGACGGCGCGCGGGATGCCGAGGTGGACGAGGAAGTCGCTGTAGCGGCGGACGCCGTAGAACGCGTCGCGCACCACCAGGAGGGTCCAGCGCTCGCCGATCACTTCGAGCGCGCGGGCGATCGAGCACTGCTGTGTCGCGTAGTCCTTGCCGAGAGCCATGCGCACCACTTTACTCCCACAAGGTTCGATGAATGAACCGACCCGTGTTAGCGTCGACCTGTAAGCCTAAGTTCATTCACCGAACCAACAACGGCCGAGAGCCGACCCGGAACGAACGACCCGAGCCCCGGAGCGAAGCCATGGCGCAGCCCACACGTCCCCTCACTCAGCAGCTCGCACACACCCCACCGCACCCCCCGAGACCCGCCGCGACCCGCCCGACCGCCGCCCTCTCCACCTCCTCTCCCCGCCCCACCGCCACCCTCGCCGTCACCGCTCTGGCCACCACCGTGGCGCTGATGAACTACACGTCGCCATTGACGACCGTCCCCGACATCTCCGCTGCGCTCGCCACCCCCGCCTCCGGCCAGGCCTGGCTGATCAACGGCACCCCGCTCGGACTGGCAGCCTTCCTCCTGGTCGTGGGCAGCCTCGCCGACGACTACGGCCGGCGCAGGCTGTTCCTCATCGGCACCCTGGGCCTCGGCGTCACCACCGCCGCCGGCGCCTTCGCGACCAGCACGCTCGCCTTCACGCTGGCCCGCGTGGCCCAGGGTGCGGCCACCGCGGCGATCCTCGCGACCAGCCTGGGCCTGCTCGTCGGCGCGTTCCCCATGGGGACGGCCAGGATCAGGGCGACCGGGATCTGGGGCGCGTTCGTGAGTGGCGGGATCGCGCTCGGCCCCCTGCTCGCCGGCTCGCTCGGCACGGTCGACTGGCGGCTGACGTACGCCGCACTGGGTGTCGCCGCACTCGTCACGGCCGGCTTCGCGTTCCGCACGCTCTCCGAGTCCCGCTCGCCGCGCGGCGGCCGCCCCGATTTCGCGGGCACAGCGGCGCTCGGCCTGGCGATGACCGCGCTGCTGACGGCGCTCACGCTGGGCCGGGAGGGCTGGCTGCGCGCGAGTGTCGGCCTGCTGCTGCTTGCCGCGCTCGCGCTGACCGCCGTGTTCGTGGTGGTGGAGCGCCGGGCCGCGGCGCCGCTGATCGATCTGACGCTGCTGCGCAGCCGCCCGTTCCTGACGTCACTGGCGGGCGGTCTGTTCACCGGTCTCGCCGTGATCGGCCTGTTCAGCTATCTGCCGACACTGCTGCAGGGGGGACTCGGCCTGTCGGCGATGGGCACGGCGTGGCTGTTCCTGCTCTGGTCCGGTACGTCGTTCGTGGTGGCGCTGCAGGCACGGCGGCTGACAGGCAGGGTCTCGGCGCGCCATCAGCTGGCCGCGGGCTTCGCCCTGCACGCCGTGGCGGTGCTGGCGCTGCTGGGCACCCTGGACACAGGAACGGCGGGCCCGTCGGTGTGGCTGCGGCTCACCGTGGCGCTCGTCGTCTCCGGCATCGGCAGCGGCCTGCTCAACGCCGCGCTGCCGCGTGTCGCGGTGGAGTCGGTGCCCGCGGAGCGGGCGGCGATGGGTTCCGGGGCGAACAACACCGCCCGCTACCTCGGCTCGTCGGCGGGGGTCGCGCTGACGATCGCGGTCGCGACGTCGGGCTCGGGTGCGGACGGGGCGGTGCTGCTCTCGGTCGCGATGGCTCTGGTGGCGACGGTGGGCGTCATGCTCCTGCGGGAGCGTCGCTCGCCTCGCTGACGCCCACCCCCGAGAGCTCCGGCTCCCGGCTCTCCACGGTCTCCTGCCTCTCCCCCGGCTCGTCCCGCGCGAGCACGTCGCCGTCCGGCCGGTCGTCGTGCTCGCGCGGGCCCGCGTAGGTCACCGCGAGCGCGACGGCGAGGTTGGCGCCGAGGGCGACGATGCCCGCGTTCACGCCCCACACCGGATCGTTCTCGGTGAACACGAACCCGCAGACCACGCCCACGCCCACGACCAGCCCGGCCATCGCACCGAGCAGCGTCAGCCGCCGCCACATCAGTCCCAGCAGCACCATGGGGAGCAGTTGCGCCATCCCCTCGTACGAGATGAGGGAGAGCCGCACCAGCGTGTTCGGCGCGGTGTACGTCAGCACGAGCGCGATGACACCCGCCACCACGACCACGGTCTGCGCGGCGCCCTTCTGCCGCTGCTGCCAGCGCGGTACGAGCGAGAGCACACTGCGCCCCCACATGGTGCCGATGACGAGCATGAAGACGGCCATGGGCACGATCGACGACAGCGCGGCCGCCACCCCGATGACGCCGACGGCCCAGGCGGGCAGCGAGTCCACGACGAGCTTGAAGAGCGCGAGGTTGGACTCGGCGCCGACGAGCCCCGGCACGACGAAGAGGGCGGCCATGCCGAGCAGCATCGGGACGAACAGCAGCACGTTGTAGGCGGGCAGCCACATCGCGTTGCGGCGCAGGACGTCGGCGTTCTTCGCGCCGAGGTAGCCGGCGACGGTGGTCGGGAAGATCACCACGGTGAGGGAGTTGAGGAACGAGGTGGTGATGAACCACGCCTGCCCGAGCCCGCTGTCGCCGTGCCCGGGGAAGGTCAGCCACTCGCTCTTCTCGGTGACGAGCCGGTCCAGGAAAGGCCCGTACCCGTCGAAGTAGTGCATGGGGACGTAGCAGGCGAGGAACCCGAGAGTGCCGATCACCAGCACGTCCTTGAGCACGGACACCCAGGCGCTGCCGCGCAGTCCGCTGACCACGACGAAACCCGTGGTGACGGCGAAGGCTATGAAGTACGCCCAGTTCAGGCTGATGGCACCGTACGAGATGGTGGAGACGACGACACCCATGCCGGTGATCTGCAGCTGGATGTACGGCAGCAGGAAGACGGTCGCGAGGACGGCGACGAGGGCGCCGAGCCAGGGCCGTCCGAAGCGGTGCGCGACCATGTCGGTGATCCCGACGAGCCCGTGCCGGCGCGCGTACGCCCAGAGCATCGGCCCGACGACATACCCGACGGCGTAGCCGCAGGACATGTACGCCACCACATAAAGCACGGGGGCCCCGTAGTTGTAGCCCCATCCCGCGGCGCCGAGATAGCTGAAGCTGGTGTAGCCCTCACCGGCCATCAGCACCCAGATGAAGACGGTTCCGAGGCTGCGTCCGCCGACGGACCACTCGGCAAGCCCGTCACGGCCCCTGTTCCCGCGGCCTCGCACGGCGAGGAGCCCGAGAGCGACGGTGGCCACCATGAAGGCCCCGAAGACGGAGGTTGCGACTGCGGCGTTCACCGGCGGTCCCCCCGTCGGGTCAGCCAGACCGCCACGGGTGTCAGCAGGGTCGCCCCGAGCAGCCACACGAAGAGGAACGGCAGTCCGAGCACGACGGGGCGGACCCGGTTCACGAACGGCAGCGCCCCCAGGTACAGCACGTAGGGAACCAGCAACCACAACAACTGCGGACGTCGTCTGAGCACGTCGGAAAAGCTTAGTGACCGCCGCTACCGCTCCTGCACACCCGCCAGCTTCCCCCACACGACAAGGCGGTAACGGGAGGTGAATTCAGGCGTGCACGTGGTCAGCGTCACGTACGAACCGGGCTCGCTGTACCCGAAAGCAGGCTTCAGATTGCTCCGCGGCACGGCGGCGATGACCCCGCTGTCCCGGGCGGCGGTCTGCGCCAGCGTCTTGTCGACGACGTATGTGTACACGCGCTCCCGGGTCTCGACAGTGATCCGGTCGCCGCGCCGCAGCCGATTGATGTAGCGGAACGGCTCACCGTGCGTATTGCGGTGCCCGGCGAGCGCGAAGTTCCCGGCGCCACCGGGCTGCGCGGTGCGCGGGTAGTGCCCGACATACCCCTTGTCGAGGACGCCGCTCTTGCTGATGCCCTGGGCGACGGGGGCGGTGAGCCCGAGGCGCGGGATGCGGATGACGGCGTAGGCCTGATCCCAGCGGGGCGCGGCAGCCGCTGCCGCACGCGCGCCACCCGCCGGCGCGCCCCCGCCCTCCCCCACCGCATCCGTGTCCGTATCCGCCCCTTCGCCGGGCGGGGCGGACGGAACACCGGCATCCTCGCTCCCCGGCCGCCCCCACTCCCGCTCCAGGGACTGCACCTTGTGCCGGGCATCGGCCCTGGCCTGCCTATTGGTCCACCACAGCTGATGGACGACGAGAAGCAGCAGCACCACACCGAGGGTCACGACCACCTCGGCACCCGACCACAGCCCGCGCGCGGCGAGGCGCCGCCCACGCGGGTTCCGCTGCACCATGACCGGTATCCGCTGCCTCACGGCCCGCACGATAAGGGCAGGCACCGTAACTCTCCAGGGTCGGAACAACCCTCCGTGCAGCAGCCGTACAGCAGTACGGTGTGATGCATGCGCCCCGACACGCCTGCTGACCACATTGCCGAAGCCGAGCGCCTGCTGCGCACGGCGGCGCAGTACCCCGACGACCGGGAGCCGCTGCTCCTCCGGGCCGCCGCCCACCTGGAACTCGCCGGCGAGCGCACCCGCGCCACTCCCCTCTACGACGAGCTCCTCGCCGTGGACGCCGCCGAGCCATACCTGATCAAGGCCCTCAAGGCATCGAACCTCTGGGAGTACGGCCACGAGGCCGAGGCCCGCGCCATCATCGAGGGCATCCGCGCGGCGGGGCCCCTCGAACCCGGCCCCTGGCAGATCGCAGCCGAGACCCTGGAATCGCACGACGAGCTGGAGTCGGCCCACGACTTCCTCTCGACCGCGCTGACCCTGCTCCTGGCCCCGGGCGAGGAAGTCCCTTACGCCACCCAGTCGCTGCTGATCGGCCGCCACCGGGTACGCCGCCTGATGGGCGTCGACCACGACACCTGGGACGACCTGACCGACACGCTCCACACCGCCACGGTCCCGCTGGACGAACTCCACGACCCGAAGCGGCTGTGGTCACTCGGCTCGTCCGACCCGGGCGAACTCCAGGCCGAGATCACCCGCCTCCGCGCCGAACTGGGCACCTACCGCACCGCTCTCTCCCGCCCGTTCCCGGTGGCGGTCCTGCACTGGCCGGAGCCCGAACTGAGCGAGCTCCTCGCCGGCTACCCCACCCTGCGCGCCGAGTACCCCTCCCACGCCGAACACCTCGCCGACCTGGAAGCCGCCCTCCGCGACCTCCACTCCGCGGGCACCCCGAACCTGGGCATCGTCACCGGCACGGTCCCCTCGTACGAGGCCTTCGCCGCCTCCGAAGCCGCGTCCCCGTCCGACCCGAACCTCCTCCCCCAGTACGCGACGACGCTGGCAGCCCGCGGCCGCGCGGTGCCCTGGCCTCCGGCACGGACGGCGGCCTGCTGGTGCGGATCGGGGCGGGCTTACCGGGACTGCCACGGGGTGGCATGAGCACCTGACCGGGAGGGCGCTGCTGCTGTGCCGTAGCCGGAGAACCTCAAGGGCCCCGCCCCAGCGGGGCTCTTGGACGTTTGTAAGCGGAACGAGGCATTCTTTCTGCATGAAGTTTCCCTCGATGTCCCACTTTTGCAATATCATCACATCCCACCACTGATCTCAGGGCGCACCTCCCCCACGCAGGTCTCAGCTCTGTGTGCGCGAGGAAGCCTTCATGCCGCCTTATCAGCCTTCTGCCGACTGGCAGTACGAGATCCCGACGACCGGCAGCAAGCGGCTGCCGCCCGCCGCCCGCTACGTCGAATCGCTGACGCACCAGGGGTACGGCTTCGAGGCCGCCATCGCCGACCTCATCGACAACTCCATCGACGCGGGCGCCCGTAACGTCGTCGTCAGCTTCCTCCGGGACGATGACCGCCTTGCCGGCCTTCTTGTCGTCGACGACGGGTGCGGCATGAACGACGAGGCCCTGGACACCGCGATGACGGTCGGCGGCCGTGAGGGATACGCGGCAAGCGCGCTCGGTCACTTCGGGGCGGGTCTCAAGGCCGCCTCCCTCTCACACGCCGATTCGCTGACCGTCATCAGCCGCACCAAGAAGAGCCCGTCCACCGGCCGCCGCTGGCTGACGGCGCGCGCTCAGGCCGACTTCACGTGCGACGTCGTCGATCCCCGCTACTGCCAGGACCTCGTCGACCGCTACGACGGAATCGTCGAATGGCACGGCACGATCGTCCGCTGGGACCGGGTGCGGGCCTTCGACACCGTGACGGCGGGGCAGGCCGACCGCTTCCTCAATGACGCGATCGAGAAGCTGGAGACCCACCTCGGTCTGTATCTGCACCGCTTCCTCGCCCGCGAGGACTTCAACATCGACATCGTCGTCGAGGACGTACGGACGAAAGAGGAGCTGGACCACCGCGGCGTCGAGCCGATCGACCCGTTCGGCTACCGCATACCGGGCCGGCCCGGCTACCCGCGTACGTACGCGGCACCCGTGGAGGGTGTCGGAGAAGTGGCTCTCACCGCTCACATCTGGCCGCCGAAGTCGCCGCTGGTCAGCTTCCGTGGCATCGGACCGCTCGCCGAACGCCAGGGCTTCTACATCTACCGCAACGACCGCCTCGTCCAGGCAGGCGGCTGGAACAGCACCCGCAGCGCCGAGGGACACCTCGCGCTGGCCCGCATCGCCGTCGACCTGCCGACCGAACCGAACGACGTCTTCAGCCTCACGGTGAAGAAGGACGGCGTGACGGTCACCCCCGCCTTCGCCCGCGGCCTCGAACAGGCCACGGACGACAAGGGCCAGACGTTCGCCGCCTATCTCCAGGAGGCGGAGACGACGTACCGGGAGGCGGCCCGGCGCGCCACCGAGCCGCAGCGCAAGGCCGTCCTCCCGGCCGGCAAGGGCCTGGACCCGAAGCTGAGGCGTCAGCTGCGTGACGAACTTCCGGAGCTGGAGGGCGAGGACCCGATCACGTTCCGCTGGGACAGCCTGCCCTCGGACGTGTTCTTCGAACTCGACCGCGAGGAGCGGGAGGTCAAGCTCAACAAGGAGTACCGGCAGGTCTTCAACGTCGGTCGCCGCGGTGGGCTGAACGACGCGCCGGTGGTGAAGAGCATGCTCTACCTCATGGTCAACGAGATCTTCCAGAAGGAACGGGTGCGGGCCGTCCACACCGACAACGTGGCGCTGTGGAACAGCGTCCTGGTGACCGCCGCCCGCTGCGAACTCGCGCGCTGAACCACCGAGTCGCCCGCCCACCTCCCTTCTCGAGGAAGCCGTCCCACCATGACCGACCACTTGCTCAACCTGCACGGCGACGTCCTGGCCGCGATGCGACGTGGCCCCAAACACTTCACCAAGCTGGCCTTCGTCCTCTCCGAGGCCGACGAACCCGCCGACACGGAGCTGAGTCACTTCCGGGACCGCATCATCGCCGCGGGCCCCGGCGACGAACTCACCGCACTCTGGCACCGCACGCTGACCGGCTGGGACCTGGCGGAACAGGCCGACTGGTCCACCGCCCCGCCGCGTACCGACGAGCGCCGCGCCGACACGTACACCCGCCTCGGCTTCGGCGCCGACCTGCGCAAGGCTCTCGACGAGGCAGTCCCCGTCTTCAAGGAGCCCGGTCCCACCGTCATCAGCAAGGAGTTCACTTCCTGGTACTCACGCGACCTCGCGGACGTCCGCTCCTTCTACTGGAACTCCTACGAACAACTCCTGCGTCGCAAGGGCTGGTCGGATGCCGCGGTCTCCAGCCTCGACGAGGCGAGTCACGCGGTGGTCGAGCGCCTCTCCGACCCCACCCGCACTGAAGCGTACGGCGCTCGCGGCCTGGTCGTCGGCTACGTCCAGTCCGGCAAGACCGCCAACTTCACCGGAGTCACGGCGAAGGCCATCGACGCCGGCTACCGCCTGGTCATCGTGTTGGGCGGCACCCTGAACCTCCTCCGGGGCCAGACCCAGCGCCGTTTGGACATGGAACTGATCGGCCAGGAGAACATCCTGCGCGGCGCCGACCCGTCGGACGCGGACGCCCTGGTCGGCATCGACTACCAGGACGACGAGGACTGGCCGGCAAAGTTCGTCAGCCACGGTGGCCGCCCCTCCACCCGAGGCGCCTTCGACATCGAACGCCTCACTACCCGGGACGACGACTACAAGAGTCTGGCGACCGGAATCCGGGCACTCGAATTCGACAAGCAGGTCCGTACGCAGCCGCTTCACGCCCCGGACAACCTGCACCGCGCGGCCGCGCGCGTGATGGTGGTGAAGAAGAACAAGTCGGTGCTGGCCAAGCTCATCAAGGACCTGAAGAAGATCGGCCCGCTCCTCTCCGAGATACCCGCGCTGATCATCGACGACGAGTCCGACCAAGCTTCGGTCAACACCACGGACCCGAAGAAGTGGGAGGAGGGCAAGGTCGCCCGTACGGCCATCAACAGCCAGATCTCCCAGCTGCTCGGCCTCCTCCCCCGCGCCCAGTACGTCGGCTACACGGCGACGCCCTTCGCCAACGTCTTCGTCGACCCGGGCGACGGCGAGGACATCTTCCCGCGCGACTTCTTGATCTCACTGCCCCGCCCGGCCGGCTACATGGGCGTGCAGGACTTCCACGACCTGGACCGGACCGACGACTCCGCCACCGGCGCGGCCGAGGAGTCCCACATCCGCGGCATCTACGAGGAGACGGGCGACCGCCTCCAGGAAGCCCTCGACGCCTTCCTCCTCACCGGAGCCCTGAAGCTGTACCGCGCGGCCAACGGCGTCCCCGACGGCCCGTTCCGCCACCACACGATGCTCGTCCACGAGTCCGTACGCATGGCCGAACACGCGTCCCTCGCCTTGCGGATCAGCTCCCTGTGGCACGAGGCGACCTACACCAGCCAGGAGGGTCACGACCGCCTCTCGGCCCTGCTGGCCTCCGACTTCCAGCGCTTCGCCGACGACGGCCTGCCCACCCCCACCTCGTACGAGGACCTCAAGCCGCACGTCTTCCGAGCCCGTCAGCTGATCAACTCCGGCGGCACACCGGTGATCGTCGTCAACGGCGATACCGAACGCGACTACGCCCAGCCCGACCTCGACTTCGATCGCACCCCGAACGTATGGAAGATCCTGGTCGGCGGTACCAAACTCTCCCGCGGCTTCACGGTCGAGGGCCTCACAGTGACCTACTACCGCCGCAAGACCCAGCAGGCCGACACCCTGATGCAGATGGGCCGCTGGTTCGGCTTCCGCCCCGGCTACCGCGACCTGGTCCGCCTCTACATCGGCCGCGAGGAGCCCATGGGCAAGTCGAAGACGGTCGACCTGTACGAAGCCTTCGAAGCCATCTGCCGCGACGAGGAAACGTTCCGCGCCCAACTCACCCGGTACGCCGCCCTGGTGGACGGCAAGCCCCAGGTCACCCCGGCCCAGATCCCGCCGCTGGTCTCCCAGCACCTGTCCTGGATCAAGCCGTCCGCCCGCAACAAGATGTTCAACGCGGAGCTGGTGGAGATCCGGTCACCGGGACAGCCAATCGAACCCGCCTCGTACCCCATGGATGCCCCCGCGATCCGCCGCAACACCGAACGCTGGCGCCCGCTGCTCGACTCATTCAGTGCAGCCCCTGTCACATTCACCAACCCGCCGGACAGCACGAGTTCACTCGCTCGAAGCTTCTCCGCGCTTACCGCCCAGGTGCCTCATGCCGACCTGATGAGCGTCCTGAGCGGACTTGAGTGGGAACGTCCTGACCTCTTCCGGCCCCACCTGACCTATCTCTCACAGCTCGACGGCAAGCTGGCCAAGGTAGACGACTGGCTGCTCATCGCCCCACAACTGTCTCGATCCAGCCGGATAGAGGCCAGCATCCTCGGCTCGTCCCCCTTCTCGCTCGTCCGTCGTAGCCGACAGGCCGGAAAGACGGCGTTCGGCCGTATCGCGAGCATGGAACACCGGACCGCAGCACTGCGCATAATCGACGGCGCTGACACTCCCGAACTTAGCGCCAGCCCAGCTACCGGTGTGATCTTGCTGTACCCGGTAGTGGAAGGCCGAAGCGACGTCGAGACGCACGTCGCCGCCCCTCAGGGTGTGGCCGATCCGTCGAAGACCATCATGGCCTTCACGCTGATCCCTCCGAGATCCGCGACCGACTCAACGCGCCGCCTGCTCCGGTTCCAGGCGAAGGACTCCCGGCACGCCAACGACATTTTCGTGGAGGCGACTTCGCCGTGATGGGAACTCCGCATGGGCGTTGGGAGTCAGGACAGTTGCCATCACGTGCTCCTGCTTCGCAAAGGAATGCAGAGTGACCCTGTTTGAACTCCCTGGGCCGGCGCCTGGTGTCTGCGACGATCCCGAACTCATGCTGGTTCACCAGCACCTGATGAAGCTTGACCCCGACGGGACACGCTTCTCCCGTGTGCTACGCGACACCATTGACCAGCTACTCAACGGCGAAGCCACCGGCCGGTACGACTGGAAGACCCTGTTTAAGACCGAGAAGACGCACGCAGGGACGCTCGTTGAGATCAACCTGCAGCGTGAGTTCGAGTTCGGCGACGGAGTCGACATGGACTACCGCATAGAGGGCATCGATGTCGACTGCAAGTACTCCCAGACGTACGGTTCCTGGATGATTCCGCCCGAGGCGGAAGGCCACCTATGCCTGCTTGTCTGGGCAGATGACTATCAGAGCCGCTGGAGTGCAGGCCTGCTGCGCATCAAGCGCGAATGGCTCAATGGCGGGACCAACCGGGACATGAAGTTCACCGTCAAGGCAGAGTACCGGAACAAGATCACCTGGCTTTGGAAGGACGCGATACTTCCGGAGAACGTCCTGCTCCACCTCGACCCAGCAACACGGGCACGCATCCTGATTCCAGGCAAGAAGAAGGGGCAAGCACGTGTACGCGAGCTGTTCCGTTCCGTCCACGGCAAGCGGATCGGCCGGGGCGTGGTGCGCACTGCCGCTCAGCAGCTTGACTACATGGCACGTGTACGCGAGGGGAGCAAGGGCCGCGCACGCCCTGCGCTTCGCCCAGAGGGAATCATCATCCTGGGCGACTACCAGTCACACCAAGCAGTAGCCCGGGCCCTCGGCGGCCCTGTACCGCATGAAGGCGAGTTCGTCGCCCACAGGGTTGTGCGCGCCCGGCCCGAACACAGCGATCGACCTCAGGCAGAAATCGCTGGGGAGCTCTGGGTTGTAGCTCTGCCTGGTGAATCAACGGATGAGGCACCGTGTCTGCCCGAAGCCCAGGAAGGCAGGGCCGAGTCGGGCGCGTGAGCCGCACCCACCGCTCAGTAGCGCCCCGATGCTCAGAGCGAGATCATCGCCTGCAGCATCCCCACCGAGAACGAGGAGTGATCAGTGGTCAGCCTGGAGGGCGAATACCCGTTGATCAGGCAGTACCGGGACTGGATTCACGACAACCTGTCTGAGACAGATCCGGCTCGCGCTCACTTCTTCACGCACGGACTTGTCGTTCTTGACACAAACGTCCTGCTGAGTCTTTATGAATACACCCCTGCCGCACGCGAGCAAGTACTCAAGGCCCTCCAGAACGTGCAGCAGCGGCTATGGCTCCCGCACCAGGTCGGGCTGGAGTTCGTGCAGAATCGGCACCGCGTCATCACCGGCAGGAAGAAGGCACTCGACGATGCCGGGCGATTCCTTCAGAACAAGCTGCGCGAAGCAAAGTCAGCGATCAAGGACGCTCGCACGTTCACTCAGAGCCTACTGATCAAGTACGCACAGGACACCAAGGCCAGCAGCGATCTTGAAGCCGAGATCTCTAACACGGCCGTCGAAGAGCTGCTGAGAGACTGGAGCGCAAAGCTTGAAGCGCAGGTCGAGGGGCTTAGGGAGTACGACATCTCGATATCGCCGGACGGCCAGGGGGACCCCGTACTTACGCAAGTCGCCGCCCTGTTCGGGGAGAGGATTGCAAACCCACCCGGCATAGCGGAAACGCGGAGACGCGTCGAGGATGCTTCGTCATACAGGTTCCCTAACCTGATCCCTCCAGGATTCAAGGATGCAGGCAAGGGAACGTCACTCGCGGCATCAGGTGACTTCCTTCTCTGGGAGGAAACCATCGGTCACATGGCAGCCTCTCCAGAACGTACACATCTGCTCTTCGTCTCCAACGACACGAAGGAAGATTGGTATCAACCACCATGCGAAGGCCGGAACGTCCCACGTCCTTGGCCCTCCCTCGCAAGTGAGCTACGGCAGCGCACGGGGGCTGAGCTCCGGATTGAGACCCCTGGAGACTTCTACCGGGGAGTGAACCGCTTCCTTAATGCCGAGATCGCTGAGGCAACGTACGCAGAGATCGACCGCGCAGCTGTGACCACTGAAGCGGTAGTCACGGAACAGGAAGCCACCCGCACCCAGCCTCCACCCGATCTCGTTGCCGCAGCGTTCGATGCGGCGGGCCTCGCTAAGTCCCTTGTGGACAACATCAGCGACGGCGCCTCGCGTCTGCTCTTCGTTTGGTGGTTGATCGGCGTCACGGCAGAACTGGAACGGCGTCCGCGGCTCGACGATGAGCCAGATATTTCTGTGACGCCAGCCACTCGCTCGCCAGCGAAACCAGACCCGGACTGGGTGCCTGGGATCCGTCTCCATCTGGGCGAGTGGCCTTATCGGAGCTCATCATGGATCGCGCCGTGGTTCGCAGAGACCGTCAACTGCTCATCGCGGCGCGACCGGAAAATCCTGCAGGGGCTCGCTGCCCAGCAGTTGGCCTTCGAAGTGGCAGACCGGGACTAATGCAAACAGACGCAGCACCTGTAGCAGATCGGAGTCACTGCATGGCCGGCCAGGTTTCTGATGGAGATGAGTGGCAGCGGCTCAGGCCGGATGCTGAACACGCACTGAGGAACCTGAACTCAGAGATCTCATCCCACGAGGATCCCCAGACACTATTCGAGGCCTATACGTACGCCAAGGACATTACGGCCCGTGCGATACAGGCCCGGATGCTGATGCATTTGCCGACCGAAAACCGCGAGTTCAAGATGCTGCACGCGAGGGTTCAACAGGAGATGCACTCGCGCTATCAAGGCATGATCCCACTTCGGTTCCTTAGGGCTCCGTACAGCGGAAAGACGCACGAGCGACTCTTCTCCCTGCTCCAGGAAAATCTGGCCCGGCCCGTACCAGCTGCCATGCTACGCATCGTGACCGGCGATAACGTGCATACCGAGCGTAGGGCGCGCGAACTGCGCGAGCTTGGCTTCGATGTTCACTGGCATGAGACAAAGGAAATCAGCGTCTACAATCTCAGGTCACTCGACCTGGATTTCAACATGATCCCAGCCGTTGTGAGGAATAAGGTCAAGAAGTCGAAGTCACTCACCACGGACGAGAAGCAGCGCCTCCTCAAGAACGCAGGAATTCCCGAGAATGGATAGTGGCAGTCACTGGGAACCCCCGGAAGGCTCCTGGGCCTCATCGGCAGCCCGGCGCCGGAACATGCAGGCGATCCGGAGCAAGGACACCAAACCAGAGCTCCTGATCCGCAGGCTTCTACACGCGCAAGGACTGCGTTACCGCGTAGCGGCCAGGCCTCTGCCAGAGCTTCGCCGGACGGCAGACATCGTCTTCCGTCCGGCGAAGGTGGCGGTATTCATCGACGGCTGCTACTGGCACGGTTGCCCGGAACATTACGTATCGCCGAAGACCAATTCCGTCTACTGGTCCGACAAAGTGAAGCGCAATGTCACCCGCGACAAGGACACGGACGAACGCCTCCGTAATGCAGGTTGGACCGTTCTCCGGTTCTGGGAACACGAGTCACCCGACGACTGCGTCCTCACGATCGCCGCTACGGTCAGCCGCCTCCGTGACAGCCGCCAATGAGAGATCAGCCAGCTTGAACAACATCTCGCTGTCCCGTTTCCGAACCTTGATCCGCGGCTGCCGCACCGGGGCCACCACACCAGCCTCCTTGGCAGCCTTGAGCGCCGTGAGGATCTGCTCCCCCACTGCTTTTGCAACTGGGGGCGGGAAAGCGTTGCCTACCTGGCGGTACGCGGCTGTCTTCTTTCCCTTGAACTTCCAGCTCTTCGGGAAGCCCTGAATGATCGCTGCCTGTTCGACGGTGAGCTTCGGTCCCGCTACAGCAAAGAGATCACGCTCCTGGCTTTCCTGCCGCTTCATCTCCAGCAGGTCATTTGCCACCCCTAGCCCGCAAACGCCTAGCGCCGCCCACGCCTTCTTGGCCCGGGTCGGACCCAGGTCAGCACCGCCGTGCTTCTTGGACCCGCCGACGAGTGTGGGGGCCACACCCTTCAACGCCTCCTTCAACCAACGCTTGAACGCGCCGTCGGCGCGGGGATCATCGACCGCGTTGAAGCGCTCGGCCATAGTGTCCTTCAGCGCCTCGCCGACGGTAAGAAGGGGCCGCTTCTTAGGCTCCTTCGCGGCAAAGAACGGACGGTACTCCTTCTTCAGCGCCACCAGAATTGCCCGGGGCCTAAGCTGAGGAACGCCATAGTTCTTGGCTTCCAGGACCTCCCAGTAGCACTTCTCGTAGCCCATGGACTCAAGACGCTCCAGAAGCTCCTCCCGGTACCCCTGGAACTTCTCGAACGGTTCCAGCAGGCCCCGGACGTTCTCGATCATGACGGCCTTGGGCTCAAGCTCATCGACGAGGTCGAGCATGGTCGGAAACAGGTCCCTCTCGTCATCCCGCCCCAGCTGCTTCCCGGCAACGGAGAACGGGGGGCAAGGAACTCCGCCGGCCAACAGATCCAGGTCCCCGGGCTCCAGACCCAGCTCCAGCCTTAGATCCTCGGGCTTCAGCTTGGTCAGATCCTCCTGCTTGACCTGGCATCCATCCCACTCCGGGTTCCCGTCCACGTTCTCCCTGAGGGTGGCTACCGCGTGAGGGTCGATCTCGATCAACGCCAGGTGCTTGAACAGCGCATTGTGCAGGCCTAGCGCCTGCCCACCCGCCCCGGCACAAATCTCAACCGAGGTGAACTCCCTCTTGGTGCTGGTCATGCACCCTCCTTCCAGACTTGCTCGACTGGCACCGATTGCCACCAGTCATCACAGAGGGTGACAGACCCCACTGACATCACGACCGCCCTCCAGTGTGCGGCACGAGTCGGTCTGCCCCAGACACCGCCCGCACCATGACGAACACACATACGATATTGCCTATGCGCAGCCCTGACTGGACCTGGGACGAGTTGCTGCTGATCTGCTCTCGGGTCGTTAACAACGACTGGGGCCAGCTCAGGGCGTACCAGCAACCCACACGCGATCTTGCCGAGCTTCTCCGCTCTCTGCCCCTCCATGGGGACGTGGCACGCAACGTGCCCGAATTCAGGTCGGCCGCCAGCATCAGCCGAAAGAGCGCGGACCTGATCACTAGCCGCCGCGACTACGTCGGCCCGGCCACCAGGGGTGGCCGACTGACCAAACTCGTCGCCAAGGCGTTCATGGAACGCCAGGCAGAGATGCTGCTCGCTGCACAAGCCATTGAGGACGGGATCGCATCCGGCGAGCTCGCCCTTATTCCTGAGCAACCCGACGAAGTGGATCAGGACGGAGTCCCGGCCGACGAAGGGCGCCTCTTGACCCGCTGGGCCACCTTTCGTGAACGGAGTCCTGCCCTGCGCAAACGCAAGATCGCCCAAGCACGCAGGCTCGGGCAGCCCCTCCAGTGCTCCGTGTGCGCGTTCCACTTCGGCCAGCGATACGGAACCCTCGGCGAGGGCTACATCGAAGTGCACCATGTGCTCCCCCTCCACCTCTCGGGCCCGCGCGAGACCAAGCTAGAAGACCTCGCCTTCCTCTGCGCCAACTGCCACCGCATGTGCCACCGAGGCCATCGCGGCGCATCATGGCGTACCCCTGCAGCCCTGCGGGCTGAGATCGAGAAAGATGCCAGACTGGGCGGAACCGAGCAGCTGCCCACCACTGACTCGTGCAGTGCGCCCATCACGCCGCCTCCGCCTCGAAGTGCATCTGCGCGCGGTCGAGCAACCCGTCCGGGTCGCCGCCCCGGGCAGTGATCCAGTGAAGGAGATCCGCGATGAGGTCAGTGGCTGATTCCTCAAGGATCTGAGCTGAGCGACTCTGCAGCAGCGGCGGCGCTCCGACGTCCCGCCGGTAGTTCGCTAGGGCTGCCTCGGCCCGCTGCGCCCGTCGGCACTGCAGTTCCGGGCCAGCTGAGAGTTCACACCAGACGGCCTTCCCCGTCGCAGTCAGCAACGTGCCCCAGTCGACAGCCAAGCCGGCAAGCAGATGCAGACCCCGGCCACACTCGTCGTCGCAAGCCGTCGATCCAAGGACCGGCACACGGTGACTCTTGTCGTGGAGCTCGATCCGCAGCCGGTCGGCCGCCACCTCTAGCACGAGAGCGGCAGCGGCACCTCTTCCCACGTGCTTGATCACGTTGGCTGCCAGCTCACTCACTGCGAGCTCGGCTTCATCCGCTAAGGCCGATAGGCGCCACTCCGCGAGCTGCCTCCTGACGACTCTCCGCAGGTCTCGAACCGCTGCGGGCTCAGCCTCGAACTGCAACACGCTGCGTTGTTGCGAACCATTTTCGTGTCCGGACATGCGTTCTCCTTCCGGCGCCACTCCAGCGCTGCACCTGCCGTATCCAAACGACTGCGCTGAGTGGTCAGGTTTGCGAGTATGGCAGCAAGAAGTCTCTTCATGGAACTTCTCACCGGAATCGATCGGGTGAATCCGGGCACTGCCAACTCACCTTCGACATAGCCTTGTTGGCGCCCAAGCGCCGCATGGCACGGAACGGAAGGCCCCTCCATGTCCGTCAGGACCACAACACGACGCCGACAGCTCGGCGCGATGATGCGCAAGCTGCGTGCACGAAAGGGCATGACGCTGGAGGAGGCCGGACGGCTCGTCGGGGTTTCAAAGGCCACTGTCAGCCGCTACGAGACTCAGGAAGGGCCGGTGAAATGGCCTATCGCGGACGCACTCTGCCGGCAGTACAACGCAACTGACGCGGAGCGGACTGCCGTGGTCGCTCTGGCGAAGGACGCCAAGCAGCAGGGCTGGTGGGGGCCGTACACCGACTCCATCCCCCCTGACATGAATCTCCTGCTGACGCTTGAGGACGAAGCCGTGCGCGAGGACCACTTCTCCTGCACTTACGTGCCCGGCCTTCTGCAGACACGGAACTACAGCACAGCGATTCAAGGTGCCAGCGAGATGCGCCTGGCACCCGAGGAGATCCAGCGTCTCGTGGATATCCGCATGAAGCGCCAGGAGATCCTGAGCCGGCCCAAGCCACCCCACCTGTGGGCGATCCTTGACGAGTCGGTGATCCGGCGCGTGGTCGGATCTCCCCGAAGCATGCGCGATCAGCTTGGTCACCTGCTAGAAGCCAACAACTCGCAGCACATCACCTTGCAGGTACTGCCGTTCTCCAAGGGCGCCCACGGCGCGGCCTTGGGAAGTTTCGTGATCCTCGGCGGGGCCGAGACGAGTCTGGACGTCGTGTACGTCGACCTGCACGTCGGCTCGCTCTTCATGGAGAAGGACGAGGAACTCGACCGATACAGACTTGCGTTCGACTACCTTCGTGCACAAGCGTTGGACATGGCCACGTCGTCGGCCTTGATCGAGCGCGTTCGCGAGGAGATGTAATGCTTTCGGTTCCTCACTCCCCCAGGCCTCTCAGCTGGTTCAAGTCGTCATACAGCGGAGCGAACACGACTGAGTGCGTTGAGGCCGCCCACCTCCCACAAGCCACTGCGGTCCGCGACTCGAAGACCCCTGACGGTCCGATGCTGACGTTCGGCAACGCATCGTGGGCGGGGTTCCTCACCGCCGTACGACATCAGCAGCTCGGCGCGCAATAGGCCCACGCCCGCATCCCCTGCGCAAGTAGTGGCACCGTACGGGTCGCCTAAGGTCCGCTGGACGCTGTCGTTCTCCGTGAACCGCCAATACGTGTCTGTGGTTTCATCGCTCGCAAAGTGTCGCCTGGTCTCCACGCGCCATGCCCTGTGCCTGAACGTCCTGAACAGGTTCTCGAACTCGTCCAGGGCGGTGATCCTCGCTGCGCGACCAGGAGCTCGCGTGGCATGACGAGCGCCACCTCTCCTTCGGACAGATGCTGGTTGCGCTGAGCGGCCTGGACGGCGCACTGACCGGCAGGGGCGAGCACCCCCGCCGGTCAGCGGGACGGCCGGGTCAGGCCGTGGTGCAGTTGGTGCCGCTCAGGGTGAACGCGGTCGGGGCGGCGTTGCTGGATCCCTTGGCGGCGGTGAAGCCGACGGTGACCGTGCCGGCGGCGGGGATGATGGAGGTGTAGGAGGCGGGAGCGACGCTCACCGTGCCACCGTTCTGGGTGGGGGACCCGCCCCACATGTTGGTGACGGTCTGGCCGTTGGCGAAGGCGAAGGCAAGTGTCCAGCCGTTGATGGTGGTGGCGCCGGTGTTGCGGATGGTGATCTCGCCCTGGAAGCCGTCCGGCCACTCGCCGACGACGCGGTAGCCGACGGAGCAGCCCGCACCGGGCGTGCTGCCGCCCTTGTCGGTGGTCACGCTCACCGTGGCCGAGCGGGCCGAACGGTTCCCGGCCGCGTCGCGGGCGTATACGGCGAAGGTGTACGTCGTGTCGGCGGTAAGGCCGGTCACGGTGGCGGTGTTGGTGGTGGAGGCGGCGACCGTGGTCTCGGAGCCGCCGCTGACACGGACGATGTCGTAGCCGGTGACGCCGACGTTGTCGGTGGCGGCAGTCCAGGTGAGGGTGACGGAGGTGGCGGCCACGGCGGAGGCGGTCGGCGTGCCGGCAGTGGACGGGGCCTGGGTGTCGCCGGGGTTGCCGCCTCCGTAGACGGTGGCCTCCCGGGAGGTCTGGGCGATGCCGTTGACGCCGTTGAAGATGCGCTGACCCCAGGAGCTGAGCCGGCTGGGATCGAAGTCGATCGCCAGGTCGAGGATCGGGTCGGTGTTGCCGCTCCAGGACCATGCCAGGTAGCCGAGCCGGAGCTGCTCGGCGGTGGCCATCATGGTGTCCTCGTCCGGGTCGCCGTACTGATCGGCGGGGCCCCCGAACTCGCCGATGAGGATGGGCAGTCCGGCGTCGACGAAGGCATGCAGGTAGTCGGTGACCTTCTGGGCGGTGTTGTAGACGCTGTACATGTGGATCGAGAAGATCAGGTTGCCGGTGAGGTCGGCGTCGTAGACGGACTGGGCGTTGGCGCGCATGACCCCTTGCCAGTCCTGGCCCCAGTTGGGCGCATCCACCATGATCGTGTGCTCGAACCCGGCGTTCCGCAGTTTCTGGACGGCGGCGATCGTGGGCGCGGTCCAGCCCTCGGGGTTGGTGTTGCCCCAGGGCTCGTTGCCGATGTTGATGATCACATAGTTCTCTTCGCCGGCGAGTACGTCCTTCAGCCCGATCCAGTAGTCGGCGGCGTGGTCGAGCGTGCCGGCCGCGGCGTCCTCGCCGTAGCCGGTGGTGTCGTGCACCTCCAGTACGCAGATGAGTCGGTTGGCCTTGCACTGGGCGACGACGGCGGCCACGTCCGCGGGGCTGTTCTCGCTCCAGCGGTGGCCGTCGGAGAGGACGACGCGGACGGTGTTGGCGCCCAACGCCTTGATGTCGGCCAGCGACTGGGTCTCGCCCGGGTACCAAGTGTGGGCGTGGTTGACGCCACGCATGATGAAGTCGTTGCCGTTGCCTTCGAGTAAGCGGCCGTCACTGATGTGGAGGCCGGTGGCGAGTTCGCCGGCCGACTGGGCGTGGGCGGTGGCCGGGCCGACGGCACCGAGAACGATGATCCCGAGGAGGGTGGCCAGTGCGGTCAGCAGGGCGGTGACGGGGCTCTTTCGTGTCGTGCTTCTTGTTGTTCTCACTGCGACTCCAGAGGGTGAGCGCCAAAAGAACTGAGCATCAGAAGAAGCATGGGAGCGCTCCCATAAAGTCATTCCGTCAGGGGCACGTCAAGACATCGCGCACACACCGGCATCTGAAAGGCCGTTGTGCGGGTGCGATCCCGACCTGGCGAACCCGCTGCGGGAAGGCGGATGCTCTGCGGGCACTCGACGCCTATAGGGAGTGCCTGTAGCGTCCCGGGCTCTGCGAGGGGAGGGGCGGATGGGGCGGAGGAGATCCGGCGGGCCGGTGCGGCTGTTGGCGGCGGCCCTGTTGCTGCTGCTCGGCGGCTGCAGGATCGGCATGTCGGACGACGTTCCCCCGCCGCCGGCCCGGGCCGGGGCGTGGAGCATCGACTACGTGGGCCCGCCCGGCCAGGTGCACATGGCGGACCTCGCGGCGGTCTCGGCCACCGAGGCGTGGGCGGTCACCGAGGAGCGCGGGGCGAAGGACAGATGGAAGCCGGGCCTGCTGCGGCTGCTCGACGGCCGGTGGTCGGCCGTGCAGATCCCCGCCCAGCTGCGGGCACAGCCGTGGTTACGGCTTGCCGCTGCGGGTCCACGCAACGTGTGGCTCTACCCGGACGCCTGGGGCGGTGTGCCGCCGCAGAAGAGCGGCGACGCGCCGAGCGGCCCATGGAAGCGCTGCCCGGCGTTGCGCTGGGACGGCACCCGCTGGCACCAGGTCCCGCTGGACTTCCCTCCGGTGGACCTCGATGTGGTCTCGCCCGACGATGCCTGGGCCCTCGACGCCTCGGGCGCCGCTCGGCACTGGGACGGCACCCGGTGGCGGACCGTGCCGCTGCCGGCCCGCGGCATCGACATCGAGGCGCGAGCTGCGGACGATGTGTGGGTCGCCGGGGACCAGGCATTCGACGACCGCCCCAAGCAGCCCGCGGCGGTCCACTGGGACGGCAGAGGCTGGCAGTTGACCCGCCTGCGCCGGTACCAGGCCCCGTACGACGCCAAGGTGGTGGACAACGGGTCGATCCTCTGGGGCATCCGCGCGCAATCCGCGAGCGATGCCTGGGCCCTCGGGGTGCACTCGGTCGTCGACGGGCGCGATGAGGACCGCGAGGAGCCCCAGGCAGTGGACGAGCGCATCCTGCTGCACTGGAGCGGCACCCGCTGGCAGCCGGTGCCCGGGCCGCCGCGCGCCTTCAGGGACAAGTCCTACGGCCAGGCCGTCCCTGACGGCACCGGAGGCATGCTGCTAGGCGCCTGGGCGTACCGGACCGCGGAGGGCAAGTACTTCCGCATCGACGCACCGCCGAATACAGAGGGCTGGCAGGAGACCAGCCTTCCGTCCCTGCAGCGTCGATGGCTGACGATGGTGGAGGCAGACGTCATCCCCGGGACGCACACCATCCTCGCGGCAGCTGATCTTGTCGGCAGCCACGACGGCGTGACGCAGCTGACGCAGCCGGCCGTCATCCGCCTGACGCTCGACGCGCCCTAGCGTTCTCTTCTTGAGCAACCCCAGAACGACTTGAGCAACCCCAGGACGACGTCGGCCGCGCCGGAAACCTGGGCCTTCCACGGTGGAGCCCCCGACGCGTCCTCGCGTCGGGGGCTCCGTCATGCCCGTGAGCCACCACTGCTACGGACCGACCGTTACCTGCTCACGCACAACGGCCCGCCGGACGCTCCCGCGTCACCAGGTCCGTGTAGCCCGTGGTCCCGTCGATCCACACCACCCGCTGCCCGCCGTCGGCCGCCGCGTAGAGCTGCTCCCCGCGGTTGCAGGAGACGCGCACCGCCGGGCCCGTGCCGTCCGTCGGGACCTGCCAGAGCTTCGCGAGCGACTCATTGCGCAAGACCGTGTCCGGTACCTGGGCGGTGACCGTCGCCGAGGTGTCACTGACCGTCAGGTCGAAGGCGTGGAGCGCCCCGTCGCCCGACTCGGGAGTCAGGTCGAGCGGCTTGGAGCCGTCGTAGCCGGCCCGGCGGACCGCCATCGTGCCGTCGGCGTCGTCGTCCGCCAGCCACAGGACATGGGTGCCGTCGAGGCCGGTCCCGCCGATTGCCTGCGCCTGGTCGACACCCGGCATCAGCGTGGTCTTGCCCGTGGCCACGTCGAGGGTCTCGATGCCCAAGTGGTAGCCGGACGCGTCCGGCCAGCTCTTTCCGTACGCGACGGTCGTGCCCTTGACCGAGGGCAGCGCCGAGCTCTTGGAGTACGAGCCTCCGTCGACGTACGCCTGCCGTCCGGTCCTGATGTTGACGTAACCGGCATGTCGGCGGCCGTAGGGGTCGGACTCCTCGAAGACCACGATGTCGCCGTCGATCTTCAGCCCGCTGATCGAGGTGTAGGAGGACCAGATCTTCTTCGGGAGCCCGCCCGAGATCGGCCGTGTGTAGACACTGATGCTCGATGTGCCGAACGAGGCCCAGACGACGGTCTTGCCGTCGGTCGCCGGGTAGACGTTGTAGTTCCCGTCGTTGGAGCTGATCATCCGCAGCCCGCCGCCGGTGGTCTTTCCCGCCCAGACGGAGAACGGTTCCGATCCGTCGTCGTTGGACCGGGAAGCGGCCCACCAGCCACCACCCGCGCCGGTCCCGGTGGAGTAGGTGTTGAGCCTGCCCAGGAGCTTGTCGGAGTCGACACCGAGCGCCTTCTCCCAACCGGACACAATGCCGTGGGCGTTGAACGACCGTGTGACGACGGCGAGCTGCTTGGAGGTCACACCGAGTGCCTTGGCCGCCGCGATCGTGGCGTTACGTCCCTGGGTGAAGCCGTCCAGCGGTGTCATGTACTCGGCGAGCGCCTTGTACGCGATCCTGTCTGCGAGGTCGGCGCCCAGGTCCTGGCGGATGTCCCAGAGGGCACCCGAGTAGATCGTGGAGTTGAGGTGGACGCCGCCGTTGTCGCTGCCGTAGGTGACCCCGAGGAAGTTCTTGGAGGTGGTCGCACCGTCGTTGAGGTCGCGGAAGGCGCACTCACGCGGGGTCGCGCTGCGGCAGAGGTCCTCGCCGAGCAGCCCGGAGTCGGGGTCGCTCATGGACGTACCGGAGGCGGTGACGTCGATGGCGTTGCCGAAGTAGTCGGCGATCGCCTCGTTCATGGCGCCGGACTGGCCCGCGTACACCAGATTGGCGGTGTTCTCGACGACGCCGTGGGTCATCTCGTGGCCGACCACGTCCAGGTCGGCGGAGAGCGGCTTGTACTCGGCGTCGCCCGTTCCGTACACCATCTTGGAGCCGTCCCAGAAGGCGTTGACGTACGGCTGCCCGCCGGAAGTGACACCGACCATGGAGTTGATCGTCCCGCCACGCCCGTCGAGGCTGTCGCGGCCGTGGACCTGCTTGTAGTAGTCGTAGACCTTGCCGGCCGCCCAGTGCGCGTCGACCGCGCCCGCTTCGGTGGCATCCTGCCCGAACGTCTGGGTGTCGGAGCCGAACTCCCTGACTCCGCTGGGCCAGCCTCCGGACACTTCGCCGACGTCGTGGCCGCGGGCATCGAGGGTGTTGATCGCGCCGGTGGAGGTGTCCCACATGTGGGCGTAGTCGTTCATCGTGTACTGGCCGCGCGAGGCGTAGTAGTAGAGATCCAGGTCGACCGTGGTCCCGTCGAGCTTGACGCCGGTGCCGGTGGTGCCGGGGAACTCCCGCCCCGGGGCCGCGGGGTCGTCGGCCGTCGCGGTGGCGCCGGTCGCTGCGGACGTGCCGCTCCGGCTGCCCTGGCCGGGCGCGCCGAAGGTCCTGATCGAGCTGTACTGAAGGAGGGGGAATCCGGCGTCCGCGTCGATGTAGACCTGCTGCAGCACCGGATCGCTGGTAGCCGGATCCGTGCCCGAGACGGTGACCCGGCGCGTCAGTACGCCCTTGCCCTGCGGCAGGACCACCAGCTTGCCGGCGGTTCCGGTGAGCGGCTTGAGGTTCTTGGCGGCCACGCTCTCCTTGGTGAGCTTGGCGCTTCCTCCGCTCAGCTGCTGGGCGACGGCGGCGACCGCACGCTGTACGGCGACCTTGTCGGAGACCTTGGCGGTGGTGCCGGTGCCGAGCTGGGTGAAGTACTGCCCGGAGGTCCCGGTGACCGTCCGTTTCCCGCCCTCGTTCCTCATCCGCACGATGTACTGGCCGCCGAGCACCTCGAGCCCGTGGTACGTCTGTCGGAGCCGTACGGTCTCCTCGGGCCCGTCCTTGAGGGTTTGCACAGCCTTCAGATCACCCTTGGGGTCACTGATGCGGTACCGGCTCTTCTTGGCGGCGAGATGCCTGGTGGCGGCAGCGGCCGCACTCACCTTCGCATCCGCCGGTTCCTTGATTCCGTCCACCAGTGCCGGGGTCGCGGTCTCCGTCCCCGGGATGACTTCTGCAGGCGTCGCGGCCGGCGGGGTTGCCGCCTGAGCCGCGGGTACGAAGCCGACGAGCAGAGCGGCGGCTCCCAGCAGGGCCGCCACGCCGCTCACCCCGCCTATGCCGTTCGATCTGCCTGCACGCGTTCTGGATGTACGCAAGGTTCCCCTCCCACGCTGGCTGTCTGGGCATGCCCATGCAACCCTGGGTGACCTGAACGCATCAATGAGTCACGCGTGTTGACAAGTGGACACGCACACTTGTGTGGGTGCAGTGACCACGAAAGAATTCGGTCATGATCCAGGGGGCGGAACTGCAGGACCTCGGCCTGGGGGAGGACGAGGAGAGAACCTACGAAGCACTGCTCAGGCAACGCGCCGCGAAACCTGAAGAGTTGGCGCGTGTACTCGGCATTCCGCGCGAGCGGTTGAACGCCGCTCTGACCCGGCTCTCGGACCATGGCTTCACCACCCCCGGCGACGCCGCCTCCGCACTCCCCCACCCGGCTGCCCCGGCGGCCGCGATCCGCACCCTCATCCACCGCCGTCAGGCCGAACTCCACCTTCGTTCCGCCGAATTGGAACGCCTGATGATGTCGGCGGACCGGATCGCCGGCCGCCTGATGGAGGGTTCCCCCAGTGCGTCGGAGGGCGGAATAGAAGTGGTGACCGGCACGCGCGCCGTGGGCGAACGAGCCGAGTCGTTGCTGGCCTCAGCGGAACAGGAGGTGATGGTGTTCGATCGTCCCCCGTACGCCAAAGGCCCGGAGGACGCGGACAGTTCACGCTCTCCGGGCCTGGACATCAAGGCCCTCCTCGACAGGGGCATAGAGGTCCGTACGGTGATAGACCGCGAAGGCCTCTCCTACCCCGGCAGAATGCGCTCCCTCAACACCCTGATCTCCCACGGCCTCCGTGCCCGCGTCACCACCGGCGTCCCGACCAAACTCATCATCGTCGACCGCCGCATCACCCTCCTCCCCCCGACCGAGACCACGGATCCCACAGCCACGGCCCTGGTCGTCGGCGACGCCTTGCTCCGCAATGCCCTGGTCCCTCTCTTCGAGACGGTCTGGGACCAGGCAACCCCTCTCGGCGGCGCCGACGCTTCCCTTCCCGAAACTCAGAAGGAACTCCTCGGCCTGCTCGCCTCAGGACTCAAGGACGAAGCGATAGCCCGCCGCATGGGCGTGCATGTCCACACAGCCCGTCGCCGCATCTCACAGCTCCTGGACTCCCTGAACGCCGAAACCCGCTTTCAGGCCGGCGCACAGGCAATACTGCGGGGCTGGCTCGGCGTCTGAGCTCTGCGCGGGGACGGGTACGCCGCCGCGGACGTAGGCCCTCTTGGTGGCGGTGTGGAGTCCGGCCCTCGTCACTGGCCCACCCTTCCGTCGACGCACTCACGCAGCAGGTCGCGGGCCCTATCCGCAGGGACGCGACTGACTCAATTTGATGTTCGCGAACCGTTCGCGCCACGGGATGCGATCAGGCTCCGGTGCGGGGGCGCCGTAGAAGGCCGCGCATGCGGTGGCCTGTCGGCACGGCGCGCATTCCGTCTCGTCTCCCAGGGGACGGAAAACGTGTTCCTCACCGGGCGATGAGCAGACGACCAGGGCAGCGGCCGACGGGCGTTGAGGCAACGGGGGCGGAGCCGGGGCCGCGGGGAGCTTCTGGACGAGGCGGTAGCGCAGGAAGCCGAACGCCGAGCGCACGCCGTCTTCCGGGCGTTCGGCGAGCAGTGCGTGTCTCAGGTCGGATTCGCTCAGGCCGCGCTCCAGCCACTTGACCGCCTCCACGGCCAGTGCGCGGGCCTCGCGCGCCCCCAGGTGCAGTTCGCGACGGGTGTGGCGCAACGAGAGCAGGACCCGTTCCGCGCAGGCCAGTTGATGGGAGTCGACCGGTCTCGGCGTCGGTTCGGGCTCCGGGTCCGTCGCCGGCTCGGCTTCGGAGGGTGGGTGGGGAGTGGTCTTGTCACTGTGGTCTTCTACGGCTTTATAGCCACCGACCGTCCGGGCGGCCGGTTCGCCGACCGTCGGAATGTGCGCACTCGGTGGCGCGGTGGTGGGCGGGGCCCCTCGCAGGTGTGCCGCCTGCTCGATCGTCAGAGGGGTGTTCGCGACCAGTTGCTCGGTGATCCAGCGGCCTCGACCGCCCTGGGTTCGCCATTCGTGTACGTACCCGTGCGCGACGAGTTGTTCCTTCGCCTTCTGGTACGCGCGGCCCTTGATGCCCAGTTTCCGGGCGAGTTCGCTCAGGGGCCTGCACGGAGCGTCTTCGGGAAGGCCCTGGACGTAGAGGAGCAGGATTTTCGCGTCACTGCTCAGGCGCGGATGGCGCACGACATCGTGTGATGCCTTCGTGAAGCGGCGGGACGGGGAGATAGCATGACGCAGCATTTCCGGTGGCTACTTCCACTGGTGATGAAGGCCCTCGGTTGGTGTTGGCGCACCGCCGGGGGCCGCCCTGTGTACGCGTTTGCACACAGAGCGTGAGGATTTCGTCACCGTACCGCACTACTGCCATCTCCCACCATGCGAACGGGACTTCACGTCACGCCCTCGGTGTGGGTCAGGCGAACCAGATCGAGCTGTGCCGGTGGTTCGCAGGCGTCACGTCCACCATGTCCGCGGACTTGAGCGCGAGTTCGCCGTAGGCGGTCTTCAGCAGGGCTGAACGGATGCTGCTCACGCGGTCCACCCTGTCGATCTCGTACGCGGTCGGCGGAAGGTCGGGTCCGCCGACTGCGTCCCGTACCCGGCGAGATAGAGCTTCAGCCTGCACTGGTCTTCGGCCTCGACGAACACCTGCTGCCCCCAGTGAGAGCTGAGGCGGTGCGCTACGTCGATCAGCCGGCGGCGGTCCTCCGGCGAGTACGCGGGGAACCGGACCCAGCCCCGGTCGGCGATTTCGTTGCCGAGCTCGCCGAACAGCATCGCCCGCATGCGCTGCTCCTCGTCGTCGGTCAGCGGTGTGGAAACACCTTCCACGGACTGCAACCGGACGTTGTACAGGTCTCGGATCACTGGTTGCTCGCAGGTCGCTCTGGTCTGTTCCGGAGAGGTTATCCGAACAGGTAGAGGCCAGTGCTGTCGTGGGTAGCCGGGATCGCGCCTACGGCCTCGCTCATCTGCTCCGCAGGCAACTCCGCGTCAGCTCACCACCAGGAGGTGGGATAGACCTCTCGCTGCAGACGGGCGGAGACCATCTGCACCATGACGAGCAGCACCGCGCCCGCGGCCAGCAGGGGTACGAAGCGGGTAGCAGGCGGGGCGGTGAGCATGATCATGACGGCGGTCGCCATGGCTGGTGGATGGGCCGCCTTGAGCACGAGCACGAGTCCGCAGGCGATGCCGCAGGCCACGACAGCGGCCCAAGGGCCGTGCCAGCCGAGGGCCAGCACCGTGAAGCAGACAAGGCAGGACAGCATGTGGCCGCCGATGACATGGCGGGGCTGCGCCAGAGGCGAGGCGGGAGTCGCGGTGACGATCGCCATCGTGGCCGCGAGCGGCGGTACAAGCACCATCTGGTGCGTGAGAGCCCCCACGGCCACCAACAAGGCCAATCCGACCGACGTGGTGATGGCCGCCGACGCGACCGTGCGCGGGGGCAGTTGCGGCTCGTCGGGTTTCCTCCAGCGAATCGGAGGCCGCTTCCGTGGGCGGGTTGAGACATCCAAGACTTCCGGCATCCCCGGCGCGTCAGATGCCATGAATGCGACATTCGTGTCCGGACGGGAGACCGATGGCCGCAGAGCGGCCCAGCCGCCCCGCAGCGTGCGTCCGGGTCAGGCGGACAGGAGGCGCAGCGATCTCTGGACTGCCGGGCGGGGCACAAACCTGCGGGGCACACGGAATCAGCACGGGAACTCCTGGGAACTATCCCCGCTTCCGGCCCACGGCGGCTCGTCGTCCGTGAAGACGGGGGATCATGCCCAGCATCGTGACCTTGCCGACCGACGCCCGTCCAAGACCCTCTCCTTATCGCTCGATTGAAGGCCTCTATCCAACCGCCCCGCCAAGGTCACCGAGCAACCACCACCCCCTCGGTGGTCGACGTGTACTGCTCTTTACACTCGGGAAACCGGCCCCGGCCGGCTCCTCGTCGGCGGGGCACCAACACGCCCGCGCCTTGGGAGCTGTTGTCCTTCCGAGCAGGGTCGTCGCGTTTCTGCTGGTCAGGCATAGGTACGGCTGTCGTGCGGCAGCGCGACGAAGCGGGAGGTGACCCACATGGCCGTCGGCAGAACCGATTCGGCTGTTCACTTCCGGGTGACGGGGGCGCGCGCTCCGCAATAACCGCAGGTCACCGGGACAGATTGAAGCGGAACGTATTCCTCCGTACCCCATCGGGAGTGCCTTCCATGCGCCTTCGTACCACCGTCGCCGCCGCCCTCGGCGCGCTCGCGCTCGTCGTGACTCTGCCGACCTCGGCCAGTGCGACCGTCGGGTTCTTCGCCTACAGCTACACCGGTCTCGACGGCACCCCGCAGATCGCCGAGCTGATCAACCCGCCGAGCGGGGAGTGCGTCACGCTGCCCGAGGTGGCCGACCCCAACTCGTCGAACCCCGCCGACTCTCCCTGGAACTACACCGTCTCGACCGCCACCGTCTTCACCGGCCCCGACTGTGACGGCGACTCCTTCACCCTCCGCCCCATCGGCGGTCACGCCTCCGAACGGTTGAAGCTCCGGTCGGTCGTCTTCAGCTGACCCCGGCCCCGATCCTGATCCGCTACGTCACCAATCGCCCGCCCCGGTACGAGTCACATCCCGCTCGTACCGGGGCGGGGTCACGTGCCGGGTCGGTCGGCCCCGGCGACCGGTGGAGCAAGATGTCGCCGAAGGACGTCCTCCAGCGTGTGGGCGGTGTCGACCAGGTGGTCCGTGATCTGCAGCAGACGGGGATCGAGCGCGGTCGGCCGGTTGCGCAGCGCGCCCTGGACCTGGCGGAGCGGGGGAATCGGGCCGGGAGGCTGCAACGTCCTGACCGCCTCGGCCAGAGTGATCATCGCGATGTCGAACGCGGTGGCCAGGGCTTCGAGCCGATCGGCATCGGCGTCCCGGGCCTCGCCTTCTTCCCCGCCGATGGCCGTAGCCTGCGGCGGGACGAGGGCGTGCAGCGACAGTTCGGTGTGGGCCAGCCGGGTCACCACGGCGACCAGAGTCCGCGCGACGGCGGGAGTCAACGGCGAGTGCGGCGGCTCGTCGGCCAGACGGTCCGAGGACGCCTCGGCGTCGGTGCGGGCGCGGCGGGCGGTGGCTTGAAGGCCGCGCAGTCGGGCCGGATCGGTCCGCGCGGGATGGGCAAGGCTGCGCAACAGGGCAGTGGTGTAGGTGTTGTGGACCTCGACCATCCGGGCGAACTTCTCCTGGGCGGTGAGTCCTTCCCAGGTCGGCCACACGGAGTAGGCGATGAGCGCGAGGACCGCTCCGACAGCGGTGTTGGTCAGGCGGGCCACGGCGGTGGTGTCCGCGGGCAGGCCGAAGATGTCGAGGAGGATCACGATGAAGACGGTGAGGAAGCTGCTGTAGATCACGTAGTTCACGTCGAACAGGGCATAGGCGGCCGCGACAGCGATCCCGGCCGCGACGATCAGCCCGACCGAGCTCGGGTGGGCAAGCCACGCCGCTGCCGCACCGAGACCGGCTCCGACGGCCGTGCCCACTGCCCGTTGGATGCTGCGGTACACCGTGGAGGTGTAGTCGGGCTTGAGCACCAGGAAGATCGTCAGTACCACCCAACGGCCTTCGAACAGGCCGGTGGCCTGGACCATCACCTCGGCGAGCCCCGCGACCACGGCCAGCCGCACAGCGTGACGCCCGGTCTCCCCGGACAGGGCGAGATTGGCTCGCAGGGTGAGGGATGCCCATCCGATGCCATCCTGGCCGGCCGGAACCACAGGGCTGATCGCCGTATGGTTCACCGGCGTTCGCCCGGGCCCCGCGTCAAGGCCGGCCAGGCTCCGGGTCACGGCACGGAGCTGTCCGAAGAGCGCCTCGGTCGCCAACTGCCCGCGGGTGCCGGGGGCGACAGCCAGGCTCGGCAGGAGTTCGTTCAACTCGCGCAGCCGTCCGGCACGTTCGGCTCGTCCGGCACTCAGTGTGTCGGCGATGAGATCCAGCGCCCGGGCGGCGCCGGCGGCAGGGCGAAGGGTGGCCTCCGAAGGGTCGTCAGCGGCACGCTCGGCCAGAGCCGCGAGCGAGACGCGGATGCGTTCCGCTTGCTCGAGCAGGTCCAGGAAGCGCAGTCGCACGTTCATCGGCAGCAGCGGGTTGGGGTCGGTGAGAACAACGGCCGAGGGAAAGGCCGTCGGCGACGGCGGCCCGAAGTGCCCGGCTGCCGGGCCGGAGGCGTAGACGGCGAGGATCCGGTAGGACTCGGCGAGCGCCGCGCGCTCCGGGTCGCCTCGCTGGAAAGCCCAGGAAACGGCGACGAGCAGGCCCTGGAACAGCCCGCCGGCGAGCACCAGACCGGCCCGCAGTGCAGCTTCCGTCGGCCCGAGCGGCATACCGATCGCGATCAGCAGCCCCACCGGCCATTGGAGGGCCGCCACGCTCAGCCTCGGCCCGAGGCAGACGGCCAGCCCGACGACGTAACCCCAGACGACAACGACCGGTACCAGCAGCCATGGCGCAGTCGCCGCCGTGACCGCGCCGACGAAGGTGGAGACCGCCATGCCTGCGCTGGCCACTGCCACGGCCGCCACCCGGCTCCGGGTCACGCCCTGGAACGAAGCGAATCCGGCAGGCAGCGCTCCCAGAGCCGCGAAGGCACCGTAGTCGAGGCGTCCGCAGGCTGATCCGACCGCGAGCGGCACCATCACACCGACGGCCACCCGGACTGCGCGCCAGGGAGCGACATCACTCCAATGGAACGGTCCGAATTGCCACAGCTTCCGCCATTGGAATCGGGCCAGATAGCTGCGGCTGGACCGAAGCGTGTTGTGCGTCCATCGACGCTGGTCGTTGGTCATCCTCAACGGGGGCGATGCATTCCCGGCGGGATACAGGACGGGCATCCGGTCGGATGGTGTTGCTGCGGTTGCATCCCTGCTCCGTGTGGCGAGTGTCGAGCCCGAATGTGAGGCGGCCATCGGCTGATTCCTCGAGACGTCCGACATCTCGAAGAGGAAGACCAGCACGATGACCGCACCTGGCAGTCTGCCGTGGGCCGTCGCCCCGGAGGAGAACCCGGCACCGGCGAGTCCGGGCCCGCGGCGTGGAATCCGGGCCTGCGGCGGGCGATGCAAAGGCCTTCGCGGAGGACCTGACCTCGGCGGAGGCCGACGGCGGTGTACGGAGCGGGGGCGATGCCGACGGCGACGGGGCCGCCGGGGAACCCGCAGGGCGGAGGAATGCGGCTTTCTCCGGTGGCGCCGTTGGGGTGAGCGGATGGAACATGGCAATGCGCGGGCCGGAACCCATTCCACGCACACGCACTTGCCTCCTGTCCTTCTGGATCCGCTGATCAAGGAGGTCATCCACATCCCCGCGTACCCCAGAATCCGACCGCGCCGACGAGGGCCGACGACGGGAGACCGCTCATGGGCACCCAGTGGATCGCCGGGGAACACCGCTTCGAGACCACCGCGACGGGCCGGGCCGTACTCGCCGATCCACGGCTCAACCGCGGCACGGCCTTCACGCCGGAGGAACGCGCGACACTGGGCCTGGTGGGCCTGGTGCCGTCGCAGTCCCTCACCCAGGACCAGCAGGCGGTGCGCGCCTATGCGCAGTACCGTTCGCAGCCCACCGACCTCGCCAAGAACGTCTATCTGACCGGTCTGCACGACCGCAACCAGGTGCTGTTCTACCGGCTCGTCGGCGACCACCTCGGCGAGATGCTGCCGATCGTCTACACCCCGACCGTCGGCACCGCGATCGAGCGCTACAGCTACGAGTTCCGCCGCCCGCACGGAATCTATCTCTCCGTGAACGCCCCCGAGGAGATCGAGGACGCGCTGCGCGGCTCCGGTCTCGGGGCCGGCGACGTCGATCTGATCGTGGCGACCGATGGTGAGGCGATCCTGGGCATCGGTGACTGGGGCGTCGGCGGCATCGACATCTCCGAGGGCAAACTCGCCGTCTACACCGCGGCCGGCGGGGTCGACCCCAACCGCACGCTCGCGGTCATGCTGGACGTCGGCACCAACCGGCAGCAGCTGCTGGAGGACCCCCTCTACCTGGGCAACCGCCATCCGCGCGTGGACGAGAAGGCGTACGACGCCTTCATCGACGCGTATGTCACCACCGCGAACAGGCTCTTCCCCGACGCGCTGCTGCACTGGGAGGACTTCGGCACCGCCAACGCCCGCCGCATCCTGGACCACTACCGCGACCGGGTGTTCACCTTCAACGACGACGTCCAGGGCACCGGCGCCGTCAATCTCGCCGCCGTGCTGTCCGCGACGAAGGCAAGCGGCATGGCGATGACCGACCACCGCATCGTCGTCTTCGGCGCCGGAAGCGCCGGCACGGGCATCGCCGACCAGTTCCGCGACGCCCTGGTGGCCGACGGGCTGCCGGAGGAGGAAGCCGACCGCCGCTTCTGGGCCGTGGACCGGTACAGCCTGCTGACCGACGACCAGGACGGCCTGCGCGACGCCCAGATCCGCTACGCCCGTCCGGCGGCCGAGGTGGCCGGCTGGGAACGGGACGCGCAGCACGGCGGCGTCGCCCTCGCCGAGGTGGTCCGTCGGGTCCGGCCGACGGTGCTGATCGGCACCTCCGGTCAGGGCGGTGCATTCACCGAGCAGGTGGTACGGGAGATGGCCGCCCACACCCGGCGGCCGGTCATCCTGCCGATGTCCAATCCGACGCCACTGGCCGAGGCCACCCCCGCCGACCTGCTGAAATGGACCGACGGGCGGGTGCTGGTGGCCACCGGCAGCCCCTTCGAACCGGTCGAGTACCGGGGCGTTACGTATCTGATCGGCCAGGCGAACAACGCGCTGATCTTTCCCGGGCTGGGCCTGGGTGCGATCCTCTCCCGCGCCACCCGTGTCACCGACGGCATGCTCGTCGCCGCCGCCCACGCGGTGGCCGGACAGGTCGACGGGAGTACGCCGGGCGCGCCCGTCCTCCCGCTGCCCGACGCGCTGCGCGCGACCTCCGCCGCGGTGGCGGGAGCGGTCGGCCGCGCCGCGGCCCACGACGGCGTCGCCCGCACGGAGGTCGACGACGGCTTCGGCAAGCTGGTGCGGGACGCCATGTGGCAGCCGGTCTACCCGGAGATCAAAGCCATCCGCGACGCAGGGGGATCCTGACGGAGTTCCGCGTGAACGCGTGCCACGCCATCGAGCTGCCGCGGTGCGGGCCCTGCTCGTCCCGACCCGCGCCGAGGGCAGCCCCTGGTCCGTGGCGTGCTCACACCCGGCCCGGCCGCGCCCGAGCAGGCCGGCCCGCCAAGATGCTCGACGGTGTCAGGCTCCTGGCTCAAGGCGGGCCACTTTTCACCGCGATGGTCCTGGTCGACATGCCATGGCCCCTGTGGAGGCCCCGGCCCCGCCGAAGCGACGTCACACGCGGCCCAGGACGGTGCCCGAGCACTGCGTCGGGCGACAGGCGACACGTAGGGGCCGGTGCGAAACTGGGCCGTGCAGCCCAGGCACTGGAGGCTTCACCATGTCGAGCAACGAGCCCGCGAACACAGGTCGGAAACCACGGTCCGAAGCGTGGAAGACCGCGCTGACCGTGCTGCAGACGGCCAAGCCGCCGCACATCCCGGAAGGGGCCGAGGCGATGACCGTTCTCATCGAATTCCCGCCAGGAGATCCGGGCACTCCTCCGCACCGCCATTCGGGGCCGGCCTTCGGCTACATGCTGGAGGGGGAGATGCTCTTCGAGCTCGAAGGTGAGCCGGAGCGTGTGATCAAAGCCGGGGAAACCTTTTGGGAGCCGGGCGGAGACGTAATCCACTATCAGGACGGAAACAACCGGACGGACTCCCCGAGCCGTTTCCTTGTCACGATGATGTGCGCGCCCGGCCAGCCCATGCTTACCCTGGTCGATGACGAGGAGCTGGCACAGCGTAAGGACCGGCGGGCCCCGCGGCCCGCCTGACCACGGTCATCCGGCCCGCGAACCGCGAGCTGCTTCCCGGGGCGCCGGCGAACCGACCGGCATTCGGCTCGATGACCCACCGCGCGATCGCAATCACGGCGAAGACGAAATCGTCGGCCCTCGCCGGAGCATCGAGCGAAGACGGGCACCGGTCCTGTATTCGGATTCGCTGTCAGATCCCTTTCCCTCCCCAGTGCGCCATCGGGGCTTCCAAGAGCCGCCCGGTGGTGCGCGACGAAAGGTGACCCATGAAGTTCGCAGTGATGGGCGGTACCGGCCGGATCGGGTCGCAGGTCGTGAAGAAGCTGAAGGCGGCGGGACACGAGGTCGTGCCGCACTCGCTGTCCACCGGTGTCGACATCATCACCGGCCAGGGCCTGGAGGAGGCGGTGGCCGGCGTCGATGTCGTCGTCAACCTGACGAACTCCCCGACCTTCGACGACGCCTCCCCGGCGTTCTTCCAGACCTCGATGGACAACCTCCTGGCCGCCTGCCGGAAGGGCGGGGTGGGCCATGTCGTCATCCTGTCGATCGTCGGCATCGAACAGGTGCCGGACCTCGACTACTACCGGGCCAAGGTCCTCCAGGAAAACATCCTCAAGACCGGGTCGATCCCCTACTCGATCGTTCGCGCCACTCAGTTCATGGAGTTCATGGATTCGGTCCTGGCCATGACCACCGATGGCGACACCGTCCGCCTGCCTCCTACGCCGATCCAGCCGATCGCCGCCCAGGATGTCTCCGACGCTGTCGCCGAAGTCGCTGCCGGCACCCCTCTGAACGGCATCCTGAACGTCGCCGGGCCCGACGTCTTCCCCCTCGACGAACTGGGCCGGATGACCCTGAACGCCCGCCCCGACGGCCGCACTGTCGTCACCGACGACACCGCCGGCATGTTCGCCGCCGTCCGGGGCGACGTCCTCACCGCCAAGGGCGACGCCCGTATCGCCCCCACCCACTACACCGACTGGCTCTCCTGAACGACGCGGTTGCGTCAGCGATAGTCCTCCGGATGGCCCTGCATCCACTTGTTGATGCGGTCGCGCGTGCCGAACAGATCGGAGCGGTGCTTCTCCAGGTTCTCCGTGGAGGTGTCGCCCTTCAGCGTCCTGTCCAGGGTGGTCATCCAGGCCACGGGCTCCTTGAAGTGCCCCGGGTCCTTCGGATACGCCTTCATCGACGCTTCCAGGCCCGTCAGTTCGTCGTGGACCCGGCCCAGGACGTAGGCGCAGTCGCCCGTGCCCGGGGTGCAGGTGTCGTCCAGGGTCGCCTGGAGGGTGGCGAACGCGTCACGGACCTGCGCGGGCGCGGTAGCGGGCTTCTCGGAGGACATCCGGGCGGCGTCCTCCGCATCGGCTGACGCCTGGGCGTCCGCTTCTGCTTGTGCCTCCGCCGCCCGGGAAGCGGCCGCCGCATTCGCCGACGGCGCCACGTACGGGACGTCGCCCCCGGGCCCGTCCGACGTCTCTACGCTGCTGCAGCCCATCAGGCACGCGCCCAGCAGCACGGTCAGCCCGGCAGCGGCACGCATGCGGGTACGGGCGCGGGTGGTACGGACAGACATGAGGCCCCCCTCGTCGATTGGCCCAGACCATACCGTCACCGTCGGCCCTCCGCGCCTGGCGGCCTCAGCCCGTGATCAGGGACTGGAGCGCCGGCGCGTACAGATCGGCGAGGTGTTCGGGGGTGGCCAGTGAACCCGCGCCCTCGCGGTGCAGGCTCAATGTGGCGCCGAGGCCGAGAAGGTGGCCGGCGATCAGCTCGGCGCGCAGGGTGCGTTCACGGCCGGGGAGGCGGGCGATCAGCGCCTCGGTGACCTGCTCGTGGAAGCGGTCGCGCAGCAGGGAGCGTTCGTCCTGGTTGCCCAGGGAGAACACCACGCGCAGGAGCGGGTCCGTCTTCAGCTCGCGCCGGCGGCGTACGAGAGTCACCACCATGTAGCGGCCCAGCGTGTCGAGCGGGGCGTCGAAGAGTTCCTCGGCGGCCGGGCCGAAGTCGGCGACGGTGTTGAAGAGTTCTTCCTTGCGGCCGAAGTGCTTGACGACCAGGGAGGGGCTGACTCCGGCGTCCGCGGCGATCCCCCGGATGGTCACCTCGGCGTACGGGCGCTGGGTGAACGCCCGTCGCGCCGCACGCAGGATCGCGTCCCGGCCCGTGCCCTGGTCGGCGGGGGGCGGGGACGGTGAAGGAGCCGGAACGGTGGCCTCGCTGCCGCTCATGCACCCTCCTCGATCAAGATCGTCCGCGCACCGCCTTTGCGGTCCTTGCGGTCCTCTCCGACCGTACCTGTCCCAGGTGTACGGCTGCCGGGCAGGAGCAGCGTGACCGCCAGCGCCAGCAGCGCCGCGCCCGCCGCGATCACGAAGACGACCTGGTACGCGTGGAGCGTCGGCGCCGTCCGGCCGCCCGCCTGGAACGTGATGTTGGCGAGGACCGCCGCCACCGTCGCACTGCAGAAGGCCTGTCCGATCGACCTCATCAACGTGTTGAGACCGTTGGCCGCACCCGTCTCGCTGACCGGGACCCCCCGCATCACCAGGGCGGGCAGCGCCGAGTACGCGATGGCCGTGCCCGAGGCGACGACCGTCGCACCGGCGATGATCAGCCACAGGCTGTGGCTGGTGAAATAGCGCACCGCGTAGCCGACGGCGATGATCCCCGACGCCAGCGCCAGGCTGACCTTCGGCCCGTACGTCGCCGAGATCCGCGCCGACACCGGCGACAGCGCCACCATCGCCACACCGCCCGGCAGCAGGCAGAGCCCGCTGACGACGAGCGAGGCGCCGAGCCCGTAGCCCGTCGCCTTCGGTTCCTGCACCATCTGCGCGGTGACCAGCGAGTTCGCGTAGAAGGCGAAGCCGATCAGCAGGGCTGCGAGGTTGGTGAGCAGGACGGCCGGGCGGGCCGATACCCGCAGGTCGACCATGGGCGTCGGCACGCGGAGCTCGTACGCGCCCCAGAGCAGCGCCACCACCACGGCCGCGACGAGCAGGCCGACCGTACGCGTCGACGTCCAGCCCCAGTCGGCGCCCTGTGTCACCGCGACCAGCAGGCAGACCAGGGCCGCGGACAGACCCAGCGCTCCGACGGCGTCGAACCGGCCGCGGGTGCGCAGCGGCGACTCCGGTACGCAGCAGAGCACCAGCACGATGTCGATGAGGCCGATCGCACCCGACACCCAGAACATGGTGTGCCAGTCGAAGTTCTCGACGACGAGCGCCGCGACCGGCAGACCGACGGCCGCACCGATGCCGAGCGTCGAACTCATCAGGGCGACCGCGGAGAGGACCCGCTCGGGCGGGAGTTCGTCGCGCAGGATGCTGATGCCCAGCGGTACGACGGCGAGCGCGGCGCCCTGGAGGGCGCGGCCGGTGATGAGTACGCCGATGTGGGAGCTGACCGCGCACAGCACCGAGCCCATCACGAGGACCGCGAGCGATGCGACGAGCACCCGCCGTTTGCCGTACATGTCGCCGACCCGGCCCAGGACGGGCGTGAAGACGGCGCCGGTGAGGAGAGTGACGGTGACCAGCCAGCTCGCGGCGGTGGGAGTCGCGCCGGTGAGGGCCGGGATGTGCGGGAGGAGCGGGACGACGATCGTCTGCATGACCGCGACCACGACGCCGCAGAACGCGAGGACGCCTACGGCGAAGCGAGGGTGGTGCGGGGTCCGGGTCTGCCCGGTTGCCCCGTCGAGGGCGGATATGTCCGCGGACATGCATTCTCCGTACGGTGCTCGGCAGTGGTGCCGGTGGCGGAAGCCTGAGGGGGGGGTGCACATGTGTTCACTTTCAAGGTAAACGCATGTGCACCCCCTCAGGCAACCTGAGGTCCGCCCACCGCGTTAGCCTCGGAAGCCGACAAGAGCCGGACAGCGAGAAGAACCGGCCGGCGAGAAGGCGAAGGTGGCGGCTATGGCGAAGGTTCCGACAGCGGCGGTGGCGGCGGGCGGACTGGTCGGCGGGTACGCGATCGCGCGTTGGACCAAGAAGCGGCCGCTGGGCGGAGTCGCGCTCGCAGCCGCGGGATCCGTCGCCGCGTACGAGTGGAACCGGCAGGCCGGACCCCGCGCGGCCACCGCTCTGACCACGGCGTACGTCGCCGCGTTCGCCGGATCGCACCCGCTGGCCAAGAAGCTCGGCGCCTGGCCCGCCGTCTTCACCGTGGCGGGCACGGTCGCCGCCGCGTCATGGGCGGTCACCCGCCGCGCCGCCTGAGAATTTTTCCCGCGAGGCCCGCGGAACACTGAACGCGAGAGCGCCCCGGCGCGTATTCAAGAGCACTCCCCCGCGTAAGCCGGGTGCGTACCCGTACGACAGGCCGGGTACGCACCCGGAACTCTCACAAGGGGCGCCGTCAGGCGCCGAACGCTCGCGACACCGTATAGATCAGCAGTCCCGCCAGCGCACCCACCACCGTGCCGTTGATTCGGATGAACTGCAGGTCACGGCCGATGTGCGCCTCGATCTTCTTCGACGTCTGGTCCGCGTCCCAGCTCGCGACCGTGTCACTGATCAGCGACGTGATCTCCGTGCGGTACGTCGTGACGACATACACCGCCGCGTCCTCCAGCCAGCCCTCCAGCTTCGCCTGGAGCCGGCCGTCCGTCGCCAGCCGCGCCCCCAGCGACATCAGCGAGGCGCGCGCCCGCAGCCGCAGCTCGCTCTGCTCGTCCTCGGCAGCCGTCATGATCATCGTCCGGACGGACGACCAGGCCGACGCGATGACGTCCTGGACCTCGCGGCGCCCCAGGATCTCCGACTTCAGCCGCTCGACCCGCGCCCGGGTGTCCGAGTCGGTCTGGAGGTCGGACGCGAAGTCCGTCAGGAACGTGTCGATCGCGTAGCGCGCCGGATGCTCCGGCATGTCCCGCATCTCGGTCACGAAGCGCAGCAGCTCCTTGTAGACCCGCTCCCCCACCCGCTTGTCGACGAACCGTGGCGTCCAGCCCGGTGCCCCGCCCTGCACCGCGTCCATCACCGAGTCGCCGTGCAGAACCAGCCAGTCGTGCGCGCGTACGCAGAGCAGGTCCACGACCCTGCGGTGGCCGCCGTCCGCGACGATCGTCTCCAGCATCTTGCCGAGACCGGGTCCGACCTCCACCGCGTTTGCCCGCCGGGTGATCGCCTCACCGACCACGGCCTGCACGTCCGAGTCGCGCAGGACGGTCAGCGCACCGCGCAGTGCGGTCGCCAGCTCGGCGGTCACTCGGTCGGCGTGGTCCGGCTCCGCCAGCCAGGCGCCGAGCCGACCGCCGATGCCGAGAGCGTGTATCCGGCCGCGCACGACATCGCCCGAGAGAAAATTCTCCCCGACGAAGGAACCCAATGAGGCCCCGAGCTGGTCCTTCTTGGTAGGGATGATGGCGGTGTGCGGGATCGGAAGGCCGAGCGGACGTTTGAACAGCGCCGTGACGGCGAACCAGTCGGCCAGCGCACCCACCATTCCCGCCTCGGCGGCCGCGGCAACGAAGCCCGGCCAGCCGCCCACACCCGCGTTCTTCGCCCAGGTGGCGAGGACGTACACGAGCGCGACAAGCAGAAGGAGGCCGGTGGCCGTGGTCTTCATACGGCGTACGCCACGCCGCTTCTCCTCGTCGGCGGCCGTGTACGCGAAGGAGGCGAGGGGAGCGTGGCGCACGGGAGCGGAGGCTGCCGTGCCGGAGCTCCCGTCCGCACCACCCGGTGCCCGTGCGGACTCGGCAGGTCCCCCACCCGGCTCGCCCGACTCGGTCCGCTCGATCCGTTCCATCCGCTCCACCCGTCCGCGTACACGTACGCATCGCCCCCGGTGCCCCGTACGCATTGTCCCTACCTGACCTACTCCCGGGCCGCATGTCGAGTTCCCCCGCGCCCTGCTTCATCATGAGATCAGCCCGCACCACCACGAGGAGACATTCCGCCCATGCCCAGGCGCCACGGACCCGCCCTGCTCACAGCCCTTGTGGTGGGCACCGCCGCGCTCGCCGCGATCGTGGCGCTCGCCGGATCCCTGCTGTTCTCCGGCGGCGGAGCGAAGCAGGTCGGCACGGAGTCGGTGGCCCGTACGCCTGCCGCGCCGGCCCACTCCACCGGTGTCTGGATCGGCACCTGGGCCGGGGCCCCGACGGCCGGTGTAGCGGACACGTACGCCGATGACGACCTGACGCAGCGCACCATCCGTAACGTCGTGCACACCAGCATCGGCGGCGATGCGGCCCGCATCACCCTCTCCAACCTCTTCGGCACGCACCCGCTGCTCGTCGATCAGGCCACGGTGAACACCCGGCCCGTCTCCTTCCGCGGCAATCCGTCCGTCACGATCCCGGCAGGCGGACAGATCGTCAGCGACCCGGTGGTCGTCCCCGTCGCCCCCGACGCCGATCTCGTCGTCACCCTGCGCACGCCCACCGCCGACGGCCCCGTCACCATCCACCCGAACAGCCACCAGACCTCGTACGTGGCGGACAAGCACGGCACGTGGCGCAGCAACCTGTGGCGCTACCTCAGCGCCGTGGACGTCCGCAACAAGGTTGCCGCCGGGGCGATCGTCGCCATCGGTGACTCGCTGACCGCGGGCACCGGCTCGACCCTCGACGCGAACAGCCGCTGGCCAGACGTCCTCTCCGACCGGCTTCGCGGCCGGTACGCGGTGGTCAACCAGGGCATCGCCGGCAACCGCATCCTGCGCGACGGGCAGGGCTACGGGCAGATGTACGGGCAGCGCGCGATCGCCCGCTTCGACCGGGATGTGCTGGGCGTCGCCGATGTGAAGACCGTCATCATCGCGCTCGGCATCAACGACGTGCAGCAGTTCCCGAAGGAGCGGGACCCGCAGCGGATCGCGGACGCGCTCAGGGCCATGACGGAGCGTGCCCACGCCCGCGGGCTGCACGTCGTCGGGGCCACGCTGATGCCGTTCGAGGGTTCCCTCGCCTGGACGCCTGCCGAGGACGCCGTACGGATGCAGGTCAACGCGCTGATCCGGGCGGGCGGCATCTTCGACGAGGTCGTCGACTTCGACCGGGTGGTACGCGACCCGTACCGGCCGAGCAGGCTCCTCCCGGAGTTCGACTGCGGCGACCATCTGCATCTCAACGACAACGGATATCTGCGGCTGGGACAGCAGGTGGATCTGCGGACCCTGCACCAGAGCAGGCCGACGTCCGACCAGCTCTGACCGGCTGACCGGCTGACCGGAGCGATGGGGTCCGGTGAGCCCTGCAGGGGCACCGCCGTGTCCCCCGTCGCCGTACGGCCCCTACTCCTCCCCCGAGCCCTTCTTCAACTGCCGGGCACGCTCCCGTTCCTTCTCCGCCTTCGTCCGCTTGCGCTCCACATCGACCCCGCCCATCAGCGCGAAACCGGTGATCCGCACCCGCGGCGAGCCCGGCGAGGGGATGCCCTCGCCCGACGCCCGGTCGCCGAAGCCGCCCATGATGCCGATGCCCCCGACCTCGACGTCCAGCTCCGGCGGGACCGTCACCTGCATCCCGCCCATGATCGCGAAGCAGCGGACCACGACCTCACGGTCCTCGAAACGGGCCTCGCGCAGATCGATCTCGCCGCCGCCCCACATCGCGAACGCGGTGAACTTCCGGCCAACCGTCCACGTGCCCTTGCGCCTGAAGCCACCCCAGAAAGCGAACGCCCCCGTCGAGGTGGCGGGGCCGCCGACACGTGCCGCCCAGTCGACCCCCGTCGAACCCGTCCGCGCGGGCGAGCTTCCCGGACCCACCGGTGCCACCACCCCGCCCGGCGCCGGAAGGTCACGGACCAGTGGCTCCAGCTCGCCATGCGTACGGGCCTTGTACGTCGCGTCGAGCCGCTGCTCGAACTCCTCCATCTGCAGCCGGCCCTCGGCCACCGCCTCGCGCAGGACCTCGGCGACACGCTCACGTTCGGCATCGGAAGCACGCATGTCCGGATGTTCGCTCGTCATACCGCGCAGCCTATTGAACACATCCGCCCACATCATCGATCCGACTGCCGTCAGCGGCAATTGACGCTCTTTCACATCTCTCTACGCGCCGCCGGGGCCGACGCGTACATCCTCGCGATCACGGCCTCGATGTCCGGCTCCCGAACCGACAGGTCCACCAGCGGATACTCCGCGGCGATCCGCGCCACCAACGGGGCCGCCGATCCGGACGCGGGGAACGCCAGCCACTGCCGCGGCCCCTCCACCTTCACCGTACGCACCGAGGGCTCCGACTCCAGCCGGATCGCCGGGAGTTCGCGCTCCAGGTCGACGACCAGGGTGCGTTCGCTCGCGCCGATCTCGTGCAGTCCGGCGAGCGCCCCGTCGTACATCAGACGACCGTGGTCGATCACCATCACCCGTCGGCAGAGCTGCTCGATGTCCGTCAGGTCATGGGTGGTGAGCAGCACCGTCGTACCCCGCTCGGCGTTCAGGTCGCGAAGGAAGCCTCGGACCTTCGCCTTGGAGACCACATCGAGGCCGATCGTCGGCTCGTCCAGGTACAGCACCTCCGGGTCGTGCAGCAGCGCCGCCGCGATATCGCCGCGCATCCGCTGCCCGAGCGACAGCTGCCGCACCGGTACGTCCAACAGCTCACCCAGATCCAGGAGTTCGACGCAGCGGTCCAGGTTCTCCCGGTAGCGGGCGTCCGGAATCCGGTACATCCGGTGCACCAGCCGGTACGAGTCCCGCAGCGGCAGGTCCCACCAGAGCGTGGTGCGCTGACCGAAGACCACACCGATCCGGTGCGCCAGCCTCGTACGCTCCCTGGACGGATCGATGCCCGCGACCCGCAGCCGGCCGCCGCTCGGGGTGAGGATGCCGGTCAGCATCTTGATGGTGGTCGACTTGCCCGCGCCGTTCGGGCCGATGTAGCCGACCATCTCGCCGCGCGGCACGCGGAAGCTGATCCCGTCGACCGCGCGGACCTCGCGGCGCTCACTGCGCAGGAAGCCCGTCCTGCGGCGCACGTCGAAGACCTTCTCGACGTCGTCGAGCTCGATGAAGTCGGTATCCGTGTCCATGCCCATGTCCGATGCCCTCGTTCTCCCGCCGGTCAACTTCCCGTGCTCCGGTACGAGCGCAGGCCCGCCCGCCATGCCGTCCCCGCAAGCACCCAGCACACCCCCGCCACCACCGGAGGCAGAAACGACACCCACTCCGGCAGCCCCAGCGGGTAGTCCCGGCCCAGCACATACAGCGCGGGCAGCCAGTTCACGAAGGCCAGCGGCACGACGAACGTCACCCCGCGCACCAGGTCCTTCGCGAAGATCGTCGGCGGGTACTGGAGCAGCGTGTTCCCGCCGTACGTGAAGGAACTCTGCACCTCGGCGGCGTCCTGCGCGAAGAACTGGAACGCCGCCCCGCACACGAACACGGCCCCGAAGATCGCTGCCCCGGTCAGCAGCATCAGCGGCACCATCGCCACCCGCAGCGGTGTCCAGTCGATGTCCAGCGTCACCAGGGCGTACCCGAGCACCAGCAGCCCCTGCGTGATCCGCCCCAGCCTGCGCAGCGCGAACCGGTCCGCCGCCACCTGGGCGAGCACCGGCACCGGGCGCACCAGCAGCGTGTCCAGCGTGCCGTCCCGGACCCGGCGGCCCAGCCGATCCATCGACCCCAGCACCAGATCGGCCAGGCCGAACGCGGTGCCCGAAGCCCCGTACAGCAGGGCGATCTCCGGCAGCGTGTAGCCGCCCAATTCGTCGACGTGCGCGAACATCAGCATGATCGCGACGAAGTCGAAGCCGGTCGCCGCGAAGTTCCCGAGCGTCGTCATGACGAACGAGGCCCGGTACGCCATCGTCGAGCGCAGCCACATCGAGGCGATCAGCCCGTACGCACGGACCCCCTCGACCAGCCTCGACCGTTCGGCGAACACCACCTCGGGCGCCTCGACGCCCCCGCCGGCCTCCGCCGCCTGTGCCGTCTGTGCAACCTCAGCCACCCTGGACCACCACCCTCCGCGTCGCCACCGACTGCACCAGCCGCCCCGCCAGCAGCAGCGCCAGCGCCCAGCCGCCCTGGAACGCGAACGCCTCCACCAGCCCCCACCCCGTGTGCTTGCCGAGGAACACATCGGCCGGCACCTGCAGCAGTGCCGACCACGGCAGTGCCCGCGCCACCTCGCCCAGCAACCCCGGGAACAGCGTCAGCGGAAGCAGCATCCCGGAGAAGAACAACCCCGCCAGAAACGCGATCTGCGACGCGCCCGCCCCGTCCATCAGCCAGAACGCGGAGAGCGCCACCAGGTAGCGCACCGCGAAACCGACCACCACACCGAGCGTGACCGAGACCAGAAACGCCAGCCAGATCCCCGGCGACCTGGGCAGCGCCAGCGGGAAGGCGAGCGCGCCCAGCACCATCGGTACGATGCCGCGCGCCATCAGCTGATACGCCGCGCGCCCCAAGTCCCCGGCCAGCCACCACATTTGAAGATCGATCGGCCGGTAGAGATCGATCGCCACATCGCCGGTACGGATCCGCTCCATCAGCTCGTCCTCGAAACCGCCGCCCATCATGGCGCACGTCGCCAGCAGCGCCTGGCCCAGCCACACGTAGGTGAGCGCCTGGGACATGTCGTAACCGCCGAGCTGCGGCCGCTCGTCCCACAGGGCCATATAGGTGTACGCCAGGATGAAACCGAAGACGGTGTTGGTGAACACCCCCGCCGCCGTCGCGATCCGGTAGGTGGCATAGCGCCGGAACCCGCCCGCAGCGACCACCGCGTACAGCCGCACCTCAATCGCCCCCGCACTCGTTCGCACTCGGACGCCCAACGGCGCCGGGCACCAAAGCGCACGACCCTAGTCCAGCGGCAGCAGCCGCCGCGACCGCTTTTCGGCCCCCCTCCGGAGGTCGATCCGGTGCTTATTGCACAGAAAAGTGCAGTATGGGGGAACTGACCGCGGCCGAGGAGTCTTCACCGACATGAGCGACGAGCCACAGCAGCAGAGCGGGGATCCCGGCGACGGGAACTGGACCCCGAGGGACCTCTCTGCCGGCACCGGCGCACCCGCGGGCCAGGCGGCCGCGCCCGGAGGGAAGAAGGGGAACGCCGTCCGGCCCAGGCGCACCGGCTGGCGCCGGGCCGTCCCCACCTGGCGGGCCGCACTCGCCACGCTCCTGGTGATCGCGCTGATCCTCATCGGCGGCTTCATCGCCGGATACCAGCTCGTCGGCATCCCGCCCGCCAACCCCACCGCCACCGCGCAGTCCAACGTCTACCTCTACAAGGACGGCACCGTCATCGCCCGCGACGGCGACGTCAACCGGCAGAACGTCCAGCTCGCCCAGGTCCCCCTCCCCGTCCAGCACGCCGTCCTCGCCGCCGAGGACCGCAACTTCTACTCCGAGCGCGCCGTCGACATCAAAGCCATGTTCCGGGCCGGCTGGAACACCCTCACCGGCAAGGGCAGACAAGGCGGTTCGACCATCACCCAGCAGTTCGTGAAGAACTACTACCTCGGCCAGGAACAGACCGTCATCCGCAAGATCAAAGAGTTCTTCATCGCGATCAAGCTCAACCGCGAAGTGAGCAAGGACCACATCTTCGAGGGCTACCTCAACACCAGCTACTTCGGCCGCAACGCCTACGGCATCCAGGCCGCCGCCCAGGCGTACTACGGCAAGGACATCGGCGACATCACCACCGCCGAAGGCGCGTACCTCGCCTCCCTGCTCAACGCCCCCAGCGCGTACGACGTCGTCGTCCACCCCGAGAACAAAGCCGCGGCCGTCGCCCGCTGGCACTACGTACTCGACGGCATGGTCAAGGAGAACTGGCTCAGCGCAGCCGACCGCGCCACCATGCAATTCCCCGTGCCCGACAAGGTGAAGAGATCGACCGGCCTCTCCGGACAGCGCGGCTACATCGTCCAGGCCGTCAAGGACTACCTCACCACCCACCAGATCATCGACGAGAAGACACTGGCCACCGGCGGCTACCGGATCACCACCACGCTGGAGAAGAAGAAACAGAACGCCCTCGTCGAAGCCGTCGACGACAACGTCATGTCCCAGACGAGCGACGAGCGCACGGCCGACCGCAACGTCCGCGTCGGCGGCGCCTCCATCGACCCCACCAACGGCCGGGTCGTCGCCATGTACGGCGGCATCGACTACACCAAGCAGTACGTCAACAACGCGACCCGCCGCGACTACCAGGTCGGCTCCACCTTCAAACCGTTCGTCTTCACCTCCGCGGTCGCCAACAGCTCCCGGACCCAGGACGGCCGGCGCATCACCCCCAACACCGTCTACGACGGCACCAACAGGCGCATGGTCCAGGGGCCGAACGGACCCACCGGCTACGCCCCCGCCAACGAGGACGACGTCAGCTACGGGCCCATCCCCGTCCGTATGGCCACCGACAAGTCCGTCAACGCCGTCTACGCGCAGATGGCCGAGGACGTCGGCCCCGACATCGTCGAACAGACCGCCATCGACCTCGGCATCCCCAAGGACACCCCCGACCTCACCGCATCGCCGTCCATCGCGCTCGGAACCGCCACGGCCAGCGTCCTCGACATGACAGGGGCGTACGCGACCCTCGCCAACCACGGCAGGCACACCGCGTACACCCTCGTCGACAAGGTCAGCAAGGACGGCGAGGAGCTCAGCCTCCCCGACCGGAGCACCGAGCAGGCCGTCAGCCGCGAAGCCGCCGACACCACCACCTCGATCCTGCAGAGCGTCGTCGAAAACGGCTCAGGAACCGCAGCCCAGGGCGCCGGCCGCCCCGCCGCCGGCAAGACCGGCACGGCCGAGGAGGACAAAGCGGCCTGGTTCGCCGGCTACACCCCCGACCTCGCGACCGTCATCGCCGTCATGGGCCAGGACCCCGACACAGGGGTGCAGAAACCGCTGTACGGAGCGCTCGGCCTGTCCCGGGTCAACGGCGGCGGCGCGCCCGCCCAGACCTGGGCCCAGTACACCGGTGCCGCGCTGCAGGGCACCAACGTCCAGGACTTCGACCTCACCCTCGAAAGCGGCGCCGAGGAACCGTACCTGCCGACCGACGAAGCCACCGGCCCGACCGACACCGGCACCCCGTCCGCTCCGTCGACGGCCACGCCGCCGAGCAGCCCGCCCTTCCCGCCCGACTTCCCCACCGACAGCGAACCCGCGACCCCGCCGGGCCCACCCACCGGCCCGCCGGACGGCGGATTCACCGACGGAGGGGACAACGGCGACTTCGACGACTTCTTCCCGCGCGGCATGGGCGGCACCCGCCCGGACCCGGCCTCGACCCCGGTCCCCGCCCCGCTCCCGGCCCCGAGCCGCCAGTGAATCCGGCCGGCCGACGACTCAGTGCCCCGAGGTCGCCTTCAACCCCACCACGGCCACCAGCAACAGACACACGAAGAAGACCCGGGCCGCGGTCACCGGCTCGTGCAGCACCACCATGCCCAGCACCGCCGCCCCCGCCGCACCGATACCGACCCACACGCCGTACGCCGTACCGATCGGCAGCGACTTCGCCGCCTGCGACAACAGCACCATGCTGGCCACGATCCCGAATCCGGTGAACACACTCGGCCACAGCCGGGTGAACCCGTCGGTGTACTTCATCCCGATCGACCAGCCCACTTCCAGCAGACCGGCCACAGCAAGCAGAACCCACGCCACGACGGCACCTCCGACACACAGACACACGGACATCACGGGTGCGTCGTCTTTGCAAAAGCCCGGTACGGCGCGTCTCGTCGGGGTCCCACCAACATAGCAAAAAACACGCAAAAGGCCTGGTGACGGCTGTCACCAGGCCTTACGTCAGGCACATCGGGAGAGCTACAGATACAACCCGGTCGAATCCACCGAACCCTCGAACCGGTCCGCGGCCACCGCGTGCAGATCCCGCTCCCGCATCAGCACATACGCCACACCGCGCACCTCGACCTCCGCACGGTCCTCGGGGTCGTACAGCACCCGGTCGCCCGGCTCCACCGTCCGCACGTTCTGGCCGACCGCGACCACCACAGCCCAGGCCAGTCGACGACCGACCGCAGCCGTCGCCGGAATCAGGATGCCGCCGCCCGAACGCCGCTCACCCTCGGGCGTATCGGACCGGACCAGCACGCGGTCATGCAGCATGCGAATGGGCAGCTTGTCGTCGGTGTTCTCGCTCACGACCCGAAACCTACCTGTCCGCAGCCGCGCCACACGCCCCCGGGGGTCAGCCTTCTCAGCGCTTCTTCCGCCGCGCCGACACCACGACCAGTCCAAGCACACCCGCTGCCAGCAACGCCACCGGAATCACCCGCTCCAGACGCGGCGCGCCATCCTCCGACACAAACTGCGCCTTCACATCGGACACCGTCCGATTCACCGCGACAAACGCCCGCCCGGCCGTCCGGTCCGCGGCCTCGACAGCCTTGGCCTTCGCATCGCCCATGATCGTCTTCGGGTGCACCCGCACCCCGATCTCATCGAGCACCACCGCAAGCTGCTCACGCCTGCTGATGATGTCCGCCTCGATCTGCGCAGGGGTCCTGGCATCCGACACTGCGCCGCCTCCGTGGTCGTCGTCCGGTAAACCTTCATCGACAGTCTGTCAGCTCGGCCGCCCGCACACCCGGCGGCACCCCTATTACGCTCGGTCCCGTACACCCCACACGCCCTTGAGGAGAACCATGAGCGAGCGACTCCAGCCCGGCGACACCGCCCCGGCCTTCACCCTCCCCGACGCCGACGGCAACGACATCTCGCTCGCCGACCACAAGGGCCGCAAAGTCATCGTCTACTTCTACCCGGCCGCCCTCACCCCCGGCTGCACCAAGCAGGCATGCGACTTCACGGACAACCTGGAGCTCCTGACCGGCGCCGGATACGACGTCATCGGCGTCTCCCCCGACAAGCCGGAGAAGCTCGCCAAGTTCCGCGAGAAGGAAAACCTCAAGGTCACGCTGGTCGGCGACCCGTCCAAGGAGACCCTCCAGGCCTACGGCGCATTCGGCGAGAAGAAGCTCTACGGCAAAACGGTGACAGGCGTCATCCGCTCCACGATCATCGTCGACGAGGAGGGCAAGGTCGAACGCGCCCTCTACAACGTCAAGGCAACCGGCCACGTAGCCAAGATCATCAAGGACCTCGGCATCTGACCGCCGCCACGCCCGTGTGACGGGCGTCGCACTTTCACCCGCCATCGGTTTGCGACCGCCATGACCGCGCAGAAGCCTTTCCTGGAACATCCACCGAGGAAAGGACCCGGCCATGGCGGCCTCCGACCTTCAGCAGGTGGCCGACCCCGAAGCGGTCAAACGCCACCCCACCCTCTTCCGCGCCATCCGGAAGCGGAAGAACCCCAGGCTGCGCCGGTCCGACATCACCGTCACCGACGACCAGGCAGTCAAGCGGGCGGTGAAGGCGGCCTCCCTCGGCAACGCCATGGAGTGGTTCGACTTCGGCATCTACTCCTACCTGGCCGTCACCCTCGGGCACGTCTTCTTCCCGTCCGGGAACAACACCACCCAGCTGCTCTCCTCGTTCGCCACCTTCGCGGTCGCCTTCCTGGTACGCCCGCTCGGCGGAATGTTCTTCGGCCCCATGGGCGACCGGATCGGCCGCAAGAAGGTCCTCGCCCTCACCATGATCATGATGGCGGTCGGCACCTTCGCCATCGGCGTCATCCCGTCCCACGCCTCGATCGGCCTCTGGGCACCCGCCCTGCTGATCTTCTTCCGGCTGGTCCAGGGCTTCTCCACCGGCGGAGAGTACGGCGGCGCATCCACCTTCATCGCCGAGTACGCCCCCGACAAGCGCCGCGGCTACTTCGGCAGCTTCCTCGAATTCGGCACCCTGGCCGGATACGTCGGCGCGGCCGGTCTCGTCACCGCACTCACCGCCGTCCTCGACACCCCCGCCATGGAGTCCTGGGGCTGGCGCATCCCGTTCCTCGTCGCGGGCCCCCTCGGCCTGGTCGGCCTCTACCTCCGACTGCGCCTCGACGAGACCCCGGCCTTCCAGAAACTGGAAGGCGGCAACGCTCAGGCCACCGAGGCCGCCGACAGCGTCGAGACCACCGCCAAGGGTGACCTCGCGAAGATCTTCCGGCAGTACTGGCCGACGCTGATCCTCTGCATCTGCCTCGTCGGCGCGTACAACATCACCGACTACATGCTGCTGTCATACATGCCGACGTACCTCTCCGACGAACTCGGCTACAGCGAGACCCACGGCCTGCTCATCCTGCTCGCCGTCATGGTCTTCCTGATGCTGATCATCAGCCAGGTCGGCAAGCTCTCCGACCGCTTCGGCCGCAAGCCGCTGCTGATGGCGGGAATGCTGGGTTTCCTCTGCCTCTCGCTCCCCTCCTTCCTGCTGATCCGCCAGGACGGCGTCCCGGCCATCACGATCGGCATGCTGATGCTGGGCCTCTCCCTGGTCTGCATGCTCGGCACGATGTCCGCCGCACTCCCGGCCCTCTTCCCCACCCAGGTCCGCTACGGCTCCCTGTCGGTCGGCTACAACCTCTCGGCCTCGCTCTTCGGTGGTACGACCCCGCTGGTGATCACCGCACTGATCAGCTGGAGCGGTACGAACCTGATGCCGGCGTACTACGCGATGGCGGCGGCCCTGGTCGGCGTGATCGCGGTGGCCTGCATGAAGGAGACCGCCCAGCGGCCGCTGGACGGCTCGCCCCCGTCGGTGGAGACGGAGGAGGAGGCGGCGCAGCTGTGCGCGGCCCAGACTCCTGAGCCCAAGTTCTGAACCCCTGACCCCGTCCCCCGGGGATCGGCCCGCATCGCTTCTGCATCGACTGAAGCGGGGCGGGCCGTTCCACATCTCACCGCATTTCGGACGTGACCATCCGATAAACGGTTCGTTGCTCTGTACGAGACCGCGAACGTGCGGTCGGGGACGGAGGGGATCGATGGCGGTTCGATACACCCGTGAGCTGCTCGAAACGGGGGGTCGGGAAGTACTTGCTGAAGCCGTGGCCGCCTCAACCAACTGGACGGATCTGATGCGTCGCCTCGACCTCAAGCCGAGTGGCGGCCGGCGACGCGCCCTCCAGAAGAAGGTTGTCGGGTTCGGTCTCGACACCAGCCACTTCAAGAAGCGCAGTCCCTGGCGTAAGTACACCGACGAGGCCATAGCAGCCGCTGCCGCAACCTCATCGTCGCTGCGCGAGGTCGTCAACAAACTGGGGGCGACGCCGGCATCCGGAACGTTGTCCCACATAAGCCGTCGCATCGCTGCCGCGGGGATCGACGTCAGTCACTTCCCCGGCATGGGCCGCCCCCAGCTGGGCCACTTGTACACCCTGGAGGAGCTACGGGCGGCTGCCGCCTCGGCCGAGAGCATTCGCGGAGTGGCACGAGAGCTCGGAGTGCGCGACGACAGCCAATCGCGCGCTGCCGTTGCAGGGATGCTCCGCAGGAACGGAATTGACACTTCGCACTTCCGCAACGCTCGCCTGGCCATCCCGGAGGACGCCTTGCGTGCCGCTATCCCGAAGGCCGCCAGCTACGCAGATGTCATGCGCGCACTCGGCCTTGAGGTGAACGATACGAACCATCGGCGCATAAGACGCAAGGTGACCCAACTCGAGCTGGACACCTGCCACTTCAGGCGTCGGCCCTGGGCCTCGGGCTCGACCCGGGCGGGTGAGTCGAAGTCCATCGCATCGACAACACTTGTGGTCATGCCGCAGGGGTCATCGCGTGCAAACCGAACAAGGCTGCACCGCGCGCTGCAAGAGGTCGGTATCCCGTACCGATGCGCTGCCTGCGGCAATCCGGGCGAATGGCAGGGTCAGCCGATCACGCTTCAGATCGACCATATCAGCGGCGACTGGCTCGACAACCGGGCCGGAAATCTCCGCTACCTGTGCCCTAACTGCCATGCCCTCACCGACACATGGTGCCGCAACCGGAAGAGCAAACCGCACATCTCCACGTAGCGGCCTCGCTGTGCCACGAGAGGCACCGGCCCGCTAGGATGGATCCGGATACGCGGCCGTAGCCAAACTGGTATCGGCGGGTGTTTTAGGGGCATCTGGGAGAAATCCTGTGTGGGTTCGAATCCCACCGGCCGCACTGACGATGGAATCGAAGGCCCGGCTCGCAGGAATTGCGTGCCGGGCCTTCAACGTACTGCCACCGTCACCCCACCAGCTCCCGCACCACCGGCACCAGCGCCCGGAACGCCTTCCCCCGGTGGCTGATCGCGTTCTTCTCCGCCGGGGTCAGCTCCGCGCAGGTCACGGTCATGCCCTCCGGCTGGAGGATCGGGTCGTAGCCGAAGCCGTTCGTGCCGGACGGGGTGTGGCGCAGGGTGCCGAGGAGGTGGCCTTCGACCACGTGTTCCGTGCCGTCCGGCAGGGCGAGGGCTGCCGCGCAGGCGAAGTGGGCGGCGCGGTGGGTGTCGTCGATGTCGGAGAGCTGGGCCAGGAGCAGGTCCAGGTTGGCGCGGTCGTTGCCGTGGGTGCCGGACCAGCGGGCCGAGAAAATGCCGGGGGCGCCGCCGAGTACGTCGACGCAGAGGCCGGAGTCGTCGGCGATCGCGGGGTGGCCGGTGGCCTGTGCGAGGGCGTGGGCCTTGAGGAGGGCGTTCTCGGCGAAGGTGACGCCGGTTTCCTTGACGTCGGGAATGTCGGGGTACGCGTCCGCGCCGACGAGTTCGTAGGTGAGGCCGGCGTCGGCGAGGATCGCGTGGAGTTCGTTGACTTTCCCGGCGTTGCGGGTGGCGAGGATCAGGCGGGTCATGTGCCGATTATCGCGGGGCGGGCCGGGCCCGGTGCTACGAGGTGCAGACGTTGCCTATCTCCTTGGCGGCGTCGGTGACCGGGGTGATGTCGGGGGTGGCGTCGCCGTTGTCTATGGAGGTGCGGACGTTCTTGACGCCGGTCTGGAGGTCGTCGACGGCCTTGGAGAGGTCGGCGTTGTCGGTCGTGTCGCCGAGGTTGCCGAGTTCCTTGTCGATCTCGTCGAGTGCTTCGGCCGCCTGGGTGGGGTCGTTCGAGGCGTTGGAGACGGCCTGTTGGAGGTTGTTGACGCTGGTGGCGATGGCGTCGGCGGTGCGGACGCAGTCGAGCGCCTTGTCGACGGCGCCGCAGCCGGTTGTTGCGGTGAGAGCGATGGTGAGGGCGGTCAGGGTCAGCGCGACGGTGGTGCGGCGGTGGCGGGTGGCCTTGGCCATGGTGCGGGTTCCTCCCCGGATGTGGATACGCGGAAGGGCGCACGGTTCGACCCGTGCGCCCGTACTCGTCACGACGCTCTGTGGTGCGTATTTGGTTGCTTCTTTACTCGCCGAGGGTGCGGGCGAGTGCCACGTGCTGGTAGGCGGTCAGGTCGACGCAGCCCGCGGTGGCGAGGTCGAGGAGCGCGTTCAGTTCCTTCCGGTCGAACGGCTCGGCCTCGGCGGTGCCCTGGACTTCGACGAAGCGGCCGTCGCCGGTGCAGACGACGTTCATGTCGGTCTCGGCGCGGACGTCCTCCTCGTAGCAGAGGTCGAGGAGCGGGGTGCCGTCGACGATGCCGACGCTGACGGCGGAGACGGTGCCGGTGAGCGGCTTGCGGCCGTGCCTGATGAGTTTCTTGCCCTGGGCCCAGGTGATGGCGTCGGCGAGGGCGACGTATGCGCCGGTGATGGCGGCGGTGCGGGTGCCGCCGTCTGCCTGGAGGACGTCGCAGTCGAGGACGATGGTGTTCTCGCCGAGGGCCTTGTAGTCGATCACGGCGCGCAGGGAGCGGCCGATGAGGCGGCTGATCTCGTGGGTGCGGCCGCCGATCTTGCCGCGTACGGATTCGCGGTCACCGCGGGTGTTGGTGGAGCGGGGCAGCATGGAGTATTCGGCGGTGACCCAGCCTTCGCCGCTGCCCTTGCGCCAGCGCGGTACGCCTTCGGTGACGGAGGCGGTGCAGAAGACCTTGGTGTCGCCGAAGGAGATGAGGACTGAGCCTTCGGCGTGCTTGCTCCATCCGCGTTCGATGGTGACGGGGCGGAGCTGTTCGGAGGTGCGGCCGTCGATACGAGACATGGCGTCGAGCCTATCGGCTGCGCCGCAGGCCCCGGTCCGGGCGGGAGCGGGGCCTGTGGGGTGTGGAGCCGGGCGGGCTCAGCGGGTGGTCACATCATGTCTTCGATGTCGGCGGCGATGGGGTCGGCGTCGGTGCCGATGACGACCTGGATCGCGGTGCCCATCTTGACGACGCCGTGGGCGCCGGCGGCCTTGAGCGCGGCTTCGTCTACCTTGCTCGGGTCGATGACTTCGGTGCGGAGGCGGGTGATGCAGCCTTCGACCTCTTCGATGTTGTCGATACCGCCGAGCCCGGCGACGATCTTCTCAGCCTTGCTGGCCATGTCGTTCTCCCTGATTGTTCGCGTCCGCATGCCGGCCCACCATGGGTCCGTTTCGTCACGGTAACGCACGGTTGGCCCAACTTCGCGAGCGAGCTGTCGAACCATCACCAAAGATGACGATCACCGGCGCCCTGCCTTCCGGGCGGGCTCCGCACCGTGACGCAACTGGTCTACACCAGTTTGCGTCGACCGCCAAACGTGGCCTGTTCCGGGAGGACGACGATGAGCTCAGACAGCGCCGCCGTGCCACGGAAACAGTGGTGGAACGGTCTGTTCCAAGGTCTCCAGAAGATGGGACGCAGCCTCCAGCTCCCGATCGCGGTGCTCCCGGCCGCGGGTATCCTCAACCGGCTCGGCCAGGAGGACGTGTTCGGGAACAAGGGGCTCGGCTGGAACAACATCGCCAAGGTCTTCGCCGCGGCCGGTGGTGCGCTGCTCGACTCCGGGCTGGGTCTGCCGCTGCTGTTCTGCGTCGGTGTCGCCATCGGGATGGCGAAGAAGTCGGACGGCTCGACGGCGCTCGCCGCGGTGACCGGCTTCCTCGTCTATTACGCGGTGCTGCACGCCTTCCCGGTGGACTGCGCCCCGGGCTCCACGTTCACCGCCGGCGGCACGTGGTTCGGCACCTGTGTCACCGGCGATGCCACGGTGACGGCCGCCGAGTACCAGAATCCCGGAGTGTTCGGGGGCATCGTGATGGGCCTGCTGTCCGCGTGGTTCTGGCAGCGGTACCACCGCGTAAAGCTGGTCGACTGGCTGGGCTTCTTCAACGGCCGCCGGCTCGTGCCGATCATCATGGCGTTCGTCGGGCTGCTCTTCGCGGCTCTGTGCGCCTGGCTGTGGGAGCCGATCGGTGACGGTCTGATCAGCTTCTCCAAGTGGCTGACCGATCTGAACTGGCTGGGCTCCGGGATCTTCGGCGTGGCCAACCGCGCGCTGCTGGTCATCGGCCTGCACCAGTTCCTGAACACCTTCGTCTGGTTCCAGTTCGGCGACTTCACCAAGCCGGACGGGACGGTGGTGCACGGTGACATCAACCGGTTCCTGCAGGGCGACCCGACGGCCGGGCAGTTCACCACGGGGTTCTTCCCGATCATGATGTTCGCGCTTCCGGCGGCGGCCCTGGCGATCTACCACTGCGCCAAGCCGCATCGCCGGAAGGCGGTCGGCGGCATGATGCTCTCGGTCGCCCTGACGTCTTTCGTGACGGGTATCACCGAGCCGATCGAGTACTCGTTCCTCTTCGTCGCCCCGCTTCTGTATGCGATCCACGCGGTGCTCACCGGTGTGTCGATGGCGGTGAGCTGGGGGCTGGGCGTGAAGGACGGCTTCAGCTTCTCGGCGGGCCTGATCGACTACGTCATCAACTGGAGTCTGGCGACGAAACCGTGGCTGATCATTCCGATCGGTCTCTGCTTCGCAGTGGTGTATTACGTGCTGTTCCGGTTCGCGATCACCAGGTTCAACCTCCAGACCCCTGGGCGGGAGCCCGACGAACTGGAGACAGAGATCGAGAAAGACCTCGTCAAGTAGGTCACCGCCCGGGCTCCGCCCCCGGTCGGCAAAGGCCCTCGGACCTCACGGTCCGGGGGCCTTCGTCATGTCACTGAACGTATCGATGAGCTACTGCGAAGTAGTCGACATTTGCAGGTTCCTTATACAACCCACACCGTGCTAAAACTGGTCTACACCACTGAGTGGTTTAGACCACGTGACGCCCGTCACGTTCCTGGAGTCGTCGCCCCCCAAAAACAAATCCCTGGTACCTGGCGGCGCCTTGCCTACTGGAGGAAGTTGATGAGTACGGCCACCGCCTCGGCGGCCCCCGCAAAGAAGCGGGGCTCCGGCCTGTTCCAGGGCCTGCAGAAGGTGGGACGCAGCCTCCAGCTGCCGATCGCCGTGCTGCCGGCCGCGGGCATTCTGCTCCGTCTCGGCCAGAACGACGTATTCGGCAAGGACGGTCTCGGCTGGGGCAAGGTCGCCACAGTCTTCGCGACCGCGGGTGACGCTGTCTTCGCCAACCTGCCGCTGCTCTTCTGCATCGGCGTCGCCATCGGCTTCGCGAAGAAGTCCGACGGCTCCACGGCTCTCGCCGCCCTGGTCGGCTTCCTGGTCTACCAGAACGTCCTGAAGGCGTTCCCGGTGTCCGAGGAGAAGATCCAGGCCGGCAAGGACATCGCCGCGACGTACAACGACCCGAAGGTCTTCGGCGGCATCATCATGGGCCTGATATCCGCCGTGGTCTGGCAGCGGTATCACCGCACCAAGCTGGTGGACTGGCTCGGGTTCTTCAACGGCCGCCGCCTCGTGCCGATCCTCATGGCCTTCATCGGCACCGCGATGGGCGTCGTGTTCGGTCTGGTCTGGGAGCCGATCGGCAACGTCATCACCAACTTCGGCGAATGGATGACCGGCCTGGGCGCCTTCGGCGCCGGAATCTTCGGCCTGGTCAACCGCGCCCTGCTGCCCGTGGGCATGCACCAGTTCGTGAACACGGTCGCCTGGCAGGAGATCGGCAGCTACAAGGACCCGTCCGGTGCACTGTGGCACGGCGACCTGAACCGGTTCTTCCACGGTGACCCGACCGCCGGTCAGTTCATGTCGGGCTTCTTCCCGATCATGATGTTCGCCCTCCCGGCCGCCGCGCTCGCCATTGCGCACGCCGCCCGCCCGGAGCGCCGCAAGGCCGTTCTCGGCATGATGATGTCGCTCGCGCTGACCTCGTTCGTGACCGGCATCACCGAGCCGATCGAGTTCGCGTTCATGTTCATCGCCCCGGTGCTGTACGCGATCCACGCGGTTCTCACCGCCATCTCGATGGCCGTTACCTGGGCGCTGGGCGTGCATCACGGCTTCACGTTCTCCGCCGGCGCCATCGACTACTTCCTGAACTGGAACCTGGCGACCAAGCCCTGGATGATCATCCCGATCGGTCTCGTCTTCGCGGCGATCTACTACGTGGTCTTCCGCTTCGCGATCACCAAGTTCAACCTCACCACCCCGGGCCGCGAGCCCGAGGAGGAGTTCGAGGACCTGACGAAGGCGTAAGCCTGAGCGGCACCAACACAGAAGCCCCCACCCTCCGTCCGGAAGGTGGGGGCTCTGTCGTACCCGCCGTACGCGGGGCCCTAGATCTCGTAGACCGCGCCGGGGACCGCCAGTTCCACCGGGCCGCCGTAGATCGCGCGGGCGTCCGCCAGATTGCGGTTCGCGTCCGTCCACGGCGGGATGTGGGTCAGGACGAGCCGGCCCACCTTCCCGCCCGCGGCGATTTCGCCTGCTTCGCGACCGTTGAGATGGAGATCCGGAATGTCCTCCTTGCCGTGGGTGAACGACGCTTCGCAGAGGAACAGATCGGTCCCCTCGGCGAGTTCGTCCAGCACCTCGCAGACTCCGGTGTCGCTGGAGTACGTCAGCGAGCGGCCGTCGTGCTCGATACGGATGGCGAAGGTGTCGACGGGGTGGCAGACCTTCTCCGTACGGACCGAGAAGGGGCCGATGTCGAACGAGCCGGACTTCAGCGTGTGGAAGTCGAAGACCTCACTCATCGCCCGGTCGGACGGGGTGTCGCCGTGCGCGGCCGTCAGGCGCTGCTCGGTGCCGTCGGGGCCGTAGACCGGGATGGGCTCCGGTCGTCCGCCGTCGTGCCGGTAGTAGCGCACCACGAAGTACGCGCACATGTCGATGCAGTGATCGGCATGGAGATGGCTGAGGAAGATGGCGTCCAGGTCGTAGAGACCGATGTGGCGCTGCAGCTCGCCGAGGGCGCCGTTACCCATGTCGAGGAGCAGCCGGAAGCCGTCGGCCTCTACGAGGTAGCTCGAGCATGCCGAGCCCGCGGACGGGAACGAGCCGGAGCAGCCGACGACGGTGAGCTTCATGGAGCGTGAACCTCCGAGACGTGGGAACGGGGAGGGTTCGTGCGATTTGTTGAGCGTAAGGCGCCAAACACCTGGTCGCTCCTTCAGGGCCTGCCGTTGTGGGCGAACTCACCTGCTCTGTCACCGGTTCGATGGAAGCGGTTGCGAGGTGCGGCCCGGCGGAGCGCCGGTACCGTCGGTGCATGAACATGTCCTGGTGGCCGGCGCTCGGCGCGGTCGTACTGCTGGCGCTCATTGCCGCGATTGCCGACGGGCGGGGCCGGATCGGGCGCGGTGACCGGCGCCCGGGTGGGCGCCCGAGGGGTCGGACGCGCCCGCCGGGCAGGACGGAGGGGCCCCGGGGCGGGCCGGAGCGCACGCCGCGGCCGGGTGAGATCTGGTGGGCCGAGGTTCCGTACGAGGACGGGCCGGGGTCGAAGGACCGGCCGTGCCTGGTGCTGTCGGTACGGGATGGCGCCGCGCGCGTCGCGAAGATCACCAGCAAGCATCACGAGGAGCGGCCGGGGGTGATCGCGCTGCCGCCGGGCACGGTGGGCGATCCGCGGGGGCGGGCGAGCTTCCTGGAGACGGATGAGCTGCGGGATGTGGCGGTGCGGGGGTTCCGGCGGCGGGTGGGGGTGGTGGATCCGGGGGTGTGGGATCAGGTGCGACGGTTCGGGTGAGGTGCAGGGGGTGGTGGCGGTGGGATGCATGCGGCGGGCTGTCCGCTGCCTGCCCCTCCCGGCATGACCATGTGCGGCTCCGCCACGTGGGCACCCCGCTCCTCGACCGCCCGAGGAGCTGAAAACGCCGGGCGGGCTGGATGTCTCCAGCCCGCCCGGCATCTGGGAACCGCCTGAGTGCCGTGCTACGCCCAGAGCTGGCCGTGCAGTGTTTCGATGGCCGCTTCCGTGGTCGGGGCGGTGTAGACGCCCGTCGACAGGTACTTCCAGCCGCCGTCCGCGACGACGAAGACGATGTCCGCCGGCTCGCCGGCCTTGACCGCCTTGTTGCCGACGCCGATCGCCGCGTGGAGTGCCGCACCGGTGGAGACGCCCGCGAAGATGCCTTCCTGCTGGAGGAGTTCGCGGGTACGGGTGACGGCGTCGGCGGAGCCGACGGAGAAGCGGGTGGTGAGGACCGAGGCGTCGTAGAGCTCGGGGACGAAGCCCTCGTCGAGGTTGCGGAGCCCGTAGACCAGGTCGTCGTAGCGCGGCTCGGCGGCGACGATCTTGATGTCCGGCTTGTGTTCGCGCAGGAAGCGGCCGACGCCCATCAGGGTGCCGGTGGTGCCGAGGCCCGCCACGAAGTGGGTGATGGAAGGCAGGTCGGCGAGGATCTCCGGGCCGGTGGTGGCGTAGTGGGCGCCGGCGTTGTCCGGGTTGCCGTACTGGTAGAGCATCACCCAGTCGGGGTGCTCGGCGGCGAGCTCCTTGGCGACGCGGACGGCCGTGTTGGAGCCGCCGGCCGCCGGGGAGGAGATGATCTCGGCGCCCCACATGGCGAGCAGGTCGCGCCGCTCCTGGGAGGTGTTCTCCGGCATGACGCAGACGATGCGGTAGCCCTTGAGCTTGGCCGCCATGGCGAGCGAGATGCCGGTGTTGCCGCTGGTGGGTTCCAGGATGGTGCAGCCGGGGGTCAACCGGCCGTCCTTCTCGGCCTGTTCGACCATGTGGAGCGCGGGGCGGTCCTTGATCGAGCCGGTGGGGTTGCGGTCCTCCAGCTTGGCCCAGATGCGGACGTCGTCCGACGGTGACAGCCGGGGCAGGCGGACGAGCGGGGTGTTGCCCACCGCGGCGAGCGGGCTGTCGTACCGCATCAGTTCATGCCGCCCGCGACGGCCGGGAGGATGGTGACGCTGTCGCCGTCGCTGAGCTTGGTGGAGATGCCGTCGAGGAAGCGGACGTCCTCGTCGTTGAGGTAGACGTTCACGAAGCGACGGAGTTCGCCGCCGTCGACGATGCGCTCACGGATGCCGTTGTGGCGGCTGTCGAGATCCGTGAAGAGGTCGGCGAGGGTCTCTCCGTTGCCTTCGACGGCCTTCGCGCCGTCGGTGTAGGTGCGGAGGATGGTGGGGATGCGGACCTCGATGGCCATGGCGTGGGCTCCTGTCGAAAGCGGAGTGGTGGCGTGGGGCGCGCGGCTCTGCCCCCGCGCAGGGAAAGGTGCGATGGTCGGCGCTTCGGGCCGGGACCCGGCTCAGGCCTTGCCTGCGACGGGGAGGCGGCTCGTACAGATCGCGCTGGAGAGCCTGCACAGGTCGACGTGCAGGCGCGCGACGAGCAGCGTGCCCGGCGTCTTCTCGCTCACGTCATGGGGAACCATGGGCTCATCGTATCGATTCCCGGTCCGGATTCCGGCATGTGATCTCACCTGCTGGATGGTGAGCGTTCGCCTGGTGGACTGTTGTCGGCGGGAGGAGGGGCCGGGGGCGGGGTGCCGTCCCCGGCCCGGGGCCGGTCAGGCGGGCTCGTACGCCTCGACGACCTTGACGTCCTCCTCGGTGATCACGCCGTCGACGATGCGGTACGAGCGGAACTGGAAGGGGCCCGCGTCGTCCGTGTCGGCGGTGGAGACGAGCACATAGTGGGCGCCGGGCTCATTGGCGTAGGTGATGTCGGTGCGCGAGGGGTAGGCCTCGGTCGCGGTGTGCGAGTGGTAGACGATCACCGGCTCCTCGTCGCGGTCGTCCATCTCGCGGTACAGCTTCAGCAGGTCCGCGGAGTCGAACTCGTAGAACGTGGGCGAGCGGGCGGCGTTGAGCATCGGGATGAACCGTTCGGGACGGCCGGTTCCGGCCGGGCCCGCGACCACGCCGCACGCCTCGTCGGGGTGGTCCGCGCGGGAGTGCGCGACGATCTGGTCGAACAGCGCCTGGGTGAGGGTCAGCATGGCGCCAGGATAAGCAGAGGGCCCCCGCGACTCCGAGGAGTGGTACGCGAGGGCCCGCATGCTGGACAGAAGGTGCCGAGGGCGCTGGGTCAGCGCTTGGCGAAGGCCTTGTTCTCGGGGTTACGGGCCTTGAGCACCAGGTACGAGACGCCGAGGATCAGCGCCCAGAGCGGGGCACAGTACAGCGAGATCCTGGCGTCCTTGTCGACGGCCATCATGACGATGACCATGCCGATGAAGGCGAGCGCGAAGATGCTGGTGTACGGGGCGCCGGGGGCCCGGAAGGTGGACTGCGGGAGCGCACCGCGGTCGGCCAGGAAGCGGTAGCGGATCTGGCAGACGAGGATCATGATCCAGGCCCACATGCCGGAGATGGTGGCGAAGGAGACGACGTAGGTGAAGGCGTCGCCGGGCCACTGGTAGTTGATCCACACGCCGACGAGCATGAGCGCGGCGGAGAAGGTGGTGCCGACGAGCGGGGTGCCGCTCTTGGTCAGCTTGGTGAAGAACTTCGGGCCCTGTCCGTTGAGCGCGAGGTCGCGCAGCATGCGTCCGGTGGAGTACATACCGGAGTTGCAGGACGAGAGGGCCGCGGTCAGGACGACGAAGTTGACGATCGCGGCGCCGACGCCGAGGCCCATCTTCTGGAAGGCGGCGACGAACGGGGAGATGCCGGGCTCGAACTCGGTCCACGGGACGACCGACAGGATCATGATCAGCGCGCCGACGTAGAAGACGGCGATGCGCCACGGCACGGTGTTGATGGCCTTGGGCAGGACGGTCTTCGGGTCCTTGGACTCGCCCGCGGTGACGCCGACGAGCTCGACGGCGAGGAAGGCGAACATCACGATCTGCAGGGTCATGAGGGTGCCGCTGATGCCGTGCGGGAAGAAGCCGCCGTCGGACCAGAGGTGGGTCACGCTCGCGGTGTCCCCGGCGTCGGAGAAGCCCAGGGTGAGAATTCCGGCGCAGATGAGGATCATGCCGACGATGGCGGTGACCTTGACCATCGAGAACCAGAATTCCAGCTCACCGAAGAGTTTCACGGAGATCAGGTTCACGCCGTACAGGATGACCGTGAAGATCAGTGCTGAGACCCATTGGGCGATGTCGAACCAGTACGTCATGTACTGGGCTGCCGCGGTGACTTCGGTGATTCCGGTGACGACCCAGAAGAGCCAGTAGGTCCAGCCGGTGACAAAGCCTGCGAAGGGCCCGACGAATTCGCGGGCGTACTCCGAGAAGGAGCCCGAGACCGGCCGGTACATGAGGAGTTCACCGAGCGCCCGCATGATGAAGAAGATCACCAGGCCGGCGATGGCATAGGCCAGGATGAGGCTGGGCCCCGCCTTGGCGATGGCCTTGCCCGCACCGAGGAAGAGGCCGGTGCCGATGGCCCCGCCGATTGCGATCATCTGGATCTGGCGGGCGCCGAGGGCGCGCTGGTATCCCTCGCCCGAGGCGGCCGCGTCCGCTGTTGCTGCGGCCGGACGGCCGTCTTGTCCCTTGTCGACCTTCGCCGATGTCATGGTGATGCGCCTTTCTCCACGCCGATCCGCGCCGTTGAGGCTGCGGATCAGGTCCTGATCCCCCCGGATATGGATGGAGTGCGACCGGCGATCCGCCGGCTGTAGCGCCCCCGGGAACAGGGGTGGCGTCCCCGGGTGGTCGTGAAGATTTATCACGGGCCAACCGGTGATCCGCCGGACATTATGTGGCGCACACCACAGGAAAAAGCGGACAAGCGTTTTCAAGCCGCTACAAAAAAGGCCGTTCAGGTGACGGGATCGTTATTCGGATTTGAGCGTTCGTTGAGCGAACACCCGGCGGGACGGCACGGGTGATCTTCGGATCCGGCTACGTGGGAATGGCCGTTCGATCCGGCCGCGGGAACGGCCGGACACCCCTTACGGCATCAGGGTCTCGACGAGGGTTTCCTGAAGCGCACCCAGCCAGAGATAGGCCATGACCATGGGTTTGCGCGGGTCGCTGTCGGGCAGCCGGTAGAGCGATCCCTCGCCGCCTTCGTCCTGGTCGGAGACGTCCAGTCGGGTACCGATGGTCAGCCTGAGGTCGTTGAGCGCGCCGAGCCAGTTGCGGCATTCGTCGGCGGTGAGCGTGAGGATCCCGCCGTCCTCCCCGGCCGGGATCGCATCCAGGGTGCGTACGACGGCGAGGGCGTCGTCGCGCTTGCGGGAGCGCAGATCGTTCTCGGTGTAGCGGCGGAACTCGGCGGACGCGGCGCGCAGTTCGCTGTCGTCGTCGCCGTACGCCTCCGGGAAGAGGCGAGCGAGGGCCGCATCGGTCGGCGGTTCGCTGGGCCCTTCGGCGAACAGGGCGGCGAGCGGGTCCTCACCGTCGGCCGGTTCGTCACCGGGACCGATCAGCTCCAGCAGCTGGACGGCGAGGGAGCGCAGGATCGCGATCTCCACCTCGTCGAGCGCGACGGCCGCGCCGCCGCCGGGGGTGGCCTCGAAGTGGCCGGCCATGGGTTCTCTCCGATGGTGGGTCGGGCGGGGCAGAGGACGGGGCGGGTCAGGGGAAGGGAGCGTGCTAGTTGCGGTCCTGCGTGAGGGTGGCCCAGAGCCCGTAGCCGTGCATGGCCTGGACGTCGCGTTCCATCTCTTCACGGCTGCCGCTGGAGACGACCGCGCGGCCCTTCTGGTGCACGTCGAGCATGAGCTTGTGGGCCTTGTCCTTGGAGTAGCCGAAGTAGGCCTGGAAGACATAGGTCACATAGCTCATGAGGTTGACCGGGTCGTTGTGGACCAGCGTCACCCACGGCACATCGGGCTCGGGGACGACGAGGTTCTCCTCGGCCGATTCTGGACGCTCGATCTCTACGGGGGCGACGCTCACCCACCCCATGCTGCCACTCAGGAGGGGCCGGCGCACAAACCGACCCTAGATCTCGTCACTTTGACGAAATAGGGGTAGCATCCGTGCCATGAACTCTGCGGACCTTGGGCGACGGGTCGGTGTGCCGTCGACAGCGCTCTTCACCGACCAGTACGAGCTCACGATGGTGCAGGCCGCACTGAAGGCGGGCACAGCCGACCGGCACTCGGTGTTCGAGGCATTCACCCGTCGGCTGCCCGAGGGGCGGCGCTACGGCGTCGTCGCGGGCACCGGACGGCTGCTCGACGCGGTGGAGAACTTCCACTTCGACGACGAGATGCTCACCTTCCTGCGCGAGCGGAACGTCGTCGACGGGCCGACACTCGCCTGGCTGGCGGACTTCCGCTTCAGCGGCGACATCTGGGGCTACCCGGAGGGCGAGGTGTACTTCCCCGGCTCGCCGATCCTGCGGGTCGAGGGGTCCTTCGCCGAGTGTGTGCTGCTGGAGACGGTGATCCTGTCGATCCTCAACCACGACTCGGCGATCGCCGCGGCGGCGTCCCGCATGTCGGTGGCCGCCGGTGGGCGCGGGCTGATCGAGATGGGTGCACGACGCACCCATGAACTGTCGGCGGTGGCGTCGGCGCGTGCCGCGTACGTCGGCGGCTTCGACACGACGTCCGATCTGGCGGCGGGGTTCCGCTACAACATCCCGACGGTCGGGACGAGCGCGCACGCGTTCACCCTGCTGCACGACAGCGAACGCGACGCGTTCCGGGCGCAGGTCGACTCGCTCGGCCGGGGCACGACCCTGCTGGTCGACACCTATGACGTCGCCGAGGCGGTCCGTACGGCGGTCGAGGTCGCCGGGACCGAGCTGGGGGCGGTACGGATCGACTCCGGGGACCTGTTGCTGGTCGCGCACCGGGTGCGCCAGCAGCTCGACGAGCTGGGCGCCACCGGGACGAAGATCGTGGTGACGTCGGACCTGGACGAGTACGCGATCGCGTCGCTGGCCGCGGCGCCGGTGAACGCGTACGGCGTGGGCACCCAGCTGGTGACCGGCAGTGGTCAGCCGACCTGCTCGATGGTCTACAAGCTGGTCGCCCGGGCGGTTTCCGCCGATCCGGCGGAACCGCTCCAGCCGGTTGCGAAGAAGTCGTTGGGGGCGAAGTCCTCGGTGGGCGGTCGCAAGTGGGCCGCGCGACGGCTGGACGAGCACGGGGTGGCCGAGGCCGAGGTGATCGGCACGGGTCCGGTGCCGGACGGTCTGGCCGACCGGCAGCTGCTGGCCGAGCTGGTCAGGGGTGGTGAGGTGGTCGCCCGCGAGTCGCTGGACGCGGCCCGGGAGCGGCACATCGCGGCGCGGCAGGGGCTGCCGTTGTCGGCGATGCAGCTGTCCAAGGGAGAGCCGGTCATTCCTACGGAGTTCGTCTGAACGTGCGACGGTGGGAAGGAGACGGGCGGCGATAGCAGCGGACGCCCCCTCCCGCAAGGCGGCCCCAGTCTCTAGGCTCGATTCCGGCCCTTCCCCCACCGTTCCGCTCGCATTCCCTCCCCGGTCGGACACCCCCAGTCGGACCTCCCGATCGAAGGACACCCGCCATGCATCGCGCGTTGATCGTCGTGGACGTTCAGAACGACTTCTGCGAGGGCGGCAGCCTCGCCGTGGCGGGGGGCGCCGATGTCGCCGCCGCCATCACCGACCTGATCGGCGAGGCCCAGGCCGGTTACCGCCATGTGGTGGCGACCCGGGACCACCATGTCGACCCGGGCGACCACTTCTCCGAGCATCCGGACTTCGAGCACTCCTGGCCGGCGCACTGCGTCGCGGGTACGGAGGGGGTCGGCTTCCACCCCAATTTCGCACCGGCGGTCGCCTCCGGCGCGATCGACGCGGTGTTCGACAAGGGGGCGCACGCGGCGGCGTACAGCGGCTTCGAGGGCCTAGACGAGAACGGGGTGGGGCTGGCGCGGTGGCTGCGGGACCGGGACGTGACGGAGGTCGACGTGGTCGGCATCGCCACGGACCACTGTGTGCGGGCCACGGCGCTGGACGCGGTACGGGAGGGGTTCACGACGCATGTCCTGCTGGACCTGACGGCGGGGGTCGCCGCGGCGACCACGGGGCAGGCGCTGGAGGAGCTCCGCGGAGCCGGCGTGGAGCTTTCCGGCAAGCCGGTGGTGTAGGGCCGGGGCTTGCCCGGATCGCCCGGCGGCCGCTCTGTCCTCGATCTTCCCCCTGGCCTCAAGGCATCGGGCCCCCTCGACGCGCTCGTTTCTGCCGACCTGGCGCTCGAGTGCGCGGGCCGGATCATGGCCCGGCCCTAATTCTGCTGGGCCGGCACCGACGGGGAGAGCAGCGTTCGTATGGGGTGCCAGAGTTCCTGGGCGTTTTCGGGTCTGGCCCGCCAGAGGAGGCCGTCCGGGTGGTGCAGCACCGCGGTGACCTCGTCGGGGGTGGGGGGTTCCGCGTTACCCCGGAGGTAGACCGCGCGCAGGCCCAGGTTGCGCAGGCGGGTCAGCGCGCGGGCCCGGTTGGCCGCATGCACCAGGACGCGGACCGGGCTGCCCGGACCCGTTCCGTCCGCCGGACCGGTCAGGGTGATCGCTACCACCACACTGCCGTTCGGCAACTTGCTGAATCCTCCGCCGGCCATACTCCGCACTCCCCCATGAGACGTCGTGTCAATAAGAGACTGAATAGGAGGCACCTAAACACGATCGGCCGCCGCCCGCTAGAGGGCGACGGCCGATCATGCTCTGACCTGCGGTGATACGGAATTACTTGTGCGAGGCGCCAACCTTGACGGTGATCGTCGAGCCGCTGAGCGGCTCGCTGACGATCGTGATCCGCGTGTTGGTGTCAGCGACCTGCACGCTTCCGGTCTTGTTCTCCGCGTACCAGTAGGTGCCCTTGTGGTCGTCGAAGACCGGGACGCCCAGCTGGGGCTTGATCTTGACCGCCGCGTCTGCCTTGTGAAGCGTGAAGCCGTCGGTCGGCCACCAGCTGAACGGCGCGTCGAAGGGCTGGATCTTGTTGCGGATGACGGTGCCGTCAGCCCACTTCAGCGGCTTCGCGTGCGCGTCGATCGGCAGGATCAGACCCTTGCCCGGGTGGGCGGAGACGTTGTTGTCCTTCTGGGAGGTGTCCCAGAGCCAGATCAGCAGACCGTTCTGGTACGGGTAGTGCTCGACCCAGTCCGGACGGGCCGCGGAGCCGAAGTTGTACGGGCCGACCTTGAGGGTCTGGTCGTACGAGACGTACTGGCGGTTCTCCGCGAGGTAGTACTGCGGGTACTCCTTGGTGAACGACTCGCCGACGCGGGAGAAGCCCTTGGCGGTCCAGCCGTTGTCGTCACCCTCGGCGTTGTCCGAGAAGAGCGCAGCACCGTCGGCGTTGACCGCGATGGTGTCGGCCGCGAAGCCCACACCGCCCGCGCCGCCGTCGGTGGTGTAGCGGAAGCGGATGTCGATCTTCTTGCCGGCGTAGGCGTCCAGCGAGTACGAGAGCTTCTGGTACTTGCCGGAGACGTCGGTCAGGGCCGGCTTGTCGCTGGCGTCACGCGGGATCGCCTTGCCGTCGGCCGTGCCGTCGATCGCGGTCCAGCTGGTGCCACCGTTCTCCGACACCTCGGTGTACAGGTAGTCGTAGTCCTTCTCGATGTCCCACCAGCCCGAAAGGTCCAGGGACGCCTTGGACTTGCCGGTGAGGTCGACCGAACGGGACAGGGTGTTGTTGAGGTTGTCACCCATGTCGCTCCACCACTGCTTGGAGCCCTCGGCGGGCTTCGTTACAGAGGTGGTGACGGCCTTGTCGGGCAGCGTGACGACGAGCGCCTGCTTGTCCTTGGTGTTGTACTCCGAGACACCCAGCTTGTGGACCGAGTTCGTCGCGGCCTTGGCCGAGGCGTAGTTCAGCCAGCCCAGCTGCAGCTTGTCCCAGGCGGTCATGTCGCCGGGCAGGTCACCGATGGCGTTCTTGCCGGTGCCGAGCCAGGAACCGGCCGACATCAGGGACCAGAAACCGACCGAGTTCTCAGCGGTGTTGGTGGTGTCGTAGAGGTCCGGCAGACCGAGGTCGTGGCCGTACTCATGGGCGAAGACACCCAGGCCGCCGTTCTCGGGCTGCGCGGTGTAGTCGCCGACCCAGATGCCGGTGTCACCGATCTGGGTGCCGCCGGCCTTGTTGTCGGCCGGGCCGGTCGCACCGGCGTTGGTGCCGTACGCGTACCAGCGGTGCGCCCAGATGGCGTTCGGGCCCTCGACGCCGCCGCCCGCGGACTCGTCCTCACCGGCGTGCACGATCTGGAAGTGATCGATGTAGCCGTCGGGCTCGTTGAAGTTGCCGTCGTTGTCGAAGTCGTAACGGTCCCACTGGTCGTAATTCGCCAGGTCCGCCTTGATCTGCTCCGGCGTGCGGCCCTTGGCCTTCTGGTCGGCCGCCCAGGCGTTCACGCCGTCCCTGATCATGTCCCAGGAGTTGGCGCAGTTGGACGAGCCGCAGTAGTTGGAGCCGTAACGGGCCTCGTTGTACGGGACCTTGACCCAGTCGGAGACCTCGCCGTCGACCGAGTAGCGCCCGGAGGACGTCTTCTCGTAGTACGTCTTCAGCGAGTTCTTGCCGGCGCCCTCACCGAAGTAGAGGTCCTGGAAGTGGGCCTGGTTGTAATCGGCCTGCCAGGCGGTGCTGTTGTCCTTCGCCGGGTCCGGCTTGGCTATCGTGTTGTGCAGCGGTCCGGGCGTGCCGCCGTACTTCTTGACGGGCGGCTTGGGCCCGTCGCCGTCCGGGTCGATCATGGTCGTGTCGTCGACCTTGTCGCCGAACTCCACCAGGACCGTGAAGATCTTGTCCGTCTTCTCGCGGCCGAGCTCGACGTACTTCTTGTCGTCGAGCTTGACGACCTTGGAGCCGTTGCGCGTCGACACCTTCTTGTCGCCCGCGATGACCTGCTCCAGAGCGGCCTGACGCTGTGCGTCCTGCTGCTCGCTGTAAGGGCCTTCCAGGTCGTGCGCGCCGCCCTTGGCCGACCCCGGATCACGGCGGTCGACGATGGAGCTGCTCGCTCCTGGGGCCTTGTCGTCCGCCTGGGCTGTGGCGAAAGTCGACGCCGTAGCGGCGGTGGCGGCCATGGCCACGACAACCGCCGTGGCGCGAAGCGCCCGTCTCTTAGTGGTCACTTGATGCTGTCCCTCCCCGGCGTCCGCGGCTGCAGCCTTGGGGTGTGGCGGGGCTGCGCGCGGATACGCGTCACAAGTGACGACATTCGACCGGAGTTACGAGAGAAAAGACAGATCTTGACTTGGACAGGCCAAGTGCACTATGTAGTAGCGCATTTCCGTTATCCGGACGTTCATCAAGCAGGTAACCGGCGCGCCGAAGCGCCCCCTCGGAACCCGGGATGACTCAGTGCGCCCCCCGTGCACCGGCACCGTGGGTTAGGTCACGCTTACTACCCGTTCCTCCCGGGCATCCACCGTCGTAGAGTCGCTTGACAGTGCGACCGCGTTGAGAGACTGCCCATCCGATGTCCCGAGGACGGATACCGCCATGCCGCGTCCCACTGCTGCACAGCTCTCCTACGGATCGGTCACCGTCGTCTTCTCGACGCTCGCCATGCTGCTGCTGTCCCGGACAAGTTCGGGCGCCGGCATCGCCGTCATCGGAACGGCTGCGATGGCGCTCGGCCTGTTGGTGGCCGTCACCGTACCCCTGCCGCTGCGGACGAAAACGCAGAAGGCGGCGAGGACGGCAACCGGGGTTCGTACGAACCCTGCCGTCCCCACCACCACTTCCGCCACGTCTACGGAAGACGTCGCCATCGACGACATCCACCGGGCCAGGATCCCGGCCGTCCACACCTCCGAGCGCGTGGGCGAGCACTCCCTGCGCCGCTGATCGGGCTCCTGCCTACGCGGTCGAGACCACCACGGTCTTGGCCGCCTTGTCCTGCAGCCCCTGCCGGTACGGCTTGTCCGTGAACATCAGCACGATGTTGATCAGCCACCACAGGCACGGGCAGCACAGCAGCGCCGGCAGCCACAGCACCACGGCCCGCAGGAACGAGGCACTGGTGTCCGGCACCCGGCCGTCGTTGAGCATCGCGACCCGCATCTTGAACAGCCGCTTGCCGATCGTGCGACCGTCCTTGTGCGTGAAGTACGTGTCGTACGCGACGTAGACCACGAGGGCGATCAGCGACCAGAGCAGCTGATGCCCGTTGTAGGTCTGGGTGAACACATCGCCGGCGCTTTCGCTGTTGCCGTTGTTGTCCGACACGTCGACCGCGCCGCCGAACGGCAGCGAGATCAGATACAGCGGGATCGAGATGATCAGGAAGTCGATCAGCCGGGCCAGAATCCGCTTGCCCGGCTCGGCGAGCGGAGGCATGCCCGCCAGCGGGTCGGTGCCGCCGTACGGGCCGCCGCCGTAGGCATTGGGATCGTACGGGGGAGGCGGCGGAGGCGGCGGAGGCGGCGGCTGAGAACGGTCGTAGGGCGAGCCCGAGCCAGGCCCCGGCCCCGGCCCCGAGCCGGGCCCGGACTCGGACCCCGCCCCGGCTCCGGGCCCCGACTGCGACCCGGCCCCGGACCCCGACGGCGGCGTCGGGGGCTCCTGCGGCTTCTTGAGGAACGGGTCGTCCTCGGGTGGCTGGCCGGGCGTCGGCTGATCGTTGCTCATGGGGGCAGTGCATCCCGGCCCGGGGGCCCCCGCAACGGCTCAGGTGCGTTCGGGGGAACCCGGCACCGCGCGACGGCCCGTCACCCGACGAGCCGTCAGTACGCGGGGTCAGCCCGCCACGAAGGTGTGGGCGGCCTTGTCGTGCCAGCACTGCCGCCACGGGCGGTCGAACAGACACCACACCACGTTGACCACGCCGATCACCAGGATGCCGAGCACGCCGTAGACCAGCCACCGGCGCAGCGCGGCCCCGAAGCCGGGCGCGCTGTGGGACTCGATGTCCCGCACCTCGAGCCCGCAGAGCTTCTTGCCGAGCGTGCGGCCCCACTTCGCGGTCGGCAATGCCTCCAGCAGCACACCGAGCACCAGGAACGCCGCGAGCGCCCCGCCGAACAGGACGGACGTGGTGGAGTCCACCAGCCAGACGGTGACCGTCTCCCCGGACAGCTTCGCCGCGTCGATCTTCTCCTCGATGTGGTCCATCGCCTGCGTGACAAGGGGGAACGCGACCGCGCCGGCGAGCGCGCCCAGCACGACCGTGTCGACGAGCCGGGCGGCGAACCGCTTGCCCAGCCCGGCGGGGCGGGCCGCCGCCTGGGCCTGGGCGAGCTGCTGGAAGTGGTCGTTGACCGGGGGCTTCCAGGGCACGACGGGCTGGTCCGGCTGAGCCGGCTGCGGGCCGCGGAACTGCGGCTGACGCTGTTGCTGCTGGTGCGGAAGTTGCTGCTGCTGTTGCTGGGGGGCGGCGAGCTGATGGACCTGCTGCGCCCAGGAGGCAGCACCGCCGCCGGGCCCCGGAGTGAGCGGATTGTTGAGCTCGGCGGGAGCGGGAGCCGGTGCGGGTGCGGGCCCGGGTGCCGGGGCAGGCGCAGAGGCCTGCGGGGGGGTGCCGGGAGCGACCGCGCGGATCGACATCGTCCCGCCGCCTGACTCCTGATCGGCTTCATGGGGCCGGGGCGGCCGGCCGCCCTGGCCCATGGCGCGGATCTCGACCGTGCCGTCGGCAGGCGGACGCCCCGCCTCGCCGGACCCGGCACCGGTGCCGCTCCCCGTCCCGCCGGCGCCACCGCCGCGGCCCGGTCGGTTGACCCGGATCGCGACGGTGCTCTCGGGGACGTGGCTGTTGCCGTCCCGCATGCCCGGCAGCGCGCCGCCAGTGGGGTCCTGCGCGCCGGGCCCCCGCGGATCTGTGGGAACGCGGTCCGCGGGGGCGTTGCCGCCCGATGCGCGGTCGTCGGGCATCCGGTCGGCAGGGCCGCGCCCAGCCGGCGTACGCGGATCCTGAGCCGCGGCTGCCCCCCGCTCCCCCGGTCCGCCGGTCTCGCCTGCCTGCCCGGTGCCACCCCAGGACACCCGCCGGTCGCGCTCGCCACCGAAGCCGGTCTGCCGCGAGGCGTCGGCCTGCCAGGCGGATGCGGGTTCGGGGCGGTCGGGACCGTACGGTTCCTCGTCCAGGAAGACCGGACCGGTTTCGTCCACCGGCGTGTGGGCCGGGCCGGACGGCTGCGCGGGTGCCGGGCCCGGTGCCGACGGCCGCTGCGGTTCGGGGTCCGCTCCAGCAGGCGTCTCGGGCGCCGACTCGCCCTGCAGAGGCGCAGGACGGCTGGTACCGGGCACCCACGAAGCGCCGTTCCAGTACCGGACGTATCCGGGAATGGACGGGTCGGGGTAGTACCCCTCGCGGGGCCTGTCGTCACCGGGTGCCGGGGTTGGGGCGCTCATCACCGTGGTCCCGTATCTCTTCGAAGCTTCAAGTCAACGGACCACATCTACCAGACAGCCGCGTACCCCCGTGCCAGTCCCGGTGTTTGGGCCACTTTCCGGTCGCCGTGAAGTTTTTCCCTGAAGTCGCGTAATAGGTGGCGGGGAGGGCGCTCTCTCCATGTGCGGGCCGGTCAGGGGACCGGTTCACAGGCACCGAAAGGACGCACCTCATGCACACCGTTGTCGAACGCGAGCTGGAGCTCAGGCTGGTCCTGTCGCCGGAGCGAAGCATCCCCGTGCCTGCCCGGCTGACCTACCGCACGGAGGACCCGTATGCCGTGCACATCACCTTTCACATCGGCACCGACTACCCCGTGGACTGGACGTTCGCCCGCGAGCTGCTGGTCGATGGCGTGTTCCGGTCGTCCGGGCACGGCGACGTACGGATCTGGCCGACCAAGATCCAGCGGCGCAGCATCATCTGTGTGGCGCTGACCTCGCCCGACGGCGACGCGCTGCTCGAGGCGCCGTCCGCGGCCGTGGCGGCCTGGGTGGAGCGGACGCTGCGCCTGGTGCCGCCCGGCACCGAGACCGAACGGCTCGGTATCGACGCCGGTCTCGCCGAACTGCTCGCACCGCTGCCGGCCGACGACCTGTGGCTGAGCGACCCGTGGCCGTCGGACGAGTCGGCGGACGGCGAGCTCTGATGCGCAGCCCCTCGGGGAGGCCGGAAGGCTTGTCGAGGAGATCAGAAGACCTTGCCGGGGTTGAGCAGCCCCAGCGGGTCGAACGCCGCCTTGATGCCCCGGTGCATCTCGACGCTCACCTCACCGAGTTCGCGGGCCAGCCATTCCTTCTTCAGGACGCCGACGCCGTGCTCGCCGGTGATGGTGCCGCCGAGTTCCAGGCCGAGCGCCATGATCTCGTCGAAGGACTCGCGGGCCCGCCGGGACTCGTCGGCATCGGTGTGGTCGAAGCAGACGACGGGATGGGTGTTGCCGTCGCCCGCGTGGGCACAGACGCCGATGGTGAGGTCGTACTTCTCCGCGATGGCCGCCGTCCCCTCGATCATGGCGCCGAGCTTGGAGCGCGGTACGCACACGTCGTCGATCATCGTGGCGGACTTGACGGTCTCCAGGGCGGTCAGCGACATCCGGCGGGCCTGGAGGAGGAGTTCGGACTCGGCGGCGTCGGCTGCGGGGACCACCTCGGTGGCGCCCGCGGCGGTGCACAGTTCGGCGACAGCGGTCAGATCGGCCGTGGGGTCCGGGGTGTCGAAGGCGGCGAGCAGGAGCGCCTCGGTGGAGTCGGGGAGGCCCATGTGGGCCATCTCGTTGACGGCGCGCACCGTCGTACGGTCCATCAGTTCGAGGAGTGAGGGGGTGTGACCGCGCTCCATGATCCGGCAGACCGCGTCGCAGGCGGCCGCCTGCGACGGGAACTCGGCGGCGAGGACGAGCTGCTGCGGCGGCTGCGGCTTCAGCGCGAGTACGGCACCGACGACGATGCCGAGACTGCCTTCCGAGCCGACGAAGAGCCGGGTGAGGTCGTATCCGGCGACACCCTTCGCCGTCCGGCGCCCCGTCGTCAGAAGCCGCCCGTCGGCGAGGACGATCTCCAGGCCGATCACGTACTCGGCGGTGACCCCGTACTTCACACAGCACAGTCCGCCGGACGCGGTGCCGATGTTGCCGCCGATGGTGCACATCTCCCAACTGGACGGGTCCGGCGGGTAGTACAGCCCGTGTTCGTTCACCGCGCGGGACAGCACGGCATTGATGACACCGGGCTCCACGACGGCGATCCGGTCGACGGGGTCGATCTCCAGGATCCGGTCCATCTTCACCAGGGACAGCACGATGCAGCCGTCGGAGGCGTTGGCCGCGCCGGACAGACCGGTACGGGCCCCCTGCGGTACGACCGGGACACGCAGTGCGGTCGCGGTCCGCATGACGTGCTGGACCTGTTCGACGGTGCGCGGCAGCACCACCACGGCCGGTGCGCCCGCGTCGCAGAAGCTCGCCATGTCGTGGGCGTACGAGGCGGTGACGTCCGGGTCGGTGATCAGGGCCTCGGCGGGAAGGCCCGCGCGCAGTCGTTCGAGAAGATCGTCCATGATCCAAGCGTGACACCCGGGGCCAGTGGTGTGAACCCGTCTGCGGCAGCCTTCGCAAGGTGCGGTGTGCTCTTCGTACTGACGCAGAGTGATCGGCATGGACGTCATGCCGCAGCACCCTCCGGAGCCCCCGCACTCGGACCACTCGGATCCGGACCATCTGGATCGCCCGCCCCCCACCTCGCCGCCCTCCGGGCCCTACGACGTGCCGCCGGAGACGCAGCCGGCGCCCGATTGCGAACCGCCCTCCGGCCTGGACCCGGAGTCGTCGGCGGAACCGCCGCCCGCCTCGTTGCACACGACGCTGCGCAGGGCGGCGTTCGGCATGGTGGCGGCCGCCGTGCTGGTGACGGGTGCGGTCGTGGCCGTACCGGACGACGGCAAGAAGGCCGCGCCGCCGTCCGTGCCGGGAGGGGTCTCGCGCGCCCTGGCGGCGACGAACTCGGGCTCTCCCGCCTCTCTCTCGGATCTGAAGGCGATGATCGGGGACCGGCAGAGCTGGGTGGGCGGGCATCCGTCCGACGCGCGGTCGTGGGCGGTGCTCGGGACGGCTTACGTGGAGTGGGGGCAGCGTTCCGCGGACGCGGCGTACTACGGGCGGGCCGAGCAGGCGCTGAAGCGCTCCCTGGACGCACAGCCGGGTGACCGCGGGAACACGGCGGCCCTGGTGGGGCTGGCGGCGCTGGCCAACGCGCGGCACGACTTCGTCACGGCGAAGAAGTGGGGCGAGACGGTACGGGCTCGGCAGCCGAAGGACTGGACGGCGTACCCGGTACTGATCGACGCGTACGACGGGCTCGGTGACTACACGGCGGCGGGAAAGGCGGCGGAAAAGTTCACGGCGCTGCGCTCGGGCGTCCCGGCGCTCTCGCGGACGGCGCAGATGTACCGGAACCAGGGCCGTCGCGAGGACGCGCTCGCCACCGCGCAGAACGCGGCGGACCGGGCCACCGCACCCGCCGAGAAGGCGGACTGCCTGCACCGGCTGGGCGAACTGGCCTGGGAGCGGGGCGAGTCCGAGAAGGCGGTGGCACAGTACAGCGCGGCCCTGCGGACCGACCCGGCCCACCATCCTTCGCTCGCCGGCCGGGCACGGGCACTGGCGGCCCTGGGCCGCACGGACGAGGCACAGCGCGACTACCGGGCGGCGCTGTCCCGGCTCCCCCGCCCCGAATACATGCTGGAACTGGGCGAGTTGTACGAGTCGCTGGGCCGGGACGACGACTCCCTCGGCCAGTACACCCGGCTTCGCAAGAGCCTGACCCGAGCCGACGGCTACGGGGTCGACGACGCGCTGCTGCTGGGCCGCTTCGAGGCCGACCACGGGAACGCGGCCGCGGCGGTGAAACTCCTGAAGACGGAGTGGCAGCGTCGGCACCACAGCGCTGCGGTCGCCGACGCGCTGGGCTGGGCACTGCACCGCTCGGGCGACTCGGCGAGTGCGCTGCAGTACGCGCAGAAGGCGGCGGACACGGGCGGCGGGACGGCGCTGTACGCGTATCACCTGGGCGTGATCGAGCAGGATCTGAGGGAGTACGGCCCGGCCCGCCGCCACCTGGAGGAGGCGCTGCGGACCAACGCGCAGTTCTCACCGCTGGCGGCCCCGGCGGCCCGGAAGGCCCTGGACGCCCTGAGCCCGCCGTCTGCGACCGGCCCGCGGGACGTACAGCCCACTCCGGGGCCGGATCGCATGGCCGCCGGCCCGGGCCGCAGCACGCACGCTCCGGCTGGGGCCGCATCGCCGGCGCCGGGCGGCCACTGACCGGGCGCGGTACCCGACGCCGTACGCGGGACGTAGTCGCCGGGCCACCGGCGGTGGTGCACATCGATCGCCGGACGGCCCGGCTTCAGGCCGTCCGGCGCTTTCCCTCACTGACCGGAACGAGCGGCGACCACGTGGCCCCTCCGCCACCTCACTCGATCGGACCGGCCGAGGACCCGATCGGCCTGCGGGCCCTGTTGCCGGGCGCTCCTCTTTTGGCGCGGAGCAGCACGAAGGGCGGGGCCTCCGCGTTCGCCGGAGGCCCCGCCCTTCACATCCGAGCGTCCCGCTCAGAGATTGCCGCGCTTCTCCTGCTCGCGCTCGATCGCCTCGAACAGGGCCTTGAAGTTGCCCTTCCCGAAGCCCATCGAGCCGTGGCGTTCGATCATCTCGAAGAAGACCGTCGGGCGGTCCTGGACCGGCTTCGTGAAGATCTGCAGCAGGTAGCCGTCCTCGTCGCGGTCGACGAGGATCTTCAGCTCACGGAGCGTCTCCACCGGGACACGGGTCTCGCCTGCCCACTCGCCGAGGGTGTCGTAGTACGAGTCGGGGGTGTCGAGGAACTGGACGCCGGCCGCGCGCATCGCACGCACCGACGCGACGATGTCGTTCGTGGCGAGGGCGATGTGCTGGACGCCCGCGCCGCCGTAGAACTCCAGGTACTCGTCGATCTGCGACTTCTTCTTCGCGATCGCCGGTTCGTTGATCGGGAACTTCACCTTCAGGGTGCCGTCGGCGACGACCTTCGACATGAGGGCGGAGTACTCGGTGGCGATGTCGTCGCCCACGAACTCCTTCATGTTGGTGAAGCCCATGACCTTGTTGTAGAAGCCGACCCACTCGTTCATCCGGCCCAGCTCCACATTGCCGACGCAGTGGTCGACGGCCTGGAAGGTGCGCTTGGCGGGAGGCTCGACGATCGGCGCGGCTGCTGCGAAGCCGGGGAGGTAAGGGCCGTCGTAACCGCTGCGGTCGACGAGGGTGTGACGGGTCTTGCCGTACGTGGCGATCGCGGCCAGCACGACCGTGCCGTACTCGTCCTTGATCTCGTGCGGCTCGGCGAGACCAAGCGCGCCGTGTTCGACTGCGTACGCGTAGGCCGCCCGCGCGTCCGGGACCTCGATGGCCAGGTCGACCACGCCGTCGCCGTGCTCGGCCACATGGTCGGCGAGGAAGCGGCCGTGGTCGGTGGATGCCTTGATGACGGAGGTGAATACAAAGCGTGCCGAACCGTTGGTCAGCACATAACTGGCAGTCTCGCGGCTGCCGTTCTCCGGTCCGGAGTAGGCGACGAGCTTCATACCGAAGGCGGTCGAGTAGTAGTGCGCGGCCTGCTTGGCATTGCCCACGGCGAAGACGACGGCGTCCATTCCCTTGACCGGGAAGGGATCGGCCTGCCTGGCGGTAACGGGGGCGTTGTGCAGCGTCTCAGTCATGCTCGAAGACTCTCCCTGCATCGCAAGGTGCGCAATAGTTCGCGTATCTGCTGGTCAATATGTACAGGCCTTCGCTTGAATGGGCGGACTATCTGTACAGGGTGACCATAGGGAGTCGTACGTGGCGATCGATCATCTGGACGGGCGGCTCATCGTGCTGCTCGCCCGCGAACCGCGGATAGGCGTACTGGAAGCGTCCCGTCGGCTCGGAGTGGCCCGCGGGACCGTGCAGGCGCGGCTCGACCGGCTTCAGTCGAATGGCGTCATCCGCGGATTCGGCCCGGACGTCGATCCGGCAGCGCTGGGCTACCCCGTCACCGCATTCGCCACACTGGAGATCAAGCAGGGCCAAGGTGCCGATGTACGGGCCCATTTGGACGGCGTCCCCGAAGTGCTGGAGCTGCACACCACGACCGGGCACGGCGACATGCTCTGCCGGCTCGTCGCCCGTTCCAACGCCGACCTTCAGCGGGTGATCGACCGCGTTGTCGGTTTTGATGGCATTGTCCGAGCCTCTACGGCGATCGTCATGGAGAACCCGGTACCTCTGCGCATCATCCCGCTCGTCCAGCAGGCAGCGGAGGACAGCGACTGAGTCAAGGAGTGGCGCGTGAGCTTCTGGGAGTACCTGGTCAATCGGCACCAGCAGCTGCTCACCGACGCGTACCAGCATGTCAGCGCCGTGTTCCAGTGCATGGTCATCGCCACCGTGCTCGGCATCCTGATCGGGATCGTCACCTATCGCAGCAGCTGGGGCGGCTCACTCGCCATCACCTCGACGGCGGCGATCCTCACCATCCCTTCCCTCGCCGCGATCGGTCTGCTGATCCCGCTCGTCGGGCTGGGGGTCCCGCCCACCGTGATCACACTGACGCTGTACGGACTGCTGCCCGTCGTCCGTAACTCCATCGTCGGACTGCGCGGCGTCGATCCGGCCCTCGTCGACGCGGCCAAGGGCATCGGGATGTCGCGGATCGCCCGGCTCTGCAGGGTGGAACTGCCGCTCGCCTGGCCGCCGATCCTCACCGGCATCCGGGTGTCGACGCAGATGCTGATGGGCATCGCCGCCATCGCCGCGTACGCCTCCGGCCCCGGTCTCGGCAACGAGATCTTCCGCGGCATCGCCTCGCTGGGCAGCGCCAACGCGATCAATCAGGTCCTCGCCGGCACCCTCGGCATCGTCATCCTCGCCCTGCTCTTCGACGCCGCGTACGTCCTGCTCGGGAGGCTCACCATCCCCAGGGGGATCCGTGCCTGAGACCGCCACCGGGGCCGCCGACAAGCCCGCCACCACCTCCGGGGCAACCATCCAGCTGGAGGAGCTGACCAAGCGTTATCCCGGCAACCCGAACCCGGCCGTGGACAGTGTCTCCATGGACATCAAGGCCGGCGAGACGGTGATCTTCGTCGGTCCGTCCGGCTGCGGGAAGTCCACCACCCTGAAGATGATCAACCGGCTGATCGAGCCGACATCCGGCCGGATCAGGATCAACGACGAGGACGTCACCGACATCGACCCGGTGAAGCTGCGCCGCAAGGTCGGGTACGCGATCCAGTCGTCCGGGCTCTTCCCGCACATGACGGTCGCCGAGAACATCGCCCTCGTACCGAAGATGGTCGGCTGGTCGAAGTCGAAGGTGAAGGACCGCGTCGAGGAGATGCTCGACCTGGTCGGACTGGACCCGCGGGAGTTCCACGGTCGCTACCCGCGCCAGCTGTCCGGCGGCCAGCAGCAGCGGGTGGGTGTGGCGCGGGCGCTGGCCGCCGATCCGCCGGTGCTGCTGATGGACGAGCCGTTCGGCGCCGTCGACCCGATCACCCGGGACCACCTCCAGGACGAGCTGATCCGGCTCCAGCACGAGCTGCACAAGACGATCGTCTTCGTCACCCACGACTTCGACGAGGCGATCAAGCTGGGAGACCGGATCGCCGTGTTGCGGGAGCGTTCGCACATCGCGCAGTTCGACACCCCGGAGGCGATCCTCACCAACCCGACAGACGATTTCGTGTCCGGGTTCGTCGGCGCGGGCGCGGCCCTGAAACGGCTCAACCTCACCCGCGTGCGGGAAGTGGAGATCGCCGACTTCCCGACGGTGACGGTCGACGACCCGCTCCAGGAGATCTTCAACAAGCTGCGCTCCGGTCCGCACAACGAGCTGCTGATGCTGGACCGCAGGAACCGTCCGTACAAATGGCTGCGGCGCGGCGACCTGATGCGGGCCCGTGGCTCGCTGGCGCGTGCCGGGCAGCTGGTCCACGACACGGTGACCCGGGACGGCACGCTGCACGACGCACTGGAGGCCGTGCTCATCGACAGCGGCGGGCGGGTCGCGGTGACCGGGCGGCGCGGCGAGTTCATCGGCGTCGTCGACATGCAGACCCTGATGAACTCCGTCCATGAACTTCTGGAGGCAGACCGGCTCACCGCCATGGAGCACCAGCACGATCTGCAGGAGCTGCGCGCCCATCAGACCGAGCGGGACCAGGAGGGCGGTGCAGGCGCATGAACCCCGACCAGCCGGTCCCTCCCGACCAGCCGATTCCCCCCAACGGTTCGATTCCCCCCATCGTTCCGCCTTCGAAGGCCGGTGAGCGACCGACGTCCGTCCGGCCGCCCGGCGAGCTCGAGGTCAGGGGCCGAGCCTTCCACGACGAGGAGGAGGAACCCGCACCGCCGCCCGCAGGACCGCCGCGCCGGATCACCTGGCGCAAGCTGGTGCTGGTGCCGGCCGCCCTGGCGATCGTCCTCGTCGCCACCTATCTGTGGATCACCAACGTCCATCTCGACTCGATCGCGAGGAACTCGCTCTCCGGCGGCAATGTGCAACTGCGCTGGTGGCAGCACGTCGAACTGACTGCGATCTCCACCTTCTGGGTGCTGATCATCGCCATCCCGCTCGGGATCGCGCTCACCCGGCGCAGACTCCGCAAGGGCGCCCCGCTGGTCACGGCGGTCGCCAACATCGGGCAGGCCACCCCGGCGATCGGGCTGCTGGCGCTGCTGGTGATCTGGCTGGGCATCGGCCCGCGGACGGCGATCATCGGCATGGTGATCTACGCGGTGCTGCCGGTGCTCTCCAACACGGTGGCCGGCCTGAAGGCGATCGAACCGACCCTGGTCGAGGCCTCACGCGGCATCGGTATGTCGGCGATGGGAACGCTCACGAAGGTCGAACTGCCGCTCGCCGTCCCGCTGATCCTCGCGGGCGTACGGACCGCGCTGGTGCTCAACGTCGGCACGGCGACCCTGGCGACGTTCGGCGGCGGTGGCGGGCTCGGAGACCTGATCACCTCGGGCATCCAGACGCAGCGGATGCCGGTGCTGGTGCTCGGTTCCGTGCTGACGGTGGTGCTGGCGCTGCTGGTGGACTGGATGGCCTCCCTGGTCGAGGTGGCGCTGACACCACGCGGACTGGAGGTGGGGTGATGCGTACCGCGGGGGCGTCGCGCACATTCCGGGCCGGTCTCGTCGGTGTGCTGGTGCTCCCCACCGTGCTCGCCGGCTGCGGGCTCAAGAGCGGTTCGCCGATGGCCGACGACGTCGTGCCGGGCTCCGTCGGCCAGGGCCAACCGCTGCACGGTGCCTCGCTGACCGTCACCTCGAAGAACTTCAGCGAGAACATCATCCTCGGCCAGATGATCGGCCTGGTCTTCAAGGCCGCCGGGGCCGAGGTCCTGGACCGGACGAACCTGCCCGGGTCGATCAGTGCGCGCGAGGCCATCATCAAGGGCGACGCCGATGCGATGTACGAATACACGGGCACCGCCTGGATCACCTACCTCGGCCATGCGAAGCCGATCACCGACCCGCTGAAGCAGTGGGAGGCGGTCCGGGACGAGGACCGGAAGAACGGGGTGACCTGGCTGCCGCAGTCCACCCTCAACAACACCTACGCCCTGGCCATCAGCAAGAAGAACAACGCGAAGTACCACCTGAGGACGCTCTCCGACGTCGCCGCGCTGGCGAAGAAGAACCCGTCGGCGGTGACGATCTGCGTGGAGAACGAGTTCGCCTCGCGCGACGACGGACTGCCGGGCATGGAAAAGGCGTACGGGATGTCGATCCCGCCCGGCAACATCAAGAAGATGGACGCCGGGATCATCTACACACAGGTGTCGAAGTCCAACTCCTGCCTGCTGGGCGAGGTGTACACCACAGACGGCCGGATCAAGGCGATGGACCTCGACGTCCTCGCGGACGACAAGCACTTCTTCCCCAACTACAACGCGGCGCCCGTCATCCACACCGCGACCTTCGACAAGTACCCGGAGATCGCGGGGCTGCTGGATCCGGTCAGCAGACGGCTGACCACGGAGGTCGCGCAGGAGCTGAACGCGAAGGTGGACGTGGACGGGCAGGACCCGCACATCGTGGCGAAGGACTGGCTGATCCAGGAAGGCTTCATCAAGAACGGCTAGGGGCACCGGCCGAGAAGTTACAAAGGATTCGTTGCAAAGAAGCGTTGCAAAGAGACCTTTGCATGTCTATCGTCGAAGCATGGCAGCGAACGAAGCCGACGGCGAGAAGCCGCTCGACCCGAACATCCACCGCGTCGACGCCCGCACCCTGCGCGGCCTCGCCCATCCCCTGCGGCTCCGCCTGCTCAACACCCTCCGGGAGTTCGGCCCCGCCACCGCGTCGGGACTGGCGGACCGGCTCGGCGAGTCCAGCGGCGCCACCAGCTACCACCTGCGCCAACTGGCCACGTACGGCTTCGTCGAGGACGACCCGACGCTCGGCAAGGGACGCGAGCGGTGGTGGCGAGCCGTGCACAAGGGGACGGCGTTCGACCGGACGGCGGATTTCCTGCGTGACCCGAACCCCGAAGTGCGCGGCGCCATGGGAGTCGTCCTGCACGAGATCGCCGGCTCGCACACGCAGGAGCTGAACACCTGGCTCGGCACCATGCACGAGTGGTCCGAGGAGTGGCAGCACTCGTGGGACGTGAGCGACTTCAAGCTGCGGCTCACCCCGGAGCTCTCGCTGGAGCTCGCCGAGAAGATCCACGATCTGGTCGAGAGCTACCGGGACCGGGTCCCCGAGGACACCGAGGGCTCGGCCGTCGTCCGCACCCATCTGCACGTCTTCCCGCGCCCCACCGACTGACCCCACGGCCCGGCTGCGCCGCCTGTCCGCACCGCCCGACCCCACCGCCCGGCCGCACCGCCTGTCCGCACCGCCCGACCTCGCCGCCCGAGAGGACTTCGCCATGCACCCTGACATGCACCTGCCGCTACACCACCTCCGCTCCGCCGAACTGCAGCAGCGTGCCTCCGAGTTCCGCCTGTGCCGTCGGCCCCGCCGGTCACCGCGGCAGAGTCTCCGCATGCACCTGGGATGGGCCCTGGTCGAGTTGGGTCTGCACGTCCTACCGAACCGCCACGGCCTTCCCGCCCCCAGCTCTCCTCGCACGGCTTAGCCATGGACGGGGGGAACCGCAAACCGCTCGCTGCCCTTCTCGCAGCCAACTCCATATCGACTGCGGGCACTTCGCTCACCCTGATCGGGGTCCCGTGGTTCGTCCTGCAGACCACCGGCAGCGCCGGCCGGGCCGGCGTCGTCGCCTTCTGCGCCACGCTGCCGATCGTCGTCTCCGCGGTGATCGGCGGACCCGTCATCGACCGAGCAGGACGGCGGCGGGTCTCCGTCGCCTCCGACACGGTGTGCGGTCTCGCCATCGCCACCGTCCCGCTGCTGCACTACGCGGGGGCGCTCGAGTTCTGGATGCTCTGCGGGCTGATGGCGCTGAACGGACTCGTCCACACGCCCGGCAACACCGCGCGCTACGTCCTCCTGCCGGATCTCGCCGAACACGCCGGGACCACGATCACCCGCGCCGCCAGCCTCTTCGACGCAACCTCGCGCGGCGCCAGGATGACCGGGGCTGCGCTGGCCGGGGTGCTGATCGCGTTCGTGGGCGCGGAGACCGTACTGCTGCTGGACGCCGCGACGTTCGGCGCGTCCGCACTGCTGATCGCGGCAGGCGTACGAGGGGTACGGTCGGCCGAGCCGCGCAGGTCGGCCGCGCCGGTCTCGCTGCGTACGTACCGCGCCGAACTGCGCGAGGGCTATACCTACTTGTTCGGCAACCGGCTGCTGCTGGCCGTCGTGGTGATGGTGCTCTTCATGAACGGCACCGACCAGGGCTGGAACGCCGTGCTGCTTCCGGTGCACGCCGAGCGTGAACTGGGCGGCGCGACCCAACTTGGGCTGCTCACCGCACTGTTCGGGGCGGGCGGCCTGACGGGCGCGCTGGTGTACGGAGCGGTGGGGCACCGGTTCTCACGGCGGGCCGTGTTCACGGTGTGCGTGGTGCTCTGCGGCGGGCCGAGGTTCGTGGTGGCCGCGCTGACGGACACGACGCTGCCGCTCGCCGTGACGATGCTGCTCGGCGGTCTCGCGGGTGGGGTGCTGAACCCGATCCTGACCACGGTGATGTACGAACGCGTACCGCAACGGCTCCGCAGCCGCGTCTCCGGGGCGATCACCGCGGGCTGCGAGCTTGCACTGCCGGTGGGCGGGCTGGTGGCGGGGCTGCTGGTCGAGAGCGTGGGTGTGGACGGGGCGCTGCTGGCGCTGGGTGGGGTGTACCTGCTGGCGACGGTGAGTCCGATGGTCTTCCCCGTGTGGCGCACGATGGACGGCAGGCCGTCCGAGGGGGCGCGGGGCGGTGACCCGGCCGCCGAGGTGAAGGCGGACGTCTCACGCGAGTAGCCGGGCGGCCCGCACACCGACCGGATCGGGGCGGATCGCCACGACCGGGTCGCACCGGGCCGGCGTCAGCAGCTGGGGACCTTGTGGCCCTGCTCCAGCGCCTGCAGCGAGGACACCGCGCTCTTCAGCGTCGTGACGGGGATCAGCTTGAGCCCCTTCGGGAGCTCGGCGCCCGCCTCCTTGCACTCGGCCTTCGGGACGAGGAAGACGGTCGCCCCGTCGCGCTTGGCGGCCTGGGTCTTGAGCGAGACCCCGCCGACCGCGCCGACATCGCCGTTCGCCTCGATCGTGCCCGTGCCGGCGATGGTGCGGCCACCGGTGAGATCGCCGCCGGAGCCGTTGCCGTCGAGCTTGTCGACGATGCCGAGCGCGAAGAACAGGCCGGCGCTGGGCCCGCCCACATTGGCGAGATGCAGGGTGACGTCCACCGAGCCGGGGGGCTTTCCGAGATACGTCAGGGCAGCGTCGACGGCGGAGTTCTGCGACTTCTTCATGTCCTCGAGGTTGTGCTTCTCGATCTCCTTCTCGGAGCCGCCGGTCGGGTAGACCGAGTCGCGGGGCAGGACCGCACGGTCCGTCCGGAACCAGCTGTCGATCACATCTCCCAGGCCGACGTCCGCCTTCGGCCCGGTCGCAATGATCGTCGTCATCCGCAACTGGCCGCTGGTGGACCGCGTCGGCGTGCCCTCGACGCTGATCACGGGCGTACCGCGCACGTCCCCGAGCACGTTCGCGGTCGTACCGGGCTGCGCCAGCGTGAACGGCAGCGGCGCGAAGGCGGCCACGCCGAACAGCGCGAGGACGGGCAGAGCGCAGAGGGCGAGGGTGCGGGGGCGCGAGAGACGAGTGACCACCCGCCCAATCTAGCCGCCGGGGGCGGAGGGCGGGTGCGGCCACCCCCGGCCCGTCCGACGCCCCGGGACACCCGAGGACACCCGACCCGCCGGGCCGACCCGTCCGGTGCTCGTGGTCAGCACAGCCACCGGACGGCGCCGGTCACTACCGCAGCGCGTCCGCCACCTCTCGGGCCGCGTCGACGACCCGTGGGCCGACCCGCTCCGGTACCGCGTCCGCGAGCATCACCACGCCCACACTGCCCTCGACCCCCGTCACACCCATCAGCGCCGCCGCAGCGCCACTCGCGCCCGCTTCGAGTTCGCCGTGGGTGAGGGTGAAGGCGGGTTCGGCCACCGGCTTCGCCCGGGCGGCAAGGATCGCCCGGCCCGCGGCCCCGCGGTCGAGGGGATGGCGGAAGCCGGCCCGGTACGCCACGTGGTAGTCGGTCCAGGTCGGTTCGACGACCGCGACCGCCAGCGCGTCGCTGCCGTCGACCAGGGTCAGGTGGGCGGTGGCTCCGATGTCCTCGGCGAGGGACCGCAGCGCGGGCAGCGCTGCCTCCCGTACGAGCGGATGCACCTGGCGGCCCAGGCGCAGCACGCCCAGGCCGACTCTTGCCCGGCCGCCCAAGTCGCGGCGTACCAGGGCATGTTGCTCCAGAGTGGCGAGCAGACGGTAGACCACGGTGCGGTTCACGCCAAGTTTGTTGGACAACTCGGTGACAGTCAGCCCGTGGTCGGTGTCGGCAAGCAGCTTGAGGACGCGTAGTCCCCGGTCGAGCGTCTGGGAGGTCTCCGCGGTCACGACGCCCTCTCCTCTTTGGTGAGTGGCGGCACTCTCACGGAGGTTGCGTCGCCGGTCCCAGCGGCGACGCACGGAGAGGCCGCCGGCGGCCAAGGCACCGGCTGCGCTCCGCGGCGGCATTGCCACGGGGCGTTCACTTTTTGGGGACAGTAGCGAGCCAGTCCGCTCAGCGGAAGACCTCGTCCAGAATCCGGGCGTCCACTGACATGCGGTTGTGCTTCGGAAGCATAAGTGCCGGTCAGCGCGGCGCCGATCGAGTTCCGACCATCTACGCGCGTCCAGGTCGGCGGACGCCTTCGCGACGCTCCGTGTGCGGAAGTGAACCGTCGTTAACTCACCGTGAACGAATGTGGCGCAATTTTTCTGTCCGTCAGGACCTCGCGAGGCCCGGACCACCGCCGTCGCCGGGCCCCGGACGGCAGAGCCGGGGGCCGGTCCGGGGCTCACCGTCCCCGTCCCGACCGGCACCCGACACCGCGCGGCCTCACGACCGGGCGGCCTCACGACCTCACGTCATGCGCGTGGCCCACTCCTGCACCTTCTGGATCCGCTGCTGGATCTGCCCGGCCGTCGCCTCCGCGCTCGGCGGGCCGCCGCAGACCCGCCGCAGCTCGGTGTGGATCACACCGTGCGGCTTGCCGCTCTGGTGCGTGTACGCCGACACCATCGTGTTGAGCTGCTTGCGCAGTCCCAGCAGCTGCTTGTGCGTGACCACCGGCCGGGCCTCGGCCGGCTTCTCCAGCAGGTCGGCCTCCCCGGCCGGCTTCTGCCTGCTGTGCGCGATCTGCCGGGTCTGCCGCTTCTGGAGCAGCAGCTGCACCTGGTCGGGTTCGAGCAGCCCGGGGATGCCCAGGTAGTCCTGCTCCTCCTCGCTGCCCGGGTGCGCCTGCATGCCGAACTCGGCACCGTCGTACAGCACCCGGTCGAAGACCGCGTCGGACTCCAGCGCCTCGAACGGCAGCTGCTCCTCGGTCTCCTCGTCCTCCAGCCGCTCCGCATCGGCGAGGAGCTTGTCCTCCTCCGAGAACGGGTTCTCCTCGTCGCTGCCCTTCTTGGGCTTGTCGAGGACGTGGTCCCGCTCGACCTCCATCTCGTTGGCGAAGTCGAGGAGCATCGGGATGGTCGGCACGAAGACGGAAGCGGTCTCGCCGCGCCGACGCGACCGCACGAAACGCCCGACGGCCTGGGCGAAGAAGAGCGGGGTCGAGATGGTGGTGGCGTACACACCGACCGCGAGGCGCGGCACGTCGACGCCCTCCGACACCATCCGGACCGCGACCATCCAGCGCGAGTCGTCCTCGCTGAACTTGTCGATCTTCTTCGACGCGGCCTTCTCGTCGGAGAGGACCACGGTCACCTTCTCGCCGGTGACCTTCTTGAGGATCTTGGCGTATTCGCGCGCCGATTCCTGGTCGGTCGCGATGACGAGACCGCCCGCGTCCGGAATGCCCTTGCGCACTTCGGTCAGCCGCTTGTCGGCGGCCGAGAGGACGTTCGGGATCCAGTCACCGGTGGGCGACAGCGCGGTCCGCCAGGCCTGCCCGATCGCGTCCTTGGTCATGGGCTCGCCGAGGCGGGCGGCGATCTCGTCACCGGCCTTCGTGCGCCAGCGCATGTTTCCGCTGTAGCTGAGGAAGATCACGGGGCGGACGACGCCGTCGGCGAGGGCGTTCCCGTACCCGTACGTGTAGTCGGCCGAGGATCGCCGGATCCCGTCGTTCCCCTCCTCGTACGCGACGAACGGGATCGGGTTCGTGTCGGACCGGAACGGCGTACCGGTGAGCGCGAGCCGCCGGGTCGCCGGGTCGAACGCCTCCTGGCAGGCCTCGCCCCACGACTTCGAGTCACCGGCGTGGTGGATCTCGTCGAGGATCACGAGGGTCTTGCGCTGCTCGCACCGGTTGCGGTGCAGCATCGGACGGACGCCGACACCCGCGTACGTGACCGCGACCCCGTGGTACTCCTTGCTCACGGGTCCCGCGCTGTACTCGGGGTCGAGCTTGATCCCTATCCGGGCGGCCGCCTCCGCCCACTGCTTCTTCAGATGCTCGGTCGGCGCGACGACGGTGATCTGCTGCACGACATGGTGGTGCAGCAGCCATGACGCGAGGGTCAGCGCGAAGGTGGTCTTCCCTGCGCCGGGCGTGGCGACCGCGAGGAAGTCACGCGGCTGCTCCTGGATGTACTTCTCCATGGCGCCCTGCTGCCAGGCTCGCAGCTTGCCGGCCGTGCCCCAGGGGGCGCGGCCGGGAAAGGCGGGTGAGAGGTGGTGGGAGGCGGTAGTAGTCACGGTCTCCGGTTCGGGGCTCTCGGGTACGTGGGGCGCTGTCCGCACGGGCCGGGACGGGCTCGCACGCGATACGACAACCGGGCCACCCTACCGGGGGCCCGGCCGGAACCCCGTATGGACGAACCATGGTTCGGCTCCGTTGAGACCCGCTTCACAGGGAGGGCCACGCAGCGGACACGGACAGTTCCGCAGCGATCCCGGGCATGTCGGGACGGCCCGGCTCTTCGGTCGGTGGACCGCAGATTCGGACCGGCATCGCTGAACGGTATGCCGTGGGACAACGCGGTACTACGCCTTTTCCCGCACCCGCCCCGCCACCCACGCCCCCATCAGCGCCACCCCGGCCATCGGCAGGAACACCACCGCGAACGCCCCCGGATGCGCCCCGGACGCCCCCGCCTCCACGGCCTCGTGCGCCGCCCCCACCGCACCGCCGCCGAGCGCGGCGAACGCCGCGCCCCCCGCGGCCAGCAACAGCACGTTCGACAGACCGTCGGAGATCTGCAACGCGGCGGAGTTGGCCCCCGCCTCCTCCGGCGCCGACAGCTTCAGCAGCAGCACACTCGTCGAAGCGATCACCATGCCCATACCGAAGCACCCGACGGCCCAGGCGACGGCCACCGTCCACACCGGCACCGAAGCGATCAGCACCGACGGCGCCCCCGCGATCGCCGCCACGACCAGCACCATGCCGCCCACCATCAGCCGCTCCCGGTACGGCTCCAGGCGCGGCCGGGCCTGTACGTACGAGCCGAGCGCCCAGGTCCCGCCCCCGGCGGCGAGCGACAGCCCGGCCATCGTCGGGGACAGCCCGCGCTGCGTCACCAGCATCAGCGGCACGAAGGACTCGGCGGCGATGAACGACCCGGCTGCGATCCCCCGCAGCAGCACCACCGACGGCAGCCCGCGCGCTGCCCGCCCGGTGCCCGCGGGCAGCAGCCCCCGTACGGCGGGAACGAGCAGAGCGACACCCGCGGCGGCCGGGACCAGCGCAAACCAGTTCCGCTCCTGCCCCGCGTACTGCAGCAGACCGGCCCCCACCGAAATGCCGAGCGCCAGACCGATGCGCCGGCGGTCGTACGGTTCGACGGGCGCCGACGAGTCGGCAGGCCCGGACGCCATGCGCCGGATCTCGGGCAGCGCGAGGGCCAGCGGGAAGACCACCAGCACCGGAATCCCGACGAACACCCAGCGCCAGCCCAGATGCTCGGTCACGCTGCCGGAGGCGAGCGGCCCGACGACGGACGGGACGACCCAGCTCGCGGCGAAAGCGGCCATGATCGCCGGCCGGATCCGCTCCGGATAGGCCCGGCTGACCACCACGTACAGCGCCACGATCACCAGCCCGCCACCGAGTCCCTGCACGGCCCGCCCGGCGATGAACATCCACATGCTGCCCGCGGTCCCCGACAGCAGCAGCCCGGCCCCGAAAGCACTGATCCCGGTGGCCAGCGGCGCCAGCGGCCCGCGCCGGTCCGCCCACTGCCCGGAGAGCACCATGGCGAAGAGACTGGTCGTGAAGTACGCGGAGAACGCGAACGCGTACAACGGAATGCCGTGCAGCTCACGGGCGGCGACCGGCATCGCGGTCCCGACAGCGGTCGCCTCGAAGGCGATCAGGAACACGACGGAGACGATGCCGATGCTGAGCGCCCGATAGGTCCGGCCGAGCAGCCCTTCGGATTCGGCGACGACGGGAGCGTCCACAGCATGGGGCGAGACATCGGCGTCACGCGGTTCGAGGGCGGTCATGCGCACAAGAGTAAGGGGCAAGATCCGCTTTGAGGCCTGTCGCGAGTCGGTCGCGCACTGGTCCCTTGGTCGTAGGACCCGGGGCGCGGAACGGGCGCGGAACGGGCGTGGAGCGGGGCGCCGACCATGAACGGCGTATGGCAGTCGCATTGCACCCCGCCCCGCGCTCTTGAGCACCCGCCCCCACCGCGCCTACGGTCGACGCATCAGCAGGACACGCAAAAACGCAAGAAGCGCACGACCGTGTGCCCGAGTGGTTCAGGGGCTCGACTGCAACTCGAGTTACACCGGTTCGAATCCGGTCACGGTCTCCGGTCCGGGAGTCACGCGGATCTGCTGAAGGTGGGGAAGCGGCTCCGAACGGGCCGCTTCCCCACCTTATTTCGCGCCCGGGTTCCGCCCCACGGCCAGGTCGCCTCGAAGCCACAACCGGAGCTACGACGACCCATCGGCAACGAACGAGCCGAGCCCGACCTCGGTACGGATGCCCTTCAGCTTTCAGGTGGGTCAACGCCTTCTGAGCCGTCGAGGCCGCAATCCCGAATTCCGTCGACAGCTCCACCACGCTGGGGACCTTTCCGCCCACCGGGTAAGCGCCCTCCGCGATGCGAGCAGTGATCACTGCCGCCACCTGGCGCCATACAGGGCGCGTTCGGCCAAGATCCTCACTCATGCAGTTGACGCTAGATATCCGCGGTACACCGCGCGACTGCAGTGATCCGAAGCAAGCGCTCACCCCCGCGACCGTGCGACCGGCCCGGGGCATGGCCAGCAGCTACTGAGGAGCTGATGACGTGAGCCGGACTAGCCATGTGCGATTACTGCCCTGGTGCGGGGCGGACGGGCAACCTGCCCACCTGGTCACCGACGGAACCGAGAGTCGTCTTTCACGCCTGTAGCGGCGAGAACGAATGACCGTGATAGCGAGAGCTGCGCCGATCAGTGCCGCTGCGGCGACGCCCAGGCCGAACCAGACGCCCAGGTCCCGTGCCCCCGTCCCGCCCCGGGCCCGCCGCCGCTTCCGCCCCCGGGGCCGACACGCACTCCTGATACTCCGGCGCAAGCATCGTCACACTCACAGCACCCCTTGCCCCTGATGTACATGCGGGGTTCACCGTATGAACCCGAAGCGGCAACCGGGCCCTTCGCGACGATCGGGCACAGTGTTGCCCACCCACCCGATTCGATCACCAGTGCGTCAGGCCATGTCACGGCCGGCCCGCTGTCAGGAGCGTCGCCGCGATGGCCCAGCCACTCCCGAGATCCGCCACCGTCGCCGGCAGTCCCCAAGGGACTGCGCGGGCCGAACGGGCCAGGGATCCATGGTGGGACAACGCCCGGTTCGTCTCCGCCACACTGATCGTGGTTCTGCACACCGTGGGCAGCATCATGGAGCGGGAGGACGTGCTGCACTCCTTCCACATCGCAAGCTGGGCCTTCCGAGTGCCGGCCTTCGTCATGCTGGCCGGTGTGTTCAGCAGCCCGGGTCCGCTCGGCACCCGCCCCCTGCGCTCCCTGTTGCAGAGCATCGTGCTGCCCGCCCTGGTGTTCAGTCTGCTGTTCTCGCTGGAGAGCCGCTGGCTGGGCGCGGAGTTCACCCTGCATGTCGTCCAACTGCCGTGGACCCTGTGGTTCCTGATGTCCCTCTTCTTCTGGCGGCTGCTGCTGCCGCTGGTGGTGCAGCTGCGTCACCCGCTGGTGGTCACCACCGGCGTCGCCCTCGCGGTGGGGTACATCGACGAGTTCGGGATGGCCTTCTCCGCCAGCCGGACCCTCGTCTATATGCCGTTGTTCTACCTCGGCTGGCGGATCGGCCAAGGCTATCTGCGCACCTGGTTCACCAGCCGCTGGAGCCTGCCCGTCGCGGTCGCGGGCATTCTGGCCTCCTGTGTCGCCGGTTGGCTGTGGCACCGGGACATCAAGGGCAACTGGCTGTCGATGCGCCACCCCTACTCCGTCGCCGATCCGATGAGCCTGGAATGGGCCTGGGTCATCCGGCTGCTGGTGCTGGCCTCGGCCGCGGCCCTGGTGCTCTGTCTGCTGAGGCTGATGCCCCGACGGCGGCTGCCACTGATCTCCGCGTTGGGTGCGGGCGGCTTCACCATCTATCTGCTGCATCCGTTGGTCATCATGCCGTTCCGGGAACACGGCTGGATCTCCCGAGTGAATACCCCCGTCGAGATCGTCGGCCTGGTGCTCTGCGCGGTCCTGCTGACGATGACGCTCGGCTCTCCGCCGGTCCGCCGACTGGTTCAGCCACTGACCCGGCCGTCCATCGGCTGGATGTTCGCCCCTGCCCCGCCACGTCCGCAGCCGGTATTCACGGAGACGACCACAGCACCGGCCCCGTCCACGGTGACGGCGACGATTCCGGCGCCCCGCAGTGCCACCGAGCAGTCGACCACAGCCACGAAGGCGCCGTAGCCACATCCATACATCTGTCGCGCTGCCAGCGCGTCATCGAGGAGTGGTGCCCGGTGCCGAGCGACCGTGCTCTGAGCATCGGGGGTCCTGCCACTGAGCCAGAGCATGCCGAGCCCTGGGAGAAGCCACGCCCGCCGAACAAACTGCCTCACCCGGGTCCGGCGGAGGTTCAGAACCCTGTGCGCGAAGCTTCCGTCACCAGCGCGTGCACCAAAAACATCCCGGCCCCGCCGCCCCCGCCTTCTTCCTCACTTGAGACGAGGATTCTCTGGGATCACGACATCTGCCTCAGGCAGAATCACCTTGTTCTTGCACTTCAGGCTCGCAACAACCGTTTTAGCCGAAGCATCACGCTCAATCCGCATCTGTCTGATCGGCTTCGTTGTCGCCAGTGCCATATTTGGCCTCTATGGCGAAGGAGACATCTTGATACCAATCGGTTCCATCCACCTCAGGATGCACCGCAATGTATGCGTCCAGAGGAGATATGGCCCGCTGTTGGCCGACGTTCACCAGAGTTCGCTTCTCCGCTTCCTCCGTGCGATCGAAATCAGCTTCCTGCTTTGCCAGTTCGCGATCGATCGCAATTCCTTGCCGCCGCTTCGGCGCGCAGCTCAGCCCATTCCTCGTCGAACGACACTCTTTCCCCGTTTCAGACTCTGCTCACACGCGCAGGTGGACTCGTTGCCGGCGTGAAGTTACGGGCACAACCGGCAACGCGAATCGCCCGAGCAGATCAACGCTATCTGACGGGCGCAAGCGTGGAGCAGCACGTTCAAGTCATGCCCGCAGAACCCTTACACCCGCACACCGCCTTGTCCGCAAACTCCCGTTTGCGAATTCAGGCGTAAGGGCCTTGCCTCGGGGGGCCTCCGTGCGGCGAGTTGGAGCCGGGAGGGGCGGTGGGAGGGGGCCCGAAGGCCGACGGTGCGGGCTGGTGCTGAGACGGGTACGGGTACGGCGGTTGGTGCGTATACGCGGGCGGCGCGGCTGCGGCGGCCTTGCGGCGACGGGAGCGGATGGCCAAGGCAGTGACCGCTGCGCCGACGAGAGCGGCGACACCGATACCGAGGCCGATCCAGAGACCGGTGTTGCTGTCGGTGCCGGATGCCGGGGCAGTGGCCGGCTTGTCGTCGCTCTCTGAACTTCCGGTCGCTTTGGAGGGCTTGACTGAGGGCTGAGCACTCTCGGCTGCCGCGAGATCGGGGAGCGGGTACTCGTCGGCCGGGCCGGGGTCACCGGGGGTCTTCAGAGCGATGCGGGGGCGCACGACGCCGTAACCGATGTAGTCGGTGCGCTCAGCGCCGCTGGTCGGGCCACCGGCCGTGTTGAGCATGACGCGAAGGACCTGATTGTTCGTCCAGTCCGGGTGCTTGGACCAGATGAGCGCGGCGGAGGCGGAGGCGATGGCGGTCGCGTCACTTGTGCCGTGCCCCCGGCACACGCCAGTCTCCCCTGCGCATGCATAGACCACGTCTTCACCGGGCGCTGAGAGGTCCACCTGCCCCCCGTACTGGGATTCATCCGTCCTGCGGAGATCTTTGCCGATGGCACTCACCCCGACGACGCCTGGCGTTCCGGCCGGATACTCGACCATGTTCGCCTTGTCACCGCTGTTTCCAACGGCAGCGAAGATCAGTGAATCTTTGTCGAGCGCGTATTTTACGGCATCCGTCAGTTGCTGCGACCCAGTCTCATGTCCGAGGGAAATGTTGACAATCTTCGCCCCGTGGTCAACCGCATACCGAATTGCGGTGGGGGCGTCAATATTGAACTTCCGGTCAGCTGATGCCTGGTTCGCGGCCTTAGTGGGGTTGAACATCCTAATAGGAAGAATCTTCGCCCCGGGGGCCAGTCCGAAAGCCCCGTCGCCATCACGACTTTTGCCCGTCCCGGCGATGATGCCAGCCATTGCAGTGCCGTGACCGTTGTAGTCCTTGAATTCATCTCCTGAGACATTGTGTTCCAGGTTCAATCCCTTGAGAACCTGTCCTGCAAGGTCCGGATTCGTCGCGTCCACTCCGGAGTCGATGACAGCAACGGTGACGCCGTCACCGGTACTCGTCTCCCACATCTCCTCGGCCTTCATGGCATCAAGGTGCCACTGCATGGAGCGGACGGAGTCCGCATGTGCTGGTGTGGCAGCGACGGCCACCAGTAGTAGCCCCAACACGGTCGACACCGTGGTTCGTTGTCGGGTGAGTCCTCTACTGCTGGTGCGCATCTGCATTCCTTTGCCAGTGCTGTGCTGATCAGTCGATGACTGGAGGGACAACGCGTCGAGCGCCTTGCTGCCAGGTTTCCTCGTCCTCTGTGAGGTAGTTCGGCCGCTCACCGCCCGCGTCTCGGCGCGAATCGCTCGTCCGGGAACCGTGGGGAGACAACGGCGCACCTCGCCCTACAGAACCAGTGCCACGCACACTTTCGGTCGACGTCGCGGCCCTCACCAAACCGGAGCCCCCGGGCGTGAATGGGCGCGTTCCGGTACGGCCTGGCTGCTGAGAACGACCGCCGACAACGCCGCCCGTTTCGCCTGCCAGACGACGGCCGCCGCTCACCCCACTTTGGCCGGGAGCGTTGCCGGTACCCATGCCTCCCGTGCCCATGACACGGCCCATCGAGGCTCGCCCCTGCCCCCCTTCGCCGCCGATCACTGTCCCACGAGGAATTCCACCCGCCGGACGCCCTGAAGCCTGGGGAACAGCACGTCCCCCGGTGATTCCGCCACCTCCAGAAGGCCGACCGATCGCGCCAGAACCGAGAGGACCCGCGCCAGTCCCCGGAGTCGACGTGCGCAGGGCTCCAGTTGGCCTTCCACCACCGGTGCTGGATGGCATCGCGAGGCCGCCACCAGAGGCGGGAGGAACGACAACTCCCGTTGCAGGAAAAATACTTTCGGACGGGCTTGCCCGGGGCACGCCCGATGGGGGCACGGACGAAATTGACGGGGGATCCTGGAGCGCGGCGACTCCGTCAATCCCCATGCCGACCGGCCGTGCCACGGACGCGTGGCTCAATGACTGGGACGCCACCGTGTTCCCTGAGGGTGTAGCCACACCGCCCGATGATTCGCGGCTCTGCCCCTCTGCCGCCAATCCATAATCCTTGCCCGTGGTACTGGAACTCTGCCCGGCTTCGCGAAGCCCCACATCGCCTTCTCCGCCACGACGGTCCTCGTCAGGCGGCACAATCGCCTGCGGCGGCGGCGGAAATGCCGGCTTCTCCAGTCCGTCCATCTGCGACGCCGACAACGAGTACGTCTGCGCCAGCTTCCGCATCTGCGCAGCCGCCTCCTGGCGGTTCGCCTCCTGGGTTGCGATCAGCGTCTCGGCCGACTTCTGCGCAACCGCCGACGCGTCCGGGTCATTGCGCGCCGCCAACGCCGCGTCCAAGTTGGCCTGTGCACCGGCCTGGGTGCGCGGGATCGCCGCCTGGGCCGACGCAATCGCGTTCGAAGCCTGCGTCAGCCACTTCGACGCGCCCTCGCTGTAATCACCCAGGCGCAACGTGGAGTTGGCCAGGTCCGCGCTCCATGTGCGGAATGCGTCGGCGCCCTCGCCCTTCCATTCGACCCACTGCGGGCGGACCTTCAGGTCTTCCGCGATCTTGCGGATCTCCGTGGCCGCGCTCACCAGTCGGTCGGCCGCGCCCTGTATCGCCCCGCTGTTGGCCTGGTCCAGCCACGTCAGCATCTCCTCGTGGGACATGCTCTCGAACGGCGTACCCGAGCCGCTTTCCCCGTGGTCCATCTCGTGCCCCCGTCTATGCCCGTGCCAAGCCGCTGATCGTCGTCTTCATCGGTCAGATGGTCCCGGTGGACTCGCCGGGCGCCGGCTTCGCCGCCGCCCCCTGGTCGGTGTGCTGCTTGGCCGGCACCGTCGGGTCGTACGAACCCCCGTAGTGCTCCTGCGCGTTGTCGTTGATCGCGAGCATGCGGCGCCGGATGTCCACGTCGAGGTTCTCGTAGCCCTTGTGGGATGCGAGCACCGCGATGCCCATGCCCTCTATCGAGTCCGACAGCAGCTTCGACAGCGATTCGAGCTGGGTGATGACCGTCTGATACGAGAGGAACAGATCGGCCGCCTCGGCCCAACCGCTGTGGCCGCCGCCGAACTGGGTGCGGACCATGGGCTCTTCGCCCACCTTCTTCGGTCCGGCGGGCGATGCCTTGAGGTCGCGCAGGAGTTCGTCGATCCGGTCGCGGAACTTCGTGAACGACGAAAGCTCGGTGACCAGTTCGCCGACCGCGTTCTGCGCGAAACCGACGACGGACCCGAACGGCCCGCCCGGTGTTTCCGCCGATCCCCCGGCGTCACTCGGCAGCACAGCACCCTCCCCCGTATGCAGCTTCCTTCAGCTTTGGGGATCACTGTAGTCAGCAGCGGTGACAGCGCGCATCTCCGTGTTGCATGTGCAACGCAAATCGGTCAGGAGTTGACCGCCGCCACAGCCGCCTGCGGTCGGATCGGGAGGCGGTTTATCGGGCGGCCCGTCGCCGCGCGGACTGCCGCGGCCACCGCTGCCGGGGACGTCACCACCGGGACCGCCGAGGCGGGCTTGGCGCCGAAGGGGGCCACCACGTCGCGTTCCTCGACGAGTTTGACGATGCGAATGTCCGGAGCGTCAAGCGCCGTCGGCAGTGCGTAACCCGTTAGGTCGGGGTGGCGGATCAGACCGCGGGCCGTGCGGAGGTTCTCGGTCAGTGCCGTGCCGATGCCCTGGGTGATGCCCGCTTCGATACGGGTCGCCAGCTGGGACGGGTTGAGGACCCGGCCGACGTCCTGGGCGACGGCCATCTCCACCACGCGGATCGAGCCGAGTTCGATGTCGACGTCCACGACCGCGCGGACCGCGCAGAAGGCGAGGCCGACGAAGGCGTCGCCCTGGCCGGACTCGTCGAGTGGCTCGGTGGGGTGGGGGCGGCACTGGGCGGTGGCCCAGAGCTCCTTGCCGTCCATCGCTTCCGTGACCGTCGTGGACAGCACTCCGTCGTACGAGGTGATCTTGCCGTTGGCGATCTGGAGCAGCTCCGTGGACATGCCGAACTTGTGGGCCAGCGGTTGGAGGAGCTGGGTACGGACCATCTTGGCGGCCCGTTCGACGGCTCCGGCGGAGACCCAGGTGTGACGGCCGTGCGTGGCGGGGCCGGCCGGGGGCTGGTCGGTGTCGACCGAGGCCACGAGGACCTCCTCGATGCCCAGGGTCTCCTGGACCACCTGGCGGGCCAGGGTCGAGAAACCCTGGCCGGTTTCGACCGCCGCGCAGATGACCGTGGCAACGCCGTCGTGGACCTTGACCGTGGCCGTGGACACCTCGTCCGCCCCCTCGGCGCCGAGCATGTGGACCATGCCCAGTGCATAGCCGACGCCGCGGCGCACCGCGCCCGGCTCGCCCGCGCCCTCCGGGCCGCCTGGCAGCAGCCAGTCGTCCTCGGGAGAGTCCTTCGGGAGTGTGGGGAGCGGGAAGTCCCGTACCGCTCGCAGGAGTTCCGCGACCGGGGCGGGGCACGTCACGGTCTGGCCGGTGGGCAGGATGTCGCCGGTCGAGAGGGAGTTGCGCAGGCGGACTTCGGCCGGTTCGATGCCCAGCTTCGCCGCCAGTTTGTCCATCTGTCCCTCGTACGCGGCGCAGACCTGCATCGCGCCCTCGCCCCGCACATGGCCGGACGGCGGGTTGTTCGTACGGACCGCCCAGCCCTCGATGAAGGCGTGCGGAACGACGTACGGACCGCAGGCGAAGGCCACCGCTGCGGCCAGGGACTCGGACGAGGCGTCGGCGTACGCGCCCGCGTCGAGGAGGATCTGCGCCTCCACCTTCACCAGTCGGCCCTCCGCGTCCGCGTGGTGGCGGTAGCGGAGCAGCGTCGGGTGGCGGTGGGCGTGGCCGAGGAAGGACTCCTCGCGGGTGGCGGCCAGTTTGACCGGGCAGCCGGTACGCAGGGCGAGCAGGCCGAGCGGCAGCTGGAAGCCCGGGTCCTCGCGGTCGCCGGTCGCGCCGGGGACACCGGTGACGACGATCTTCACCCGGTCCGGTTCCAGACCGAAGCAGGCGGCGGCGAGGTCGCGGTCGGTGTGCGGGTCGGTGGAGGCGGTGTAGATCTCCACGCCGCCGTCCGGGCGGGGCACGGCGAGTCCGGCTTCGGCACCGATCGGGGCCGGGTCCTGGCGGCCGATGCGGTACAGGCCCTCGACGACGACCTCGCCCGCGATGTCCGGGTCGCCGTAGCGCAGCGGGATGTGACGGATCAGGTTGCCGTCGGGGTGCAGGGGCTCGGCCTCGAAGGCCTTCTCCGGGTCGGTGACCGGTTCGAGGATCTCGTACTCGACGACGATCGCCGCCGCGGCGAGGCGGGCCGTGTCGGGGTGGTCGGCGGCGACGGCGGCGATCGGCTCGCCGTGGTGGCGGACCAGTTCGGACGCGAAGACCGGGCGGTCGACCACCCGGCGGCCGTACGCACCGTCGCCGGGGACGTCCTCGTGCGTGACGACCGTGCGTACGCCCGGCATCTCGGCGGCGGCGCTGGTGTCGATGGACACGATTCGGGCGTGCGGGTGCGGGGAACGCAGCACCGCCGCCCACAGCAGTCCCTCGGCCCAGAGGTCGGCCGCGTACGGGAAGGTGCCCTCGGTCTTCGCACGGGCGTCGGCGGGCGGCAGCGAGGCGCCGAGGCCGAACACGGGCGGCTCGGTGTCGGGGCTGTCGACCGGCGGGGTGGTGAGTGTCGTGCGGGTCGCGTTGGCCGCGGTGGCTGCGTCGTTGCTCACGCCATGCCTCCGTCCTGCAGATGTGGCTGGACACTACCGGCACCCGGGGCTGCCTGGTGCGGGATGCGCGCCTCGTCGGCGTGCGCTTCCGCGGACGGGGACGTGGAGCCTGGCACGGCGGCGGCTTCGGCGCTGGCCTCGCGGCCCGCGATGACCTCGCTCACGGCGTCGAGCACGCCGCGGTAACCGGAGCATCGGCACAGGTTGCCGCAGAGCGCCTGGCGGGTCTCCAGCTCGCTGGGGGCGTGGTTGCCCTCCAGCAGGTCATGGACGGTCATGGCCATGCCGGGGATGCAGAAGCCGCACTGGACGGCGCCGCAGTTGGCCAGGGCCCGCTGGACGTCGGACGGCTCGCCGTCGACGGCCAGGCCCTCGACCGTACGGACCTCGCTGCCCGCAGCCGTGGCCGCGGGGACCAGGCAGGAGGCGACGAGCCGGCCGTCGACCTGGACGTTGCAGGCACCGCACTCGCCCTGCGAGCAGCCGTCCTTGGCACCGGCGAGGCCGAGCCGCTCGCGCAGCACGTAGAGCAGCGACTCGCCGATCCAGGCGTCGGTGACCGGGCGGTCGGCGCCGTTCACGTGCAGGACGTAGGAGGCGGCGGGGTGCTCGCTCGCTGTGTCGAGGGGCGGTGCGTCGGCCGGGACCTCCTCCGCAGCGAGTGCGGCGGCGGGGGTGTCGGTGTCGGTCTCGACGCCGGGGACCAGGTCCGTGGAGAGGTCCGGGACCAGGTCCGGGGCCGGGTCCGGGACCAGGTCCGGCACGAGGTCCGCCGTCGGGTCGGCGGCCGGCTCCGTCGGCAGCTCGGCGTCCGCATCGCGCTGCACGTGGACGCGCGTGGACTCCGGGACAGGCGCCTGCGTGAGGTCCACACCGTGCGCCGGCGTCCCCACGGCCGTTTCGGGGGACTCGGGGGCCGGCTCCGGCTGCGTCGCCCACGGCGCGGGGGCGCCGCCCGGCAGCGTGGCCGGCGGCGTCCGGTCCCCGTACCACTGGGAGGCCAGCGCCGAGGTCGTGAACTCACCGGACTCGTCCGGGAGGTCGCCCTCGGCGACCGGGATCGTCCACTGGCCGGTGTGGCCGAGGGGCTCTGCGGCCGTCGCCTCGGCGAAGTCCCACTGGCCCGTCGCGGCCGGCGGCTCACCGTGCTGCTCGTGCTGGGCGTACTGCTCGCCCGGGGAGTGCTGCTCGTGCTGGGCGTACTGCTCGCCCGCGGAGTGCTGCTCGTGCTGGGCGTACTGCTCGGCCGCCGAGTGCTGCTCGTGCTGCGGGTACCCGTGCTGCTGCTGGTTCGGATCCGGCCAATGCACCGTGCCCTGCGCCTGCTGCTCCGCGCCGCCCTCCGGCGGGCCCTGCGTCCGGACCACCCAGCTGCCCGTCGCCGCCGGGTCGAGCCCGGCCGCAGGGGTCAGCGGCAGGATCATCGGCGGCACGTAGCCATGGCCGGGGGCAGCCAGCGGCGCGCTCGCCAGGTCCTCCGGCGGCAGGTGGACGAAGGCGGTGGCCTCGGAGTCGTACTCACCGCCCTGCGGGGTCGGCTGCCAGCCCCCGTGCTGCTCGTTGTGGTCCTCGTGGTTGTTGTTGCTCACGACAGTGCCCTCCCCAGCGCGCGTCGGGCGAGCGCGGCGACCGTGCGCCGCAGATGCAGTACGGCGGGCGGCAGCGGTGGTGCCTCGCCCCCGTCGGCGGGCGGTGCCTGGTCCGGGATGCACGCCGCCGCGACGTACTCGCCGAACGCGGCCAGCGCGTCGGATGCCAGGCCCCGTTCACCGTCCCAGTCGATCAGCGAGGCGATCCACCGCTCGGCCTCCAGCGGGCGCAGCGGCATCGGCGCTATGGCGCCGACCGCACAGCGCACCCCACGCCGGGCCGGGTCGAGGACGATCGCGACGGATGCGGTGGCCCGGCCGGGGCCGGTGCGGCCGGTCGCCTTCAGGAAGACCTGCGGCGCGTGCAGCAGCGGTACGCGGACGAAGCCGATCAGCTCCGCGGGCTCCAGCATCTCGCGGCCGGCCAGCAGGTGCGAGACGGGGATCTCGCGGCGGGCGCCGCCGGGTCCCGCGATGACGAGCTCGGCCTCCAGGGCGGCGAGCACCGGCAGGGCGTCGCCGGTCGGGGCGGCGGTGGCGATGTTGCCGCCGAGTGTCCCGGCGTTACGGATCTGGGGCGGGCCCGCAGCGCGCGCGGAAGCGGCCAGGGCGGGGATCAGGGCGGCGAAGTCGGGCCGCCCCATCCGGGCGTGGGTGAGGCCGGCGCCGAGCAGGGCGTGACCGTCCTGGTAGTGCCAGCCGCGGAGCTCACTGATCCGGCCGAGGCCGACCAGCCCGGAGGGGCGCAGGAGCCCCTTGTTGACGGCCGACATCAAATCCGTGCCACCGGCCACGGGAACGGCGGCAGGCATGGCGCCGAGCGCTGCCACGGCCTCGTCGAGCGAGGCGGGCAGCGTCACGGACTGCGCCGCCTGCGGTGCGTGCGTGGTCAACCCAGCTGCCCCTTCCCGGTGTCCCGGCGTCCGGCTTGTTTCGCCGTACGGTACGTGCTCGAAGGCCGGACGTGGCAACTCTGGCACATCTTCCGATCGGACCGACGCGAGGGTCCGCGAAGGGTGCATCCGTCCCCGATCTGGAAGATGGTCCCGTTTCGCACCTCTTCGGCGCAGAGTGTGAATTGGCACTCTTCAGCCATGGTTGTACGACTTGTTCCGTTCGTGCGGTGGACGCTTACCGGCCACCACGTTCCCAGGAACCGTGGTGGCCGGACCCGCACTGCGGCCGGGCTCACACGTTCGGGGGCGCCCCCTCGATCGGGCGTCCGAGAACGCCGGGGCGTCGCTGCCACGGCAACGGGCCGCCCGGCGGGCGGTACTCGACGCCGAGCGCGTCAAGTCGGGCATAGTGCGCCGTCATTCGCCGTTCGAAGTCGGCGAAGTCCCGGTCGGCGGGGGCGGGCAGTGCCGACCAGGCGACCTCGGCGAAGGCCGCGAGCCGCGGAAAGACCTGGTAGTCGACGCGCGACCGGTTCTGCATGACCTCGGTCCACACGTTGGCCTGGGTGCCGAGGATGTGACCGGCCGCCTCCTCGGTCAGGCCCGGCGGTACGGGGTCGAAGCGGAAGACGTCCTCGAGGGTGCGCACGTACCCGATGGGCATCGGTTCGTCGGGGCCGCCGTCCTGACGGTGGTCCAGATACACCTGCTGCTCCGGGCACATCACCACGTCGTGCCCCGCTTCGGCTGCGGCGATGCCGCCCGCGTACCCGCGCCACGACGACACGGCCGCGCCGTCCGGGAGGCCGCCTTCGAGGATCTCGTCCCAGCCGATGAGTCGGCGGCCGCGCGCGGTGAGCCAGCGGTCGAAGTGCCGGATGAACCAGGACTGCAACTCGTCCTCGTCGGCCAGGCCGAGCTCCCTGATGCGGGCCTGGGCGGTCGGGGACTCCTTCCACTGGTCCTTGCGGCACTCGTCCCCGCCGACGTGGATGAACGGCGAGGTGGCGGCCGGGAAGAGGTCGAGGAGCTCCTCGAAGACGCCTTCGAAGAAGCGCAGGGTGTCGTCAGTGGGCGCGAGTACGTTCGGACTGACGCCCCAGGTGTCCCACACGGAGAGGGTGGTGGTGTCGATGACGTCGGTGTTGCCCAGTTCCGGGTATGCGCTGATGGCGGCCTGCGAGTGGCCCGGGATGTCGATCTCGGGGACGACGCGGATATGCCGTTCGGCGGCGTACGCGACGATCTCGCGGATGTCGTCCTGGGTGTAGTGGCCGCCGTACGGGGTCTCGTCCCACAGCTCCGAGGCCCGGTGCCCGTGCTTGGTACGGGAGCGCCAGGAGCCGACCTCGGTGAGCCTCGGGTAGCGCTTGATCTCCACCCGCCAGCCCTGGTCGTCGGTGAGGTGGAAGTGGAAGACGTTCAGCTTGTGGGCGGCGAGGAGGTCGAGGTAGCGCAGGACATCGTCCTTGGGCAGGAAGTGCCGCGAGACGTCGAGCATCATGCCGCGCCAGGAGAAGCGGGGCCGGTCCTCGATGTCCGCGAACGGAATGCGCGCGGGAACGCCGTCGGAGACGGGAGCCCGGCGGAAGGCTTCCGGTCCCAGGAGTTGCCGGAGGGTCTGGGCGCCCCAGAAGACCCCGGCGGGGCTGCCGCCGGTGATCACGACGCTCTGGCCGGTCCCGGTGGACAGCCGGTAGCCCTCGGGCTCCAGGGCCGGGTCGATGCGCAGCAGGATGGTGTTGTCCTTGCCCTCGTCGCCCGGTGGGAGCGACAGGCCGAAGGCGGCGCCGAGCGTGGAGCGGAGCCAGCGCTCGGTGGACTCGGTGCCGTCCTGCCCGGTGATGGTCGTGCCCCGGTCCATCAGGAAGCCGCACCGTCCCTGGTCGCCGACGCTCACCGGTGCCGGGATCAGTTCCATGTCCATGACGTCAGTCCTTAACCGCTCCGCCCAGCCCCGAGACCAGGCGTCGCTGTACGAGTACGAAGAAGACCAGAACGGGGACGGTCATCACCGTCGAGGCTGCCATGATCCCTCCCCAGTCGTTCTCGTCCGGCTTGAAGAAGACCAGCAGCGCCATCGGAAGCGTCGACTGCGAGGTGTCGCTGATGAGGAAGGACTTGGCGAACAGGAAGTCGTTCCAGGTCGAGATGAACGAGAAGACACTGGTCGCCACGAGCCCCGGGAGGACCAGCGGGAAGAGGATCTGCCACAGGAAGCGGGTGCGGCTCGCGCCGTCGATGTAGGCGGCCTCCTCCAGTGCGTCCGGGACGGCCTTGACGAAGCCGCGCAGCATCCAGATCGCGAACGGCAGCGAGAAGGCGAGGTGCGGCAGGATCAGCGAACCGAGCGTGTTGAGCTGGCCGAAGTCCCGCATCAGGAAGAACAGCGGGATGGTCAGCGCCTCCACCGGCACCATCTGTGCGATCAGGAACATGATCAGCAGGGTGGTGCGGAACCGGAAGCGGAAGCGGGTCACCGCCGTCGCCGCCAGAAAGGCGACCAGTGCGGACGCGACGACGACCGTGCCGGCGACGATCAGGCTGTTGAGGAAGTAGCGGCCGAAATCGTGCTGTTCGAGGACCCGGCGGAAGGAGTCCAGGGACGGCGACAGCGTCCACGGCCGGGGGTCGGTGGACTGGATCTCTCCCGCCGGCTTGAGTGCGGAGAGCACCATCCAGTACAGCGGGAAGGCGACCACGGCGGCGATCAGGAGCGCGGCGGCCTCGGCGGCCAGCCTGCCCGGACGACGGATGCGCAGCACGCTCACAGTTCCTCCCCCTGGCGCCGTACCAGGCGCAGATAGACCAGCGTGACGGCCAGCAGGATCACCAGCATCACGACCCCGATCGCCGAGCCCAGGCTGTACTGCGAGGACGCGAACGCCTTCTGGTACGCGTACACGTTGAGCACCAGGTTCTGGCCCGCGATGCCGCCGCCGCCCGTCATCACATAGATCTGCGTGAAGACCTTGAAGTCCCAGATGATCGACTGGATGGTGACGACGACGAGGATCGGTCGCAGCATCGGCGCCATGACCGACCGCCAGATCCGCCACTGCGAGGCGCCGTCCAGCGCGGCCGCCTCCAGTACCTCGGCGGGGATCGCCCGGATGCCCGCGTACACCGTCACCATCACGAACGGGAACGAGCACCAGAGCACTTCGAGGAGCACCAGGGCGAAGGCGCTGTAGCGCCCGTACGTCCAGGAGAAGTCGCCCAGCCCCAGCACCCTGTTGACCGGTCCGAAGTCCGGGTCGAAAAGGAACACCCAGACGGTGGAGCCGGTGATCGCGGGCGTCGCCCAGGCGCCGAGCGCCGCCAGCATCAGCGCGAGCCGGGGCAGGGCCCGAACGCGCGTCAGCAGGACGGCGAGCGCGCAGCCGACCAGCAGGGTGGCGAGCACACAGGCCGCGGCGAAGACCACGGTCGCGAGGAGCACCTGCCAGAACTGGCTGTCGCCGAAGAGCGTCGCGTAGTTCCCGAACCCCTGGAAGGTGGTCGGTTCACCGCCGCTGACCTGGGCCTGGGTGTACTCCAGGAACGAGATCAGGCCGAGCTGGTAGATCGGGTAGAGGAGGAGCCCGCCGAGGAGGACGAGCGCGGGCAGCAGGTAGAGCCAGGGGGTCCAGCCGGGGCGGCGAGCCGGTCCCCGGGAGAGGCGGCGCCGGGGCGTGCTGCCCGTCCCGGCCGCCGCAGGAGCCTTGTACGCCGTGCTGTTCGCCGTCATCGTCAGCCCGCGTCGGCGAACGCCGCGTCCATCTTCTTCGCCGCGTCGTCCGAGGCCTGTGCCACGTCCTTACGGCCGCTGACGATCTCCTGGAACATCGTCGGCAGGATCAGCGAGGAGTCGATCTGGCCCCAGCCCGGCGAGGCCGGGACGAACTTGGCTCCCGCGCCCAGCGTCTTGACGAACGGTTCGACGAACGGCTCCTTCTGCGCGACCGTGGCCCGCACATCGGTGTACGTCGGCAGGAAGCCCATCGCGTCGAACAGCTTCTCCTGGGTCTGCTTGCCGGTCAGCGACTTCATCAGGTCCACGGCGAGAGTGCGGTGCGAACTGCTCTTCAGTACGCCGATGTTGTTCCCGCCCGCGAACGCGGGGGCGATCGATCCTTCGGACGCGCCGGGCAGCGGAACCACCGCGTACTTGCCCTTCACCGAGCCCGCCTCGACGGCCGCGTGGCTGAAGTCGCCGCCGATCGCCATGGCCGCCTTGCCGGAGGCGAAGGCGGTGACCGTCGCATTGCCGCCCATAGCGGCGCACTTGGCGGCCGGGCAGTTGCTGTCACCGAAGAGCGAGGTGTACGCCTCGATGCCCTTGCGGGCCCGGTCGCTGTTGATGGCCGCCTTGTACGTACCACCGCTCTCGGTGGCGAGTTCGCCGCCGCTCGCCCAGATGAACGGCATCGCGCCGTACGTGTACGCGCCACCGACGGCGAGGCCGTACAGCTCCGGCTTCTTCTTGTGGATCTTCTTGGCGGTGGAGATGAGTTCGGCCTGCGACTTGGGGGGTTCGATGCCCAGGTCCTTGAAGATGTCGGTGCGGTAGTACAGCGCGCGTACGCCGACGAAGAGCGGCGCCCCGTACACCTTGCCGCCGACCGTCACCGACTGCTTCGCGGTCGGGTCGGTGTCCTTGGCCTCGTCCCAGGCCGCGAACTCCTCGCTCACATCGGCGAGTCCACCGTCCTTGACGTAGCCGGCCGTGTCCGTGTTGCCGTACTCGATGAGGTCCGGGGCGCTCTTGGGATCGTTGAAGGCGGCCTTGATGCGCTGGGCGCGGGTGTCGACGGGGATGTACTCGATCTCCGCCTTCGCACCCTTGTGGGTCTTCTCGAAGTCGGCCACCGCCGCGTCGACGACCTGCTCCTTGGGCTTGTTGCCGACCTCCTGGAACAGCCACACGCGCAGCGTCCCGGTCTTTTCGTCCCCCTTGGCGCCGGTGTCGGAGGTCTGCGGCGCGCAGGCGGTGGCGGTCAGGCCGGCCAGCACAAGCGCCGCGACCGGGGCGGCAATTCGGGCGGAAAGCTTCATCCGGAACCCCTACCGATTGAGCGTTGCAACATATGCAACGCGCGTTTCGTTCTCCACAACTGGCAGGAGAGTAGGAGCGGTCACGGACGCCGACAAGTGGTCTCAACCAATCTGTGACCGAGCGATACGGGCAAACAACCCAGGGCCTACGAAAGGGCATACGAAAAGGCCCCCGGGAGCACGCGTCAGCGCGCTCCCGGGGGCCTCGGCCCGAACGGTCGGGGACGGACTACTTCTTGTCCTTGCCGCCCTTGCCCTTGTCCTTGTCGCCACCGGCGCCCATGGACTCGTAGATCTCCTTGCACATGGGACAGACCGGATACTTCTTGGGGTCACGCCCCGGTACCCAGACCTTCCCGCACAGTGCCACCACGGGGGTGCCCTCCAGGGCACTCGCCATGATCTTGTCCTTCTGGACGTAATGGGCGTAGCGCTCGTGGTCGCCGTCGCCGCTCGACACCTGCGGCGTCGGCTCTACGAGGGTCCCCGTACCTGCCCCGCGCTCGGGCTCAAGAGTGCTCATAACAGCCAGGGTACTGAAAGGCCCGGGCTTCAGTTGAGCGAAGGGTCGTCCGGATAGGTGGCGATCATGGCGAGCTCGCTGCGCTGACGGCGCAGGACCGCCCGCCACAGCTGTTCCGGACGCGGCGAGGAGACGTCTCCGGGCTCGGACTCCACCACGTACCAGGCCCCCTCGGTCAGCTCGGTCTCCAGCTGTCCGGGCCCCCAGCCCGCGTATCCGGCGAAGATCCGCAGCGAGCCGAGCGCCGCCGCCAGCAGCTCCGGAGGCGCCTCCAGGTCCACCAGACCGATCGCCCCGTACACCCGCCGCCAGCCGAGCGGCCCCTCGTCGCCAGGGATCACCGCGACGCCGAGCGCCGAATCGAGCGAGACGGGGCCGCCCTGGAAGACGACGTCCGGCTCGGCGGTCAGGTCGGCCCAGGACACGAGGATGTCACCGACACCGACCGGGGTCGGGCGGTTCAGGACCACGCCGAGCGAGCCCTCCTCGTCGTGGTCGAGGAGCAGCACCACCGCCCGGTCGAAATTCGGGTCCGCCAGGGCGGGCGTGGCCACGAGCAGTCGCCCTGTGAGCGAGGACACCTCGGTCATGGCAGAAATGATCCCGCATCTTCGCCCTCCATGGGGACCAAGTGGTACGCCGGGCGCCGAAGGGGGCCGGAGCGCAGCTCAGGGCGCACGGGTGCACGGAGAGCGCACGGTCCGGGAGGCGCTTGTGGATGGTGACCCTCCGCAAGGCTCGGCCAGCAGAACGTGTTATAGCGGATTCATGACATTCGTACACCCCCCGTAGCCTTATGGAAGGGGGGTACCTGCCCATTACCCTTTCGGTTGGCCCCCTGCCCGACCACTCCGGAACGCGAGATTCATGACCGGCACAGACGATGTCCTGCTTGTCCACGGCGGAACCCCGCTGGAGGGCGAGATCCGCGTCCGAGGCGCCAAGAACCTGGTGCCGAAGGCGATGGTCGCCGCGCTGCTCGGCAGCGGGCCCAGCCGGCTGCGCAATGTGCCCGACATCCGCGATGTGCGGGTCGTGCGGGGCCTGCTGCAGCTGCACGGTGTGACGGTCCGCCCCGGTGACGAGCCGGGTGAGCTGATCCTGGACCCCACCCATGTCGAGAGCGCGAACGTCGCCGACATCGATGCCCACGCGGGCTCGTCGCGCATCCCGATCCTCTTCTGCGGTCCGCTGCTTCACCGGCTGGGCCACGCGTTCATTCCGGGACTCGGCGGCTGTGACATCGGCGGACGGCCGATCGACTTCCACTTCGACGTGCTGCGGCAGTTCGGCGCGACGATCGAGAAGCGGGCGGACGGCCAGTACCTGGAGGCCCCTCAGCGGCTGCGCGGTACGAAAATCCGGCTGCCGTACCCGTCGGTGGGCTCCACCGAGCAGGTGCTGCTGACGGCCGTGCTCGCCGAGGGTGTCACCGAGCTGTCCAACGCGGCCGTGGAGCCGGAGATCGAGGACCTCATCTGCGTGCTGCAGAAGATGGGCGCGATCATCTCGATGGACACCGACCGGACGATCCGGATCACCGGTGTCGACCGGCTCGACGGTTACACGCACCGGGCGATCCCGGACCGCCTGGAGGCGGCCTCCTGGGCGTCCGCGGCGCTGGCGACCGAGGGCAACATCTACGTGCGCGGCGCACAACAGCGCTCGATGATGACGTTCCTGAACACGTTCCGCCGGGTCGGCGGCGCCTTCGAGATCGACGACGAGGGCATCCGCTTCTGGCACCCGGGCGGCGCGCTGAACGCCATCGCCCTGGAGACGGACGTGCACCCCGGCTTCCAGACCGACTGGCAGCAGCCGCTGGTGGTGGCGCTGACGCAGGCCGCGGGCCTGTCCATCGTCCACGAGACGGTGTACGAGTCCCGGCTCGGCTTCACGTCCGCGCTCAACCAGATGGGGGCTCACATCCAGCTCTACCGCGAGTGCCTGGGCGGCTCCGACTGCCGCTTCGGCCAGCGGAACTTCCTGCACTCGGCGGTCGTGTCCGGGCCGACGAAGCTGCAGGGCGCGGATCTGGTCATCCCGGACCTGCGCGGCGGGTTCTCGTACCTGATCGCCGCGCTGGCGGCGCAGGGCACGTCCCGGGTGCACGGCATCGACCTGATCAACCGTGGCTACGAGAACTTCATGGACAAGCTGGAGAAGCTGGGCGCGAAGGTGGAGCTGCCCGGCGGGTCACTGGTCTGAGGGCGGGCGCCCGACGGCCAGGGCCGACGCGGGGGTTCGGGGCACTGCCCCGGGCCCCCGCTTCTCGTTCGCCGGCCAGCCCTGCGCACACGGCCTTTCGCCGCCAGAACCTCGCTACGGCCCGGCAGTGGCCTCACAGAGGCTCACAGCGCCCTTGCAGCGGATTCTGTGGCCTGCACACGCCGGAGGGCGGTCACCCTGGTCGGGGTGACCGCCCTCCGTCGTGCCTACGGGGCTTACTTGCCCTTGGCGGCTTCCTTGAGCTTCGAGCCCGCGGAGACCTTCACGCTGTAGCCGGCCGGGATGTTGATCGGGTCGCCGGTCTGCGGGTTACGAGCGGTGCGAGCGGCACGGTGGGTGCGCTCGAAGGTCAGGAAGCCGGGGATGGTGACCTTCTCGTCGCCCTTGGCGACGATCTCACCGACGGTCTCGGCGAGCGCGGCCAGCACGGCGTCGGCGTCCTTGCGGGTCACCTCGGCGCGGTCGGCCAGGGCGGCCACCAGCTCACTGCGGTTCATGTTGTTACTCCCGTGTTCTTCTTGCCTGTGAGGCGTGAGATCGAAGCCGATGCTGCCAGGGCCCTCGGACAGTCCCCGGACCCGGGTCTGACGTCAGACCCTCGCGCCCGAATACGCATCCTGCCCCCACCTGCGGCGGGAAAGCCAATCCGGCACCCTCCGGAGTCACACGAAAGCCGCCACTGCCTCGTCGTGGTGACGTTCCGTCGACTCCCTGAAGCGGCCCTCAGCAGATGCTGGAGCGCCCCGCGGCGGGTCCACAGCGGGTGCGGGGTCCTGCGGGGCTCGCTGCCCGCCCACCCTAAAGGGGCGTTTGGGGCCCCGCGACCCGCGACGCGCCGTGGGACGGGCCTACGTGGGGGGCGCCGCGGCCCGCCACAGCCCCCGGCAGGGGCCGTGGCGGGTAAGGGAAGCCGTGGCTTCACATGGAGTTCCCCGAGCCCGTCACAGCGCCTCCAGCGGCCTTCGCGGCCGTGCGGACGGCCCCGGCGACCGCGCCCGCGACCTTGTCGTTGAAGACCGACGGGATGATGTAGTTCCGGTTCAGCTCGTCCTCGGCAACCGTCTCGGCGAGGGCGCCGGCCGCGGCGAGCATCATCTCCGTGTTGACCGTGCGGGACTGAGCGTCCAGCAGACCGCGGAAGACACCCGGGAAGACCAGCACGTTGTTGATCTGGTTCGGGAAGTCGGAGCGCCCGGTGGCCACAACTGCCGCGGTCTGGCGGGCGATTGCCGGGTCCACCTCGGGGTCCGGGTTCGCGAGCGCGAACACGATCGCGCCGTCCGCCATCGCCGCGACGTCGTTGCCGTCCAGCACGTTCGGAGCGGAGACGCCGATGAAGACGTCGGCGCCGACGACGGCCTCCTTGAGCGTGCCTGTCATCGACTCCGGGTTGGTGTTGTCGGCGATCCAGCGCAGCGGCGAGTCGGGGTCGGCGGAGACCAGGTCCTCGCGACCCGCGTGCACCACACCGTGGATGTCGGCGACGACGGTGTGCTTGACGCCCGCGGCGATGAGCAGCTTCAGGATGGCCGTACCGGCCGCTCCGGCGCCGGACATGACGACGCGTACGTCCCCAATTCCCTTGCCCACCACGCGCAGTGCGTTGGTCAGGGCGGCCAGCACGACGATCGCGGTGCCGTGCTGGTCGTCGTGGAAGACGGGGATGTCGAGGGCCTCGCGCAGCCGTGCCTCGATCTCGAAGCAGCGGGGTGCGGAGATGTCCTCCAGGTTGATGCCCGCGAAGCCGGGGGCGATCGCCTTGACGATCTCGACGATCGCGTCGGTGTCCTGGGTGTCCAGGCAGATCGGCCAGGCGTCGATGCCGGCGAACCGCTTGAAGAGGGCCGCCTTGCCCTCCATCACCGGCAGGGCCGCCATCGGACCGATGTTGCCGAGGCCGAGTACGGCGGAGCCGTCCGTCACAACTGCGACGGAGTTGCGCTTGATGGTGAGACGTCGAGCGTCCTCGGGGTTCTCGGCAATCGCCATGCAGACCCGCGCCACACCCGGGGTGTAGATCATCGAGAGGTCGTCACGGTTGCGGATGGGGTGCTTGGACGCCATCTCGATCTTGCCGCCGAGGTGCATCAGGAACGTACGGTCGGAGACCTTGCCCAGCACGACACCTTCGATGTCGCGCAGGCCTTCGACGATCTCGTCCGCGTGCGCGGTGGAGGATGCCGCGATGGTGACGTCGATCCGCAGCTTCTCGTGACCGGAAGCGGTCACATCGAGGCCGGTGACCGAACCGCCGGAGGACTCCACGGCCGTGGTGAGCTGGGAGACCGCTGTACCGCTCGCGGGCACCTCCAGCCTGACCGTCATCGAGTACGAGACGCTGGGCGCCGTTGCCATGGCCGAGTCCTTCGCTTTCCCTAGCTTCATTGCTGCGCGGCCGGGGCGCTCGCCTCGGACACGCTTCCCGATGTTCGCACCTACTGGCCGGTAGCCGGTAATGACTGCCACTCTTCGGAAAGTGTTTTCCACCATACGAGATTTGATCTCTTGGTGGAACCCTGGCAGCCCCGGCCGCGACCGCCGGACCAGGCCACCGACAAAAACAGACCCGCGCCACCGGAAGGTGACGCGGGTCTGTCTTTTTCACTTGAGCGGCACCGACCCGCCATGCTCGCCTCGCGGCAAGTGGTCGCTCGTAGCGACGAAGGTTGGGCCCGGGGGCTTGGATCGAGCCGGTGCCGACACCAGGCTAACAAAGTCCCCGGGATAAGTGATTCCCGCATCGCAGGTTGACTTGTCCGTCAGTCCCTGAGCAGATCCGGAACTCCGTCCTCGTCGGGCAGGTCCCGCTCCCCCGACACCACCGTGAGCTGCTGCGTCGCGCGGGTCAGCGCCACGTACAGCACCCGCAGACCGGCCGGCGACTCGTCGGCGATCTCCGCCGGCGAGACGACGACCGTGGCGTCGTACTCCAGGCCCTTCGCCTCCAGGCTGCCGAGCGCCACCACCCGGTCGCCGAGCTCCGCGAGCCACTTGCGGGCCTGCGCGCGCCGGTTCATCGCGACGACGACACCGACCGTGCCGTCCACCTCGCCGAGCAGCCGCCGCGCCTCCTCCCGTACGACCCCGGCCAGATCGCCGTCGCGTACGGCCTCGAAGCGGGGCTGCACTCCCGTCGAACGGACCGCGGCCGGGGACTCCATTCCGGGCATCGCGAGCGTCAGGACCTTCGCCGCGAGCTCCGCGATCTCCGCCGGGTTCCGGTAGTTGACGGTGAGGGTGAAGCGGCGGCGCGGGCGGTTGCCGAGCGCCTCGTCGCGCGCCTCGGCCGCCTCGTCGGGATCGGACCAGGAGGACTGCGCCGGGTCGCCGACGATGGTCCAGGTGGCGGTACGGCCGCGGCGGCCGACCATGCGCCACTGCATCGGCGTGAGGTCCTGCGCCTCGTCGACGATGACGTGCGTGTACTCCGTACGCTCCGCCGCGAGCCGCTCGGCCCGCTCGCGCTGGGTCTCCTCGCGCTGCGGCATCAGCTCCTCCAGACCCGAGAGCTGGTCCAGCGGATCGAACTCACGCTTCTTCTTCGGCCGGTGCGGGGTGCCGAGCAGTGCGTGCAGCTCGTCGAGGATCGCCACGTCGTGTACGGACAGGGGACCCCGGCCCGCACTGTCGAGCCGCTTCAGTGAACGGGCGAGACGGCGCACCTCGCCCTGGTTGAGGACCCGGCGCGCCCAGCGGCCGAGCCGCTTCTCGTCGGCCATCGCGGCGAGCACCCCGCGCGGGGTGAGCTCGGGCCACCAGGCGTTCAGGAAGTCGACGAACGGCGTCTCGGTGGAGACGTCCTCGTCGAAGGAGGAGCGCAGTTCCGCGGCCAGCTCGGGGTCGGTGTAGCGGCCCCGGCCCGACGACTTGTTCCACAGGGCGTCCAGCAGCAGCCTGCGGGCGCGGGGGCGCAGCAGGTTGACCGGGGTGGTGCCGCCGAGTACGGACTGCCGGATGCGGTGGAGCTCGTCGGCATTCAGCTCGACGCGGGCGCCGAAGGCGACCACGCGAAGGTGGGTGGGGGTGGTGAGGGGCGCGGCCGTCTCGTCCTCGGAGCCGTCGGTACCCTCCTCGTCACCGAACGACAGCTGGCCGTCCTGTCCGCCCTGGGGCACGCCCGGGGTCCGGGGCTGTTCCAGCGCCCCGCGGGCCGCCTTGCGCAGCACCTGGAGCATCCGGGAGGACCCCTTGATCCGGGCGACGGCCGGTTCGTCGTACGTGGTGGCACCCTCGACGCCCGCCGCCTCGTCGGAGAGCGAGCCGACCGCGCGGATCGCGACCTGTCCCTCCTCGCCGAGCGAGGGCAGCACGCCTTCGGTGTACGCGACGAGCAGCGGGGTCGGCGAGACGACGAGGATGCCGCCCGCGTACCGCCGCCGGTCCTGGTAGAGCAGATACGCGGCGCGGTGCAGGGCGACGGCGGTCTTGCCGGTGCCGGGGCCGCCGGAGACCTCGGTGACGGAGGCGGCGGGCGCCCGGATCACCAGGTCCTGCTCGGCCTGGATGGACGAGACGATGTCGCGCATGGTGTGGCTGCGGGCCTGGCCGAGCGCCGCCATCAGCGCGCCGTCGCCGATGACGGGCAGCTTGTCCCCGTCCTTGAACGAGGTCAGCTCCGGGCGCATCAGGTCGTCCTCGACCCCGAGGACCTTGCGGCCCTTGGAGCGGATGACCCGGCGGCGTACCACCCGGCCCGGGTCCTTCGGCGTCGACCGGTAGAACGGCGCGGCGGCCGGTGCCCGCCAGTCGATGACCAGCGGCGCGTAGTCGGAGTCGAGGACCCCGATCCGGCCGATGTGGAGCGTCTCCGCGATTTCGGCCGTGCTGTCGTCGCGCACGGCGTCGTCGGCCGGTTCGACGGAGGTGAACGCGCCGTCCGGGCCGCGCTCGCCGTCCTTGCCAAGCAGCAGATCGATCCTCCCGAAGAGGAAGTCCTCGAACTCGCTGTTCAGCCGGTTGAGGTGGATCCCGGCCCGGAACACCTGGGCATCACGCTCCGCGAGCGCGCCGGGCGTACCGACCTGGCCGCGCTTGACGGCGTCGTTCATGAGAAATTCCGCCTCGTGGATCTTCTCCTCGAGGCGGTGATAAACACGGTCGAGATGTTCCTGCTCGACACCGATTTCCCGGTCCCGCAACGAATCGACAGCGGCATCCTGCGCGGCCACCGAGGCCCCCTTCTGACGTGCATTGGGCAGCCGTCAACCCTATGCGAAGGAAGCCCCGCCGCGCACCTGCCACGAGCACCGATATGGCTCGTGGGAGGTCTCGATTGTGCGTCGGGCCCGGTCGGGCGGTTATGCGTCGATGTCCACCAGTCGCTTTCCGTCGAATGTGCGCACCTCGAAATGGTCGATGTCGGCACGGTCCATCGCCGCGCCACCGTGGACGTAGAGCGGATATTTCGCGTTCGGGTGCGGGGAGTCCTTGATGCCGTAGCCCCACTTCGGTACGGACCAGGAGGTGACGACCTCCTCCTCACCGGTCTTCGAGACGGCGATCAGGCTGCACTTCTCCGGCCCCGTGACGTTGTTGAGCTCCAGCACGGCGTGCGTGCCCCACGCCTTCTTCTCCGTGCCGACCGTGGCGTCGACCTTGGTGACGGGATCGGTGGCATGCACCTTCTCCGTCATGTGGTGGAAGAACGCGTCCTCGGCGGGGCTGGTGGGGTGCGGGTCGGCCGCCTGGTTCGTGCCGCTGTCCCCGCCGGTGGTCACGACGGCGACCACCGGACCGCCGATGATCAGCGCCGCGGCGGCCGCCACCAGATACATGCCGCGGCGCCGCCGCCTGGCCCGTCTGGTCGCGACCTCGTCGACCAGCCGGTCGAGCACCCGGGGGGCGGGCGGCTCGGGGACGTGCGGGACGGGGCGGGCGCCCGGTACGGCGGCGGGGGCCTCGGCGAGCATCGCGAGCATGGGTTCCATGCCGGCGAACTCGTCGAGATGGGCGGCGCAGAGCGCGCAGCCGGCCAGATGCTCCTCGAACGCGGAGGCCTCGGTCTCGTCCAGGATGCCCAGGACGTACGCCCCGGCGGCGTCGTGCTCCGGCCCCTCGGTGGCTCCACCGGAACCGGGGCCGTGGGCTGCGCCGAAGCCTCCGGGGCCGCCGAAACTGCTGGGGATTCCCGGGCGGCCGCGCGGACCTGTGGGGCCGGTGGGACTGGAGGGACCGGTCGGCCGGGGCCCGAAAGGCTCCCACTCGTGGTTGCTCATGCCGTGATCCCCCTCTCTTCGAGTGCGAGCTTCATCGAGCGCAGTGCGTAGAACACCCGGGACCGCACCGTGCCGCTGGGTATGCCGAGCACCTCGGCAGCCTCATTGACCGTACGTCCCTTGAAGTAGGTCTCGACCAATGCTTCCCGATGGGCGGGGGTCAAGTCCTCGAGCGCATCCGAGAGCGTCATCAGCCACAGCGCCTTGTCAATCTCGTCCTCCGCGGGAATGACCTCCAGCGGCGACGGATCGACCTCGTGCGGCCGGGCCTGCCGGCTGCGGTGGCCGTCGATGACGATGCGCCGGGCGACCGTCACCAGCCAGGGGCGGACAGAGCCGGTCGCCCGGTTGAGCTGACCGGCGTTCTTCCAGGCACGGATGAGCGTTTCCTGCACCACGTCCTCGGCACGCTGACGGTCGCCGGCGACGAGGCGGAGCACGTACGCGAGCAGCGGTCCGGCGTGTTCGCGGTAGAGCGCCCGCATCAGCTCCTCGTCGGGGACGGAGGAGGGAGACGGGGGCGGTTCACTGCGATGTCGAGCCCTGTGCGGACGGTCATCGGCCACGGCCGCATCCTTGCGCACCCGAACCTCCCGGTCGAGACCCTGTAGAGCTCCTTGGCCATCGAATACGGAGGCGGGCCCCGATCCATTCAACGCTGCTCCGAGATTTTTTACGAGGTGAGCTCCGCCACCGTGACCTCCGCCGCCCGACGCCGGTGCCTGGCTACCCGTTCCCGGTTCCCGCACACCTCGCTGGAGCACCAGCGACGCCGCCGCCCCCGGGACGTATCGAGGTAGATCCGTCGGCAGTTGTCGCCCTCGCAGCGGCGGAGCCCGGCCCGCGCGACCGGGTCGGTCAGGAGCTCCACGACGTCGCGGGCGACGGCGGACAGCAGCGCCCGGCATTCGAGGTCGGCGCTCAGTGCCCGTACCAGCAGACCGTTCCGGGCGCGCACGGCCCGCACTCCCGGCGGGGCCCCGGCGGCAAGTTCGTTGACGCGTTCGAGCGCGCCGTCGGCGTCGTGGCCGCCGAGCTCGGCGCTCAGCAACAGGTCGACGCCTGTGCGCAGCTGCCGGAAGCCGGCCAGCCAGGTGTCGTCGACGGCGTCGAGGCGGGTGTCCTCCGGTACGAGTCCGGTGGCCACCAGCCAGTCGGCGAGCCGGTCCGCCCCGTCGAGCAGTTCGCAGGCGCCGGAGGTACCGATCCCCGTCGCCACCAGGTCCAGGCAGAGCCGCCCGGAGTCGAACCGCCAGTCGTACGAGCCCTTGCCCGCCGCCATGCGCATGTCACCGCCTCGGGGTTGCCGGTCGGAGCCACCACCCAGAGTGCCCGTCGCCGGCCCGGCCCGGAACCCCTCCCACCACCCGGGTCGTGGCCGGGCTCCCCCCGTACGGTGAGGACATGAGCGACGATCTCCGGGAGGCCGCGTTCTCGGCCGGCCCCCTGCTGCTGCGGCCATGGTGCCGGGACGACATACCGGCGCTGGTCGAGGCCTACCGCGATCCCACGATGCTCGACCGGCTGCGGGATCTCATCACGGACGAGGCGGACGCGGAACGCTGGCTGCGCATCCAGACGGAGGGCCGGGAGTCCGGCACCCGGTTCAGCTTCGCCGTCGTCGACACGGAGCTCGACGGCCGACCGGTCGGCAATGTGGCGCTGAAGTACCCGGCGCCCGGCTCCGGTTCGGCCGAGGTCGGCTACTGGACAGCGGCACGGGCCCGGGGTCGCGGGCTCGCCCCACAGGCGGTCGAAGCGCTCACCGGCTGGGCGTTCACCACCTTCGCCGACGACGGTCTGCGGCGGCTCGACCTGCTCCACCAGGAGGACAACCGTGCCTCGTGCCGGGTCGCCGTGAAGAGCGGGTACGCCTTCGCCGAGATCCTCCCGGCCCGCCCGCCGTGGCCGCTCGACGGGCACCGCCACGTCCGGGAGGCGGACCGAGGGCTGTCCGGGCCGGCCGTCAGCCGGCGGACGGCCGGTCGACCGGTCCCTCGACCGGACCGTCGTGCAGGATCCGCTGGAACAGCCGGTGATCGCGCCACCGACCGTTGATGTGCAGATAGCGCGGAGCCATACCGATCACCTCGAAGCCGGACTTGGCGAGCACCCGCTGTGACGCCGCGTTGTCGAGCAGGGTCGAGGCCTCCACACGGTGCAGCCGCAGCACGTCCCTGGCCGCCGCGCAGACCTGCGCCACGGCCGCGGTGGCAAGGCCCCGGCCCGCGTGATCGACATCGACCCAGTAGCCGAGACTGGCGCTGCGGAACGGCCCCAGCACGATGTTGGTGAGCGTGAACCCACCCGTCGCCCGGTCGTCGGCGTCGGCGAGCACCCACGGCACCCCACGCCCCGCTTCATGGTCCGCCAGCAGCCCGGCCAGGCGCTCCTGCTGCCCCTTCTCGGTGTAGAAGGCGTCGGGACGCACGGGTTCCCAGGGCTGCATGTACGCGCGGCTTCGGGTCAGCGAATCGGCCAGAGAGGCGGCGTCGGCCATGGTGGCGGGACGGAGTCGTATCTCCGTGCCGAGCAGGTGCATGTCGGTGGTCATCCCTGCACGGTAATGCGTCAGGAGTCCGCGTACTTGGCGTCCGCAGCCGCCGGGTCCAGCGCCAGCCGGTAGCCGCGCTTGACGACCGTCTGGATCAGCCGGGGCACACCGAGTGCCGTACGCAGCCGGGCCATCGCGGTCTCCACCGCGTGTTCGTCCGTACCGCTGCCGGGCAGCGCGCGCAGCAGGTCGGCCCGGGCCACAACCCAGCCCGGCCGGCGGGCCAGGCTGTGCAGCAGGGCCATGCCTGCGGGCGGCACGGGGCGCAGTTCGTCGTCGACGAGCACCGCGTGGCCGCGGATCTCGACCCGGTGCCCGGCGACCGGCAACGTACGGGCGCCGCCGGGCAGTTCTCGGCAGAGCAGCTGGACGAGCGGGCCGAGCCGGAAGCGTTCCGGCTGGATGGTGTCGATGCCGCGAGCCTGCAGCGGCAGTGCGGTGACCGGGCCGACGCAGGCCGAGACGACTTCGCCCTGCAGGGCGCCCAGGATCTCCGGGAGCAGCCCCCGCTTGTCGGCCCGGTTCAGGAAGGAGGCGGCGGCCGGGGCGCTGGTGAAGGTGAGCGCGTCCAGGCCACGGGCGGCCGTGACGTCGAGCAGCCGGTCGAGCGGGGCGAGGTCCTCGGGTTCCATCCAGCGGTAGACGGGTACGACGACGACTTCGGCGCCGCCCGCCCGCAGCGACTCGACGAAGCCCGGCAGTGGTTCGCCGTGCAGCTGGAGCGCGATGCGGCGGCCCTCGACGCCTTCGTCGAGGAGCCGGTCCAGGACCTCGGCCATGGACTCGGAGCCGGGCGACCAGGCCTCGGTGAGCCCGGCGGCCCGGACGGCGCCCTTCACCTTCGGTCCGCGGGCCAGCAGTTCGACCGTGCGCAGCCGGTCCAGCAGCCGGTCGCCGATGCCCCAGCCGTCGGCGGCCTCGATCCAGCCGCGGAAGCCGATCGCGGTGGTCGCGACGACCACGTCGGGAACCTGGTCGATGAGTTCCTCGGTGGCGGCGAGGAGTTCGCTGTCGTCGGCGAGCGGCACGATCCGCAGGGCGGGCGCGTGTACGACGGTGGCACCCCGTCGCTGCAACAGGGTGCCGAGTTCGTCCGCGCGGCGTGCGGCGGTCACCCCGACCGTGAAACCCGCGAGGGGCCCGTGCTGTTCGTCGTCGCGCATGTGGTCTACCGGCTCTCGTCCCGCTGCTCGTTGATGCGGAGGACCGAGACTGCCAAGTAAGCGTGACAGGCTCGGTTCACCCGTATTTCCCGCCCGTTACGTCGTCCCGACGCCGGACGGTCATGATCACACCTCGGCGTAACTGAGCTGCGGCTTCGCGGGGACGACGGCGGCGCGGCGAAGGTATACCGCCCAAGTGACCGTGAAACACACGCCGTAGAAGGCGAAGAAGGTCCAGAAGGCCGCCGTCCCCGTGCCGGCGGTCTGGAATGACTGCCGGAACGCGAGGTTGATGGCGAGCCCGCCGAGCGCGCCGACGGCGCCGATGAGTCCCATGGCCGCCCCGGAGAGCCGTCGCCCGTGGGCCGCCGCCTCCTCGCCGCGCAGCCCCTGGGCGATCGCCTTGGCATGGAAGATGCCGGGGATCATCTTGTACGTCGATCCGTTGCCCAGACCGGTCAGGACGAAGAGGGCGATGAATCCGACGAGGAACACGGCGAGCGACTCGATGCCCGAGGCGTACACGACGACGCCGGTCGCTGCGGCCATCGCGGCGAAGTTCCACAGGGTGATCCGGGCGCCGCCGTACCGGTCGGCGAGCCACCCTCCCGCGGGCCGGATGAGCGAGCCGAGCAGCGGGCCGATGAAGGTGAGCGAGGCGGCCTGCAGCGGCGTCCGGCCGAACTGGGTCTGCAGGACCAGCCCGAAGGCGAAGCTGTAGCCGATGAAGGAGCCGAAGGTGCCGATGTAGAGCACCGACATGATCCAGGTGTGCGGGTCGCGGGCGGCGTCCCTCGCGGCCCCGGTGTCGTTCTGCACGGGTGCCAGGTTGTCCATGAAGGACGCGGCGCACAGGGCGGCCACGACGATCAGCGGTACGTACACGGCGAGCACGATCCGCGGGTGGGTGGCGCCCGCCGTGCCGATCACCAGCAGCCCGACGAGCTGCACGACGGGTACGCCGATGTTGCCGCCGCCCGCGTTGAGCCCGAGCGCCCAGCCCTTCTTGCGGAGCGGGAAGAAGGCGTTGATGTTCGTCATCGACGAGGCGAAGTTCCCGCCGCCGATCCCGGCGAGCGCGGCCACCACGAGGAAGGTGGTGTACGAGGTCCCTGGCTCCATCACCAGGTACGCGGCGACGGTCGGCACGAGAAGGGTCAGGGCGCTGATCACCGTCCAGTTCCGCCCGCCGAACCGGGCGACCGCGAACGTGTACGGGACCCGGGCCAGGGCTCCGACCAGCGTCGCCGTCGAGATCAGGAAGAACTTGCCGGCCGGGTCGACCCCGTACTCCGGCCCCATGAACAGCACCATCACCGACCACAAGGTCCAGATCGAGAACCCGATGTGCTCGGAGAGCACGGAGAACCACAGATTCCGGCGGGCGATCCGCTCGCCCTTCTCCTGCCAGAAGATCTCGTCCTCCGGCTCCCACCGCTTGATCCACCTGCCGGCCATCACGCCTCCACGGTTCGCGTTCCACGAGTGTCGGGTCGTCTGCCTCGACGCTAGGGAGCGCGCGTTTCGATGCGGTGCCGCGAGGTGACCGGTGGGCAACCTTGCTCTCACCGGGCCTGGGGCGGCCCGGTGAGGAGAAGGCCGGTCACTGCGGGGCCGGTGCGTTCTTCCGTCTCGCGGACGCGCCGGTGGGCCACAGCCGGGGGCTGCGCTTCGCGGCGACGTCCTCGACCCAGCCGACCGCGAGGATCACCAGCGCCAGCAGCGGCCAGACCAGGAGCACCATCAGCACCGCGTACGAGGAGTCGATGTACGGACCGATGTGGTCACCGACCCAGGGGATGTTCCAGAGCTCGTCTATGAGCGGCGAGGTCGCCATGATCAGCACGTTGTGCCAGAGGTAGATCGTCACCGCGCGGTTGTTGGCGAGGGTGATCAGGCTGTCCCACCGGGCCAGCCTGCCGGGGAGCTGCTGCCAGGACGGTGCGTACTGGAGCAGGATCGCGCAGAAGCCGAGCGACCAGGCCGACTGGGCCAGCGGGATCTCGTCGAGGTTCCAGCCCTCCTGCGTCAGATGCCCCGCGGCCCACCACAGTCCGAACGCCATCAGGAACGCGGCGAGCGAGACCGCCAGATAGCGCGGGATCTTCTTCAGAAGTCCGTCGTGGTGGGCGAAGCCGAGGACCCAGCAGGAGCCGAACACCGTGAAGTCGACGAGCCCCTCGCCGGTCTCCCCGGGCACGGTGACCAGTCCGGTGCCGATCACGGCGGTGAGACCGAGCGGCGCGAGCAGTGTCGCCCAGGGCAGTCTGCGGAAGGCCCTCAGCAGCAGCGGCGAGGCGAGCACGAACCAGAGGTAGGCACGGATGTACCAGAGCGGTCCGACGGCCTGGTCCGCCCAGGACTCCTCCAGGAAGCCACCCGGCGAGCCGTTCTCCCAGGGGTAGGGCGGGGCGCCGACCGGGAGGAGGTAGCAGCCCAGCTTGATGAACCACCAGATGCCCTCCTCCTTCAGGGGCTTCCAGCCGAGGACGAACATGACCGGGACGACCACCGCGGCGAACGCCCACATCGGGGGCAGCAGACGGCGGAGCCGGGCCCGCACGACGGCCGGGGCGGGACGGTCCAGCGAGCGCGCCATCAGCGAACCCGCGAGGGCGAACATGACGCCCATGGAGGGGAACACGACCGTCAGCCAGGCCCAGCCGAAGACATGGAAGACGACGACACGGACGAGGGCCACGGCGCGCAGCAGGTCGAGGTAGCGGTCGCGCCCCGGCCTCCTCGGGGCGGCCGGGGCGGACGCCTCCGGTGCCGGTGGCGCGGAACGGGCGGGCACCGGGGCCGGACGGGGCGGGGGGAACGCCGGGGTGTAACTGCTCGTCATGCGACGGGTCTCCGATCGTTGCTGCGCCCGCGCTGGCTCACCATCACGCCGGGCGCCTCCACCACTCCCGTACGGCGGAGCTTCTGCCAGCGCAGCCGGCCGCCGGTGAGTGCGGTGATCCAGGACTGGAGCAGCACCACGTACATGAGCTGCCGGTAGAGGATCTGCTGGAGGGGCAGCGAGATCAGATGCGTCATGCGTTCCCTGTCGAGCCGGAAGGCGTACGCGGCGCAGACGGCCTGCACCGCGAGAACGCCGAGCCAGGCACCGACGGTCTTCTCGGTGGGGCCGAAGACCAGTCCGTACAGCAGGAAGACATCGATGAGGGGCGCGAGCAGCGGGGCGACGACCATGAACAGGGCGACGAACGGCAGTCCGACGCGCCCGAAGCGGCCGGACGGGCCGCGCTCGACGACGGCGCGCCGGTGCTTCCAGATCGCCTGCATGGTGCCGTACGACCACCGGTACCGCTGCGACCACAGCTGCTGCACGGTCTCCGGAGCCTCGGTCCAGGCACGGGCGTTCTCCGCGTAGACGACCTGCCAGCCGTCGCGGTGCAGCGCCATCGTGACGTCGGTGTCCTCGGCGAGGGTGTCCTCACTCATACCGCCGATCCGGTCCAGCGCGTCGCGGCGGAAGGCCCCGACCGCACCGGGGATGGTCGGCATGCAGCGCAGCATGTCGTACATCCGGCGGTCGAGGTTGAAGCCCATCACGTACTCGATGTGCTGCCAGGCGCCGATCAGCGAGTCGCGGTTGCCGACCTTGGCGTTCCCGGCGACGGCGCCGACCTTGGGGTCGGCGAACGGCTGGACCAGTTCACGGACGGTGGCCGGTTCGAAGACCGTGTCGCCGTCCATCATCACGACGATGTCGTGACGGGCGTGCGCGATGCCGTTGTTGAGGGCGGCCGGCTTGCCGGCGTTGCGCTGGCGGATGACGCGGACGTTCGGCAGCCGCAACGCCTCGACGATGTCCGCCGTACCGTCCGTCGAGCCGTCGTCGATGACGATGATCTCGATGGGATGCTCACTCGCCACCAGGGATCGCACGGTGTTGGCGATGCATTCGCGTTCGTTGTAGGCGGGCACGAGCACCGAGACGGGGTCACGGAACGCGGGCCCCCAGCTGAAGTCCCTCCTGCGGACCTTCCGGGAGTGCAGGAAGGACAGCAGCAGCATCAGCCCGAAGCGGACGAGGACGAGGATCCCGATGACGGCGAGCCCGGCCACCAGCACGTCGGTGAGTTTCTCGGAGAGGTCGACGGTGAAGACGAACGCCTTGCCCTTCCACAGTGCGAACCCGGTCACGGGGGTGTGCGCACTGGGCGCGCCGAGGGCGGTGGTGAGGTTGGTGAACGTGTAGCCCCGCTGCTGCATCTGCGGCAGGAACTCGCCCAGGGCGGCCACGGTCTGGGACCGGTCGCCGCCGGAGTCGTGCATCAGGATGACGGCGCCCTTGCCACCCTTGGGGGTGGCCTGTTCGATGATCGCGGGGACCCCGGGGCGCTTCCAGTCCTCGCTGTCGGTGTTGTTGACGACGGTGAGGTAGCCGCGCGTGCCGATGTACTGGGTGACCGGCCAGGACCTGTTGTCCATGGCGTCGGCGAACGACGAGTACGGCGGCCGGAACAGGGACGTACGGATGCCTGCCGCGCCCGCCAGTACCAACTGGTTCTGGGACAGCTCCCAGTCGATACGGGAGTGCGACTGGTAGGAGAGGTCCGGGTGGTTGAAGGTGTGCAGCCCGACCTCGTGCCCCTCGTCGACCATGCGCTGGACGAGGCCGGGGTAGCGCGAGGCCATCGTCCCGGTGACAAAGAAGACGCCGTGCGCGTCGTACTTCTTCAGCGCGTCGAGGACCTGCGGGGTCCATACCGGGTCCGGTCCGTCGTCGAAGGTCAGCACGATCCGGTGATCGGGGATGCGCAGCGTCTTGGCGGGAGCGGTGGCACTCCGGGCGTCGATGACCGGGCCGCCGTCGAGGATCGCGTCGGGCACCTGATCGGTGGGCGCCGGGGCCTGGACCCGGTGGTCGGCGAGGATTTCGCTGTGCACGTAACCGCGCAACATCAGCATGGCGAGCAGGGCAACGAGAAACACGGATGGCAGCAGATAGCGCATGGGTAGCCTGCGCCGCTGGTTCCGCTTCTGTCTGTTGTGCCTGCCCCGCGAGGCGGGGATGGTCATTTACTGGGCGCCTTCTTGCTGCACAGGAGGATCCGGGGACTCGACGGGCGGGCTCGGCGTCCCGGAGGGACCGGGATCGACGGGCGGCGTCGTGGTGGCGGCGGGCGGCCCGGGGGTCGGGGTCCCCGATTCCGGCTTCTTGCCCCCGCCGGTGGTGCTGCTGGCCTTCGGCGGTACGACGGTGGTCGGCTTCGACGGGGCCTTGCCGGGCGCGGACGCGCTGCCGGAACCGGCGCCGGCCGATGGCGTCGCACTGCCGCCGGCCACCTGCTCGGTCTCCGCGGCGCCCGGTGTCGCACCCACCGGCACGACCGTGTCGGCGCTGCCCGACGGAGCAGACGGCGCCGGGACCTCGTCCGCCTTCTTGTGTTGTTTCTGACCGGAGAGCGGCAGCCACGGCGCGCTGGAATTGCCGCCGAGCAGGGCGACGACCAGCGTCACCGCGTAGCAGGCGCAGACCGCGGCAAGGATCCAGCCCAGACGCCTGAACGTCTTGCTGCGCCGACCGCTCTCGTCGACGAAGACCGGACCGTCGGAGCCTTCGGGGACTCCTGGTTCGGCAGTCAGTTCGGAGAGCTGACGTCCGAGACCGTCGAGCTGGACGGTGACATCGTTCGGCTCGTGCGTATGCCCGGTACGGGCACCTTCACGCCAATTTTCCACAGGTGTTGGCACATCCCCCACTCAGAAAAACGGGTGCGCACGTTTGAGCCAGTTACGTACCGACGGACTGGGCCCCCACCCGGTCCGTGCGCCCCCAAGCACCTTGCACCCGGAGGATGAATGTAGCGCACGAAGCTGACGAAATTACCCCTGAACGAGTGATGTCCAGGAATGGGGGATACATCGATTTCACACAGCCTGTGCCGAAAAGAAGATCGGCCCCTACATGCACAATCCACGTTTATCTGTCATGGAGTTGAGCCAACGTTGGTCAACAATCGGCCAACGTGCCACATCAGCGCCCTGCGGTCAGCATGCCTACGACATGAAGGCCAGCTCTCCCTCGGGAAGCCAGCTCCCGGCAGGCACCTCCAGCCCCCGTTCCGCCGCCGTCACTCCCGCCGCGACGCGCCGCAGCGCATCCACCCCCGGGTGTTTCAGCCCCTTGCGCCACACCAGCGACACCGGTGACAGCGGCACGGGGTCGACCAGCGGCCGTACGACCATCCCCGGCACCTCGATGAACTCGGTGCTCGCCAGCACCGACCAGCCCTGCTTCCGCACCACCCGTACGAACTCCTCCTCCCCGACGATCTCCGGGAAGGGCGCCACCAGTTCGATCCCCCGTCCCGCGAACAGCCGCTCCGCCAGGTCGGTCCACTCCGCCGTGGCCGGGTTGCCCGCCGCCGCGTACAGCCGCTCCCCCGCCAGCGCCGCCAGCGGGACCTGGTCGAGCGACGCCAGACGATGGTCGTCGCGCAGCAGGACGGTCAGCCGCTCGAAGCGGACCGGCTGATGCGCCAGCCCCGCCCGTACCGCCGGATCGAGCCCTGCCACCCGGCCGAAGGAGACATCGAGCCGCCCGGCCAGGATCTCCGCCGCCGCCCCCGTCAGCCCGCTCAGATAGCGCGCCACGAACTCCACCCCCGGCGCCTCGTCGCGGGCCAGCCCGAGCAGCCGGTGGCCCGTCCCGACCGGGGCGCTGATGTCGACCAGCAGCGGGCGCGTCTGGATCGCCCAGGCAGTGCGGAGGTCGTCGTGGGCGGCGATCACCCGGCGGGCGTGCGGCAGCAGCCGTTCGCCGTCGGGCGTGAGGGAGACCTGCCGGGTGGTCCGTACGAACAGTTCCGCACCGAGCTCGCGCTCCAGCCGCCGGATGTCGCGGCTGAGTGCCTGCTGAGCGACGTAGAGCCGGGCGGCGGCACGGGTGAAGTGCAGCTCCTCGGCGACGGTGACGAAGGCGCGCAACAGCCGGGGATCGGTATCGGAGGAGGTCACAGGCCCGAACTTACAACAGACATGCGTGAATGGGTGCGGAGCAGGTGTTGGACCGCACCGGCCGGGCGCCACGAGGGTTGACCCATGCCGTCCGACACGCCCACCACACCGCTGCACGCCGTCTCCGGCGACCTGCTGGTGATCGCCCCGCGCACCGGCGCCCCCGCCCGTCGGACCTCCACCAACCCGTACCGCCGCCTGCTCGCCACCCCCGGCGCCCGCGCCTTCACCATCGGCAATCTGATCGCGCGGCTGCCGATGGGGATGTTCAGCGTCAGCGCCGTGATCATGATCGCCGGATCGCGCGGCTCGTACGCCCTGGCCGGGGCGGTCACCGCGACCGGGCTCGCCGCGACCGCCGTCGTCGCGCCCTGGACGGCCCGGCTCGTCGACCGGTACGGCCAGGCCAGGATCGCCGTGCCCGCCACCGCGATCGCCACGCTCGGATCGCTCGCGCTGCTGCTCTGCGTGCACTACGACGCCCCGGTCTGGACACTCTTCGCCGCCTACGCCGCCACGGCCACCACTCCCAACACCGGCGGCATGTCCCGCGCCCGCTGGGCCCATCTGCACCGCGGCGACCCGGCCGCGCTGCACACCGCGAACTCCTTCGAACAGGCCGCCGACGAACTGTGCTTCATGCTCGGCCCCGCCCTCGCCGCACTCCTGTGCGCGGCGCTCTTCCCGGAGGCGGGGACGCTGATCGGTGCGATCCTGCTGATGACCGGCGTGCTGGTCTTCGCCGCCCAGCGCGCCACGGAGCCCCCGGTGGCGCCCCGCACCCGGGCGGGTTCCCCGCTGCGCACCCGCGGCATGCCCGCGCTGCTCGCCACCTTCCTCGCCACCGGCGCGGTCTTCGGCGCCATGGAGGTCGTCACGATCGCGTACGCCGGGGGCGCGATCCTGGCGCTCCAGGCCGGCGGCTCGTGCGTGGCGGGACTGCTGTACGGATCACTGCGCCCGGCCACGGACATCCGACGCCGGCTGCTGTGGTGCCTGGCGGGGATGACGACGCTGATGTCCCTGCCGCTGCTCGCCGCCTCCGCGACCGACTCTCTGCTCATGCTGGCCGGCGGTCTGCTGCTGGCGGGCGCGGCCACGGCGCCGACGATGGTCACCGGGATGACGCTGGTGCAACGGCTGACCCCCGAGGGTCAGTTGAACGAGGGCATGACGCTCTCCGTCACCGCACTGCTGGGCGGGATAGCGGCCGGTTCGGCGGCCGGCGGCTGGATGGTCGAGCACACGGGGGTGGTCTCGGGATACGTCGTCCCGGTGTGCGCGGCGGGACTCGCCCTGGCCGTCGCGGCGGCCGGAATCCGCCGGACATGAACCCGGGGACGACCCCGGACACGAACGAGGACCCCGCTGCCGGTGGGCAACGGGGTCCTCGTTCACATGGGAATTGTGGAGATGGCGGGAATCGAACCCGCGTCCAACGGTGCAGAATCAGGGCTTCTCCGAGCGCAGTTCGCTGCGATTTTCTCGGCCCCGGAGATCTCGCGAACAAGTCTCCGACGGGCTCAGTCACTGTTTGATTTCCCACCGAACCCCGTGACCGGGCTCAGTGGTTTAGTCCCCTAGATTATGCCAGGGTCCGGGTCGGGAACACCCCCGGGCTGACACCCATTAAGGGTCCCTCACTCACTGCTTATTAGGCAGCGAGGGCGAAGGACTGGGAATCGCTCTTGGAATTGGCGATTATTGGTTGCGACATATGGTTTACGAGATCATTGCCGCTTCCTCGGCTCGCTTCCCCTGCTTCGACATCCGCTGTCGAAACCGATCATCCCCATGTTGTTTTTTCAAAGGCGCACCCGCTGTGAGGTGCAGTGCCATCCTACGTGACCAACGCACGACGGTGCCAGCCTATTCCTGCCGGAGCGCGCTCAGGCGCTCCGCTGACGCCGCCGGGCCGCCGAGATCGCACGGTTCGTCTCCCGCAGGTCCTGCTTCTCCCGCAGCGTCTGCCGCTTGTCGAACTCCTTCTTGCCCTTGGCGAGCGCGATCTCGACCTTGACCCGGCCGTCCTTGAAGTACAGCGCGAGCGGCACGATCGTGTGCCCGCTCTCCTGCGACTTCGACTCCAGCTTGTCGATCTCGGCCCGGTGCATCAGCAGCTTGCGCTTGCGCTTGGCGGAGTGGTTGGTCCAGGTCCCCTGCACGTACTCCGGGACATGGATGTTGTGCAGCCACGCCTCGTGCCGGTCGATCTGGACGAAGCCGTCCACCAGCGAGGCCCGGCCCAGCCGCAGCGACTTGACCTCGGTGCCCATCAGTACGAGACCGCACTCATAGGTGTCGATGATGTGGTAGTCGTGCCGCGCCTTCTTGTTCTGCGCGATGAGCTTGCGCCCTGTGTCCTTTTCCTTAGCCATAGTGCGGCCATTTTCGCACTACGACCCACCCCCGAGGCCACTCAATACTGTCTCGCCCCGCTGCAGGGCCCGTGAGGAGACCGTGAGGTCCGGCGTGATGCCGTGCCCGTCGACGCTACGCCCCGCCGGGGTGCGGTAGTGGCCGACGGTCAGCTCGGCGACCGAGCCGCCCGCGAGCTTGCTGGGCATCTGGACGGAGCCCTTGCCGAAGGTCCGCGAGCCGACGGTGACGGCGCGGCCCCGGTCCTGGAGGGCACCGGTGAGCAGCTCGGCCGCGCTCATGGTGCCGCCGTCGATGAGGACGACGAGAGGCCGTACGGTGTCGCCGCCCGGCTCGGCGTAGAGGGCGCGCTGCTCGCCGTGCACGTCGTACGTGGCGACCAGCCCGCCGTCGAGGAACGCGGAGGCGGCGACCACGGCCTCGGTGACCAGCCCGCCGGAATTGCCCCGGAGGTCGAGCAGCACCCCGGCGCCCGCGGGTGCGCTCCGGACCGCGTCGCGGACCTTGGCGCCGGCGCCCTTGGTGAACGAGTCGACCTTGATCAGTACAGCTGCGGAGGAATCGGAACGGTCCGGTCCGATCTTCTGGACGGTGACGGCCTCAGTGAGGAGCCGGGCCCGGGTCAGCGTCAGCTTCCTCGTCGGGCCGGTGGCTCCGCGCTGGACGCCCAGCACGACGGTGGTGCCCGCGGCGGCGCTCGTACGGTCCCCTCGCAGCAGGGCGACGACCTCGGCGACGGGGCGTTTGTCGACCCGGTGGCCGTCGATCGTACGGAGCAGGTCGTCCCGTTCGATACCGGCCCGGTCGGCGGGGCCACCCGGCTGAACGCGGGCCACGGCGACCAGCCCGTCGGCCGAGCGCTTCGCGGCCAGCCCGACCCCCGTGTACGAGCCGTCGAGGGCCTGCTCGAACTCCTCGTACTCCCGCTCGTCGTACACCGCGCCCCAGCGGTCCCCGCTGCGGCTGACGACCTCCTCGGCCGCCTCCGTAGCGGACTTGCCGTCGGCCAGTGCCTCGGCGGCGGCGTGCGCGACCTCGTCGCGGTCGGCGGTGGCGGCGACGGCACGGGCCTTTATCGCGGTGCTCGTCCCGTCCCCGTGCGGCAGCGATCCGGTGGCCGCCCCGGTGGCCAGGACACTCGCGAAGACCAATGTCAGGGCCGCCCCGCGGCAGAGGCCGCGGGGCCCGACAGCGTGCGTTGGGCCCGACATGGCGTTGAGTCTAGGACAACACTCCGAGGGCGCACGGCGGGTTCACCGCGCGCCCCACGGGGCGCATGTCACACCTTGAGGTACTTGCGCAGCGCGAAGAGTGCGGCCACGGCGGGCATCAGCAGCCCGATCGCAAGGACCAGCGGCAGCTTGGTGAAGACCGCGTCCCAGCCGATGAAGTCGATCAGATTCAGCTTCGACTGGAGGGCCAGACCGCCGTCGATCAGGAAGTACCGCCCGGCCAGCAGCATGATGCAGGCGAGCACGCCACCGATGAGCCCGGCGAACGCGGCCTCCATGATGAACGGCATCTGGATGTAGAACCCGGACGCCCCGACGAGCCGCATGATGCCCGTCTCGCGGCGCCGGCTGAACGCCGAGACGCGGACGGTGTTCACGATCAGCATCAGCGCAATGACCAGCATCAGCGCCATCACGAAGAGCGCGGCCACATTCATGCCGTTCATCAGCCCGAAGAGGTTGTCCAGGATGGATCTCTGGTCCTGGACGGACTGCACCCCGGCGCGGCCCGCGAAGGCGGTGGCGACGACCTTGTACTTCTTCGGGTCGTGCAGCTTGACGCGGAACGACTCCTGCATCTGGTCCGGCGTGATGTTGCCGGCCATCGGGGAGTCGCCGAACTGCTCCTGGTAGTGCTTGTACGCCTGATCAGCCGACTCGTAGGTGACCGTCTCGACGGCCTTCATCTTGCCGAGGTCGGTCTCGATCTGCTTCTTCTGCTCGGTGGTGACGGCGCCCTTGGAGCAGTTGGCCGCCGACTCCGCGTCGTTCTTGCTGCAGAGGAAGATCGAGACGTTGACCTTGTCGTACCAGTAGTCCTTCATCGTGCTGACCTGCTCGCGCATCAGCAGCGCGCCGCCGAACAGGGCGAGCGAGAGGGCGACGGAGACGACGACGGCGAAGGTCATCGTGAGATTGCGACGGAGACCGACGCCGATCTCCGACAGGACGAACTGGGCGCGCATGGCGTCCTTTCAATACTCGATGCTCAGCGGGTCCGGCGCGGCCGGATCCGCTCAGTGCTGGTAGCCGTAGACGCCGCGGGCCTGGTCGCGTACGAGACGGCCCTTCTCGAGCTCGATGACGCGCTTGCGCATCTGGTCGACGATGTTCTGGTCGTGGGTCGCCATGATGACGGTGGTCCCGGTCCGGTTGATCCGGTCCAGCAGCTTCATGATGCCCACGGAGGTCTGCGGGTCGAGGTTTCCGGTCGGCTCGTCCGCGATCAGCAGCATGGGACGGTTCACGAATGCTCGCGCGATCGCCACGCGCTGCTGCTCACCACCGGAGAGCTCACCTGGCATCCGGTCCTCCTTGCCGCCGAGGCCGACCAGGTCGAGGACCTGCGGTACGGCCTTACGGATCTCACCGCGCGGCTTGCCGATCACTTCCTGGGCGAACGCCACGTTCTCCGCAACGGTCTTGTTGGGGAGCAGTCGGAAGTCCTGGAAGACCGTGCCCAGCTGGCGGCGCATGTGCGGCACCTTCCAGTTGGACAGGCGCGCGAGGTCCTTGCCGAGGACGTGGACCATGCCCTGGCTGGCACGCTCCTCGCGGAGGATGAGTCGCATGAAGGTGGACTTGCCGGAGCCGGAGGAGCCCACCAGGAAGACGAACTCGCCCTTCTCGATATCGAGAGACACATCCCGTAGAGCGGGACGGCTCTGCTTCGGGTAGGTCTTGGAGACGTTGTCGAATCGGATCACGGATGCACCACGGTCGGCCGGGAGTAGGTGTGCGTGACCATACGCGAACCGGGCTGAGGCGTGCAGGCGCGCGTCCGCTGATGGGCGATTTATGGCGGAACGGAACCGTGCCGGGGCGCAACCGGAGCCGGAACGGACCGGGTGTTTCCGGCGGGCCGCGCCGAAATCCGCGCGAGCTGGCACAGTGGAGGGGGAACGGATGCGTTTCCATGAGCGTTGTGCGGAGAGAACGCGTATGCGGCTCCGCCGCGCGGGAGGAGGAAAGCGCATGACCTATGACCGATTGGTGTGCGCAAACTGCGCGGCGCCCGTGAACGAGGGCCGGTGCCCGGTATGCCGGGCCAGCCGCGCACGGCTGCAGCAGCAGGAGGAGCAGCAGGGACTCTTCGCGGGCCTGAGCCCGGCGATGCTGGTCGCGCTGCTGGTGGTGCTCCTGGCGACGCTGGCACTGCTGGCGCATCAGACCGTATGACCGGGTAGCTGTCTGTAGCCGCCGCCCGCATGGCGGAGTGAGTACGTGACGTGAGCGTACGTAGAAGGGCCCGGGACGCCGATCGGCTGTCCCGGGCCCTTCTGTGTACGCAGGCGCGTCCACCGGCCACAGGGGCCTTAGGCGACCGTGCGGCCGTTCACCAGACGCGGCAGGATCCGGAAGCCGATGCCGCCGGCGATCATCGTCGCGGCACCGAGCAGCAGGAACGTGGTCTCGGCTGCACCGGTCTCGGCGAGCTCGTCCTTGCCCTTGCCCTGCTCGACCGGCTGGTTGCCGACGCTGTCGGTGTCGGTGTTGTCCGCGCACTCGGCACCGTCGAGGTCGACGGTGCAGGTGTTGGCACCGTCGTCGCCACCGGTGGTGTCGCCGGAGGCGCCGCCGTTGCCGCCGTTGCCGCCGCCGTTGCCGTTGGCGCCACCGTTGTCAGCCGCACCACCGTTATCGGCCGCACCGCCGTTGTCAGCCGCACCGCCGTTGTCAGCCGCGCCACCGTTATCGGCCGCGCCACCGTTGTCAGCCGCACCACCGTTATCGGCCGCACCACCGTTGTCAGCCGCGCCACCGTTGTCAGCCGCGCCACCGTTATCGGCCGCGCCACCGTTATCGGCCGCACCGCCGTTGTCAGCCGCACCGCCGTTGTCAGCCGCACCGCCGTTATCGGCCGCACCACCGTTGTCAGCCGCACCGCCGTTGTCAGCCGCACCACCGTTATCGGCCGCGCCACCGTTATCGGCCGCGCCACCGTTATCGGCCGCGCCACCGTTATCGGCCGCGCCACCGTTGTCAGCCGCACCGCCGTTGTCAGCCGCGCCACCGTCGGTCTCGCCCGTGGCTCCCTCGTCGACACCGCCGGCCGCATCGCCGCCGTCGCCGCCCTCGTTGTCTCCCTGGATACCCAGGCCGACGTCGAGACCGTCCTCGTTGGCCTCGGCCGTGGCCGAGAGCCCACCGATGTTGACACCGATGCCGACGGCCTGCGCCGCGCCGGCAGCGGTCAGCGAGGCACCCGCGGCAATTACCGCACCGGCGGCTATCCGCGCGACGCGGACTCGCGTCTTCTTGGTCATCTGCTGCTACCCCCAGTAGCTGTTCTCGTCAATGGAGCAGCCATATGCGGGCTCACGGCTCTGCCGGGGGTTGCGCTCTCGGCCTGCCGAGCCACGTAGTGCCGTAGCCAAGCCGCCCTCCCCCGCCCACACCCGTCCCAGACATACGCATGCTGCACTAGCACCCTGTCCAGAGTTAAGGACTACGTCAAGCCTGTTCCGTGCAATGTGCACCGTTTTGCGAGCAGTTGACCGTCAATCAGAATCACGACTGTGACGCACTCACCACGGTGCCTCCGCAACTCGCGGCCCCAACTCCCCTTCGGGCGACGGAATTCCGCACGCGCCACGATGTCCGCCGGGTACCGAAAACGGCGGTGCCGGAACCCTGAGGGGGTCCCGGCACCGCCGTACGCGCGTGAACTGATTGCTACTTCTCCCGCTGCTTGCGCCAGCGGATGCCCGCCTCCAGGAAGCCGTCGATCTCGCCGTTGAAGACCGCTTCCGGGTTGCCGATCTCGAACTCCGTACGCAGGTCCTTGACCATCTGGTACGGGTGGAGGACGTACGAACGCATCTGGTTGCCCCAGGAGTTGCCGCCGTCACCCTTGAGCGCGTCCATCTTGGCCTGCTCCTCCTGGCGGCGGCGCTCAAGGAGCTTCGCCTGGAGGACGTTCATCGCGGATGCCTTGTTCTGGATCTGCGAGCGCTCGTTCTGGCAGGAGACGACGATGCCGGTCGGCAGGTGGGTCAGGCGCACCGCGGAGTCGGTCGTGTTGACGCCCTGGCCACCAGGGCCGGAGGAGCGGTACACGTCGACGCGCAGCTCGGACTCGTCGATCTCGATGTGGTCGGTCGTCTCGACCACCGGCAGCACCTCGACGCCCGCGAAGGACGTCTGGCGACGGCCCTGGTTGTCGAAGGGCGAGATCCGGACGAGCCGGTGGGTGCCCTGCTCGACGGAGAGCGTGCCGTAGGCGTACGGAATCTGCACGGCGAAGGTGGTCGACTTGATGCCGGCCTCTTCCGCGTACGACGTCTCGTAGACCTCGGTCTTGTAGCCGTGCCGCTCGGCCCAGCGGATGTACATGCGCTGGAGCTTCTCGGCGAAGTCGGCGGCGTCGACGCCACCGGCCTCGGCCCGGATGTTGACCAGCGCCTCACGGGAGTCGTACTCGCCGGAGAGGAGGGTACGGACCTCCATCTCGTCGAGCGCCTTCCTGACGGACTCCAGCTCCGCCTCAGCCTCGGCGAGGGTGTCGGCGTCGGCCTCGTCCTGGGCGAGCTCGAAGAGAACCCCGAGATCGTCGATGCGGCCGCGCAGGGCCTCGGTCTTGCGGACCTCGGCCTGGAGGTGCGAAAGCTTGCTGGTGATCTTCTGCGCCGCGTCCGGGTCGTCCCAGAGGGACGGCGCCGCCGCCTGCTCCTCGAGCGCGGCGATGTCCGCCCTCAGCGCATCCAGGTCCAGGACGGCCTCGATCGACCCCATGGTCGAGGAGAGGGACTTCAGCTCTTCGGAAATATCGACGACTGCCACGGGTCCAGCGTAACGGCTGTCGGCGCGGACCTGCCCCGGGCTGCTTGATCACCGCCCGGAATCCTTGCGCACGGGGCCGCCGGGCCGCCCGGCGACCGGCCTCAGGGTGTCCGGGACCACAGTGGCCGGACCCGTTCGATCTTCCAGAGGTCTACGGCACCGCCGGTGCCGAGCTCCCCGGGTCCTGTGGTGTCGCGCCCGCGTCGTTGCCGCTCAGGGCCATCCAGCCGCCGACGCCGAGTGCCGCGCACAGCACTATGGCCACCGCGCCGAGCGTGATGCGGCGTTTGCGGATGGCGGCGGATTTGTTGCGGGCCGAGCCGGGGCGGGGCTGGCCCGGGGCACGCGGGGCCCGGGCCGTTCCCCTGGGGCCGCCGGAGAGTTCGTCCGGGGCCGGGACGCGCATGCTCGTGTGGGTGTCGCGGTTGGAGTCGGGAGACGCGCCGGGGACCAGCGGGACCGCGCCGCGGCGGCGGGGTTCGTCGGAGTTGGGTGTGTACTGCTGCTCGTCGTACGGCTGCGGTTCCGGTTCGGCGTCCGGCTCGTCGACGTCGAGGGGCGGGATGCCGGCCAGGTGCGGCAACTGTTCACGCAGGCGGGCCGCGAGCTCGGAGGCGCGCAGCCGGGAGGCCGGGGCCTTGGCCAGGCACTGGACCAGGAGCTGCCAGAGTTCCTCGGGGATGCCGGGGAGCGGGACCACCGTCTCCGTGACATGGCGGCGCAGCACCGCGCCGGGGTGGCCGCCGCCGAACGGCGTGAAACCCGCGAGGAGCTCGTACAGCACCGTCGCGAGGGCGTAGATGTCCACGGCGGCGCGCGGCGGGAGACCCTCGACGATCTCGGGGGCCAGATAGTCCGGCGTACCGATGATCTTCGTGGCCTTGGTGCGGCGCGGGGTGTCGATGAGCTTCGCGACGCCGAAGTCCGTGAGCAGGGCCGGGTGCGAGCCGCCGGGGCCGAGCGGGCCCTCCATGTCGAGCAGGATGTTCTCCGGCTTGACGTCGCGGTGCACCACTCCGGCGGCGTGCGCGGCGGCGAGGCCGTCGGCCACGTCCGCGATGATCGCGACCGCTGCCTCGGGGGCGAGGCGGCGCTCGCGGTCGAGGCGGGTGCGCAGATCCGTGCCGCGTACCAGGTTCATGACCAGCGCCAGGTCGTTGCCGTCCACGACGAGGTCGCGGACGCCGACGATGTGCGGATGGTCGAGCTTGAGCAGGGCGGCGCGCTCCTGGACGAAGCGTCCGACCAGCTCCTGGTCGGACGCGAGGTCCTCGCGGAGGAGCTTTATGGCCACGGGGCCCTCAGGACCCTCGCCGAGCCACACCGTGCCGGCGCTGCCGCGCCCCAGGATCTGGTGGGCGGTGTACCGGCTGCCGATATTCCGTGCCAAGACTGCTCCCTCAGCGGCTGGCGATGGACCTCGCTCACTAACCCCCGGTCGACAAAGTTACGCGTCGATCGGGGTGCTGCGTGCCCTACATGGCGCCAACCTCCACTTCTACGGGCGAAATTGCCCCGCAGAAGTCGACAAAGCCACGAAGTCGGTGGTGCGTGCGCTCTCAGTTGGCGCCGCTGTCACCCAGTTTGGAGAGCCAGTCGGTGGCGGCCGAGATCCCGTCACCGATCGCCTGCCAGTAGCTCTTGCCCTGGGCCACCCAGTCCTGCAGCGGCGTCAGTTCCCAGATGAGCCAGCCCGCGACGAACAGCAGCACCAAGGTGAACAGACAACCTTTGAGGCAGCCGAGGCCGGGGATCTTCGTCGGGTTGGCGCTGCGCTGCCTCGGCTCGCGGGGCTGGCGCGGGGCCGGCTGCTGGGGCGGCGGCTGCTGCGGGGGCGCGTACTGCTGGCGCTGCGGCTGCTGCTGCGGGTATTGCTGCTGCTGGCGGCGCTGGGGGTACTGCTGCTGGGGCTGCTGCCCGTACTGCTGGTGCTGCGGCCGCTGCTGCTGGGGCTGTTGGGGCTGTTGGGGCCGCGGCTGCTGGCGCTGGGGGCGGCGGCGCAGCGGGTCCTGGCTCGGGTCGAGGTACTGGACCTGCGTCTGCTCGTTGCGGTCGCGGGCCGCCTGCAGCTGGGACTGCCACGGGTGCGGGCCGTCGGGCTGCGGCGGGCCATCCGGGCGCGCCGGCACGGGCGGCATGACCGCGGTCGGGTCGGCGTACCCGCCCTGGCCCTGCCCGTATCCCTGGCCGGGAGCGTGCTGCATGACGCTGGTCGCCGCGTTCGGGTCGTACGCACCCGCATTGCTCGGCAGCACCTGTGTCGGGTCGGCCGCACCCTGGGTCCCCGGGACCGCCGGGGGCGCCGGGTCGGGGGCGAGCAGGGCGCCCACCCCGTCGGCGGCGGCGATCTGGGCCGAGTTGGCGTGCACGCCGATGCCGGCCGCGACGGTACGCAGTCCACGGGCCAGGTTCTCGGCGCTGGGCCGCCGGTCCGGGTCCTTGCTCAGGCAGCGCTCTATGACCGTCCACAGCGGCGCCGGGACGGTGGTGGGGCGGCGGGGCTCCTCGCTGAGGTGCCGTTGCAGCACTTCGAGGGCGGTGCCGCCGGAGAACGGCGGTCGCCCGGTGACCAGCTCGTACAGCAGGATGCCCGCACCGTAGATGTCGACCGCGGACGTCTGCGGCCGGCCCTCGGCGGACTCCGGCGCCACGTAGGCGGGCGTGCCGACGAACTCATGGGTCCGGGTCAGCCCCGGGGAGTCGGCGAGCCGCGCGATGCCGAAGTCGGTGAGCATCGGGTGCATCTGGCCGTCGCGCTCGGAGAGCAGGACGTTGGCCGGCTTCAGGTCGCGGTGGACGACGCCGTCGGCATGGCTGGCGGCGAGCGCGTCCGCGATCTGGGCAGTGAGCAGTGAGGCGGCGACCGGGGTGAGCGGGCCGTTCTCGCGGAGGTATCGGTGCAGGTCGGGGCCGTCGACCAGGTCCATCACAAGGGCGAGGAGATCGCCCTCCACGACCAGGTCACGGGTGCGCACGATGTTCTCGTGGGTGAGCCGCAGCAGCACGGAGCGCTCGCGCAGGAACCGCATCACGACGTCCGCGTCGTTGGCGAGCTCCTCCTTGAGGACCTTGATCGCCACCGTCTCGCCGGGCTGACCCGCGACGGCCGCCTCGGAACCTGCGGTCTCCCGCTGGCGGGCACGCCAGACGGTGCCCGTGGCGCCGCGTCCCAGCGGCTCCTCGAGCAGGTACTTGCTGCCTACCGGCCGCACGTCATGCGCTCCCTGCTGATCGTGGTGCTTGCGGTCCCCCGGGGCCGCCCGGGAGTTCCGGCCCACTCTAGTGCCGCTCCGCGGCCTTCGAACGGGACACCGGTCGGTCGTTCTCCGGTCGTGAACGGCGAGTGAGCCGTCGTGTCCGGAACGTGCGATTCGTCGTGTCCGCAAGAAGACGCGCACACCGGACGGATGGTTGCCGCTCAGTTGCCGCACAAACGTGCCCATCGGCGCTCCCGGGCGGCCGCCCGGTTCCCGTGCGCAGCTCCCGGGAACGCCCCAAGCAGGCACTTTTGGGACCACAGCCGACGCTCCAAGATCAATTCCAGGTGGCCCCCGGGCGTGTTGTCAGTGGCAGGTGCGAGGATGCCTCCAGCACGGAACTGTGGGGTCGGGAGCCTCGCGGTACGTGACGACCTGTACCGGACGACGCGTCCGTGCCGGGTGGGGGGAATCACAGGGCGTTTCCCCTGCCGGGCACCCCGCGCAGAAGGGACCGCTGACGGCGATGCAGATCCGGCTGACCGTCCTCGCGCCGCCCAGCGGCCAGACCCCGGCTCGCACCTGTGACGTGCTCGTCACCGCCCCTGCGGGGACGGCGCTCGCCACTGTGGCCTCCAACCTCGCCGCGGCCGTCACCGGGCCGGACGGCTCGCTCGGCAGCGGTGCGGTGGTGCTCTTCGCCGGACGCGAACGGCTCGACGCGCAGCGGTGCGCGCTGGGTGAGCCGCCCCTGGTCGACGGGGCGGTGCTGTCGCTCCAGGTCCCGGGCGAGGACGAGGCGGCGGACGATGCCGTACCTGCGCAGCTCCATGTGGTGGCGGGCCCCGACGCGGGCGGCGTCCATCTGCTGCACGGCGGGCAGATCCGGATCGGCCGCTCCGCCGACGCGGACGTCCCGCTCGACGACCCCGATGTGTCCCGGCTGCACTGCGCGGTGACGGTCTCCGAGGACGGCCGGGTCTCGGTCGCCGACCTGGGCTCCACGAACGGCACCTCGCTGGACGGTACGGAGGTCCACGACCGGCCGGTCCGGCTGAAGCCGGGTGCGCTGCTGCGGCTCGGCGAATCGACGCTGCGACTGGCCTCGGGAGCGCGTACGCCGACGCTGGCCACGGCGCCGGACGGCGAGGGTCATCTGCGGGTGGCGCGGGCATCGGACGGCGCCGGCGAGGACGGGAACCTCCCGGAGGATTCGGCGTCGGAGATTTCGAGGCCGGGGTCGGGCGGGTACGGCTCCGGTCATTCGTACGGCGCGGGTGTCTCGCCCGGCTTCGGGCCGGGCGAGGGCGTCGCCCATGCGTACGGGAGCGGCGCACCGGCCGAGGCCGGTGACCGAGGCGGGCAGGGCCCGGCCGGCCGGGCCACGGACGACGAGGCACCCCGGCGCGGCGGGATAGGAGCCTGGGCCCGCAGGCTGGCGGGCAACAAGGCCGAGCCGGTGCACGAGGCCGCGCCCGATGAGACGCTGCCCGCGGGCCGACCGGTCCCGTCCGCCTCGTCCTCCGTCGCGGCTTCGCGCCCGTCGTCGAGCTCGTCGGTCGGGGAGACATGGCCCGATCCGGCGACCGTGCTGCTGACCGCCCTCGGACCGGGCCCCCGGCTGTGGGAGCGCGACGCCGAGCACCCGGAGGCTCTGGTGGTCCGGCTCGGCACCACCGACCGGGCCGAGCTGCCCGCAGTACCGGTGACCGTGGGACTGCGGGAGGCCGGTTCGCTCGGGCTCGCCGGACCCCGGGAGCGGCTGGCCGGGCTCACCCGGTCGGTGGTCGCCCAGCTCGCCGCGCTGCACTCCCCGGCCGACCTGGAGATCGTGCTCATCAGTACCGACCGCGCCCGCAACGCGGACGAGCGCAGGCGTCAGTGGGCGTGGCTCGGCTGGCTCCCCCATCTGCGGCCGATGCACGGCCAGGACTGCCGGCTGCTGCTCGCCTACGACCGGGAACAGGCCACCGCCCGCACGACGGAGCTGGTGCGCCGGCTGGACGACGGACCACTCGGCACCGGCTGGGCCAGCGTCGACCGGGGCACGGTCGCCGAGGCCGCCCGGCGGTACGTGGGGGCGCACACCGTGGTGATCGTCGACGGCGACCCCGGTTCCGCGGTGCTGCGCGAGACCACGGCCCGGCTGGCCGCCGCGGGTGCGGCCGCCGGGATCCATCTGATCTGCCTGGCCGAGACGCCGGCCGCGTCGCCCACCTCGCCCGTCCCGGCGACGTACGAGGCGGCCTGCCATGCGTCGATCGCGTTCCGCGAGTGCGGGGCGGTGGCGATGCTGAGCGGCGATGTGGCGACGGCACTGCGGCTGCTGCGCACGGCGGGCGGGCAGGCCGCGGGCCATGGCACGGTGGCTGCGGTGGACGCGGTGTCGGCAGCCTGGGCGGAGCGGTTCGGGCGGGCGCTGGCCCCGTTGCGTACGGACGGTTCGGCGACGGCACGTGGCCGCCGGACAGCTGCGGCCCTCCCGTCGTCCGCCCGTCTGCTGGACGAGCTGGGCCTGGCCAGGGCCACCCCGGCCTCGCTGATGGCCCGCTGGGCGTCGACGTCGGACGACCAGCCTGGGGCGACGGTGCACGGGCTCGGCAGTATGCAGATGCCGGCGGCCGACACCCGTGGTTCCGGCCGCACGAAGTACCCGGACAGCACGGGTCCCCGTGTGGGCGCGCAGCGCACAGCCGACGGCGGGCCAGGCGCCCCGTCGCCGTCCTCGCGCCCGGCCGGTGCGGGAGCCACCGGTGCCCGGGGTGCGGATGACGTGTACGGATCCGGGTCGGGGCGTACGCCGTACCCCGGCGGCGAGTCGTCGGAGTCGGGACGCACCCCGTACCCCGGCACGAGCAACGACACCCATGCGGGCACACCACGGCACGCGTCGGTTCGCGGCGACGGCAGCCTTCCTGGTACCGGGTCGGGACGCACCCTGTACCCGGGCCTGGACACCGCGGGCTCGGGGCGCACTCCGTACCCAGGGGCGGATGCCTCGGGTTCGGGCCGCACCCCGTACCCCCGCAGCGAGGCGTCGGACTCCGGACGCACCCCGTACCCGGGCACGGACAACCACGACTCGGGCCGAACCCCGTACCCCGGCACGGACACCCCGGGCTCGGGCCGAACCCCGTACCCAGGCGCGGACATCCACAGTTCCGGCCGAACCCCGTACCCCGGCTCGGACACCCCGGGCTCAGGACGCACCCCGTACCCGCGGGCGGATTCCTCCGGTTCCGGGCGCACCCCGTACCCGGCCGGCGACACGTCCGGCTCGGGCCGCACCCCGTACCCCGGCGCCGACGCGTCGGACTCCGGGCGTACCCCTTACCCCGCCACCCCCCGGATCGGCGCGCAGCGTCACGACCGTGCGGTCGGCGACTCCTCCAGTTCTCGGACCGGCCCTGGTGCCGAGTCCGCCGAACGTGCCGCAAGCCGGGTGAGCGGGCCCCGTGGCGGCGATGCGCCGCAGGTCGCTGCCCGGGTGACCGAGGGCGCGAGCTCGGTCAGGGCTGCTGCAGCTCGCACTGCCCCGGCCCCCGACGCGACCGCCGTCGCAGTCACCGCCCGGCCCGTCGTCGTTCTCGGCGCCGGGCCCCGGGGGGCACTCAGCGTCGATCTTGCGGACGAAGGGCCCCATCTCCTCATCGAGGGCCCTGCCGGCAGCGGACGTACCGAGTTGCTGCGCGCCGTCGCCGCCTCGCTCGCCGCCGCGGCGCGGCCCGACCGGCTCGGACTCCTGCTCGTCGACGGCGCCGGTGGCGAGCGCGGCGATAGTCTGCAGCCCTGCACCGAACTCCCGCACACGTTCATGAACTTGACGGCCTCCGATCCGCTGAGGATGCGTGAGTTCGCGCAGGCCCTGGGCGGCGAACTGAAGCGACGGGCCGAGCTGCTCGGGCGGCTCGACTTCGACGACTGGCACGTCCGGCACGAGGTGGCGCAGCGGATGGTCGGCCAGCGGGCACCGAGCGCCGCCGAGCAGCGCGGCGATCTGGACCCGACGACGAGCGGCACACTCCGGTTGCGGCCCGCCGCCGCGCGGTCCGTGGATCCCGGCCCGTCTCCACTGCCCCGGCTCGTCGTCCTGGTCGACGACTTCGACGCGCTGGTCGCACCCGCCCTCGGCAGCCCGGGCCGGCCCGCTGCCGGTTCGGTCGTCCGGGCGCTGGAGGCCGTCGCGAGGGACGGCGGTCGGCTCGGCGTGCATCTGGTCGCGACGTCCGCCCGCGCCGACCGCACCGAGGACACGGAGCTGGCGCGTGGGGCGCGGCTACGGGTGGTGCTCGACGCGCCCGTCGTACCGCCCTCGCCGGAGGACCCACTGCCCGGCCGGGGAAGGCTGGGGCATCCGGACGGGCGGGTGACGCCGTTCCAAGGGGGCCGGGTGACGGGTCGCATTCCGCGTACCGCGACCCTGCGGCCCACCGTCGTCCCGCTGGAGTGGGCGCGGATGGGTGATCCGCCCACCCGGCGCCCGGTCCGCGAGCTGGGCAACGGGCCGACGGACCTGGCCCTGCTGGCCAGCGCGCTGGAGCGGGCGGCCCGTTCGGTGAACGCCGAGCGAATAGCTCCGCTCGTGGCCCACCACTCCTGAGGCGCCCTCGCCCCGGTCGCCCTTGCGTTGTTTCGCTATTTCGTCATTTCGTCCTCGATCACCGGACGGGCTGGGACATCGAGCCCGTCCGGCGACCGAAGACGACTGATCTCACGTCACGAGCCCATCACGATCGACATGTTGACACCGAAAGCGGTATTGCGGCGCCCGTGCACCCGGCGTAGGACTGTGCGCACAGGAGCAGACACCCACACGTACAGGCAGGCGCACAGGAGAGACGGGGCACGGATGCGCACAACGCTTCGGATTCGCAGGGCCGCCATGGTGTTCACGGCCATCGGCGCACTGGCCCTCACCGGTTGCGGTGACGACGGTGGCAGCGGAAAGGGAAAGACGGGCGGAGGTTCCAGCAGCTCCGGGAAGACGCCTTCGGGCGTCTCACTGCCCAAGCTCGACGGCGAGAAGATCTCGGTCGCGGCGGTCTGGACCGGCCCCGAGCAGGCCAACTTCGTCAAGGTTCTCAAGGAGTTCGAGAAGCGCACGGGCGCCACGGTCACCTTCGTTCCCGCGCAGGACCCGATCGTCAACTTCCTCGGCACGAAGATCGCGGGCGGTCAGCCGCCGGACGTCGCGATGATCCCGCAGGTCGGCGCGATCAAGCAGGCCGCGGAGAAGAAGTGGGCCAAGCCGGTGGGCGCCGACGCCAAGGCCCAGCTGGACAAGAACTACTCCAAGGTCTGGCAGGACCTCGGCGCGGTGGACGGCACCCAGTACGGCGTCTACTTCAAGGCCGCCAACAAGTCCCTGATCTGGTACAACACCAAGGCGTTCGAGAACGCCGGGGCGAGTGAGCCGAAGACCTGGAAGGACTTCATGGCGACGGCCGAGACGGTCTCCGCCTCGGGTGTCACCCCGGTCTCGGTCGGCGGGGCGGACGGCTGGACCCTCACCGACTGGTTCGAGAACATCTACCTCTCCCAGGCCGGCCCGGAGAAGTACGACCAGCTGGCCCAGCACAAGATCAAGTGGACCGACCCGTCCGTGAAGGACGCGCTGACCACGCTCGCCGAGCTCTTCGGCAAGCCGTCCCTGATCGCGGGCGGCGCGGACGGCGCGCTGCAGACGGAGTTCCCGGCCTCGGTCACCCAGACGTTCACCGGCGGTGACCAACCCAAGGGCGCCATGGTCTTCGAGGGCGACTTCGTGGGCATCAACATCGCGCAGACCAAGGCGAAGATCGGTACGGACGCCAAGGTGTTCCCGTTCCCGGCGGTCGGCGCCGAGTCCCCCGTGGTGACGGGCGGCGACGCGGCGGTGGCCCTGAAGGACAGCAAGGGCGCCCAGGCCCTGCTGACTTGGCTGGCCTCGACCGACGCGGCGAAGATCTGGGCCGAGCAGGGCGGGTTCATCTCGCCGAACAAGGCCCTGGACACCGCCGCGTACCCGAACGAGGTGCAGCGCACCATGGCGAAGGCACTGATCGCCGCCGGTGACGCCGTCCGGTTCGACATGTCCGACCAGGCCCCGCAGTCGTTCGGCGGGACGCCCGGGAAGGGCGAGTGGAAGACCCTCCAGGACTTCCTGAAGAACCCGAAGGACATCGCGGGGACCCAGGCGAAACTGGAGTCCGACGCGGCCAAGGCGTACAAGAGCTGACGGGATGACGACAGCGACAGCGGGGGGCACCGACGCGGTGCCCCCCGCCGACAAGCGTCCCCCTGAGCGCTCCGAGCGCCCCGCGCAGCCGCGCCCCCGCAGGAGCGTGACCGGCACCCGCAAGATCGTCGCGACGGCGTTCCTGCTGCCCGCACTGGTGCTGCTCGGCGCGCTCGTGCTCTATCCGATCGGCTACTCCGTCTACCGGTCGTTCTTCGACCAGTCCGGTACGGGGTTCGCCGGTCTCGACAACTACAAGGCGCTGTTCACGGACGACACCATCCGTACAGCGGTCAAGAACAACGCGATCTGGGTCGTCTTCGCACCGACGATCTCCACCGCGCTCGGGCTGATCTTCGCGGTGCTGACCGAGCGGATCCGCTGGGGTACGGCGTTCAAGCTGATCGTCTTCATGCCGATGGCGATCTCGATGCTGGCCGCGGGCATCATCTTCCGGCTGGTGTACGACCAGGCCCCGGAGCGGGGGGTCGCCAACGCCGTATGGGTGGGTGTGCACGACACGTTCGCCGAGTCGGCCGGCTACCCGAAGGCGCACCCGCTGCCCGTCCACCCGCTCAAGGCGGGCGGCGGCGGATCGTTCGTCACGAAGGTGCCGGTACGGGCCGGCGAACCGGTCCAGTTGCCGCTGGTCGGGGTGGCACCCGCGAAGATGCCGACCGACGCGAAGCCGGCGAAGGCGGCCACCGCGCAGTCCGGGAAGGTCGCCGGTACCGCATGGCTGGACTTCACCAAGGGCGGCGGCGGCAAACCCAATGTCATCGACACCAAGGAACTCGGTCTCAAGGGGCTCAAGGTCGAGGCGGTCAAGAACGGCAAGGTGGTCGCTTCGGCGAAGGCCGCCGCGGACGGGACGTTCACCCTGCCCGCCTCGGCCGACGGCGCCCTGCTCCGGCTCCCCGCATCGAACTTCAAGGAGCCGTACAACGGGGTCGACTGGCTCGGCCCCACCCTGGTGACTCCCGGGATCATCGGCAGTTACGTCTGGATGTGGGCGGGCTTCGCGATGGTGCTGATCGCGGCCGGACTCGCGGGCCTGCCGCGTGAACTCCTCGAAGCGGCCCGGGTGGACGGTGCCAACGAGTGGCAGGTGTTCCGCCGGATCACCGTGCCGATGCTCGCACCCGTGCTCGCGGTCGTGCTGGTCACCCTGATGATCAACGTCCTGAAGATCTTCGACCTGGTCTTCATCATCGCCCCCGGCTCCTCCCAGGACGACGCGAACGTCCTGGCCCTCCAGCTGTACCGGTCCTCGTTCGGCACGGATGCGGACCTCGGGATCGGCAGCGCCATCGCCGTACTCCTGCTGCTGCTGGTGATCCCGGTGATGATCTTCAATATCCGCCGGATGCGGAGGGAGGGGCGCCGATGACGACCCCGTCGACCACGGTCACCTCCGGCCGGGGGTCCGAGAGTTGTCCCCCGGAGAAGCACGGCGACATCCGCCGGATACGGAAGGAGGGGCGCCGATGACAACCCCGTCGACGACGGCCGCGGCCGCCCGCACGGCTTCGGCCTCCCGCAGCGGCGCGGAGCAGGCGAAGCAGTCCCTCGGTTCACGGATCGCGGCCCGCGCCGGCGGCGGCGTGATGCGGGTCTTCCTCGTCCTGGTGGGCCTGTTCTGGCTGATGCCGACCATCGGCCTGCTGCTCTCCTCGCTGCGCAGCGGCGAGGAGATCGCGGCGACCGGCTGGTGGAAGGTCTTCACCGCCCCGTCCCAGCTCACCTTCGACAACTACTCCCGGCTGCTGGACAATCCGACCATCACCCACTCCCTCCTGAGCACGGTGATGATCACCGTCCCGGCGACGGTCCTGGTCGTGGTGATCGGCTCGTTCGCCGGGTACGCCTTCGCCTGGATGGACTTCCCCGGCCGCGACTGGTGGTTCCTGCTGGTCGTCGGGTTGCTGGTGGTCCCGGTGCAGGTCGCCCTCATCCCGGTCTCCAAGCTCTTCGGCGAGATCGGGATCTTCGAGACCACCTTCGGTGTGATCCTCTTCCACACGGCGTTCGGCCTGCCCTTCGCGATCTTCCTCCTGAGGAACTTCTTCGCGGAGATCCCGCGCGAACTCCTGGAGGCGGCCCGGCTCGACGGGGCGGGCGAGATCCGACTCTTCACCCGGGTCGTGATGCCGCTGGGCGGTCCGGCGATCGCCTCGCTCGGGATCTTCCAGTTCCTCTGGGTGTGGAACGACATGCTGGTCGCGCTGATCTTCGCGGACTCCGACTCGCCGCCGATCACCGTGGCGTTGCAACAGCAGGTACGGCAATTCGGCAACAACATCGATGTACTGGCGCCCGGCGCCTTCGTGTCGATGGTGATTCCACTTGCCGTGTTCTTCGCCTTCCAGCGCCAGTTCGTCTCCGGCGTGATGGCGGGGGCGGTCAAGTAGCAGCAGCACCGCACAGAAATCCATCAGCTGTACGTCGACCGGATGTACGTCAACATGGGGCGTGTCCCGTTACTCCCAACGGGCACGTCCCACCTGGCACTTCGCGCGAATGCCACGTTTCGGCGTAACCTTCGCGCCCCATCGGCCGTTTGCGGACCACCCGCCCGCACCAGCGAACGACCCATGGATGTGTTGTGCCCAGGTTCAGTGTCATCGTGCCCGCGTACCGGGTTCAGGCGTCTCTGCACGCTCCGCGCAGCTGCGGGCGGCGTTCCGGGCCGCGGTTCTGCCCGTACGACGACGGGCACGCGGCGGAACGGGTGGTGCGCCGGGTGTTCCTGGGCGACACGACCGTGCAGGTGCCCGCGATGTCCGCGGTGTCCCTCGCGGAGGGGCGGCCAGGGCCCGCGCCGGTCCCGGAGTCCGTCCCCGTAGCGGCCCTCCTGAGCGGGACCTCACCGGGACGCGGTCCGTCAACCGGACCCGACCGCCCGGCCACCTGACTTACCGGCCTTCCGACTTCCTGTTGTCCCCCGTCTCCCCCGCTGTCTGCGCCCACGGGTGCCAGTGACCGAGAAAGAGCGTGTATGCCCCGGCTGAGTGTCATCATCCCCGTCCGTCGCGCCCGAGGACATCTGCGCGAGTGCCTGGAGTCGGTGCTCTCGCAGTCGTTCACGGATATCGAAGTGATCGGCGTCGACGACGGTGCGCCGGACGGTTCGGGCCTGCTGCTGGACGAGTTCGCCGCCCGGGACGACCGGGTGCAGGCCATCCACCTCCCGGCGGGCGAGGGAGCGGGCCCCGCCGGGCGGCGCAATGCCGGGGCCGAGCGGGCCGTCGGGAACCATCTGCTCTTCCTGGAGGCCAACTTCGTCCTGCTGCCGGGTGCGCTGCAGGCCGTCGCCGACGCGCTGAACGCGGCGGGCGACCCGGAACTGCTGCTCTTCGGCCATCACAAGCGGTCGTTCCGCGGCAGGCCGCGGCCGACCCGGTCGCTGGAGCTGCTGCACGAACTGCCCGCGGGTCCCCTCACCCTCGCCGACCACCCCGAACTCCTCGACATCGCGCAGGTCTCCTGGAACCGGGCCGTACGCCGCACCCTGCACGAGTCCGAGAAGCTGGCCTTCGGCCCCGGACAGCACGGCGAGCGCATCTACGCGCTCCAGACGCTGGCCGCCGCCGAATCCGTCGCCGTCCTGCCGGTCGCCTGCGTCGAGCACCGCCAGCAGCGCTATCTGCCGGAACTCGCCGACGAGTCGGAGCCGGCCGACGGCACGACACCGCTCCAGCTCGTCGAGGCGTACGCCGGGCTGATGACGTACCTCCGGGACCGGCCGGCCCTCCATCCGCTGCGGGCGCTGCTCTTCGAGCGGGCCGCCCAGGAACTCCTGGCCGGATACCCGTCGGTGGAGCGACGGCGCAGGCGGTACGTGCGGTCCGTGGCCGCGTTCCACCGTAGGCACCGGCCCGAGGGGTACCGGTTCCCGGGCGGCGCCAAGGGGCTGCGGCCACGGCTGATCGCCGGTGGCCGGTTCGCCGCACTCGGCACCCTCGACACCGCGCTCGCGCTACGACGGACGATGCGCTCCGTGCCCGCCGCACTCCGGGCGCATGCGAAGCGCACGCTGTCCGCGCGCTACTACTGGTGGCAGCGCAGGCGTCCGCTGGACCGCGGGCTCGCCGTCTACGCCGCGTACTGGAACCGCGGGGTCAGCTGCAATCCGGAGGCGATCTTCCGCAAGGCCCAAGAACTGGCACCGCAGGTCCGCGGGGTGTGGGTGGTTTCGAAGAACCAGGTGGACACGGTGCCGCCCGGCATCGACCACGTGGTGCCGGGGACCCGTCGCTACTGGGCGACGCTCGCCCGTGCCACGTACTTCATCAACAACGTCAACTTCCCCGACCACCTGATCAAACGCCCCGGTCAGGTCCATGTGATGACCCACCACGGCACCCCGCTCAAGATCATGGGCCTGGACCAGCAGGACTATCCGGCGGCGGCGCAGGGGCTGAACTTCGACCGGCTGCTGCAGCGCGTCGACCGGTGGGACTGGAGCATCTCCGCCAACCCGCACTCCACGGAGGTATGGGCCCGCGCCTACCCGAGCGCCGCGCGCTCGCTCGAAACGGGCTACCCGCGCAATGACGTCTTCACCACGGCGACGGCCGGGCAGATCGCTGAGATCCGGGCAGGGCTGGGCATCCGCCCCGGTCAGCGCAGCGTGCTGTACGCGCCGACCCACCGCGACTACGAGGCGTCGTTCACCAGCAGGATCGATCTGGAACGGCTCGCCGAAGCGCTCGGCCCCGACACCGTGATCATGGTCAGGGCCCACTACTTCTACGACGGTGCGGGGCTGCCGGACCGTCCGTCGATCCTCGATGTCTGCGACCATCCGCGGATCGAGGAGCTGTGCCTGGCGGCCGACGCGCTGGTGACCGACTACTCGTCGGTGATGTTCGACTATGCCGCGCTGGACCGGCCCATCGTGGTGCACGCCCCGGACTGGGAGACGTACCGCACGGTGCGCGGGGTCTGCTTCGACCTGTTGTCCGGGGAGCCGGGAGACACCCCGGGGGCCGTCTCCACGAGCACGGACGAGCTGGCCCGGATCTTCCTCGACGGCAGCTGGAACAGCCCGGAGAACGAGGCGCTGCGGGCCGCGTTCCGGGCGAGGTTCTCTCCGCACGACGACGGGCGGGCTGCGGAGCGGGTGGTTCGGGCGGTGCTGCTGGGGGAAGAAGGGGCACCCGGCGGTCGTTAGTACTCAATCGCCGGACGGGCTCGTTCCTGCCGCCCGGCGATTGATCGCGCACCCGCTCCCGGGACACGCCTCAGCGTTGCTGGCCCGCCATGACCGTGACGAGACCGATGACCACGAGCAGCGAGCCGCCCCAGGTCCACATCGAGGTCCGCTCGTGCAGCACCGTCGATCCGGCCAGCACGATCAGCAGATAGCCGAGCGCGTTGAACGGGTACGCGATGCTCAGCGGCACCTTGGCCAGCGTCGCCATCCAGGCGAGCGCGGACACCGCGAAGACGAGCAGCCCGAAGATCACCCACGGGCTGGTCGCCGCGCGCATCGCCAGGGATCCGCCGTCACGCCCGACGGTCGCCGCGGCGCCCTTCATCCCGTGCTTGAGCATGATCTGGCCGCCCGCCGACGCGAACACGGCGAACAGCAGCAGCGTCAGACTGGGCAGGGTCAAGGTCTTGCTCCTGACGGGGGCGGCGGGCACCGGCTCGGGGGCGCGTGCGGAGTGGGCCACGGAGGCGGCGGTGGCCGTCTCAGACTCCGACCCGGCCGGCAGGGACGTACTGTCGGTTGAGGATGTCCTGTACATCGACGTGCTCTCCAGCGATGATCGTCTCGGCCGCATGCGGGGTGAGCAGTGCGACGTGCTGATAGCCGAACAGCGTCGGCCGGACCCTGGTCAGCAGCTTCGACAGGCCGCCGAGGGTCGTGGCGAGCGGTCCGCGACCGCCGAGCAGCGACCAGAACGGCGCCCCGGTGGACGCGATGTCGAGGACGTCGTAGCCGGCGTTCCGGACGGTGCGGCGCAGGCTGGCCCGGGTGAAGAAGCGCAGATGCGTCTCGTCCAGGATGCCGCGCCGGTCGTAGTCGAAGACTCCGAGCGCGACCCGCAGCCGTGAGTACCAGTGGCTGAAGTTCGGTACGGACAGCAGCACATGGCCGCCCGGCCGGAGCACGGTCGCGGCCTCGGAGAGGACGCGTTCGGGACGGGAGAGGTGCTCGATGACATCGCCGGCGACCACATAGTCGAAATCGGCGCCGATCTCGTCGGGCAGCCCCTCCTCCAGGTCGGCGAGGTGGAAGTGCGTGCACTTCTCGCGAACGCCCGGGACCTCGATGTAGTCGACGCCGGTCACCTCGTGGCCGAGCGCCTCCAGACGCTGCGCGAACAGACCGCCGGAGCAGCCGAGATCGAGGACGCGGCCGGGCGGCAGCGCCCGCATCTTCTCCAGGATGACGGCGTGCGAGGAACCGTCGCCCTCCTTGAAGGCGTACTCCACGGGCTTGGGGATCCAAGCACAGGTGCCGAACCCCTTGATGGCGAGGCGGTATTCGAGGACGTCCTTGACGACGTCCTTCGCGTACTTCATGCCGTTGACGTAGCAGATCTCGTCGCCGTAGTACGTCGGGACGGGGATCTCCTTGATCCGCATCCCTTCGTTGAGCAGCTGGACGATGATCTGGGTGTCGAAGTCGAACGCGTCGGTGTTCCGGGCGATGGGAAGTTTCTTGAGCGCCGCGACGCTGTAGGCACGGTAGCCGGAATGGAATTCGGTGAGCTTCGAGCCGAGGAGCCTGTTCTCCACGCGGGTGAGAATGCGATTGCCGAGCCACTTGTACATCGGCATGCCGCCCTTGAGGGCGCTGCCGGACTTCATCATCCGCGAACCGAACACGGCTTCGCATTCGCCGCGCTCGATCGGTGCGACCATATCGGGCAGCAGTTCGGGGGCGTACTGTCCGTCGCCGTGCAGGAGCACGATGATGTCCAGCCCGTGTTCGGCGGCCAGCGCGTATCCGGCCTTCTGGTTTCCGCCGTATCCGAGATTCTTGGTGTGCCGCATCACGACGGTCCGCGGCATTCCCTCCGCCAGCGACCAGCGGCATCCTGCGGTGAAGGTCGCATCATGGCTCGCGTCGTCGAGAATGAGGATCTCGGAGACCCGGGACCGGAAATCCTCCGGAATCCGGTCGAGGGTCTTCTCCAGCGTCGTCTCGGCGTTGTACGCGACCACCAGGATGCCGATCCTGGGGCTCGTGCTTTCCTTCACGGGAGGTTCTCCAGTGTGCTCGGGTGTGGTCAGTTGACGGCGGAACCGAACGGATGCGAAGTGCGGGGCGCAGCGACCGATGTCGGTTCGGCGGGGGACGACGGGGGCCCGTCCGGCGGGTCGGCGAGGATCCTGCGGATGCCTCTGACCAGACAGACCGCGAGCAGGAACCAGCCGGCGGTGCCCAGTTGCAGCGCCGTCTCGCTCCATCGCACGGGGGAACGTCCCTGGTAGCCGAGAATGGCCGTCCAGCCGAGCAGGCAGCTGTACGCGGCCCCCTCCCAGAACCCGATGACGAACATCGCGGCGGCCGCCCAGGTCAGGTACTGCAGGCCGGACGCGGTGGAGAGCAGCAGCAGGAGGCCCATCGTCACAGCGACGACACCGGGCAGCTGCCCGGGCCGCACCCAGGCCAGCCAGACACCGACGGCCACACAGATCAGCACGAAGAGGAAGTGGCCCTCACCGCGGAGGAAGGCGATGAAGGACTCCGGCAGGCCGAGCACATCGGCGAACCGAACGAGGCCCCAGAGGCGGTAGGCGCCCCCCGTGTACTCCAGGACGTTGTCTTTGAGGTTCTCCGGCACGGTCACCAGCACGGGTCCCCAGACGAGCGCGACCACCGCGGTGAACCCCGCGGTGAAGCGGACGAACATCGGCCGGCCGGCCCGCAGCGCGACGACGAAGAGCGCCGGGATCACCACGACCGGGATGAACTTGACGCTGATCGACAGCGCGGCGGCCACCCCGGCGGACAGCGGTGACCTCCGGTCGGTCAGTAGATACGCGGCGGCGAGGGCGAAAGCGATGGCGACCGCGTCGGTGTTGCCGTGGTAGCCCGAGGTGGCGATCAGCACAGGGCTGAGGGCCACGCCGATCCCGCAGGCGACCGCGGTACGCAGACTGCGGCGCCGCCGGACAATTTCGAACACGATGAGTGTGCAGAAGAAGTCGGCGATCGAAGCAGGTGACCGGATCAGCGTCCCGAACGGAATTCCGAGTTCGGCGATTTCATTCAGCCCGAGGAGCATCCAGCCGGCCAGCGGCGGATGATTATAGACGGGCAGGCCCGGCAGCGGCTGCTCATAAATGCGAACGGGGCCGTAAACAGTGACGGCCTTGGCGAAACCTTGGAAATAACGCACATCGGCTGGGCCCGACGTGTTAGCCGCGATCAGCATTCTGACGAGCAGCCCTATGGCCGCAGCGACGAACACGACAGCTCTTGCGCGCCGCACGCTCCAGGCGTCGCACCACGTTCGGATACCCATGAAAACGAACGTAGCAACCCGCAGCCACTATCCAGTGCACCGATCAACATACTTAAGCGAACGAGTGAATCGCTCCCCGCCCATCTGCACGTACACCGGACGGCGCGAATCACTCGAACGGTTCACTTGTCCCCCAATGCGCGGGCGCTTCCTGTCGTTCACCACGTCCGGCTCCGGTCCCGCCCGGGCACGGGGGCCGGAACCGGACTCCGGGGTGGACCGGCCCCCCGGAGAGCCCGCGCCGAACGGGAAGCGAAAGCGGGAACCCAGTGCATCCAAAACCGTTCGGGATGCGCCCAGCACGCAGCCGTGGGTCCAGGACTCACTTATGTGCACTGGCTAGGAACGGTCGGGCTGCAGCATCCGGTCGACCACCCGCTGCGCCGCGTGCCCGTCGTCGAGGTCGCAGAAGTCCCGCCGAAACGCCTCGTACGCCTGCGCGTGTCCCGCGGTGGCCCGGACCGGGTCGCGCAGTGCCTCGACGAGATCGGCGGAGTCGGGGATCAGCGGGCCGGGGGCGCGGTTCTCGAAGTCGAAACAGAAGCCGCGCAGGGTGTCGCGGTAGTGAGCGAGGTCGTACGTGTGGAACAGCATCGGGCGGCCGGTCTGGGCGAAGTCGAACATCAGCGAGGAGTAGTCGGTGACGAGCGCGTCGCTGATCAGCATCAGCTCACCGACGTCCCCGTAGCGCGAGACGTCCCGCACGAAGCCGCTACCGGTGTCCGGGAGCCGGTCGGCGACCAGATAGTGGCGCCGCACCAACAGCACGGTGTCGGAGGCGAGTTCGTGTTCGGCGGCGGCCAGGTCGAGCTGGAGGTCGAGGGCGTATCTGCCGCCGCCCTGCGGCCGGTCCTCACGCCACGTCGGCGCGTACAGCACGACCCGCTTGCCCGCGGGGATCCCCAGCCGCTCCCGTACCGCCGCGGCCACCTTGGTGCGGTCCGAGGCGTGGAAGAGGTCGTTACGGGGATAGCCGCACTCCAGCATCTCCCCCTGATAGCCGAAGGAGCGCCGCAGGACGGGGGTGGAGAAGCTGTTCGGGGAGACCAGAACGCTCCACTGGCCGGCGCGCTGTTCGATGGTGGCGATGTAGGCGGCATTGGCCTGCGCCGTGCCCGCGAGGTCGAGGCCGATGCGCTTGAGCGGGGTGCCGTGCCAGGTCTGGACGACGGTCTGGCCGTCGCGCCGCTCGAACCATTCGGGCAGCTGGGTGTTGGTGACGATGTGGCGGCTGCGGGCCAGCGCCTCGTGCCAGCCGGCGGAGCCGTGGACGACGGCGGTGGCGCCCGCGGGGATCCGGGCCTGCTGATCGCGTACGACCCAAAGATGCTCGAACGCGGTGGTACGGGCGGCCAGTTCCTCGTAGATCGCGCGCGGCGAGTCGGAGTACTGGCGCCCGTCGAAGCTGCTGTGCAGGACGGTGTCGCGCAGGGGGGCGGTGCGCTGTCCGGCGTACGCCTCGCGCAGCAGCCGCTTGCCGCGGGCGCTGCGTTCCGCCGTGGTGAGCATGGACGCGGCGTTGACGAGCAGCTGGTCGTGGTAGCGCCGCTCGATGACGTAGGTACGGCCCGCGAGCGTACGGGCGGCGGGAAGGGTGCGGTGGGCGGCGGCCGGGATGCGCAGCGGCATGTCGCCCGTGTCGTCGGCGGCGCCCTTCGGGCGGAGGAAGAAGTACCAGTGGCCCTCCCCCAGGGGCAGTGGGCCACCGGGCGCCTCGACGGCGTCGGGCCGCAGCTCGGCCCGGAACCGCCGGGCCTGCGCGGGCCCGGAGAACACCACCGGGAAGACGGCCTCCTCGTGGTGACCGCTGTGCCGGGCCACCAGCTCGACGGGCCGGTCGGGGTCGTCGGGGAAGGTGCCCTCCAGGAGCAGCAGCCCGTCCTCCGTCCAGCTCGCCAGCTCGCAGGCGGGCTGCACGGGCCGGTCGCTGACCAGCAGGTTGCCCCGGGAGCTGGCGGTGAGCGCGAGCTCACGCGGCTCGTCGCCGCCCGCTTCCGGTGCGGGCGAACCGCTCGGATAGCGGCCCGGCGGAACGGGCCCCGGCACGTCGATCGGTGTCCTGCGGCCGTCCGGTCCGACCAGATGCAGGCTGTACGCGACGGTGGCCGCCTCCGTCGCCGGCCGCGCGTCGGTGACCGCTGCCAGCGGGATCGCGGCGGTGAAGCGCCGCCAGCCCGACGCCGACGGCACGGCGCCCTCGTGGACGGTCGCCGGGAAGTCGAGGGAGGTGCCGGAGGGACGGTGGGTGAGACCGATGCGGAGCGGCTCCTTGCCGAGACGGTCGCGGATCATGCCACTGATCACCACGGTGGCGGTCCCGTCGCCCGCGTCGCCCGCCCGGTGCGTCTCGAACCGGGCGTCGATCCGCTCCGCGTGCACCACCAGCTTGCCGCTGTCGAAGACGGGCACGATGCGGTGGTCGCCGTCCGGTCGGTGCACGGGCGGCGCCGCCGCGGCCACGTCGGTGGAGACGTCGGAGCGGCGCAGCATCCCGTGTCCGGCGATGCCGACTTCGAAGCGCCAGGTGAGCCGTTCGGTGTCACCGTCGGCGGAGATCCGGAGCCGGGCCGGGTCGATGACCGTCTCGAAGCCGGACCGGTCGTAGTCGTGCAGGCTCTGCCGGGAACGGACGGTGGCCTCCGGCTCGTCGACCGTACGCAGCCGCAGCGGCACCACATGCCGGCGCCCGGCCCGCAGCCAGCCGGCCCGGAACTCGCTGTGCCACGAGCCGGCGGGCAGGTTGCGGATGTACGCGTACCCCTTGAGGTGCAGCTTGCCGCCCTGCCAGTGCGCCTCGCACAGCCGGGCGGTGAGCGGCAGGTCCCGGTCGCCGACCCGTAGCACCGAGCGCGGTACCGGCCCGGTGAGGGCCGGGTACGAGGCGATGTGGCGCCGCACGCCCTGTACGGCGAAGGCGCCCGGTTCGGCCTTGTCGTGGGCGAGCAGCTCCAGCAGTTCGCCGGTGCGCCGTTCGCGTACGAGATGCCACATCAGACGCAGCCGCAGCGGCAGCCCGTCGAGGACGGCCGGGTCGACCTGGTCGGTGAACTCGTTGGCGTACGTGAGGAAGGCGCGGCGGTACTCGTCGTCCCCGTCGGGCAGCGCCTCCATGAAGTACCAGAGGTCGTTGGCGAGGACATGCGCCTCGTAGTGGCGTTTGTCGGCGGCGCTGCGGTGCTGTTCGAGGAAGGTGGAGACGCCCAGTACGTGCGAGGCCCGGTCCCGGATGCCGCGGACGACGGCGCGGCGGGTGGTGATCGAGCCGGCCCGGTCGCGCCAGTGGTAGACGGCGTCCTTGACGACGTCGACGGAGCGGGCCAGGAAGTGGGCGGGGAGGACGACGGGGATGTCCTCGTAGAGGGTGCCGACCGGGAAGGCGAAGGCGTGTTCGTCCCAGAAGGACCGGCGGAAGACCTTGTTGCAGGCGATCCGGTCGGCGGCGAGGTCCCAGTCGCGGGAGATGTGGGTGCGCAGCCGGGTGGTCGCCATGGGCTTGCGGAAGTTGGGCGACTGCTGGAGCTTGCCGGAGGCCCGCAGCCGGAGCACATTGCCGGACGCGATGTCCGATCCCGTCTCGTCGAGTGCGCCGACGAGGAGTTCGTACGCCCGGGGCGGCACGATGTCGTCGCTGTCGACGAAGGCGACGTAGCCGCTGTCCGGGTCGCAGTTGCGGACCCCGGTGTTGCGGGCGTGCCCGAGGCCGCCGTTCTTCTGGCTCACCAGACGGAACCGGCTGTCCTGTTCGGCGAAGGCAGCGGCCAGGGCGGCGCTGTCGTCGGTGGACCCGTCGTCGACCATCACCACCTCCAGGTCGTCCATGGTCTGCTCCGCGAGGGACTTCAGGCAGTCCGTCAGATAGAGCTCCACGTTGTAGACGGGGACGACGACACTGAGCCGTGGCGGCATGTTGAGCACGTCCGTTCATCGGGGGCCTGGTTGTCCGTATGGCTCAACCGCGTGAACGGCAGGGGGTCACCGGTTACGGCCTCGAACGAGTGACATCACAAGCCGTTCAGGAACACCATCGCACCACGCGGTGGGCGACGTGGCCGCCATGGTACGGACGGAACCGCTCCCGGAACATGCCCGGGAGCCCGGCCGCCCGCTGTGACCTCCGCTCCTCGATCCGAAGACCCTCAGCGGCTCGCCCTCGGTGGCGGCGACACTCCGGGGGTGTCGTCCGGGCCGGCGTACGCGCCGTGCGAGGCCCGGTAGGCGGACCGGTCCGGGGCGCAGCCGACGGCCGGGCGGTCAGTTCTTCTTGAGGGCGGCGACGGCCGATTCGGCCAGATCGTCCAGATAGCCCTTGGGCAGATCGCCGCGGACCACGGCGAGCCGCCAGTAGAGCGGGCCGACGATCAGGTCCAGGGCGCGGTCCGGGTCGCTGTCCCCGGGCAGCTCACCGCGGGCGACGGCGTCCCGGACGACCACGGCGGCGATGCCCTGCTGCGGGTCCAGCAGGGCCGACTTGATCGTGTCGGAGATCTCCGGGTTGCGCGCCGCCTCGACCAGCAGATCCGGGATGACCTGCGAGGCGACGGGGTGGCGCAGCGCATAGGCGGCCAGCTGGAGCACGGCGCGGACATCCCCGTACAGCGAACCGGTGGCCGGCGCCGGCATGCCCTGGACCGCGACGGCGGAGACCAGGTCGAGGACGAGGGCCAGCTTGGACTTCCAGCGGCGGTAGACGGCGGTCTTCCCGACGCCCGCGCGCCGGGCGATGCCCTCGATCGACATCCGGGCGAAGCCGACCGCCGCCAGCTCCTCGAAGACGGCGCTGCGGATGGCATCGGTCACGTCCTCGCGCAGCACTGCGGCTCCGGCGGGGACGCGGCGGCGGGTTCCCGGGTCGGTGGTCATGAACCGAATGATAGTCCGTAACGACGAAACGGTTGCGTTGCGACGTGGTCACGTCCTACTCTCGGCGTTGCGACGATACGGTTCCGTTCCGGCGTTCGCGATGGTTTCCTGTCCTCCCGTCGAAAGCGATCGTGGTGAGCCAGACAACAGCCCCGCCGACCACCCCGGCGGTGACCGACGCAGCCCCCGCCCCCCTCCTCCCGGTCTACGGGCCGGGTGAGCTCGCCGCACTCGCGGCCCGGCACGGGCTGACCGTGAGCGGGGCCCGGCCGACGCTCGGCGCGTACGTCCGGCAGCTGTGGGGCCGCCGGCACTTCATCACGGCGTTCGCCACCGCCAAGCTCACCGCCCAGTACAGCCAGGCGAAGCTCGGCCAGGTCTGGCAGATCATGACCCCGCTGCTCAACGCGACGGTCTACTACTTCATCTTCGGCATCCTGTTGAACACGAAGAAGAACGTCGAGGACTTCGTTCCGTTCCTCATCACGGGCGTGTTCATCTGGACCTTCACCGCCAGCTCGATCACCGCGGGCACCCGCGCGATCAGCGGAAACCTCGGCCTCGTCCGGGCACTGCACTTCCCGCGCGCCTCACTGCCCGTCGCACTGGCGCTGCAGCAGCTCCAGCAACTGCTGTTCTCTCTGGGTGCACTGGTCCTGATCCTGATCGGGTTCGGGCAGTTCCCCCGGCCGTCGTGGCTGCTGGCGATCCCGGCGCTGCTCCTGCAGGCCGTCTTCAACACCGGGCTCTCGATGGTCGTGGCGCGGCTGGCCGCCCGGACCCCGGACATCGCGCAGCTGACGCCGTTCGTCCTGCGCACCTGGATGTACGCGTCGGGCGTCATGTTCAGCCTCGACGAAAAGCTGAAGGGCGACGCGGTTCCGCACTTCGTGAAGGTGGCGCTGGAGTGCAATCCGGCCGCCGTCTTCATCGACCTGATGCGGTTCGCATTCATCGACAGCTTCAGCGGGGCGCAGCTGCCCCCGCATGTGTGGGCCGTTGCCACGGGCTGGGCGCTCGTGTGCGGAGTGGGCGGCTTCGTGTACTTCTGGAAGGCCGAGGAGCTGTACGGACGTGGCTGAGAACATGACTGGCGACAACGAGCGGATGCCGACCGTCGTCGTGGACGACGTCCACATCACCTACAAGGTCAACGGCGCGCGCACCGGAAAGGGCAGCGCCACCTCGGCCCTCAGCCGGATCGCTTCCCGGCGGCAGACCCCCGGCGTGCGCGAGGTGCATGCCGTGAAGGGCGTCAGCTTCGCCGCGTACAAGGGCGAGGCGATCGGCCTGATCGGTTCCAACGGCTCGGGGAAGTCGACGCTGCTGAAGGCGATCGCCGGTCTGCTCCCGCCGTCGAAGGGCCAGGTGCACACCCAGGGGCAGCCGTCGCTGCTCGGCGTGAACGCGGCGCTGATGAGCGATCTGTCCGGCGAGCGGAACGTCATCCTCGGTGGGCTGGCGATGGGCATGACGCGTGACGAGATCCGCGAGCGCTACCAGAGGATCGTCGACTTCTCCGGCATCAACGAGAAGGGCGACTTCATCACGCTGCCGATGCGTACGTACTCGTCGGGCATGGGGGCCAGGCTCCGGTTCTCCATCGCCGCCGCGAAGAGCCATGACGTTCTGCTGATCGACGAGGCACTGTCCACGGGCGACGCCAAGTTCCAGCGGCGCAGCAAGGAGCGGATCATCGAGCTGCGCAAGGAGGCGGGCACGGTGTTCCTGGTCAGCCACAGCAACAAGTCGATCACCGAGACCTGTGACCGGGCGCTGTGGCTGGAGGCGGGAACGCTGCGGATGGACGGTCCGGCGAAGGAAGTCGTCGCCGCGTACGAGAAGTTCACCACCAAGAAGTGATGTCCGCCGCCGAGAAGTAGGGGCCGCGGGCGGCGCGGGCACCTCGCGGGCGTACTCGCCCACAGCCGCAGCAGCCCGGTCATCCGGTTCGCCGCGCGCCGGCAGCACACCCCATCCGTGCCCAGTGGGCGGGCGGCAGCCGGTGACCGGTGCAGGAATCAAGGCCGTCCGGCGATCGAGGAAACCGCCATCGCCGGACGGTCGGGCATCGCATCCTGCCCCGTCCGGCGTTCGAGGGGGGAGCGGCCGCCGGACGCCCGGCGGCCGCTCCCCCCTCAGACCACTACGCGTGCGTACGCAGCAACGTCCGCATGGTCCGCATGGCCACCGACAGGTTGGCCAGATCGAACGAGTCCGACCCCCGGATCTCCTCCAGCGTGGAGCGCGAACGCGTCAGGATCGCCGCGTTCTTGTCCTCCCAGGCCGCGAACCGTTCCTCCGGCGTCGACGTCCCGTTGCCCACACTCAGCACATCCCCGGTGAGCGCGGCATGCGCGGCGTACAGGTCCTCGCGGATGGAGGCGCGGGCCATCGACTGCCAGCGGTCGTTCCGCGGCAGTTCGATGATCCGGTCCATCAGCTGGGTGACGCCCAGCCGGTCGGCGAGGTCGTAGTAGACCTCGGCGACGGCAAGGGGGTCCTTGCCCATGCGCTCGGCGATCGCCACGATGTCGAGCGCCGGGAAGGCGGACGAGAATCCCGCGACGCGCTGCGCCAGCTCGTCCGGGACGCCCGCCTCGGTCAGCTCGTCCAGGATCGACTGGTACCACTCCTGGTCGGGGCCCTTCAGCATCTTGGGCAGTTCGGCCCAGACCTGGTCGACGCCGTCCTTGAAGAAGCCGATCGTCTCGGCGATCTCCAGCGGCTGCGGCCGGTTGCCGAGCAGCCAGCGCGAGCCGCGCTCGACGAGCCGGCGCGAGTGCAGCCGGATCCGGGTCTGCACATCGGCGGCGACCTTGTTGTCGAGCGCCTCGACGGCGTCCCACACCTGGCCGAGGCCGAAGATCTCGCGGGCCGCGGTCTGGGCCCGCACGATCTCCGCGATCGACGCGCCGGTCTCTTCCCGCAGCCGGTGCAGGAAGGTCGAACCACCGGTGTTCACCGTGTCGTTGACCAGCACCGTGGTGATGATCTCGCGGCGCAGCGCGTGCCCGTCGACCGCCTCGGGGAACTGCGCGCGCAGCTGTGCGGGGAAGTAGGCGTACAGCAGCTTCTGCAGGTACGGGTCGTCCGGCAGGCTGGTCTTGATCAGCTCGTCGGAAGCGGTGATCTTCGTGTAGGCGATCAGCACGGCGAGCTCGGGCTGGGTGAGCCCCTTGCTGCCGTTCAGCAGCTCGCGGATCTGCCGGTCGCTGGGCAGGAACTCCAGCGCCCGGTCGAGGTGTCCGTCGCGGCCGAGACGGCGCATGAAGCGCTGCTGGGCGTGGAGCAGGGAGGCGGACTGGGCGACGGAATTGGCGAGCGCGGTGTTCTGGGCGTAGTTGTTGCGCAGCACCAGACGCCCGATCTCGTCGGTCATCTCGGCAAGCAGCTTGTTGCGCTGCTTGACGGTCATGTCGCCGTCCCGGACCAGGCCGTTGAGCAGGATCTTGATGTTCACCTCGTGGTCGGAGGTGTCCACACCGGCGCTGTTGTCGATCGCGTCGGTGTTGATCCGGCCGCCGCCCCGGGCGAATTCGATCCGGCCGAGCTGGGTGGCGCCGAGGTTGCCGCCCTCGCCGACGACCTTGGCCCGCAGGTCCTCGCCGTTGACGCGGATCGCGTCGTTGGCCTTGTCGCCGACGTCCGCGTTCGACTCGGTGGAGGACTTGATGTACGTGCCGATGCCGCCGTTCCACACCAGGTCGACGCGGGCCTTGAGGATGGTCTTCATCAGGTCGGCAGGCGTCATCTTGGTGACACCCGACTCGATGCCGAGAGCCTCGCGGACGTGCGCGTTGACCGGGATCGACTTCGCGGTACGGGGGTAAATGCCACCGCCCGCGGAGAGCAGTCCCTTGTTGTAGTCGGCCCAGGAACTGCGCGGCAGGTCGAAGAGGCGGCGCCGCTCGGCGTACGAGGTGGCGGCGTCCGGGGTCGGGTCGAGGAAGATGTGCCGGTGATCGAAGGCGGCGACGAGCCGGATGTGCTCGGAGAGCAGCATGCCGTTGCCGAACACGTCACCGGACATGTCGCCGACGCCGACGACCGTGAAGTCCTCGGTCTGGGTGTCGTGGCCGAGCTCGCGGAAGTGCCGCTTGACGGACTCCCACGCGCCGCGGGCGGTGATGCCCATGCCCTTGTGGTCGTATCCGGCGGAGCCACCGGAGGCGAACGCGTCGCCGAGCCAGAAGCCGTACGAGACGGCCACCTCGTTGGCGATGTCGGAGAAACTCGCGGTGCCCTTGTCCGCGGCGACGACGAGATAGGTGTCGTCCTCGTCGTGTCGGACGACACCGACGGGCGGCACGACCTCGCCGGCCACCAGGTTGTCGGTGATGTCGAGCAGCGCCGAGACGAACGTCCGGTACGCGGCGATGCCCTCGGCCATCCAGGCGTCGCGGTCGGCGGCCGGATCCGGCAGCTGCTTGGCCACGAAGCCGCCCTTGGCGCCGACCGGCACGATGACGGTGTTCTTCACCATCTGTGCCTTGACCAGGCCGAGGATCTCCGTACGGAAGTCCTCCCGCCGGTCCGACCAGCGCAGGCCACCGCGGGCGACCTTGCCGAAGCGGAGGTGGACGCCCTCGACACGCGGCGAGTACACCCAGATCTCGAACGCCGGGCGGGGCGCCGGCAGGTCCGGGATGGCCTGCGGGTCGAACTTCATCGAGACGTAGGAGTGCGGCTTGCCGCTCTCCGCCTTCTGGAAGAAGTTGGTGCGCAGGGTGGCCTTGATGACGGTGAGGAAGGACCGCAGGATCCGGTCCTCGTCGAGCGAGGCGACCTGGTCGAGCGCCCCGTCGAGCTCTTCGAGGAGACCGTCGATCAGCTCGGTGCCGGCGCTCTGTCGGCCGGGTGACATCCGGGCCTCGAAGAGGGAGACCAGCAGACGGGTGGTGTGGACGTTGTTACGGAGGGTGTCCTCCATGTAGTCCTGGCTGAAGGTCGAACCGGCCTGCCGCAGGTACTTCGCGTAGGCGCGCAGCACCATCGCCTGCCGCCAGTTCAGACCGGCGCCGAGCACCAGGGAGTTGAAGCCGTCGTTCTCGGCCTCACCGGTCCACACCGCGGCGAACGCGTCCTGGAAGCGGTCGCGGGCGTCGTCGGCGAGGTAGTTGCCACTGCCGTTGACCTCCGGCATCCGCAGACCGAAGTCGTAGATCCAGGCGTGCGTACGGTCGGCGCAGCGCAGCTCGTACGGACGCTCGTCGACGACCTCGACACCGAGCCGCTGGAGCGCCGGCAGGACGGCGGAGAGGGAGACCTGCTCGCCGGTCCGGTAGATCTTGAAGCGACGCTCGCCCGGGGCGGCACCGACCGGCTCGTACAGGCTGAGCGCGAAATCCTTCTCGTCGTGCTTGAGCGCTTCGAGGTGGACCAGGTCGGCGACGGCGGAGCGCGGCGAGTGGTCGGCCTTGTAGCCCTCGGGGAACGAGTGACCGTACCGCCGCAGCAGCTCGGCGGCCCGCTCCTCTCCGCACTCGGCGTTCAGCGCCTCCTGGAAGCCGTCGGACCAGGAGCGGGCGGCCTCGACGAGTCGGGCCTCGATGCGGTCCTTCTCGGCGTCGGTGAGGTCGGGCAGCTCGGTGCCGGGTGCGACACGGACGACGAAGTGCAGCCGGGACAGGATCGACTCGGTGTTCCAGGCGGTGAAGTCGACGCTGGTGCCGCCGAGCTCCTCCTTCAGGATGTCGACCAGCCGGAGCCGCACGCCGGTGGTGTAGCGGTCGCGCGGCAGGTAGACGATCGCGGAGTAGTAGCGCCCGTACTCGTCCTGGCGCAGGTACAGCCGCAGCCGGCGCCGCTCCTGGAGGTAGAGCACGGAGGTGACGACGGAGCGCAGCTGGTCGACGGGCGTCTGGAAGAGCTCGTCGCGCGGGTACGTCTCCAGGATCTGCAGCAGGTCACGGCCGTCGTGGCTGTGGGGCGAGAAGCCCGCGCCCTCCAGCACCTCGGCGACCTTGCGGCGGATGACGGGCACCCGGCGCACGGACTCGGTGTAGGCGGCGGACGAGAACAGTCCGAGGAAGCGGCGCTCACCGATGACATTGCCGTCGGCGTCGAACTTCTTCACCCCGACGTAGTCGAGGTAGCTGGGGCGGTGCACGGTCGACCGGCTGTTCGCCTTGGTCAGGATGAGCAGCTTGCGCTCACGGGCCTTGGCACGGGCGTCGGCGGGCAGCCGGTCGAAGGACGGGCTGACCGGGTGCGCCTCGTCCTCGCTGTGGTGCGGGTCGGAGCGCAGGATGCCGAGGCCGGTGCCGGGGACGGCAGCCAGTGCGTCGGTCTCCCTCAGCTCGTACTCGCGGTAGCCGAGGAAGGTGAAGTGGTCTGCGGCAAGCCAGCGCAGCAGCTCCCGGGCCTCGTTCACCTCTTCGTCGGCGAGGGCGTCGAGCGGCTCGCCGGGCAGGTCGTCGGCGATGCGCAGCGCGGCGTCACGCATCTTCTCCCAGTCCTCGACGGTCTCCCGTACGTCGGACAGCACCCGGAGCAGGTTCTCGGCGATCTGCTTGAGGTCGGAGCGGTCGGTCTCGCGGTCGATCTCGACGTGGATCCAGGACTCGACGACCGCGTCGTGCGGCAGCGCGGTCCTGGTCTCCTTGGTCCCGTCGGTTCCCTTGCGGGCCTGCGGGGCCGCCGAGAGGCCGTTGCCCTCGGCGAGGACCTCGATGAGCTTGCCGGTGACATCGCGGCGGACGACGATCTGCGGGTGGATCACGACATGGATGCCACGACCCTGCCGGGACAGCTCGTTGGTGACGGAGTCGACCAGGAACGGCATGTCGTCCGTGACGACCTCGACCACGGAGTGGCTGGACGTCCAGCCGTTCTCCTCGACGGTCGGGGTGTGCACCCGGACGTTCGCGGTGCCCTGCGGGCGGTTCTCCGCGAGCCGGTAGTGGGAGGAAGCGGCGCCGAAGACATCGACCGGGTCGCGGCCCGCGATGTCCTCCGGAGCGGTGTGCAGGTAGTAGCGCTGGAGGTAGGAGAGCAGCACATCCTGGCCGGGACGCTCGTCCTGCCCGGCACCGGAGCCCTCGGCACCGGTGCCTGCAACCTGCACCCGGGGGGTACCGCCCGGGCCGCCGACACCACCGCCCGGGCCGTTGTCAGCTACCTTGGCGGCCCGTGCGAGCAGCTCGGCCTTGGCTTCGTCCAGCTTGGTCTGCATGTCCTCTGGCTCCTGTCGCGCGCCGTTGCGTGACGTAGGTGAAAAAGGCGACGTACCGCCACGACACGGGGTTTCCGGTCGGAGACGACGCTATGCCGCTATGAGAGATGCCCGGGACCTTATTGGCCATTTTTGGCAGAGGGTCCGGGCTGAGGGGATCAGTCATCGCCCGGGCACGTCGGCACTCCGGGCGCAGGCCGGGGGCTTCGCTGCCCCCGAGGCGTATCGCGCTGATCACGGGGTCCAGGCTATCTCGCCCGTACCCGGAACCGTCATGAGCCGTATGTGTACAAAAGATGGTCCCGAACTTTGACACTCTGGACAGCGCGCAACGGACAGATGCACGCTTATGGGAGACGTCCGCGCGAGGGGAGCCGCACCATGGCACCGAAGATCCTGATCGTCACCGGCGACGCTGCCGAGTCCCTGGAGGTCCTCTACCCGTACCAGCGGCTGCGCGAGGAGGGGTACGACGTCCATATTGCGGCCCCCGCCCGCAAGACGCTCCGCTTCGTGATCCATGACTTCGAGCCCGGCTTCGACACGTACACCGAGAAGCCCGGCTACACCTGGCCGGCCGACCTGGCGTTCTCCGAGGTGGACGCCGGTGACTACGTCGCCCTGGTCATCCCCGGCGGACGCGCCCCCGAGTACCTGCGCAACGACGCCGAGCTCCGCAAGATCCTCAAGGCCTTCTTCGACACGGACAAGCCGGTGGCCCAGATCTGCCACGGCCCCCTGCTGACGGCGGCGATCGGCGAGCTGGGCGGCCGCCGCGTCACGGCGTACCCCGCACTGGAACTCGACATGCAGGCGGCGGGCGCCAGCTTCGAGGACCACGAAGCGGTGGTCGACGGCACCCTGATCTCGTCCCGCGCCTGGCCGGACCACTCGGCCTGGATGCGCGAATTCCTGAAGGTCCTGCGCACCACGGCCCCGGCGGTCTAGGCCCCTCCCTCAGGGATCGTTCCGGGCCCATTCGGATCATTCCTGGCCCGGGTCCCGCCCCTCAAGCGACCAGCTGCTCGGCCAGCGCCACAGCCTCGTCCAGGCTGTCCACCACCGGCACCCCGGCCGCCTCCAGGCTGCTCCGGCTGTGCGACCCCCCGGTGTAGAGCACCGCGCGCGCACCGACATGCGCCGCGGCCACCGCGTCGTCCACCGCGTCACCGATCACCACCGTGTGATCGGGAGACACCCCGCCCATCGCGGCGAGGTGCCGCTCCATGTGCTGCGCCTTACTGCCGCCGGACGGCCCGGTGCGGCCGTCGACCCGTGTGAAGTGCCGCTCGATTCCGTACCCCCGCACCACCGGAACCAGCTGCTCATGGACGTACATGCTGAGCAGCGACTGACTACGGCCGGCCAGCTGCCACTGGGCGAGCAGCTCCTCGGCACCCGCGGTGAGACCGCAGGCGACCCGCTGCTCCATGTAGTACCGGTGGAAGATCCCGTCCATCCGCTCCCACTCGGCCTCGGTGGGCAGCCGGCCCATCAGCCGCTCGTAGAAGCGCGGGATCGGGATGCAGTACATCTCGCGGTACTGCTCGAGCGTGATCGGCTCCATGCCGACCTCGGCGAACGCCGCGTTCGTCGCACCGATGACCGCTGTGTTGTCGTCGAGCAGTGTGCCGTTCCAGTCCCAGACCAGATGAGTGCGGTGCTTCCCGTTCGTCCCCATGGAATGAAAATACCCGTCGGGTACGACAACGGGTCCGCGCGCCCGGCCTGCGCCCGTCAGCCGATCAGGTTGGGAATCTCCTGCACCCCGAACCAGAGCAGCTCATGGTCCTCCGCGCCGTCCACGACGAACTGCGCGTCGTCGTCGCCGAGGTCCGCGGCGCCGAGCACCGACGCGGCCGCCGCCACGTCCTTCTCCGCGTCGTCCGCGTCGACATGCACCGCGGCCGCCTTCGCCAGCGCCACCGCGGAAGCGATGCGCACCTCGCCGAGCGACGAGGGGTCCAGGCTGTGGTCGGGGTCGGCGACGGCTTGCCCGTCCGGCACGTCGACGGCGACGACCACTCGCCTTCGCACCGCGCCGGGGTCCCCGGCGATCAGGCGCAGCGAGGCGGCCGCGGCCCGGTTGAGCGCCGCGTACTCCAGCTCCTCGATGTCGTCGGAGACGTACCACTCACGCAGCGCGGGAGTCACCGCGTACGCGGTCAGCGGACCGGGGCCGATTTCGCCCGCCCGGTGCGCCGCTGCGAGACCGGAGAGGGTCAGGGGGACGTACACGCGCATGGCTGGCCGCTTTCGTAGTCGGAGACGCCCTCAGGATACGTGCGCGTCCCCCTTCGGGGTTACGAGTACGGCCCCCGACCCGTCCACCCGGCAACCGCCTGTCACCCTCCCCGCGCCTTCGCAGAGCCTTGCGGCACCGGGTCCGCCACCCTGATAGGTGAACTTCACCCACCGCGCCCCGCGACCCCTCGGCGCTTGCGGTCGCGTCCACCGCCCCCGTAGAAGATCCACAGCAGAAGTTACCGCCCGGTATGAGCCGGGCTCGGATCACGGGGGCGATCAACGATGAGCGTGAACAGGACCCGACCCGCCGGACGCCACGACCGGCGCAGGCCCGAGACCGTACCGCCGCAGCGCCGGACACCACAGCGGATGCTGCGCCCGCACCACTGGTTCGCGGAGCGCCTCCTGGCGGTCCTCAGCGGCCAGCGCCCGGTGCACTGGATGCTCGGCCACACGATCGGCGAGGCATACGACCAGCTCGCCGAACTGGCCCCGGCCACCCCGCTGAGGGCCCGCGGCGCCCGCCCGGTGGTGCGCCAGTGCCACGGCGCGCAACCCGCCCCGGGCGTGGTGGAGGCCTGCGCGAGCATCGCGGCGGGCGAACAGGTACGGGCAATGGCCTTCCGCCTGGAACAGGGCCCCGACCTCCGCTGGCGCTGCGCCGCAGTGGAACTCGGCACCCCGACCCCGCCCACCAAATCAAACCCGTCCGCCACACCGGGCCCGCCCGGCGATTGAGACAGGACGCCCACCGGGCGCGCCCGGCGCTCCTACCCGGCCCCACACACACGGCTGGGGCCGGACACCCCTCGGTGCCCGGCCCCAGCCGCCCTGCAACACGAACCCACGCCGAAGCGCCGCAGGCGCCGCAGCAACCGCGAACTACTTCTTGCGGCGCCGCCCGCCACCGCCGTTCTTCTGCGCCCTGCGCCGCTCCGCCCGGGTCAGCCCGTCCGACTCCGACACCGCTCCACCGTCACCGTTGGCGAAGTCGCCCTCGACGATGCCGCCCTCCCCGTCCACCGTGGGAGCGGAGAAGTGCAGCCGGTCGGGACGCTGCGGAGCGTCCAGTCCCTTGGCGCGGATCTCCGGACGCGCCCCGGCCGGAACCGCGGCGTCCTCCTTGGACAGCGACGGCCGCTCGGCCGCGTCCTGCACCGGAACCTCCTCGACCTGCTGCTCGACCTGAACCTCCAGGTTGAACAGGTAGCCGACGGACTCCTCCTTGATGCCCTCCATCATGGCGTTGAACATGTCGAAGCCCTCGCGCTGGTACTCGACCAGCGGGTCCTTCTGCGCCATGGCACGGAGGCCGATGCCCTCCTGGAGGTAATCCATCTCGTAGAGGTGCTCGCGCCACTTGCGGTCCAGGACGGACAGCACCACGCGCCGCTCGAGCTCACGCATGATGTCCGAGCCGAGCTGCTTCTCGCGCTCGTCGTACTGCTCGTGGATGTCGTCCTTGATGGACTCGCCGATGAACTCGGCGGTGATCCCGGCCCGGTCCCCGGCCGCGTCCTCCAGCTCGTCGACGGTGACCTTCACCGGGTAGAGCTGCTTGAACGCACCCCACAGCCGGTCGAGGTCCCACTCCTCGGCGAAGCCCTCGGCGGTCTCCTGCCGGATGTAGTCGTCGATGGTGTCGTCCATGAAGTGGCGGATCTGCTCCTGCAGGTCCTCACCCTCGAGGACGCGACGGCGCTCGCCGTAGATGACCTCACGCTGCCGGTTGAGCACCTCGTCGTACTTCAGGACGTTCTTACGCGTCTCGAAGTTCTGCTGCTCGACCTGCGACTGCGCGGACGCGATGGCCCGCGTCACCATCTTGTTCTCGATCGGCACGTCGTCCGGCACATTCGCCATCGACATGACGCGCTCGACCATCTGCGCCTTGAACAGCCGCATCAGGTCGTCACCCAGTGAAAGGTAGAAGCGGGACTCGCCCGGGTCTCCCTGACGGCCGGAACGACCGCGCAGCTGGTTGTCGATGCGCCGCGACTCGTGCCGCTCGGTACCGAGCACGTACAGCCCGCCGAGGTCCTTGACCTCTTCGAACTCCGCCTTCACGGCCTGCTCGGCCCTCGCCAGCGCGGCGGGCAGCGCGGCCGCCCACTCCTCGACGTGCTCGACGGGGTCGAGACCGCGCTGGCGCAGCTCCGCCTCGGCGAGGTCGTCGGGGTTGCCGCCGAGCTTGATGTCCGTACCGCGGCCGGCCATGTTCGTCGCGACCGTGACCGCGCCCTTGCGGCCGGCCTGGGCGACGATCGTCGCCTCACGGTCGTGCTGCTTGGCGTTGAGGACCTCGTGCTGCACACCCCGCTTCGAGAGCTGCTGCGAGAGGTACTCGGACTTCTCGACCGAGGTGGTGCCGACCAGGATCGGCTGACCCTTCTCGTGCTTCTCGGCGATGTCGTCGACGACCGCGGCGAACTTCGCGACCTCGGTGCGGTAGATCAGGTCGGACTGGTCCTGGCGGACCATCGGCCGGTTCGTCGGGATCGGCACGACGCCCAGCTTGTAGATCTGGTGGAACTCGGCGGCCTCGGTCATCGCCGTACCGGTCATGCCGGAGAGCTTGCCGTAGAGGCGGAAGAAGTTCTGCAGGGTGATCGTGGCGAGAGTCTGGTTCTCGTCCTTGATGTCCACCCCTTCCTTCGCCTCGATCGCCTGGTGCATGCCCTCGTTGTAGCGACGGCCGGCGAGGATACGGCCGGTGTGCTCGTCGACGATCATGACTTCGCCGTCGATGACGACGTAGTCCTTGTCCTTCTTGAAGAGCTCCTTGGCCTTGATGGCGTTGTTGAGGTACCCGACGAGCGGGGTGTTCACCGACTCGTAGAGGTTCTCGATGCCGAGCCAGTCCTCGACCTTCGCAACACCGGGCTCATGGATGGCGACGGTCCGCTTCTTCTCGTCGACCTCGTAGTCGCCGGTCTCCTCGATGCCCTTGAGCGGGTTACCGGCCTCGCCCTTGGTCAGACGCGTGACCAGCTTGGCGAAGTCGCCGTACCACTTGGTGGCCTGGTCGGCCGGGCCGGAGATGATCAGCGGCGTACGGGCCTCGTCGACGAGGATCGAGTCGACCTCGTCGACCACGGCGAAGTTGTGGCCACGCTGGACGAGCTCGTCCGCGGACCACGCCATGTTGTCGCGGAGGTAGTCGAAGCCGAACTCGTTGTTCGTGCCGTACGTGATGTCGCAGGCGTACTGCTCACGGCGCTGGGCCGGAGTCATGTTGGCCAGGATGCAGCCGACGGTCAGGCCCAGGAACTTGTGGACCCGGCCCATCATTTCGGAGTCTCGCTCGGCCAGATAGTCATTGACCGTGATCAGGTGCACGCCCTTGCCGGAGAGCGCGTTGAGATACGTGGGCAGGGTGCCGACGAGGGTCTTGCCCTCACCGGTCTTCATCTCGGCCACATAGCCGAGGTGCAGGGCCGCGCCGCCCATCATCTGGACGTCGTAATGGCGCTGTCCGAGGACACGCTTAGCGGCCTCTCGGACCGTTGCGAATGCCTCGGGAAGCAGGTCGTCCAGGCTCTCGCCGTCCGCGTACCGTTCCTTGTACTCGTCGGTGAGCGCCCGCAGCTCGGCGTCGGAGAGGTTGACGAAGTCCTCTTCGATGGAGCTGACCTGGTCCGCGATGCGGTGCAGTTTGCGCAGGATCTTGCCTTCGCCTGCACGCATGAGCTTGTTGAAGACGGACACTGAGGCTGGTCTCCTTGCCGGTCGGGCCTGGCACTGGGTCGTGTTATGGACGCTGGCGCGGGCACGGCAGGTGGGCCCCACCGCAACGGCCATCGTAAGCGAGGACCCCGCCGCGCCGGGAGGGCTGCCGCCGCGTTGCCCCCACTGGGCCCCTTCGAGTCAACGGACAGAGGGCCCCGAAGGTGCCGGGAACCCCGAAAAGTGTTCGCATCACGGTCGGCGACTCACCAGAATCCGTACATGGAGCCGATCACTCTCACCACCGAGCGTCTACTGTTGCGCCCCTTCCGTGGGGGTGACGCGGACGAGGTCCACGCCGCCTGTCAGGACCCGGACATCCAGCGCTGGACGGTCGTCCCTTCCCCGTACACCCACGCCGACGCGGAACTCTTCACCCGAAAGCTGTCCCCCGGCGGCTGGCAGGACGACTCGATGTACAACTTCGCGGTGGTTCTGCGCGACGGCGGGGCCGTGACAGGTGCGCTCGGCATCAACCGCCACAACCTCCACGGCATGTACGAGGTGGGGTTCTGGACCGCGAAGGAGCACCGTGGTCTCGGTTACACGACGGAGGCGGTACGGGCCGCGGCCCACTGGACCTTCACCTCGCTCGGCGGGGACCGGCTGGAGTGGCGGGCCGAGGTGGGCAACGAACCCTCGCGGGCCGTGGCGCGGCGAGCGGGCTTCCGCATGGAGGGCGAGCAGCGGTCGGGGCTGCTGAACAAGGGGGTGCGGCGGGACATCTGGGTCGGCGCGCTGCTCCCTTCCGACCTCGGCCTGCCGGGCGCCCACCCGTATCTCCCGGCCACGGCCCCCACCGCCGCCCCCTCGGCGGACCTCTCCTCCGGTCCGGCCCCCGGTCTCCCCGCGGGTCCGTCCACCGCACCGTGAACGGATGTCAGTGCCGCCCTCTAGGGTGCGAGACATGACGCCAGTGCCGCCTCCCGCCGCCGAACTCTCCGCCGACCAGGCCCGCAGAATCGCCCTGCGCGCCCAGGGTTTCCTCGGCGCGCCGGACCGCCGGGCCGGGGTGCCGGGCGTGCTGCGGCACCTCGGTGCCGTACAGCTCGACACGATCTCGGTGCTGGCCCGCTCGCACGAACTGATCCCGTACGCACGCCTCGGCGCCGTCGGCCGGCGCACGGTCGAGGACGCGTACTGGTCGGCCGGCCGCAGCTTCGAGTACTGGTCGCATGCGGCGTGCATCCTGCCGGTCGAGGAGTGGCCGCACTTCGCGTTCCGCCGCCGCGCCTATCGCTCGCGCCCGCACTGGCACCACGACCTGCCGGACGGGGCCTACGACGCGGTGATCAAGCAGCTGCGCGCCGAGGGCCCGCTGACGGCGACGGAGCTGGGCGGCGCGAAGAACGGCGGGGAGTGGTGGGACTGGTCCGCGTCGAAGGTCGCCGTCGAGCGAGCCCTGATGTACGGCGAGGTGGTGTGCACCGAGCGGCGCAGCTGGAAGCGGGTGTACGACCTCGCGGAGCGCGCCCTGCCCGACGCCGTGCTCCACGACGATCTGGACGACAGGGAGTGCCTGCGGCGGCTGGTCGCGCTCGCGGGCCGGTCCCTGGGGGTCGGCACCCGCGCCGACATCGCGGACTACCACCGGCTCAAGGGCGAGCAGTTCGACGCGGTGGTGGCGGACTCCGGTCTGGTACCGGTGACGGTGGAAGGCTGGGCGAAGCCCGCCTGGGCCGACCCGGCGGCGCTGGCCTCGGAGCCCCGGGGACGACACCGTACGACGCTGCTGTCGCCGTTCGACTCACTGATCTGGGAGCGGGCCCGGACGGAGCGGATATTCGGCTTCACGCACCGCCTGGAGGCGTACGTCCCCAAGCCCAAGCGGATCCACGGCTATTTCGCGATGCCGCTGCTGGCCGGCGGCAAGCTGCAGGGCCGGGTCGATCCGGCACGCGAGGGCACCACGCTGGTCGCCCGGCAGGTGTCCCTGGCGGGCAGGAAGGCCGTGGCGCCGATGGCCGAGGCCCTGGTGGAAGCGGCGTCCTGGGTCGGCTGTACGGACGTCCGGCTGGAGCGGGTCGACGCACCGGAGCTGCGCGAGCCGCTCGCCCAGGAAATCGCCCGCGCCCTCAATTGACCATGCCGTCGCTTTACCTGATCTCGAGGATCTTCTCCCGCATGGCATAGACCACTGCTTCCATCCTGGAGTGCAGCTGCAGCTTCTCCAGAATGTTGCGTACGTGGTTCTTCACGGTGTTCTCGGAAATGAACAGCTCCTTCGCGATATCGCGATTGTTCATGCCCGTGGCAACCAGTTTGAGGACTTCGAGCTCCCGGTCGGTCAGCCGCGGCGCCGGCACCAGTCGGCGCTCGTCGGTCCGCTGGATCATCGACTTGAACTCGGTGAGCAATTTGGAAGCCATGGACGGGCTGATCTGGGACTGCCCGTCGGCAACCGCACGGATCGCCGTGGCCACCTCGTCCGTGGAGATCTCCTTGAGGAGATAGCCGGTGGCGCCCGCCTTGATCGCGTCGTAGAGGTCGGCCTCCTCGTCGCTGATCGTCAGCATGATGATCTTCGCACTGGGGGCCACCTCCTTGATGGACGTGCAGGCCTCGATGCCGCCCCGCTTGGGCATGCGCACATCCATCAGCACGATGTCGGGCAGCAGATCGGCCGCCTTGTCGACCGCCTCCGCCCCGTCACCCGCCTCACCGACGACCTGGATGTCCTCCTCCTGGGCGAGGACGATCTCCAAGCCTCTACGGAAGAGCGCATGGTCGTCCACCACCAGAACGCGGATCGGCTCCTTGCGGGAACCGCTGTCCGTGTCCGCGCCGGTATCGGCACCGGCAGCGTCGTCTCCGCCGTCATTCGCATCGCGCACGGGCCCGAAGGTGTCCGCCATCGTTCCTCCCCCTGAAGGCCATGGCCTGAAGTTCACAAACTGTCCGCCAACGGCAGTTCACAGAGCACCGATTGGCTTGGGGCGCCATGATTTCATGCCTGGACGTCAGAGCGGTGGTTCTGTCGTCGCACGCGGGTGCCCCTGGCGCGAATTACGCCCCAGGGGCACCACCGATGCGGGGCGTCAGCCGCCGAGCGCACCGCCCGCGCCGCCCGCACCGTCAGCGGCCAGCGGGTCGGTCCTCAGATGAATGACACCGTAGTCGTAGGCATGCCGTCGGTAGACGACACTGGGCTCCTTCGTCTCGGAGTCGACGAACAGATAGAAGTCGTGCCCGACCAGCTCCATCTCGTAGAGCGCCTGGTCGAGCGTCATCGGTGCCGCGACGTGCGTCTTCTCGCGCATCACCAACGGTCCTTCGCCCTGTACCTCGAGCGTGCCGATCCTGGTGACGGGTACAGACGGGCCGGCGCCGTCGCCGGCCAGGTCGCCCTCGCTGTTGAAGGACGCCGTACCCGGCACCGTCTCACCGACTTCGGCAGCGGGAATCCGGCCGTTGCCACGGCGGCTGTAGCGCTTGTCGTGCTGCTTGCGCAGCCGCGCCTCCAGCTTCCCGGTGGCCAGGTCCAGCGCTGCGTACGGGTCGCCTGCAGCCGCTTCAGCACGGATTACCGGCCCACGCGAGCGGAGCGTGATCTCCACTCGGTCCGAGCGGTCTGCCTGACGGGGGTTTGGCTCCTTGGACACCTCGACGTCGAGGCTGATCACCTTGCCGTCGAACTTCTGGATCTTGTCCAGCTTCAGCTTCTCGGCCACGTGCTTGCGGAACCGCTCGGGCACCTCGGTCTTGCGGCCCTTGACGACGATGTCCACGCAGAACTCCGTTCCCGGATCGCTCCGCTCAGCGGCGGAGCATCTCCCTTTTGCACCAGGCCCCGGTGGTCGCCGGAGCCGCGGACTCGGTGACTTCCACCTCCTCCTCCCCCGTCGGGGAGGTCTCCATCCCACCGATCTTTTTGAACGTCTGGCCTACCGGTGAGTCGCCTGCCCGAAACCTGGTGGTGCACTCGTCGAGGTCAGGCATTCACCATTCCTCACAACCGAACATAGCCTGATCGGCCGGATGTCGGCACCCGCTACTCGCACGTACCTCCGTTCAGGGCCCTTTACCCACTCACTACCTGCAACGATGCAAGTCCACTAGCAGTTCCGGTTTATTGCGAAGGCAGTCGGAGATGCTGCGACAACGGCCGCCTGCGCCGTTCCGCAAGCCGGTCCTCTCCGCCCGCCCGCGGCTTCGACCGCCCGTGCAGCTTCCGTCAGCGAGGCCCCGGTCGTCATGAGGTCGTCCACGAGTACTACCCGTTCGGCCGCAAGCAGCCGCTCTCCACCGGCCACCACCTCCAGCGCACCCGCCAGGTTCGCCTGCCGCTGCAAGGCGCCGAGCCCGGACTGATCGGTCACCGGGCGCCGTTGCCGCAGCACCGGAACCACTCCGGCCGGAATCCCGCCACGCCTCAGCTCCCCCGCTGCGGCCAGCGCGATCCGGTGTGCCGGATCATGCCCGCGCGCCGCAACGGCCCGCCGCGCCGACGGCACGGGTACCAGCAGCAGCGGTCCCGGACCGCCCACCTGCCCCGTCCCGGCCCGCACGGCCCCCGCCAGCGCCCTGCCGAGCGCCCGCGACAGAGGGAGCGCACCACGCTCCTTGTGTGCCAGGAGCACCGCCCGTACCGCGTTCTCGTACGGGGCGGCGGCATGCACCACGGGTAGTCCGGCGGGCTCCGGCGCGGGTCTCACCCGCTGCGGCGCCACGCCGTACAGCGCTGCCCGACAGCTCTCGCACAGCTCGCTCCGTGGCCTGCCGCAGCCGCCACAGGCCACCGGCAGCACCAGCCCGGCGATCTCCCGCCACCACCCCCGCATAACTCCACTGTGCCCCCGGCCCACGAACCCGGCCACCCCTGTGGAAAACTCAGGCGCCCTCGCCCAAGGCCCGTCGTTGCCCCACCTGCACAGGACTCAGCCCGGGTAGACCAGCGACGAGCCTTCCTTGAGCACCGTCTGCCAGTTGTCACCCGGCGACAGTTTCACTATCCCGTCACCCTCGGTGTCCGCCATCAGCGGCAACTGCTCGTCGTCCGCCGCCGCGACCGCCGACACCTGGTTCACCCCGGGCAGCACGCCCGAGGCCGGTGCGGAACCATCCGCCTGGACATAGCGCACCTGCTGAACGCCGCCCTGTTCCTTGCCGACCACCACGAGACGGCTCCGGCCCGACCAGGACATCGCGGTGACATCCGCCAGCTGCGGCGCGGCCTGCCGCAGCTCCACGACGGAGACCTCCTGCTTCGAGGCCGGTCCCTGACGCTCGATCCGGCCGATTTTCAGCGTGGTGTGCCCGTCCTTGGTCAGCAGCAGTGCGATCCGCACCCCGTCCGCCGACAGCCGCAACGCCTCCAGTCGCGCTCCGTCCAGGCTCGGCACCGTGACCTCCGACGGCTTACCGGCACCGCCGGCCAGCCGCAGCAGCCGGGAGTTCTCCGGGTCCCGGTCGGCCACCCAGAGATCGCCCCGCCCGTCCCAGCTGGGCGCCGACAGACGGTCGTTCAGGTTCTTGCCTCTGCTGGTCACCGCGGGAGCGGGCAGCTCGCCCTCCGAGACGATGGAGGACACGTACAGGGACTCGTTGTTCTGCGAGACCGCCGCCGCCAGCTGCTCGTCACGGGCCACACCGACCGCGCTCATCCGCACCGGCCCGTCACCGAACGGCCCGGTCACCGGCTCCGGATCGCCACTGCCCCTGGTGGATCCCGGGATGGACTGGACATGCCCCTTGGCATCGACGAAGTACTGGCTGTCGGGCCCGCCCGACGAACCGTCCGGAGCGAACTCCTCCGCCTGATCGGCGCCCAACACACACAGCGGCGAGCTGTCGGACCGCTGCAGCTCCACCTGCTCGACCCGGGCGGACGTCAGGTCCCGCACGGTGTAGAGCACCTGAGAGGCCATCATGCGGCAGGAGCGCTGCCCGACGTTGTCCGCCCTCTTGTTCAGCGGAACCTTCAGGACGCTGCGGTCGTCGGGCGCCAGCGAGGTGACGCCCTTACGCAGCGCCGTACTGGTGGGGAAGCGGGAGTCGACCACCGGCCGCAGCCAGTTGCTCGGCCCCTCGATGAGACTGCGGACCGTCTGAGTCACGGTGTCCATCCCCGTGACGGGATCCGTCCGGTTGCGTACGTAGACGGGGTCGGCAACCAGCGTGGACTGCCCTGCAGTCCGCCCGGTGGCGAAGTAGTACTTGTTGACGGATCGGTAGAGGCGCTTGAAGTCGGACTGGCCGAGCAGCAGACCGTCCGGCACGAGGTCGATGCGCCACTCCTTGCCGTCCGGCCCGTTCTGCCGCACCAGATGCAGGGTCCGGTTGAACTCCGTAGGCGCGACCGGCTGGTAGGCGCTCTGAGCGTCGACCGTCGCCACCTTCTCGCCGGTCAGCGTGTAGCTGAGCTCCGTGCTGCTGCGGTCGCCGTCGTGGACCGGGCGGTCGCTGCGGTTCGGCGCCTTGGAGAGCACCGTGGTGAACGCGCTCGGCTTCCAGGTGCCGGCCGCCTTCTTCGTCAGGTACTTGCGGGTGGTCCGGAAGCCGGGGTCGTCGCTGGTCATGGACTCCAGGAAGCCGTCGACCACCTCGCTGGGAGTGGCGTTGTCGCGCGGCGCCACCGCGTACACCTGGACCTGGGAGTCGCCCGGCTGCGAGGCGTCGACCGCCTTGACGTCCCCGGTGACGGGCATCGAGCCGCACGCGGACAGCAGCACGATGCCGCACCCCAGCAACGCGGTCAGCCCCACCGCACGTCCATGGCCGTCCTGACGACGGTCAGTGCCCACGAGTCGTGTCCTCCCGCTCCGGGTGGTGCGCAGCAGATTCGATGTCGCCACCCGGCCGGTCGTCGGCGGGACGGGCGACCACCCGGGCGCCGCTGCCCGGCAGAGCCGCCGGATGCACCGAAGCGGGCGCCGTGCGGGGAGCCACGGAAGTACGCGCCGGCACGGGCAGCGGCGACCGGTCGGTGCCGGCCTGCTGGGCCGGCACCGAGGTCAGCCGGTGCTCGCTGCCGGTCGTGACGCCGTCCGCAGCCCGCTCCCGGTTCTCCCGGTTGCGGCGCGAGTCCTCGGGTTCCAGCGGTATCGGCGATCCGCGCAGCGGCTCGTCCGCGGTACGCGGCAGGGTCAGGCGGAACTGCGAACCGCCGCCCGGCTCGCCCCACGCCTGCAGCCAGCCGCCGTGCAGCCGGGCGTCCTCGACGGCGATCGACAGCCCGAGACCGGTGCCGCCCGTCGTCCGGGCCCGTGCCGGGTCGGCGCGCCAGAAGCGGTTGAACACCCGGGTCGCCTCCCCCGGCTTGAGACCCACCCCGTAGTCCCGGACGGCGACGGCGACCGCTCCTCCGGCCACCCCCATCCGCACCACGACATCCCGGCCCTCGCCGTGCTCGACGGCGTTGACGACGAGGTTGCGCAGCACGCGCTCGACCCGCCGCGCGTCGGCCTCCGCGATCACCGGCTGCTCGTCGCCGACCACGCGGATCCGGGTGCCCTTGCGCTCGGCGAGCGGCTCGGCACCGCCGATCACCCGCCGTACGACCTGTCGCAGGTCTATCGGCTCGGCCTCCAGCGCCGCGGCGCCCGCGTCGAACCGGCTGATCTCCAGCAGATCGGAGAGCAGCGACTCGAACCGGTCGAGCTGGTCCCCGAGGAGCTCGGCGGAGCGCGCCGTCACGGGGTCGAAGTCGACGCGCGCCTCATGGATGACATCGGCGGCCATCCGCACGGTCGTCAGCGGTGTCCGCAGCTCGTGCGAGACGTCCGATACGAAGCGCCGCTGCATCCGGGAGAGCTCCTCCAGCTGTTGGATCTTCAGCTGGAGGTTCTGCGCCATCTTGTTGAAGGCCTCACCGAGCCGGGCGATGTCGTCCTCGCCGGTGACCTTCATCCGCTCCTGCAGCCGGCCCGCGGAGAGCCGCTCGGCGATTCCCGCCGCCATCCGTACGGGTGTGACGACCTGCCGCACCACGAACCAGGCGATGGCCCCGAGCAGCACGACCACGAACAGTCCCGCGGTCGCCAGGGTGCCCTTGACCAGGGTCAGTGACTTCTCCTCCTGCGTCAGCGGGAAGAGGTAGTAGAGCTGGTACGGATTGTGGTCGATGTCGTACAGGCGCTTGCCCACGACGAGTCCCGGCTGCGACTCCTGCCCGTTCGCATACCTGATCAGCGAGTACGTCTGGAACGCACCCGGCCCCTTGTCCACGGCCTCCCGCAGGCTCTGCGGGACGCTGGCCGCTTCCACGCTCCCCGAGCCGCGCGGCGCACGGGTGCCGTCGTCGGCGCTGAGCGCCACCACGTTGAAGGCGTTCTTGCCGCCACTGGCGAGCTGATCGACGAGCTCGGTCCGCCACGAGTTGTTGGCGGTCGTCCCGTCACCGGCATCGCCTCCCTGCCCACCGGGGGTGAGCGGAGCGTTCGCCTTGTCCTGGGCCGCCGCGAAACCACCGGCGGCCTGTGTCTGAGCGGCCTTGCCCTTCGCGTCGAGCAGACCGTTGCGCACCTGACCGATCACGACCAGGCCGAGCAGCAGTACCACACCGAGCGACATGAGCAGCGTGCCCGCGACGACCCGCAGCTGGAGGTTGCGCCGCCAGAGCCGGACGGCGGGCAGCAGCGGACGCCGCACCCAGCGCATCAGCAGTCGCGGCACGGGACCGCCGGGCGCCCGGTCGTGGAACAACCGGCCGCCCCGCAGAAGCCTCCCCAACGGCGAAGGCCCACGTCCTGAACCGGCAGCCCGCCCCGTACGGACTCCCGGCCCCCCGGGCTTCGGAGCAGCGCTACCCAGGGACATGTCAGCTCGGTCCGGCCTTGTAACCGACACCTCGGACGGTCACCACGATCTCCGGCCGCTCCGGGTCCTTCTCGACCTTGGAACGCAGCCGCTGGACATGCACATTCACCAGACGGGTGTCGGCGGCATGGCGATACCCCCACACCTGCTCGAGCAGTACTTCACGGGTGAAGACCTGCCACGGCTTACGGGCGAGCGCGACCAGCAGGTCGAACTCCAGCGGGGTCAGAGCGATGGACTGCCCCTCCCGCTTCACCGAGTGACCGGCCACATCGATGACCAGGTCCCCGATGGTCAGCTGTTCCGGTGCCGGCTCCTCGGACCTACGCAAACGTGCCCTGATCCGGGCAACCAACTCCTTAGGTTTGAACGGCTTGACGATGTAGTCGTCGGCCCCGGACTCCAGGCCCACCACCACATCGACCGTGTCGCTCTTAGCCGTGAGCATGACGATCGGCACACCCGACTCGGCCCTGATCAGCCTGCAGACCTCGATGCCGTCCCGTCCGGGCAGCATGAGATCCAGCAGAACCAGGTCCGGCTTGGCCTCACGAAATGCGGCAAGTGCCTTGTCGCCGTCCGCTACGAACGACGGCTCGAACCCTTCACCACGCAGCACAATCCCGAGCATCTCGGCCAGTGCGGTGTCGTCGTCGACGACGAGGACGCGTCCCTTCATAATCGACATCATCCCATTAGCTAATCGTTATCTGCGATGACCTGGCACACAGCTCTGCCAGTCCGACCCCCGTGACCGGGGAAACTGCACCCTCCTCCGTGACGATCGCCGTGATCAGTTCCGGCGGCGTGATGTCGAATGCGGGGTTGTACGCCTGGGCTCCCAGCGGTGCCACGTGCAGTCCGCCCGCATCCTCTCCGCCCGGTCCGACCTGTGGAGATGTGAGCTCCGTCACCTCTCGGCCGGGGCGCTGCTCCACAATGATCGACGCCCCGTCCGCGGTCTCCAGATCCACGGTCGTGGTCGGCGCCACCACAATGAACGGCACATGGTGGTATTTGGCAAGCACCGCCAGCGGATAACTCCCGACTTTGTTCGCCACCGATCCGTCCGCCGCGATGCGGTCGGCGCCGATGAGTACGGCGTCGACCTCCCCCGCGGCGAACAGCGAACCCGCCGCGTTGTCCGTGAGCAGGCTGTACGCCATCCCGTTGCGCGCCGCCTCATAAGCGGTCAGCCGCGCCCCCTGCAACAGCGGACGCGTCTCGTCCACCCAGAGCCGTCGCAGCCGCCCCGCCCGGTGCGCCCGGAGCGCCACAGCGAAGGCCGTGCCCTCACCGCCTGAGACGAGTGCCCCCGAATTGCAGTGGGTGAGCAGCTGATGCCCGCCGCCCGGCAGCAGCTCGTCGAGCAGCGCGAGCCCGTACTGCGCCATGCGCCGACTGGCCTCGGCGTCCTCCCGGTGCAGCGCCTTGGCCTCCGCCAGCGCCACCGCGGCCGCCCGCTGCGGATCCCCCTGGTCCAGTGCCGCCCAGTACGCCGCCGCCGCACGCCGCACGCCGTATCCGAGGTTCACGGCGGTGGGCCGCGCCCGCTCCAGCAGCCCCGCGGCCTCCTCGACGTCATGGCCCCGGACAGCGGCCAACGCCACCCCGTAGGCCCCGGCGATGCCCAGCAACGGCGCCCCCCGCACAGCCAGCGTCTGGATCGCCCGCACCAGCGCGGGCACATCCGCACACACCAGCCCGACCTCCTCGGCGGGCAGCCGCGTCTGGTCGAGGAGCACCAGCACAGGGCCTTCCGGAGGCTCGTCCCAGCGGATGGAGGGAAGCGCGGGAGGCTCGATGCCCACCGGCGATTGCGCGTCCTGATCAGCCATCCGCCCAGTCTGCCCGGTGAGCCGCCCACAAATGAAGGTGCGAAGGAGATCAGGCACCCGGCCCGTACCGGACCTTCGCGTGGCACGATGGCTGCCAACCTGCCGCCCCGATGAGCGGACAGGACCGTGAAGGAGCGAGAATGAACGACACTCCGGGCTGGGCCTCGCCCGGATCTGCCCCCTCCGACAGCCAGGAGGCGGGCGTCCCCCAGCCTTCCGCGCCCACGGACGGCAACGGCAACGCCGGGAACTGGTCTCCTACGCAGCCGCCCGCAGGGCAGTGGTCCCCACCGAGCATCCCCGGCCCCGGTCACGGCGCACCGCCGCCCGCCCCCGGCTGGGGCAGCAGGCCGCAGGGATCCGGCTGGGGTCAGCCACCTGCGGCAAAGCCCGGTGTCATCCCGCTCCGCCCGCTCGGCGTCGGCGAGATCCTCGACGGTGCGGTCTCCGCGATGCGCGCGCACTGGCGCACGGTCCTCGGAATCACACTCACCGTTTCCGTGATCGCCCAGATCGCCATCATCCTCGTGCAGCGTTACCTGCTGCCGGAACCCGCGTCGGTCGACCCGAACGCGACCGGCGCGGAGGCGCTCCGCCAGGCCGCCGACTCCGCCCAGTCCACCCTGGTCTACAGCGCCCCGTCCACGCTCATCACCCTGATCGCGACGCTCTTCACCACAGCCATGCTCACCGTGGTGATCAGCCGCTCGGTACTGGGCCGCTCCGTGACACTCTCCGAAGCGTGGGCCGAGGCCCGGCCCCGCCTGCTCCAGCTGCTGGGTCTGACCCTGCTGCTGGCCTTGATGGCCGCCGGAATCATGGCAGTGGGTGTGCTGCCCGGTGCGCTGATCGGCTCCACCGCAGGCGTCGGCCTCATCCTCATCGGCTTCATGGCCGCTTGTGTCGTCGTCATCTGGCTGATGGTCCGCTTCTGCCTTGCCTCGCCGGCGCTGATGCTGGAGCGGCAGTCGATCACTGTCTCGATGCGCCGGTCCGCGAAGCTGGTCCGGGGCACCTGGTGGCGGATGTTCGGCATCCTGCTCCTCACCTGGCTCCTGACGCTCATCGTGACCCTGGTCATCGCGATCCCGTTCGGCATCATCGCGATGATCGTGGACGGCGACGGACTGAGCACCTTCCTCACCGGCGAGTCCACCGGATTCGGCTGGCCGTTCCTGATCATCTCCGGCATCGGCGAGGTCATCATCTCCACGATCACCTATCCGCTCTCCGCCGGTGTGATGGCTCTGCTCTACGTGGACCAGCGCATCCGCCGCGAAGCACTCGACCTCGAACTCGCCAGGGCCGCAGGCCTGCCCGGCTACGACACCAGGAGCTGATGCCGTGTCGGGGGCGGGGGGCACCACAACAGCACGGCTACTGATCCACGCAAGCAGCGACGTACCGGTGGACACTCCGCGCGTCCCCGCCCGTGAGGCGGCGAAACACGAGCTGTCCCATCCTATGTACCACGAGAACGACCCGAACCTCCTCCAGCGCGGCCTCGACCGCCTTTGGGGGTGGCTCGGCGATCTCTTCGCCACGGCCTCGAACGCCGCACCGGGCGGACCGCTCGGGCTGATCGTCCTCGTGCTGGTGGTCATCGGCCTGGCCGTCGCTCTCTGGTGGCGGCTGGGCACCCCGCAACGCACCCCCCGCACCACGGTCGCACTCTTCGACGACAGCCCCCGCAGCGCGGCCGAACACCGCACGGCCGCCGAGGCCCACGCTGACGCCCAGCGCTGGAACGAGGCCGTCCAGGAACGCATGCGCGCCATCGTGCGCTCCCTGGAAGAACGCGCCCTCCTCGACCCACGTCCCGGCCGCACGGCCGATGAGGCCGCCGCCGAGGCGGGCCGCTCACTGCCCGGCCACGGGATGGCGCTTGGCGCTGCCGCTCGCGACTTCGACGACGTCACATACGGCGGTCGGACCGCCGACCAGCAGACGTATCTGACCGTGCGGGCCCTCGACCACGACCTCGAGAGCGCCAAACCCCTGCTGACCTCCAGGGGGGCCGCCGAATGACCGCAGTCGCCGACGCCCCCACCGCGTCCCCCACCTCGGCCTCCGCCTCTCCCCGCCAGGTCTGGGGCCGCACCCGCGGTCTGCTGTTCGCCCTCCTCCTTCTCGTAGCGGCAGGAATCGTGCTGGCCACCGCACGCTCCGGCGACCCGCACGGCCGGCTCGACCCCCGCTCCGCCGATCAGCACGGCAGCCGGGCCGTCGCGGAACTCCTCAAGGACCGCGGCGTCTCTGTCCGCGTGACCACCACGCTCGACGAAGCCACCGCGGCGACCGGCCCCGACACCACTCTGCTCGTCACGGCCCCGAACCTTCTGACGCCGCATCAGCAGAACGAACTCCGCGCCGCGACCACCGACTCGGCCGGCCGCACCGTCCTCCTCGCGGCAGACCCCCTGTCCGTGGACGCACTGGCCCCCGGCGTCCACGCGAGCTCCTCCGGCCCGGTGGCCGCCCGCGCACCGCAGTGCTCCCTGCCCGCAGCCCGCACGGCGGGCGACGCCGACACGGGAGGCTTCCGCTACACGGCGGACGGCCTCGACACCATCGGCTGCTACCCAAGTGGCAACCTCCCCACCGTGCTTCTCGTCCACGAGAAGAGCGCCGGCGACACCGTCCTCCTCGGCTCCCCCGATCTGCTCTACAACAACCGGCTCGCCAGCCACGGCAACGCCTCCCTGGCCCTGCAACTCCTCGGCTCCCGCCCGCATCTGATCTGGTACCTCCCCTCGCTCGCTGATCCCTCCGCCGCTCGGAACGACGAAGGTGTCGACGACGGCACGGGAGACGAGCGCAGCTTCGTCGACCTCATCCCGTCGGGCTGGCTGTGGGGCACCCTGCAACTCGCAGTCGCCGCCGTGCTCGCAGCCATCTGGCGCGCCCGCCGACTGGGCCCCCTGGTCACCGAACGGCTGCCCGTGGCCATTCGCGCCTCCGAAGCCACAGAGGGCCGCGCTCGCCTCTACCGCAAGGCGAACGCCCGCGACCGGGCCGCCTCCTCACTGCGCTCCGCCACCCGCGCCCGTATCGCACCTCTCATCGGCGTCTCCCCACGCGATGCCCACTCCCCCTCCGTGCTCCTCCCCGCCGTCTCCGCGCGCCTCAGCACCACTGAAGGCGGCCTGGACACCCTGCTCTTCGGACCGGAGCCGGCCGACGACGCCGCCCTTGTCCGTCTGGCAGACCAACTCGACACCCTCGAAAGAGAGGTACGCACTTCATGAGCGCCCTGCCCCCAGTGCCCGCCGGGACAACCGAGACCGTCGGGAGCGACGACACAGCCCGCGCATCCCTGGAAGCTCTGCGCTCCGAGATCGCCAAGGCCGTGGTCGGCCAGGACCCGGCCGTCACCGGACTGGTCGTCGCACTGCTCTGCCGAGGCCACGTCCTCCTCGAAGGCGTCCCCGGCGTGGCCAAGACCCTCCTGGTCCGCGCCCTCGCCGCCTCACTCGAACTCGACACCAAGCGTGTCCAGTTCACTCCCGATCTGATGCCGAGCGACGTCACCGGATCCCTCGTCTACGACGCCCGCACGGCCGAGTTCTCCTTCCAGCCCGGCCCGGTCTTCACTAACCTCCTCCTGGCCGACGAGATCAACCGCACGCCCCCCAAGACGCAGTCCTCCCTCCTGGAGGCAATGGAGGAGCGCCAGGTCACCGTCGACGGAACCCCGCGCCCCCTGCCGGACCCCTTCCTGGTTGCCGCCACCCAGAACCCCGTCGAGTACGAAGGCACGTATCCGCTCCCCGAGGCCCAACTGGACCGCTTCCTCCTCAAACTGACGGTGCCGCTGCCGTCCCGCGACGAGGAGATCAACGTCCTGACCCGCCATGCCGATGGCTTCGATCCCCGCGACCTGACGTCAGCAGGCGTACGCCCCGTCGCAGGCCCCGCCGACCTGGAGACCGCCCGGACCGCGGTCGCCAAGACCACGGTCTCCCCCGAGATCGCCGGCTATGTCGTCGATATCTGCCGTGCCACGCGTGAATCCCCCTCGCTCTCCCTCGGTGTCTCCCCCCGAGGCGCAACCGCCCTGCTCTCCACGGCCCGCGCATGGGCCTGGCTCACCGGCCGTGACTACGTCATCCCGGATGACGTGAAAGCCCTGGCACTGCCCACGCTCCGCCATCGCATCCAGCTGCGGCCCGAGGCAGAGATGGAAGGAGTCACCCCCGACTCCGTCATCACCGCGGTCCTCGCCCACGTACCCGTACCCCGATGAGGCGGTGACCGTGGCCCTCACCGGACGAACCGCGCTGCTTGCCGCACTGGGGTCACTCCCCGTAGGCATCCTGGCCCCGAGCTGGACAGGCATGCTCGCGGTCAACGCCCCGCTCTCTCTAGCAATTCTGTGCGACTACGCCCTGGCAGCGCCAGTGCGAACGCTCCAGTTCACCCGATCCGGCGACACAACCGTTCGACTCGGTGACGGCGCAGAAGTGCAACTGACCGTAACCAATCCCTCGCGTCGTCGGCTGCGCGCGCACCTCCGCGACGCCTGGCCCCCCAGCAGCTGGCTCACCGGCACGGAGCAGGCCGCGTGCCGTCACACCTTGGACATCCCGGCCGGCGAACGCCGTCGCGTCACCACGCTCCTGCGCCCCACCCGTCGCGGCGACCGCCGGGCCGAGCAAGTCACCGTCCGCTCCTACGGACCGCTTGGCCTGGCAGCCCGGCAGGGAAACCATCACGTCCCATGGACGGTGCGCGTCCTTCCGCCCTTCACCAGCCGCAAGCATCTGCCGTCCCGCCTTGCCAGACTCCGCGAGCTCGACGGCCGCACCAGTGTCCTCATCCGTGGCGAAGGCACGGAGTTCGACAGTCTGCGCGCCTACGTCCCCGGCGACGACACCCGCTCCATCGACTGGCGGGCAACAGCACGGCAGTCCGCTGTCGCGGTCCGCACGTGGCGCCCTGAGCGGGACCGCCACATCCTCATCGTTCTCGATACGGGCCGTACCTCGGCGGGTCGGGTCGGTGATGTGCCCCGGCTCGACGCGGCAATGGATGCGGCCCTGCTCCTCACCGCTCTCGCGACACGCGCCGGCGACCGCGTCGACCTGCTGGCCCATGACCGCCGCACCCGCGCGCAGGTTCAAGGCCGCGCCGCAGGGGAAGTTCTGTCGGCCATGGTCACGGCGATGGCTCCGCTCGAACCGGAGCTCGTGGAAACGGACGTCCGAGGACTCAGCGCCACTGCCCTGGCAAGCGCCCCTCGTCGCTCTCTGATCGTGCTTCTCACCAGTCTGGACGCGGCCCCTGTCGAAGAGGGCCTGCTCCCCGCCCTCCCCCGGCTGACCCAGCGCCATACCGTGCTGGTGGCCGCGGTGGCCGACCCGCACATCGAGGAGATGGCCCACGCCCGAGGCACGGTGGACGCGGTTTACGAAGCTGCAGCAGCGGCACAAGCCCAAGCTCAGCGACGCCGCACTGCGGAACAGCTCCAGCGCCATGGCGTGGTGGTCGTCGATGCCACTCCGGACGATCTCGCCCCGGCTCTCGCCGACGCCTATCTTGCCCTCAAAGCAGCAGGCCGCCTCTGACTCCCACGCGGCAATCATGGACACACGCCGAGGCGCCATGATTGCCGATCCGTCCGTAAACGCAGAAAAGCCCCGCACCAGAGGTGCGGGGCTTTCCCGGAATAATTGTTCGGCGGCGTCCTACTCTCCCACAGGGTCCCCCCTGCAGTACCATCGGCGCTGAAAGGCTTAGCTTCCGGGTTCGGAATGTAACCGGGCGTTTCCCTAACGCAATGACCACCGAAACACTATGAAATTAACCAACACCGGGCAACAACACGGCCGTTCGTTATTTCAGAACTAACACAGTGGACGCGAGCAACTGAGGACAAGCCCTCGGCCTATTAGTACCAGTCAGCTCCACCCGTTGCCGGGCTTCCACATCTGGCCTATCAACCCAGTCGTCTACTGGGAGCCTTAACCCCTCAAAGGGGGTGGGAACACTCATCTCGAAGCAGGCTTCCCGCTTAGATGCTTTCAGCGGTTATCCTTTCCGAACGTAGCCAACCAGCCATGCCCTTGGCAGGACAACTGGCACACCAGAGGTTCGTCCGTCCCGGTCCTCTCGTACTAGGGACAGCCCTTCTCAATATTCCTACGCGCGCAGCGGATAGGGACCGAACTGTCTCACGACGTTCTAAACCCAGCTCGCGTACCGCTTTAATGGGCGAACAGCCCAACCCTTGGGACCGACTCCAGCCCCAGGATGCGACGAGCCGACATCGAGGTGCCAAACCATCCCGTCGATATGGACTCTTGGGGAAGATCAGCCTGTTATCCCCGGGGTACCTTTTATCCGTTGAGCGACAGCGCTTCCACAAGCCACTGCCGGATCACTAGTCCCGACTTTCGTCCCTGCTCGACCCGTCGGTCTCACAGTCAAGCTCCCTTGTGCACTTACACTCAACACCTGATTGCCAACCAGGCTGAGGGAACCTTTGGGCGCCTCCGTTACTCTTTAGGAGGCAACCGCCCCAGTTAAACTACCCATCAGACACTGTCCCTGATCCGGATCACGGACCCAGGTTAGACATCCAGCACGACCAGAGTGGTATTTCAACGGCGACTCCACAACCACTGGCGTGGCTGCTTCAAAGTCTCCCACCTATCCTACACAAGCCGAACCGAACACCAATATCAAACTGTAGTAAAGGTCCCGGGGTCTTTCCGTCCTGCTGCGCGAAACGAGCATCTTTACTCGTAGTGCAATTTCACCGGGCCTATGGTTGAGACAGTCGAGAAGTCGTTACGCCATTCGTGCAGGTCGGAACTTACCCGACAAGGAATTTCGCTACCTTAGGATGGTTATAGTTACCACCGCCGTTTACTGGCGCTTAAGTTCTCAGCTTCGCCGACCCGAAAGTCAGCTAACCGGTCCCCTTAACGTTCCAGCACCGGGCAGGCGTCAGTCCGTATACATCGCCTTACGGCTTCGCACGGACCTGTGTTTTTAGTAAACAGTCGCTTCTCGCTGGTCTCTGCGGCCACCCCCAGCTCATGGAGTAAATCCAATCACCAGTGATGGCCCCCCTTCTCCCGAAGTTACGGGGGCATTTTGCCGAGTTCCTTAACCATAGTTCACCCGAACGCCTCGGTATTCTCTACCTGACCACCTGAGTCGGTTTAGGGTACGGGCCGCCATGAAACTCGCTAGAGGCTTTTCTCGACAGCATAGGATCATCCACTTCACCACAATCGGCTCGGCATCAGGTCTCAGGCTCATGTGTGACGGATTTGCCTATCACACGCCCTACACCCTTACCCCGGGACTACCACCGCCCGGGCTGGACTACCTTCCTGCGTCACCCCATCGCTTACCTAGTACAAGTCTGGTTCGTCGGCTCCACCACTACCCTCAACTCCGAAGAGATCGGGCCGGCTTCACGGACTTAGCATCGCCTGATTCAGTATTGGGCGTTTCAAAGCGGGTACCGGAATATCAACCGGTTGTCCATCGACTACGCCTGTCGGCCTCGCCTTAGGTCCCGACTTACCCTGGGCAGATCAGCTTGACCCAGGAACCCTTAGTCAATCGGCGCACACGTTTCTCACGTGTGTATCGCTACTCATGCCTGCATTCTCACTCGTGAACCGTCCACAACTCGCTTCCGCGGCTGCTTCACCCGGCACACGACGCTCCCCTACCCATCCCAGCAGGCGTTGGCCCTTAATGCTGGAATGACACGACTTCGGCGGTACGCTTGAGCCCCGCTACATTGTCGGCGCGGAATCACTTGACCAGTGAGCTATTACGCACTCTTTCAAGGGTGGCTGCTTCTAAGCCAACCTCCTGGTTGTCTCTGCGACTCCACATCCTTTCCCACTTAGCGTACGCTTAGGGGCCTTAGTCGATGCTCTGGGCTGTTTCCCTCTCGACCATGGAGCTTATCCCCCACAGTCTCACTGCCGTGCTCTCACTTACCGGCATTCGGAGTTTGGCTAAGGTCAGTAACCCGGTAGGGCCCATCGCCTATCCAGTGCTCTACCTCCGGCAAGAAACACACGACGCTGCACCTAAATGCATTTCGGGGAGAACCAGCTATCACGGAGTTTGATTGGCCTTTCACCCCTAACCACAGGTCATCCCCCAGGTTTTCAACCCTGGTGGGTTCGGTCCTCCACGAAGTCTTACCTCCGCTTCAACCTGCCCATGGCTAGATCACTCCGCTTCGGGTCTTGAGCGTGCTACTAAAACGCCCTATTCGGACTCGCTTTCGCTACGGCTTCCCCACACGGGTTAACCTCGCAACACACCGCAAACTCGCAGGCTCATTCTTCAAAAGGCACGCAGTCACGACTGTCGCTCCGAAGAACAACAGCGACGCTCCCACGGCTTGTAGGCACACGGTTTCAGGTACTATTTCACTCCGCTCCCGCGGTACTTTTCACCATTCCCTCACGGTACTATCCGCTATCGGTCACCAGGGAATATTTAGGCTTAGCGGGTGGTCCCGCCAGATTCACACGGGATTTCTCGGGCCCCGTGCTACTTGGGTGTCTCTTAAACGAGCCGTTAATGTTTCAGCTACGGGGGTCTTACCCTCTACGCCGGACCTTTCGCATGTCCTTCGCCTACATCAACGGTTTCTGACTCGCCTCACAGCCGGCAGACTGTGAAAAAGAGATCCCACAACCCCGCATGCGCAACCCCTGCCGGGTATCACACGCATACGGTTTGGCCTCATCCAGTTTCGCTCGCCACTACTCCCGGAATCACGGTTGTTTTCTCTTCCTGAGGGTACTGAGATGTTTCACTTCCCCTCGTTCCCTCCACACTGCCTATGTGTTCAGCAGCGGGTGACAGCCCATGACGACTGCCGGGTTTCCCCATTCGGACACCCCCGGATCAAAGCTCGGTTGACAGCTCCCCGGGGCCTATCGTGGCCTCCCACGTCCTTCATCGGTTCCTGGTGCCAAGGCATCCACCGTGCGCCCTTAAAAACTTGGCCACAGATGCTCGCGTCCACTGTGCAGTTCTCAAACAACGACCAGCCACCCATCACCCCACCCCTAAGGGCGAGTTCACTGGGGCCGGCAACTGAAGGCAACCTTACGGCCATACCCTCAGACACCCAACAACGTGCCCGACACGACCCCCCACGATTCACGTTCCACGCCGAAGCAGTACTAGTGATCCCGAAGAACCGTGCCGAATAGTCAACGTTCCACCCATGAGCTAACCACCGTCGAACATTTGCCGACGTAGTGGCTCTGGATTCCTTGCGGAATCTAGATGCTCCTTAGAAAGGAGGTGATCCAGCCGCACCTTCCGGTACGGCTACCTTGTTACGACTTCGTCCCAATCGCCAGTCCCACCTTCGACAGCTCCCTCCCACAAGGGGTTGGGCCACCGGCTTCGGGTGTTACCGACTTTCGTGACGTGACGGGCGGTGTGTACAAGGCCCGGGAACGTATTCACCGCAGCAATGCTGATCTGCGATTACTAGCAACTCCGACTTCATGGGGTCGAGTTGCAGACCCCAATCCGAACTGAGACCGGCTTTTTGAGATTCGCTCCGCCTCGCGGCATCGCAGCTCATTGTACCGGCCATTGTAGCACGTGTGCAGCCCAAGACATAAGGGGCATGATGACTTGACGTCGTCCCCACCTTCCTCCGAGTTGACCCCGGCAGTCTCCTGTGAGTCCCCATCACCCCGAAGGGCATGCTGGCAACACAGAACAAGGGTTGCGCTCGTTGCGGGACTTAACCCAACATCTCACGACACGAGCTGACGACAGCCATGCACCACCTGTATACCGACCACAAGGGGGGCACCATCTCTGATGCTTTCCGGTATATGTCAAGCCTTGGTAAGGTTCTTCGCGTTGCGTCGAATTAAGCCACATGCTCCGCTGCTTGTGCGGGCCCCCGTCAATTCCTTTGAGTTTTAGCCTTGCGGCCGTACTCCCCAGGCGGGGAACTTAATGCGTTAGCTGCGGCACCGACGACGTGGAATGTCGCCAACACCTAGTTCCCAACGTTTACGGCGTGGACTACCAGGGTATCTAATCCTGTTCGCTCCCCACGCTTTCGCTCCTCAGCGTCAGTAATGGCCCAGAGATCCGCCTTCGCCACCGGTGTTCCTCCTGATATCTGCGCATTTCACCGCTACACCAGGAATTCCGATCTCCCCTACCACACTCTAGCCTGCCCGTATCGACTGCAGACCCGGGGTTAAGCCCCGGGCTTTCACAACCGACGCAACAAGCCGCCTACGAGCTCTTTACGCCCAATAATTCCGGACAACGCTTGCGCCCTACGTATTACCGCGGCTGCTGGCACGTAGTTAGCCGGCGCTTCTTCTGCAGGTACCGTCACTCTCGCTTCTTCCCTGCTGAAAGAGGTTTACAACCCGAAGGCCGTCATCCCTCACGCGGCGTCGCTGCATCAGGCTTTCGCCCATTGTGCAATATTCCCCACTGCTGCCTCCCGTAGGAGTCTGGGCCGTGTCTCAGTCCCAGTGTGGCCGGTCGCCCTCTCAGGCCGGCTACCCGTCGTCGCCTTGGTAGGCCATCACCCCACCAACAAGCTGATAGGCCGCGGGCTCATCCTTCACCGCCGGAGCTTTTAACCCCGTCCCATGCGGGACAGAGTGTTATCCGGTATTAGACCCCGTTTCCAGGGCTTGTCCCAGAGTGAAGGGCAGATTGCCCACGTGTTACTCACCCGTTCGCCACTAATCCACCCCGAAGGGCTTCATCGTTCGACTTGCATGTGTTAAGCACGCCGCCAGCGTTCGTCCTGAGCCAGGATCAAACTCTCCGTGAATGTTTTCCCGTAATCGGGAGACACATCACGAGAGCGGGATGATCAGCCGGAATAAGACCGACCGTCCACAGCGTCCTCGCTGTGTAATTGCCTACCGGAACCACAAAGGCCCGGCAGGACTTTCAAAGGAACCACCAACCTGCCGAAACAGGCCGGGGTATCAACATATCTGGCGTTGACTTTTGGCACGCTGTTGAGTTCTCAAGGAACGGACGCTTCCTTTGTACTCACCCTCTCGGGCTTTCCTCCGGGCTTTTCCCTTCGGTCTTGCGTTTCCGACTCCATCAGACTCTTTCGTGTCCGATTCCCGGTCGAAGCGGGTTCCGCTTTCCAGTTCTTCGCTTTCGCGTTTCCCTTTCCGGCGGTTCCAACCCTACCAGACTCTTTTTCGTTCCGTTTCCGGTCCGAATTTGATTCCGGTGGCCGTTGGAGTGGCCTTTGCCTTTCGGCTGATTCAACTTTATCAGAAGCGTTTCGGCCGAGCTAATCGGCTTCGTGGCCCAAATAAAGGAATCGACGGCTCTTCAGGAATTCAATTCCCAGTGAGCGAGATGAAGACTAGCCGTTGGGTCCTAACCTGTCCAGCTGGACTCAACCGTTAAAATCTACCTCCCCCTGTCCACCATGTCAATGGCTTTTTGGGGCGAGGAGGAGACTAGCAGGTCAGCGGGGGCGCACGCACATCAGGCGGCGGCTGGGAGCTCAGCGCTGCGCTCGGTGGCGTCGACGTCTCCCGCTTCGCCGGCTCGGGCCGCTCGGCCGCCCAGTACGTAGACGTAGGTGAGAAAGGCCAGCTCGGCCGCTATGCCTATGGCGATGCGGCCCCAGGTCGGGAGACCCGACGGGGTGACGAAACCTTCGATGACGCCGGAGACGAAGAGAACCAGGGCCAGGCCTATGGCCATGCCGATCGCGGCCCGGCCCTGTTGCGCGAGGGCGGATCGCCGGGTCTGCGGGCCGGGGTCGATGACCGTCCATCCCAGGCGGAGTCCCGTACCGGCTGCGACGAACACCGCGGTCAGTTCGAGCAGGCCGTGCGGGAGGATCAGTCCGAGGAAGGTGTCGAGGCGGCCGGCCGACGACATCAGGCCGATACCGACCGCGAGATTGAGGACGTTGACGAAGAGGATCCAGATCACCGGGAGGCACAGGAACGCCCCCAGGACCAGGCACATCGCGGCGGCCTGGGCATTGTTCGTCCAGACCTGGGCTGCGAACGAGGCTGCCGGGTGGCTGGAGTAATACGTCTCGTACTCCCCGCCGGGGCTGGTCAGGAGACGTAGATCCTCCGGGGCGGCGATGGCCGCCTGGACTTCCGGGTGGGTACCGATCCACCAGCCCATGAGTGCGGCCAGGAGTGTCGAGAGGACGGCCGTGGGTATCCACCAGTGCCTGGAGCGGTAGACCGCGGCGGGGAAGCCGGCTGTCAGGAAGCGGGTGGCGTCGCGCCAGGAGGCCCGGCGGGTTCCCGTCACGGTGGATCGGGCGCGGGCCACGAGCTGGGTGAGGCGCGCGATGAGCATCGGGTCCGGAGCACTGGACTGGATCAGTGAGAGATGCGTGGCCGTCCGCTGGTAGAGGGCGACGAGCTCGTCGGCTTCCGTGCCGGTGAGTCGGCGCCCGCGGTGCAGGAGATGGTCCAGGCGGTCCCACTCGGTTCGGTGGGCGGTCACGAATACGTCGAGATCCATGGTCGGCTGCTGCTCCAGGCATGGGTGCGTACGGGTCCGTACTACTGCGGCGCGCTGCGGGTCAGCTTGGCAGACTGAGCGCCCGAGGGTCAGGGAAGGTCGGCGAAGGGTGGGCGGCGATGAGTGAGCTTGTGACCGGGGATGCGGTCGTGCTGGGGCTGCGGCCGGCGAGACTGCCGAGCCGTGCATTGGCTCTGGCGATCGATCTTGTCGTGGTCTGGATCGTGTTCATCCTGGTGTCGATCGGGTTGGCCGTTGCGACGGTGACGCTGGACGAGGCGGCAAGTGCGGCCATAGCCGTCGCGACCTTTCTGCTGGTGCTCGTGGGCGGGCCGATCGCGGTCGAGACACTCAGTCATGGGCGTTCGCTGGGGAAGCTCGCGTGTGGGCTCCGGGTGGTGCGGGACGACGGAGGGCCGATCCGGTTCCGGCACGCGCTGGTGCGCGGCGCGATGGGGGTCGTGGAGATTCTGATGACGCTCGGGGTCTTCGCCTGTATCGCGTCGCTCGTGTCGGCGCGGGGGCGGCGGCTCGGGGATGTCTTCGCGGGGACGCTCGTCGTGCGGGAGCGGGTGTCGGCCGGGCGCGGGATCGCTGTGCCGCCTCCGCCGCCGTGGCTGGTCGGGCGGTTCGCCGGGCTGGATCTGTCAGCGGTCCCGGACGAGCTGTGGCTGGCGATACGGCAGTACCTGACGCGGATGCAGCAGCTCGATGCGGAGGTGGGGCTGTCGATGGCGGAGCGGCTGGCCGGTGAGCTGGCAGTGCGTACGGGGGTTCCGGTGCCGCCGGGGGTGCCGGCCGCGGCCTATCTGGCCGGCGTGGTGAACGAGCGGCAGGCGCGGGATGCCCGGCGGGTGTTCGCCGCTGCCCAGGCCGATCCCCTCGGGCAGGGGGGCGTCGGAGTTGGTTCGGCTCCGGTGGGGGTGGTGGGGCCTGCGGGGACGGTCAGCTCGGTCGCCCCTCACGACACTGTTTCCCCTCTAGCGCCTGCTGTTCCTGCGGCTCCTGTCGAACCTGGGGTTTTTGAGACGGAGGAGCCGGGGGACCGGAAGCCGGGTACGGGGTTCGCGCCGCCTGCCTAGAAGCTGTCCCGTATGGGGTGGCCGTTATCCCCTGGGGGTCATGTCGTGGAACAGTCGGCTCGGCTGAGAGGCCAGGGCTCAGGACCCGAAGGGCCCTGTGTTCTGCCTCGTAGCGTTCGCCGCGCCCAGCCCTTGTGCGAGTCCCTGGTCCGCTGCCCCACGCTCGAGTGCCCCGCGTTCCCCCGAGCCGCCTCTGCGCCGCAGTACGACCAAGCACACCCCGACCGCGGCCGCGAGCACGACTGCCATGGAAGCAACAAAGATCATGGGTCCCCCGTTTGTCTGGCGGAACCGTCCTGCGGCCCCGTGGTGATCTGGATTGTCTCCTGCTGTCTGCTCACAGGGAAGCCCGATTCCTGCTTTGCCGGCGATCTTGTCGGCTCACCGTCCATGCAAGGACACGCCTCGTCGACGCACCACCCACCGCACCGGTTGCGGGACGACCTCTAGCGGGGGGAGGGCGGGGTCTCCAGGTGTTCGAGCTCGATGCCGGGGGCCGCGAGGACTACGTCGCCGGCGATGTGGATCGTGTGCTGTTCGCCCGTGTCCAGGGCGTTGACCTGGTATTCGTCCACCATCAGAGGGCCGTTGTCAGTGGCGTGCGCTTCACTGTTCACCAGGGCCCAGGACTGGTCGACGGTACGGGGGGCGAGGACCGGGTCCGTGAAGGCGACGAGGCGGATGCGGGTCGCGGGGGAACCGGGGGTGAGGCGCAGCAGGCGTGAGGTCGCGATGAGGAATGCGGGGGATGTGCCGGTGAAGCCGTGGGCGCGGACATTGCCTTCGGTGGCATGAGTGCCGGTCGGGTCGGTGCGGACCCAGGTGACGCCTTCGAGGGCGGCGCCGCGGATCTGCCAGCTCGCGGCGTGCAGTTCGAGGCGGATGGGGCGGCCGAGTTCGTCGAGGGCCAGATCGACGGAGCCGAGATGGTCGCCGGAGGGGGCGATGGTCTGGGAGACGTAGCGCCAGCCGGAGGGGCCCGGGGCGCAGTGGAAGTGTTCTTCGCCGAGGGGGGTGTGGTCGTGAGGATCGTGGAGCGAATAACGGCCGCGTGGCATGGGGTCCTTCGGGTTCCTCGGGCTGTGCGGGTGCGGTACGGCGCAGGCCCCCGACACGGGGGTGCGGGGGCCTGCGCTCGTATCTGCTGCTGAGGCTGCGGCTGTTCCTGCCGTCAGTGACCGGTCACCGGCCGGCGGTGAGCTGTGTGGTCGATGACGGTCGGGACCGGTGCCGGATCAGTAGCGGTAGTGGTCGGGCTTGTAGGGGCCTTCGACCTCGACGCCGATGTACGCGGCCTGCTCGGGGCGGAGCGTCGTGAGCTTCACGCCGAGCGCGGCAAGGTGGAGGCGGGCGACCTTCTCGTCGAGGTGCTTGGGCAGCACGTAGACGTCGGTCGGGTACTCCTCGGGCTTGGTGAACAGCTCGATCTGGGCCAGGGTCTGGTCCGCGAACGAGTTGGACATCACGAACGAGGGGTGGCCGGTGGCGTTGCCCAGGTTCAGCAGGCGGCCCTCGGACAGCACGATGATGACCTTGCCGTCGGGGAACGTCCAGGTGTGGACCTGCGGCTTGACCTCGTCCTTGACGATGCCCTCGATCTTGGCGAGGCCGGCCATGTCGATCTCGTTGTCGAAGTGGCCGATGTTCCCGACGATCGCCTGGTGCTTCATCTTGGCCATGTCGGCGGCCATGATGATGTCCTTGTTGCCCGTCGTGGTGACGAAGATGTCGGCCTGGGAGACGACGTCGTCGAGCGTGGCGACCTGGTAGCCGTCCATCGCCGCCTGCAGGGCGCAGATCGGGTCGATCTCGGTGATGATGACGCGGGCGCCCTGGCCGCGCAGGGACTCCGCGCAGCCCTTGCCCACGTCGCCGTAGCCGCAGACGACGGCGGTCTTGCCGCCGATGAGGACGTCGGTGGCGCGGTTGATGCCGTCGATCAGGGAGTGGCGGCAGCCGTACTTGTTGTCGAACTTGGACTTGGTGACGGCGTCATTGACGTTGATCGCCGGGAAGAGGAGCGTGCCGTCGCGGTGCATCTCGTACAGACGGTGCACACCGGTCGTGGTCTCTTCGGTGACGCCGCGGATCTCGGACGCCAGCTGGGTCCACTTCTGCGGGGACTCGCCGAGGGTGCGGTTCAGCAGGGTGAGGATGTGGCCGTACTCCTCGCTGTCCGCGGTCGACGGGTCCGGGGCCGCACCGGCCTTCTCGAACTCGACGCCCTTGTGGACGAGGAGGGTGGCGTCACCACCGTCGTCGAGGATCATGTTGGGACCACCGGTGGGGGTGTTCGGCCAGGTCAGGGCCTGCTCCGTGCACCACCAGTACTCTTCGAGCGTCTCGCCCTTCCAGGCGAAGACCGGGACGCCGGCGGGGGCGTCCGGGGTGCCGTTCGGACCGACGGCGATGGCCGCGGCGGCGTGGTCCTGGGTGGAGAAGATGTTGCAGGAGGCCCAGCGGACCTCGGCGCCGAGGGCGACCAGGGTCTCGATCAGCACGGCGGTCTGCACGGTCATGTGCAGCGAGCCGGTGATGCGGGCGCCGGCGAGCGGCTGCGCGGCGGCGTACTCCTTGCGGATCGACATCAGGCCGGGCATCTCGTGCTCGGCGAGCGTGATCTCCTTGCGGCCGAACTCCGCGAGGGAGAGGTCGGCGACCTTGAAGTCCTGTCGATTGGCGACCGTCGTCATAACGGGCTGCTCCTCGTAGTGGGTGTCGAGGGTGGGTACGGCTGGCTCTGCGGCGGCGGACACAGAAATGCCCGGGCGCTCGCAGCGCAGTCCGTCGGAGGCCCTCTCTCCCTCGCCCGGTCCGCATGCGCGGAGCGGCCGACCGCCATCAGCAGCGACGTCTGACACTGCCATCGAATCTACACCGATCGGGCCGACCGCTCCCAGCCCGCCCGGGGCCGGAAGTGATCGGGAGGAGGGCCGGGGCGGGGTACGGGTGGATCAGTGGTCGGATTGTGTCGGGGCGGCGTCGGGGGCCTCGGGAGCGTCCGGCGCCTTGGCCGGGTTGGTGCCCGTGGCGGCGGCCGCCTCGTTGAAGATGTCCGGTTCCAGGTAGATGACCCTGGCGATCGGGACGGCTTCGCGGATGCGGAACTCGGCAGCGTTGATGGCGTTGGCGACCTCGGTGGCGGTGTCGTCGTGCTGGACCGCGATCTTGGCGGCGACCAGCAGCTCTTCCGGGCCGAGGTGGAGCGTACGCATGTGGATGATGCGGGTGACGGTTTCGCCGTCGACCACCGCAGCCTTGATCTTTTCGACCTGGTCGGTACCGGCGGCCTCGCCGAGCAGCAGGGACTTCGTCTCCGCGGCAAGCACGATCGCAATGCCGATCAGAAGGATGCCGATGCACAGCGTGCCGATGCCGTCCCAGACGCCGTTGCCGGTCGCCAGGGTCAGGCCCACACCGAACAGGGCGAGTACCAGACCGACCAGCGCGCCGAGGTCCTCCAGGAGGACGACCGGGAGCTCGGGGGCCTTGGCCCGGCGGACGAACTGGGTCCAGGTGAGGGCGCCGCGGCTCTCGTTGGACTCCTTGATGGCGGTCCGGAAGGAGAAGCCTTCGGCGATGATCGCGAAGACCAGCACGCCGACCGGCCAGTACCAGGCCTCGAGCTCGTGCGGGTGCAGGATCTTCTCGTAGCCCTCGTAGACCGCGAACATGCCACCGACCGAGAACAGGACGATGGAGACGAGGAAGGCGTAGATGTACCGCTCGCGCCCGTAGCCGAAGGGGTGCTGGGGGGTGGCTTCGCGCTGGGACTTCTTGCCGCCGAGCAGCAGCAGCCCCTGGTTCCCCGAGTCGGCGACCGAGTGGACGCTCTCCGCGAGCATCGATGACGAGCCACTGAACAGGAACGCCACGAATTTGGCCACTGCGATCGCGAGGTTGGCGGCGAGTGCCGCCACGATCGCCTTGGTTCCGCCTGACGCACTCATGGGTGCCTGGTGTCCCTTCTTCGGTGCTGCGGCCCTGGCGCCGCGGTACGGCCGGACATTGTTGCAGCCGCTGATGCGGACGGTACGTCAGGCCACAACTGTGGCGCGGAACAGAGTGCCGGTACCGGACGCTTCGACCGTTTCGCCCGACGGTACGAAGACCGAGGCGCCGGGGGTGAGATCGAGGGTGCCGACGCGGGGTGCGCCCGCGGTGCAGAGCAGGATCTGCGGAGTGTGCCTGGTCAGGTCGACGGGCGCGGCGCCGGGCGAGAGGTCGAAGCGCGACAGCCGGAACTCGTCGACCGGGGTCTCGTACAGCTCCTCGCCGGAAGGGGACGCCTCAGGGCGCAGGATGCCGGGGTCGGTCGCCTCGAAGCGGACGATGCGCAGCAGTTCGGGGACGTCGATGTGCTTGGGCGTCAGTCCGCAGCGCAGCACGTTGTCCGAGTTGGCCATGATCTCGACGCCGAGGCCGCCGAGGTAGGCGTGCGGGACGCCCGCGCCGAGGAACAGGGCCTCACCGGGCTGGAGTTGTACGTAGTTCAGCAGCATCGCCGCGATGACGCCCGGGTCACCGGGGAAATGGTGTGCGATGCGGGCGTACGGGGCGTGGGCGCCGCCGAGCCGTTCGGCGGCGGCCGCCGCGGCCGTCACCGTCTCGGCCATCTCGACGGGGTCCGCGGTGAGGATCGCCGTGAGCACCTCGCGCAGGGCCGCCTCTTCGGGGTGGGCGCCGAGGAGATCGACGTACGGCTTGAGGGAGTCGACACCGAGTGCCGCCATCGCCTGCGCCGCCTCGGTGGGCCTGCGGAAGCCGCAGAGGCCTTCGAAGGGGGTGAGCGCGCAGATCAGTTCGGGCTTGTGGTTGGCGTCCTTGTACGTGCGGTGGGGCGCGTCGATCGGGACGGACCGGCGCTCCTCGTCCTCGTACCCCTTCCTGGCCTGCTCGAGGTCGGGGTGGACCTGGAGGGAGAGGGGGGCACCTGCGGCGAGCAGCTTGAGGAGGAACGGGAGGCGGGGGCCGAACTTCTCGACGGCGGCCGCGCCCAGCTCGCGCTCCGGGTCGGCGGCGATGATGTCGGTGAGGGGCTGCTCGGTGAGGGCTTCCGAGGTGCCGGATATGCGGGCGAGGCGGGAAGGGGCTCCGGGGTGGGCGCCCATCCACATTTCGGCTTGGGGCTCGCCGGTGGGGGCGACGCCGAGCAGCTCGGGAATGGCGGTGGTGGAGCCCCAGGCGTAAGGGCGCACGGTGTTGGAGAGCCGGTCCATGGAGAGTTCGTCCTCGTGAGATGCGCGGATCGTGCGGTGCGGTGGTCGTGCGGTGGTCGTGCGATGCGGTCAGGCGTGGGCTGCCGAGGCCAGTGCCAGGTAGACGGCGGCGAAGTCGGTGACCGCGAGGAGCTCGGCGAGGGCTTCGAGTTCGCTGCCCTCGTCCGGTTCGAGTTCACTGATCGCCGTGTCGTGGCCGAGGGCCAGTTCACGGGCGGCGGGGGCGGCGCTCAGACCGCCGGCAGGTCGGTCGCGGAGCAGGACGACCCGGGCGTGCAAGGGCTCCGCCTCGTCGACCCGGTCGCGGAAGAAGTCGTCGGGATCGGCCCCGGCGGCGAAGGTGCCCGCCAGCAGCGCCCCGTGGGCGGGGAGGGCCTCGGGGAGTTCGGCGGCGAGGGCCGGGCGGCCCGACAGCTCGGCGAGGACGGCGGCGAACCGGCGCCCGACCGGCCCCGCGGCATCGCCTTCCGTCCACACGAGCGGCAGGCTGTCGGCTAGCTCGGCGGCGAGCGTCTTGGCCGGGTTGCTGTACGTGGCGATGGCCGGGCCGCAGCGTTCCGCGGTGCGGTCCAGGCGGTCGGCGACGCTCTGGAGCGTCTCGGCGGGTGCGTTGATCAGGCCGACCCGGTCGAGCAGTGCGAGGAGCGGCGTGAACAGGGCCCAGAGCGTGCCGGGTCCGGCGGCCGACGTCTCGGCGTCGTACTCGCCGTGCGGGGCGGACGCCATCGGTACGACGAGGCCGTGCACCCCGTCGACCGCTTCACGCAGCGGGGACCGCCGGGGGGCGACGGCGACGACCGTGCAGCCGCGCCGGTAGGCCTGTTCGGCGAGCAGGGCGAGGCCCGGTTCGGAGCCGTCTGCCGTGACGATCAGCAGCAGGTCGACGGAGCCGGCCCAGCCGGGGAGCGTCCAGCGCATGGCGCCCGCGGCAGGTGCGACGCCCGTGGGTTGGATACGGGTGACGGGTGCGGAGGCTCCCGCCAGCGCGCCGATCAGATCGGCGACGCCGGCTGCGGCGGTGCCGGAGCCGGCGACCAGGACAGCCCGTGGGCGGCCCTCCGGGGCCAGCTCGGTGATCCCGGCCTCCGCCGCGTGCCGGGCGGCGGTACGGACGCGCGCCCCGGCCTCGGCGGCGCCGCGGAGCAGACCGCGGCGGTCGGCTCGGGCCAGGGCTTCCGGGGCGTCGAGCAACGACTCGTCGAGCATGGGGACGGGCCTCCGATCACGTGCTGATCACCGTGCGGGCTGCGGGTGTACGGGGGTGGGGGCGCCCCGGCCGGGTGGGCGGCGGCGCTCCCGTGTCTCGCGCTACGCGGGGCGGCGGGCCTCGTCGACCAGGAGTACAGGGATGCCGTCCCGTACCGGGTAGGCCAGGCCGCAGTCCGTGCCGGTGCAGACCAGCTCGGGGCTGTCGGCTGCCGACCGGTCGTCGAGCGGGGAGTGGCAGGCCGGGCAGGCGAGGATCTCCAGGAGGCCGGCTTCGAGCGGCATGGGGTGAGTCCCTTCAAGCATTCGAACAGAGGGTTCGGATTCGCGCGGATCGGGCGACGTCAGCCTACCGCCGGGGTGGCGGGGGCGCGGCCTGGCCGGGGGTGGTGCGGTCGCCGAGCGGGCGCGGGTGGGGGCTCCCGGGCCGGCTGTTCCCCCACCCGCCGTTCCGGGAACCGGGGCGCCGCCCCGGAACCCCGGTCCTCGAGCACCGGACGGGCTGGAAGGATGCCGTCGAACGCCGGGGTACCCGGCGCGCCGCGAGGGGCCCGGCGGGCGCGCTCTCAGGCGCCCTCACACATCGGGGTCGTTTGACGCTGCCTGACTGCGGACCAACGTCAGGACTTCGTCGCGTACCGCCGTCATCGTCGCTTCGTCGCGTGCTTCCACGTTCAGGCGCAGCAGCGGTTCCGTGTTGGAGGCGCGGAGGTTGAACCACCAGTCCGGTGCCGTGATCGTCAGGCCGTCCAGTTCGTCGAGCGTGACGTGGTCGCGGGTCTCGAAGGCCGCGCGCACCGCCGCCGTGCGGCCCGGCTGGTCGTCGACGGTGGAGTTGATCTCGCCGGAGCCGGTGTAGCGGTCGTACTGTGCGACCAGGTCCGACAGCGTGCCCGGCTGGCCGCCGAGGGCGGCCAGGACGTGGAGGGCGGCGAGCATGCCCGTATCGGCGTTCCAGAAGTCGCGGAAGTAGTAGTGCGCGGAGTGTTCGCCGCCGAAGATCGCGCCGTGTGCGGCCATCTCCGCCTTGATGAAGGAGTGGCCGACGCGGGTACGGACCGGGGTGCCGCCGTGTTCGCGGACGACCTCGGGGACCGACCAGGACGTGATCAGGTTGTGGATGACGGTGCCCTTGCCGCCGTTGCGGGCGAGTTCGCGGGCCGCGACCAGGGCGGTGATGGCGGACGGGGAGACGCCCGCGCCGCCTTCGTCGACGACGAAGCAGCGGTCCGCGTCGCCGTCGAAGGCGAGGCCCAGGTCGGCGCCCTCGGCCAGGACTCGGGCCTGGAGGTCGACGAGGTTCTTCGGGTCGAGGGGGTTGGCCTCGTGGTTGGGGAACGTGCCGTCCAGCTCGAAGTACATGGGGACGACGTCGAGCGGGAGCCCTTCGAGGACGGTGGGGACGGTGTGGCCGCCCATGCCGTTGCCCGCATCGACCACGACCTTCAGCGGACGGATGGCCGTCAGGTCGACCAGGGACCGCAGGTGGGCCGCGTAGTCGGTGAGGGTGTCGCGCTCGGTGACGGTACCGGGGGTGGCGACCGACTGCGGTACGCCCTGCTCGGCCCACTTCTCGAGCAGGGCGCGGATCTCGGAGAGCCCGGTGTCCTGGCCGACCGGCGCGGCGCCGGCCCGGCACATCTTGATGCCGTTGTACTGCGCCGGGTTGTGCGAGGCCGTGAACATCGCACCGGGCAGGCCGAGGCTGCCGGAGGCGAAGTACAACTGGTCGGTCGAGCAGAGACCGATGAGGGTGACGTCCGCACCGCGCGCCGCCGCACCGCGTGCGAAAGCCGCGGAGAGGCCGGGCGACGAAGGCCGCATGTCGTGGCCGATCACGATCGCTTCGGCGTCCGTCACCTCGACGAACGCCGCCCCGAACTGCTCGGCCAGCGATTCGTCCCACTGGTCGGGCACGACTCCGCGCACGTCGTACGCCTTGACGATCTGCGACAGATCAGCAGCCACGGGCCGGTCCTCCTGAGGTTTCTGCGGACCGCCCAAACTACCCGTCGGCCCTTTGGGCAGGCCGTGGGGTCCTGTGGCTGAGCGGTGGCGCAGTGGCGCGGCCGTACGGTTGCCCGGCTGCGCCCACGGTGGCCGGGAGCGGCCGGTCACTGCTCGGTCGTCAACCGGCGGCCGGACCTGGTCCTGCGCTCAGGGCAGCATCCAGCCCAGCACCGTCGTGCTCTGCGCCAGCACGATCAGGCACATCACCAGCAGCAATCCCAGGCTCCACGGCAGCACCTTGCGCAGCAGGTCCCCCTCGCGCCCGGCCAGACCGACCGCCGCACAAGCGATCGTCAGGTTCTGCGGGGAGATCATCTTGCCGAGCACCCCGCCGGAGCTGTTCGCCGCGGCAAGCAGCTCCGGCGAGAGACCCGATTCGCGTGCCGCCGAGACCTGGAGTGCGCCGAAGAGCGCGTTCGCGGAGGTGTCTGAGCCGGAGACCGCGACGCCGAACCAGCCGAGCACCGGCGAGAGAAAGGCCAGCCCGGCGCCCGCCGCGGCCACGAACTGGCCGATCGTGGCAGCCTGCCCGGAGAGGTTCATGACGTACGCGAGTGCCAGTACGGAGGTCACGGTGAGGATCGCGTACCGCAGTTCGTACACCGTGCCCGCCCACTCGCGCGCCGCGTCCCGGGGTCGTACGCCGAGTGCGACGGTGGCGACCAGGCCGGCCAGCAGGACGAGGGTGCCGCCCGTGGCGATGACCGGGAGCGTGAAGAGGTTGGCGCCGACCGGCTTGCCCGCCGGGTTCGCGACGTCGAGAAAGGGCCAGTCGAAGACCCGGGTCGCCTCGGCCAGCAGTTCCTTGACCGGCGGGATCTGGGCGACGGAGAAGACGGCGACGATGAGGGCATACGGGACGTAGGCGCGCAGCACTTCGCGGTGCGGGTCCACGTGATCGAGGTCCCCGCTCCGCACGCCTGTCAGGACCGCCGCACGCACCGGTTCCTCGGCCGGCCTGCGTGCCCCGGGGACGGCCATCAGCGCGGCCGCGCCCACGAGTGCGGCGGCGATGTCCGCGAGCTGGGCGGAGACGTAGTTGGAGGCGGCGAACTGGGCGCCGGCGAAGGCGATTCCGCAGACGAGTGCGGGCAGCCAGGTCTCGCGCAGCCCACGCCTTCCATCCACCAGGAAGACCAGGATCAGGGGTACGAGGAGGGCCAGCAGCGGGGTCTGGCGACCCACGACGGAGGCCACGTCGTCCAGCGGCAGCCCGGTGATCTGGGCGAGCGTCACCACCGGGGTGCCCATGGCGCCGAACGCGACCGGTGCGGTGTTGGCCACGAGCGAGACGACGGCCGCCTTCACCGGGTCGAAGCCGAGCGCCACCAGCATCACGGAGGAGATCGCGACAGGCGCACCGAATCCGGCGAGGGCTTCGAGGAGCGCACCGAAGCAGAAGGCGATGACCAGCGCCTGGATGCGAGGGTCGTCCGAGAGCCGGCCGAAGGAGCGGCGGAGGATGTCGAAGTGCTGGGTACGTACGGTCATGCGGTACACCCAGAGGGCGTTGACGACGATCCACATGATGGGGAAGAGGCCGAAGAGCACGCCCTGAGCGCCTGCGGAGAGGGTCTGCCCGAGAGGCATGCCGTACGTGAGCGAGCTGACGGCGACCGCGACGACGAGGCCGATGAGTCCGGCGTGATGTGCCCGCATCCGGACCGCCCCGAGCAGCACCAGCACGGTGACCAGGGGAAGCGTCGCGACCAGAGCGGACAGGGCGAGCGAATCGGCTACGGGCTCGAGTTGCTGGACAAACACACAGACCTCCCCGGATTCCGTGATGCGGAAGCCATTTCTCACGGGTGAGGGAATAGTCGTGTCCACGACAAGTTCTGGTCAATGGCCCGAACGCGAAAACTTGTAACGGGAAATCATAGGCGAAGGACGCCGAGCAGCACGCCGCGGTCAGGAATCCGGCGAACGCAGCACCCGAAGATGGCCGCGGCGTGCGACCTCCATGGGGTCTGCGGCATGCGGTCCGCCGCCTCTGGCCTCGGCTGCGCGCTCGTGCGGACGCGCCGCTTCCCGCACGGCGTTGGCGAGCGCTTCGAGGTCGTCACCGCTGGGGCGGGTGGGCGCGGAGGGGTCGGAGAGCCGGACCACTTCCCAGCCGCGCGGCGCGGTCAGCCGCTCACCGTGCTCGGCACAGAGGTCGTAGCAGTGGGGCTCGGCATAGGTGGCGAGCGGGCCGAGGACCGCAGTCGAGTCGGCATAGACGTACGTCAGTGTCGCGACGGCAGGGCGGCCGCACGCGGTGCGCGAACAGCGACGTACAGGGCTCACGATGTTGGACGGTACCGCACTCTTGAGCGGGCTGCGACGACTCTCCCTCAGGTCACCCCACCGTGTCGCACTGTGACCTCCGGCACAACCGCCTTTCGGGCAACTACCCTGACCTGCACCGGAAGAGAGAACCGCAGGTAGCAACGGCAACGATTCCGGTTACCACTCGATACAAAAGCTGTCATTACGTAAGAGATCAGCGGTCGCGGACAGGGCCTGAAACGGGCTCAACGTTGGCCGGAATGTTCAACAGTGGACATGCCGCTGCCCTGCCGGTGAGCGGCGATCCCACTGCCCCGCCGGGAGTTACGCTGCGTCGGTGATGGACAGTCCTGTACCGCCGCCCCACCCGCCCGAGCCGCGCTCCGAACCGCGTCCGCGCCGTCGTGACCGCCACGGCCGCGGCATGCGTGGCCCCGTGGCTCCGCCCCAGGTGCCGCTCTCGGTCAGCAGGGCGGAGACCTTCCGCGATCTCGTACAGGATTCGGTGGAGCGGCTGGAGCGCCGCTGGCCGCAGCTGGCCGATGTCGACTTCATGGTCCTGGACGTACCGGGGACGCAGGAGGAGACCGTTCCGCTGGGGCGCGCGGTGTCCGCGGCGAAGGACCGGGCCGCGCAGATCGTCGTCTACCGGCGCCCCGTCGAGATCAGGACCAAGAGCCGCGACGAGCGTGCGCTGCTGGTGCACGAGGTCGTGGTGGAGCAGGTCGCGGAGCTGCTCGGGCTGTCGCCGGAGTCGGTGGATCCGCGGTACGGCCAGGACTAGCGGGTGCCCGACGGATCACCCGCGGCCCCGGCCACGGATCGGCCGGGCACTCCCTGAAGGGTGTGAGTACGGTACGGGGCGGCGCTGTGTTCGGCGCCGCCCCGTACCGGTTGCTCAGTCGTCCAGGACCGAGAGGTCCTGCTCCGCCGCCGGTACCTCGACCGTTCCGCCGTCGTCCGGCAGCGTCTGCACCGTGAACATCGGGATGCCGTCCTCCGGAAGAGTGAGGGTGCGGGCGGCGTGCACCGGGCCGCCCGACTCCGTCTCCACGGTCAGCGCGTAGCTTCCCTTGAGCCCGGTCGGCACCTGCGGGGTGACCGCGAGCGTCGTGCCGCCCTTCACCGTGTACGTCTTGACGGTCCGTTCGCCGCCTCCGCTGCCCGCGGACGCCGTGACCTTCACCGTGCCGGTGGCGCCCGGCGCGGTGAGGGAGAGGACCGACCCCTTCGCCCGGTTGCCGGCCACCGTGGCCTGCGCGCCGACCGGTCCGGTCGCCGGGATGTACGCGACCTCCTGCTTGTCACCGCTGCCGCGGACCACACGCAGCGCGGCCACCACCGGGGTGGCACGTCCGCTCTGCGCCGGTGTCAGCAGCAGGGAGCCCGCTTCACCCCTGGTGATGTCCTTCAGGTCGACGCCCGCGGTCATGTTGGACTTGACGTGCAGGTCCTCGTGCCCGGCAGGCGAGATCGCGCCGGTCTTGCCCAGCAGTTTCAGCTTCAGGTCGGCGTCCTCCTCGCCCGGGGCGAAGGCCACCAGCCGTACGGAGGTGGCGTCCGCCGGGATGCCCGGGAGGACCAGGGTGCCCGTCGGGTCGACGGAGGCGGTGAGCCAGTCGCTGCCCGTCACGCCGTCCGCCGCCCGCACGACGGCTCCGACGCGTCCGGTACGGGTGGTGACGTGGATCGTCACATCGTCGGCGGCCTCGCTGGTCAGGGTGGAGATCAGGACCGGGACGCTGGACCTGGCGGGGACCGTGATGCCCTCGCCCACATCGGACTTGAGCGAGCCGTCCGGCCCGTACAGCTCGATGTCGGCGACGGCGGCGGTGTCGTCCGGGTTGGTGAGATGGACGTAGTCCTCGCGGGACTTCGCGGTACTGGCGGCCGGGAACCAGAAGTCCGTGTCGGGTCCGGTGCAGCTGAGCCCGAGCAGGCCGCGGGAGGCGCCCGTGCTGACCGTGGTGGTCTGCTGGGTGGTCCAGCCGGGGGCCAGCTTGCCGGTGGCGGTGCCGACCAGGGCGGGGGCGTCGGAGCCGGACGCGTCGGCAGTGGCCGGTTTGCCGGGCTCCTTGAGGGAGACGACCGGCTTGTCGGAGTCCGCAGCCTTCTTCTTCGAGTCCTTCTTGGCGGTGGTCCCGTCGCCCGCGTCCGCGTTGGTGGGCACGGAGGGCTTCAGTTCCGCGGTCCCCGCCTCGCCGCCGCCCGCGGACGCCGGGGTGAAGGACGAGTACGCCGTCTCCGCGAGCTCCGAGAGGCCGGGTGCCGGGCAGAGCAGGCTGGACCGCTCCACGGGCAGCCGCGTGGCGGCCGTCGCCCCCGTGGCGTCCGCGTCACCGGGCGCGGAGAGCGCGGCGAAGCCGGTGACGGCGGCGAGGGCTACGGTGCCCGCGATGAGGGACAGGTTGGTGGACTTCACTCGGACTCGCCTCGCGATGCGTTGCCGGTCGGCCACGGGTTCTGGGCCGGGGCGGGGTTCTCGTCGGGGTGCTGCGGGTCGTACGGGGCCTGCCCGCTGTACGGCGCCTGCGGGTCGTACGGGCCCTGCTCGTACTGGCTGTACTGACCCTGGTCGTACTGGCCGCCCTGGTTCGGGTCGTACTGGCCCTGGTCGTACTGGCCCTGGTCGTACTGCTGCTGCGGGTAGCCGTACGGGTCGTACCCCTGGGCGGCGCCCTGCTGGTACGGATCGGCGTCGGGCTGCTGCTGCTCGCCCTGGTACTGCGCGTACTCGCCGCCCTGGTACTGCTGCGCGTCCCACTCGCCGTACTGGTGCTGCTGCGGAACGGACGCGTACCGGCCGTCCTCGCCCTGCGGCACGTACTGGCCGTCGCCCTGCGGGTCGTAGGGATCCGGGGCCTGCTGCCCGTGGCCGTAGGCGTCGATCCCTTCCGGCTGCTGCGCGTACGGGTCGGTCGTCTGCGGTGCGGGGATGTACTCACCCGCCGCTTCCGCCGGCCGCTCCCCGCCGTCGCCGTAGTCGTCGGCGTCGTAGTCGCCGTCCTCGACCGCCGCCTCCGCCTGCGCGGCCGCGCGCAGCCTGCGGGCCCGGCGTCCCTCGCCCGCGACCGGCTCGGCCGGAACCGTCGCGGACTCCTCGGGCAGGTCGTCGTCGATCTCCCGGCGGCGGCCCGGCAGGGCCAGGACCAGCAGGACCACGCCGAGCGCGGCCTGAGCCCAGATCCATGCGGTGTGTGTGAGCGGCGTCTCGTGCGTGAGATCCAGCCTGCCGCCCTCGGCGGGGAGCTCGAAGCCCTGCGCCCAGCCGTCGACGGTCCTGCCGGTCAGCGCCCGGCCGTTGAGCGTGGCGTGCCAGCCGGAGTCCGCCGTGTCGGCGATCCGCAGCACCCGGCCGGAGCCGCCCGCCGGGATCTTGGAGTGTGCCTCGACGGGCTGTGAACCGACGGGCAGCTGTTCACCGCCGACGCCGGACGGAACGATCATGATCCGGGCGATCTGCCGGTCGACGCGCCACAGCGCGCTGCCGTCCAGCTGGCTCAGCCGGCTCAGCCCCGGGGTCGCGTCGAGCACCCGGCTCATCTCGCGCGGTGCTCCGTCCCGTACGAGTACGTAACGGATCGCGAACCCGCTGAGCTGGCTGCCCTGGTCGGCGCCGGAGCCCGCGACCAGGTTGGCGACGACCTTGTCGAGGTGGCTGTTGCCGCCGCCCGACGCGGCCAGCTCGCCGTCGCCCAGCCGCGCACCGGAGCCGCGGACCAGGGTGTACGAGACGGAGGCCGGCGAACTTCCGCCGAGCACCAGGGTGCGCGGCTGGTCACGGGTGCTGCTCTCCTCCGCGACGAACGCGGGCACCTGAACCGGGTCCCGGCGCTCCAGCGGACCCGCGGCGCCGCCGACCATCCAGCCGACGGCCGCCACCACGGGGGCCAGTACCGCGGCGGCGGCGATCAGCGCGGCGACGGGCTGGCGCCAGCCGAAGCTGAGCTCCGCGACACGCACCCGTGCGCCATCCGCACCGACGACCGCGGCGGCGATCAGCGCGATGCCGTAGACGAGGGTGGCGGGTCCGGCCCAGCCGGAGCCGTTGGTGAGTCCGGCGAAGACCAGGGCGACGAGCGCGACGGCCCAGGCGGCGCGCACCGCGAACTGCCGCTCCCCGCGGAGCAGCGCGGCCAGCGCCGCGAGCACGATGCCGAGCAGCAGCACCCCGCCCGCGGCATTCGGGCCACCGGGGCTGATCCCGAGCAGATCGAGTGCGGAGGCCGAGCCCGTACCGAACTCCAGGCCCGCTTCCTTCAGGAACGACGAGGGGTTGCCCAGCAGCGACAGCGACCACGGCGCGAGGACGAGCAGCGGGGTGCCGATCGTGGCGAGGAAGCGGAGTCCGTACGCGGCGACGTCGTGGCGGCGCAGAGCGAGGACACCGATGCCGAGGACCACGGCCAGCGGCCAGACGACAGGAGTGAAGGCCATCGCCAGGGTGAGGAGCAGGGTGTACGCCCAGGTGGCGCGCCAACTGCCACGGGCATCCCCGCTGCTGCGCATCCCGTACGCGGAGACGGCGGTGCGGGCGATGAGCGGCAGCAGGATCGCCAGTACTGCGGTGCCGAGGCGGCCGGTCGCGAGGGCGCCGGTCGCGGCGGGCAGGAAGGCGTACGCGATGCTGGCCCAGGCCCGCAGCAGCCGCGATTCGAGCAGCGGGCGGGAGACGAAGTACGCGGTGAGTCCGGCGAGCGGAACCGAGCAGACCAGCAGCAGAGTGAGCGCGAAGCCGGTCGAGCCGAGGAACAGCGCGGACAGGGCGGAGACCACGGCGAGGTAGGGCGGTGCGGTCTGGGTGCCACCGGTGCCGACCGGGTGCCAGCCGTCCGCGTACCGCCCCCACAGGTCGGAGACGTCCGCGGGCGCGGGCAGCAGCGCACCGCCCGCCAGTGCCCCGCCGCCGAGGAGGCCGCGGCAGGCGATGAGCGAGACGAGGAGCAGGACGGCGAAGAGCACCGGGCCGGGCTTGCGGCCGATCCGCTTGAGCCGTGCGAACTGCTCGATCTCCAGGAAGTCGGCGTCGTCACCGCCCGGTCCCGACTCGACGGCGCCGTGCCGTGAGCCGCCCGAGTCGGTGTCTGACCCGCTGCCGAAGTTTCCGGCGACCTGTTCGAAGGTGGCGCGGACGGTCGCACCGGGCGGCGGGAACAGCCCGCGCAGTTCGGCCGCGTCCACCACTCCCTTGCCGCGTCTGCGCCGGGCCGCGAAGATCCTGCCGGGTCGCAGCAGAGTGCCGAAGAGTCCGGCGACCTCGTCGAGTGCCTGGCCGGGGACCTTGCCGACGAGATAGGCGAGGGTGCGCACCAGGGTGCCGAGGACGAGCCTGAGCAGCACCCACGGCAGCATCTTGCCGCGGGCGTTGACGAGCATCGCGTAGACGGCACCGGCCTTGTCGACGCGGTGCGGGGAGGCGACGAAGCGGCCCGCGCAATCGATGGGCCGGCGTTCCCTGGCAGAGGCCTCGGCATGCCGCAGGATGGCGTCGGGGGCGACGAGCACCCGGTACCCGGCGGCGTGCGCGCGCCAGCAGAGGTCGACGTCGTCACGCATCAGCGGGAGTCTGCGGTCGAACCCGCCGAGCTCCTCCCAGAGGTCACGACGGATCAGCATGCCGGCGGAGGAAACGGACAGCACGGTACGGACCTGGTCGTGCTGGCCCTGGTCCTGTTCACGCCGGTCGAGCCCGGTCCAGCGGCGCCCGCTGTTGGCGATGGAGACGCCGACTTCCAGGAGCTGCTTGCGGTCGTACCAGCCGCGGAGCTTGGGGCCGACGATCGCGGCGTGCGGGTCGGTGTCGACGACGCGGAGCAGCTCGGCGAGCGCGTCGGGCTCGGGCGCGCAGTCGTCGTGGAGCAGCCACAGCCACTGCACCGGTTCGCCGTGCGGCAGTTCGGGCAGGTCGTACGCGTCGTCGCGCCAGCTTCTGGTGACCGGGTCCCAGCCGCTGGGACGCTTCAGATACGGCAGGTCGTCCGGGGTGAGTTCACCGGCCGTGCGTACCGCCTCGTCGACGGCCGTGCCGAAACTCGTACGGCGTGCGAGGTGCAGGACGCGCTCGGCACCGAGCGCGTCGGTGACCAGCCGCGCGGAGTCGTCGGCGCTGCCGGTGTCGGCGGCGACGACGTGCTGTACGGGGCGTTCCTGCCCGAGCAGCCCGGCGAGCACATCGGGCAGCCAGCGTGCGCCGTCATGGGAGACGAGCACGGCGGTGACGACATGCCGGGGGAACTCTGGGGCGGCGGCGGCCGCGTACGGCGCCGTCGATTGGCTGTGCACGGACATCGAGGTACGGGCCCTCCGGCCGGGTCCGGGGGACGTCCCCCGGGGGCTGCATCGGTGTACACGCGCGCTCCGTCGGGGCGTTGGCGCGTCTCGGACGGAGCCCCACACTAACGGTACGGATAACCGGGGTGGCGCGGAGCGGTTGAACGAGGACGGCGGCGGACCGGCCGTACGACGGTCCGCGGACATGGCAATGGCCCGCCGCCTGCGGGCAGGGTGCAGGCGACGGGCCATGGCGGTCGGGGGCCGCAGCGTTGTGCGGGCGGTGTGAAGAGGGCGGTCCGGAGATGGCCGATGGCGCTCCGGTGGCTGTGCGGCTCCGGCGGATCCGGTCCGGCGGCCGGTTGCACTGTGGGATTCGTGGGCGTCGCGGCTTCACTGGCGTCGCGGCTTCGTGGACGTACGTCGCGGCTTCGCGGCTTCGTCGGTTTTGCGGGCTTGTTCGCTTCGCGGTCGGACCTCAGACCGCGGCCTTCTTGAGCCGTCGCCGTTCCCGCTCGGAAAGGCCGCCCCAGATACCGAAACGTTCATCATTGGAAAGGGCGTACTCAAGGCATTCGGACCGGACTTCACAGGCGAGGCACACCTTCTTTGCCTCGCGGGTCGATCCACCCTTCTCGGGGAAGAAGGACTCGGGATCGGTCTGGGCGCACAGTGCGCGCTCCTGCCAGCCGAGCTCCTCGTCCGCGTCCTCGACCAGCAGTTGCTGGAACAGCTCGGTCATGTGCGCCCCTCGTCTGTCTCTTGCGTCCCCGTGATGCAGCCGTTATCGAATCGGCCGAACGACACGAGTGAAATTACAAGTGTGTGGATCCGGGCCAGTCAAGCGGAGATCTGCTATTGGGCCCGGTATTCACTCTGCGGAACCAAGCCTATGCAGAAAGTGTGCAAATAACCAAAAACCTGACATATGCCACAGGCTCCACCACGCCCCTGTTGTCACAGAGTGAGACGCCCAGGAGGACGGTCATGTTTCGATTTGATCACCGAAGCGATCAAGATCACAGTCGGGTCACGAGGTCGCCGTGACGTTTAGGAGCGCGGTTGTTGCGCCACATCTCCGTTACAACGACTGCACAAACCTTTCTCCGGCTGGAGTAACCGGATGAGGTGAAACATTGCCGCCAAATCGGGCATTGAGTTGACAGTGGGAGCTTTGCTCGGTTCTCCTTGATGCCATGCCAGCAAACTCAGCGATGCGCACCACCCACGTCCGTGGGTTCCGTACCGCTGTCCAGGCTCGCTGTTGCTGTTCCAGCTGTCTCAGCTGTTGATGCCGTCCCCGCTGTCGAAGCCCTCGCGCTCCAGCTAGTCACGGCCCACCCTCGGACCCCGGCCTCTCCGGTTCCGCTCCGCCAAGCCGCTCCCCCGGCCGGGCGGCCGCCCGGTTCCCACGGCCTCCGGTCCACGCGACACCCCCGCATCTGCGTCCGACCTCTGCCCGCACTCCCTTGCCGAGGAACCACCGCACCCATGAACAGCGACAGCGACCTTCAGATCGCCGGCGACATCCTCGAGGTTCAGCACCTCCTCCAGCCCGCGCGCAAGCACCCGTCCACGGTGGCCGAGTTCGTCGGACTCGCCCGCACCATCGCCGCCGACCGTGAGCAGTGGGCACCGCTCGTCCGGTACGACGCGACCACCCGCTGGTACCACCCGCTCCGCACAGTTCCCCAAGCTCTCGGCTCTGCTCAAGCAGGGGAGACCCCACTCGGCTACGAGGTGTGGCTGCTCAGCTGGGTCCCCGGCCAAGGCAGCGGGATGCACGACCACGGACCGTCCTCTGGCGTACTGACCGTTCTGGAAGGCGAGTTGACCGAGCGCACCGAGCGCGGCAGCCGGTCGCTGGACTCCGGCGCGCAGCGCGTCTTCGCGCCCGGATATGTCCACGAAGTGGTCAACGACTCCCTCGAACCGGCCGTCAGCCTGCACATCTACTACCCGGGTCTGACCGAGATGCCGATGCACGCGGCGCAGTGCGCCCCGACGGCCGCCGACGTCGTACCCGCCTGACAGCCCACCCGTCGCCCACCACCACCCCACCAACGATCAGGCTTCGCCCGACAGCCCACCCGTCGCCCACCACCACCCCACCAACGATCAGGCTTCGCCTGACAGCCCACCCGTCGCCCACCACCACCCCACCAACGATCAGGCTTCGCCTGACAGACTGTTGTGCATGCGCATTGTGGTTCTGGCCGGTGGTATCGGTGGTGCTCGTTTTCTGCGTGGCCTCAAGCAGGCCGCGCCCGACGCGGACATCACGGTGATCGGCAATACCGGTGACGACATCCATCTGTTCGGGCTGAAGGTCTGCCCCGACCTCGACACCGTGATGTACACGCTCGGCGGTGGCATCAACGAGGAGCAGGGCTGGGGGCGTACCGACGAGAGCTTCCACGTCAAGGAGGAACTCGCGGCGTACGGCGTGGGGCCCGAGTGGTTCGGGCTCGGCGACCGTGACTTCGCGACACACATCGTCCGTACGCAGATGCTGGGCGCGGGCTACCCGCTCAGCGCCGTAACCGAGGCACTCTGCTCACGCTGGAAGCCGGGAGTCCGGCTGCTGCCGATGTCCGACGACCGGGTCGAGACGCATGTCGCGATCGAGGTGGACGGCGAGAACCGGGCGATCCACTTCCAGGAGTACTGGGTGAAGCTGCGTGCCTCCGTGGAGGCCCGTGCGATCGTGCCGGTCGGCGCGGAGCAGGCCAAGCCGGCGCCCGGTGTGCTCGAGGCCATCGCCGAGGCCGACGTCATCCTCTTCCCGCCGTCCAACCCTGTCGTGTCGGTGGGGACCATCCTCGCCGTGCCCGGGATCCGGGAGGCCATCGCCGAGGCCGGGGTGCCGGTCGTCGGCCTCTCCCCCATCGTCGGGGACGCGCCGGTGCGGGGCATGGCGGACAAGGTGCTCGCCGCGGTGGGCGTCGAGTCGACGGCCGCGGCCGTCGCCAAGCACTACGGTTCCGGACTGCTCGACGGCTGGCTCGTCGACACGGTGGACGCCGGGGCGGTCGAGGACGTGGAGGCAGCGGGCATCCGCTGCCGCGCCGTGCCGCTGATGATGACGGACGTGGACGTGACCGCCGAGATGGCGCGTCAGGCGCTGGCCCTGGCCGAGGAGGTACGGGCGTGAGCGGCGACGCGGCCTCCCGCGAGGCACCCGCGTACCGGGTGTGGGCGCTGCCCGGGATGCCGGAGGTGCGGGCCGGGGACGACCTCGCGAAGCTGATCGCCGCCACCGAACCGGGGCTGGTGGACGGCGACATCCTCCTCGTCACCTCGAAGATCGTTTCCAAGGCGGAGGGCCGGATCGTCGAGGCGGCGGACCGGGAGGCGGCGATCGACGCCGAGACGGTACGGGTGGTGGCGCGCCGCGGCACGCTGCGGATCGTCGAGAACCGGCAGGGGCTCGTCATGGCCGCTGCCGGGGTCGATGCCTCGAACACCCCCGCCGGGACGGTGCTGCTGCTGCCCGAGGATCCGGACGCGTCGGCCCGGACGATCCGGGACGGGCTGCGGGACACGCTCGGCGTCGAGGTCGGGGTCGTCGTCACGGACACCTTCGGGCGGCCGTGGCGCAACGGACTGACCGATGTCGCGATCGGGGCGGCCGGGGTGCGGGTGCTGGACGATCTGCGGGGCGGGACGGACGCGTACGGCAACCCGCTGAGCGCGACCGTCGTGGCCACCGCCGATGAGCTGGCCTCGGCCGGTGACCTGGTCAAGGGCAAGGCCGAGGGGCTGCCGGTCGCGGTGGTGCGAGGGCTTTCGCATGCCGTGGACACGGGGGGCGGGGCGGAGGTGTCCGGGCGCGGTGCCGGTGGCGACGCCGATGGTGTCGAGCCGGGAGCTCGGGCGCTGGTGCGGGTCGCGGCCGATGACATGTTCCGGCTCGGGACGTCCGAGGCGGTACGGGAAGCGGTGACCCTGCGGCGCACGGTGCGGGAGTTCACGGGCGAGCCCGTGGACCCGGGGGCGGTGCGCCGCGCCGTGGCCGCCGCGGTGACGGCTCCGGCGCCGCATCACACGACGCCGTGGCGGTTCGTACTCCTGGAGTCCGAGGAGTCGCGGACGCGGCTGCTCGACGCGATGCGGGATGCGTGGATCGCGGACCTGCGGCGGGACGGCAAGAGCGAGGAGTCGATCGCCAAGCGGGTACGGCGGGGCGACGTGCTGCGCCGGGCGCCGTATCTGGTCGTTCCGTGCATGGTGATGGACGGCTCCCACACGTACGGGGACGCGCGGCGGGATACGGCGGAGCGCGAGATGTTCGTGGTCGCGGCGGGGGCGGGCGTCCAAAACTTCCTGGTGGCACTGGCGGGTGAGCAACTCGGGTCGGCGTGGGTGTCGTCGACGATGTTCTGCCGGGATGTGGTGCGCGAGGTGCTGGATCTGCCGGCGGAGTGGGATCCGTTGGGAGCGGTGGCCGTGGGGCGGGCTGCGGGGGTGCCGCGGGACCGCGGGGAACGGGATGTGGCGGCGTTCGTCGCGGTGCGGTGAGGGGTGCGGGGTGGCTTCTCTCCCCGACCCGCCCCTTCCCGAGACCGGGGGCGGCCCCGGGACCCCGGTTTCGCGACCTCCGGCCGCGGTGCGTCCTCAATCGCCGGACGGGCTTGATTTTGCCGGCTGTGCTTGAGGCCGCGGGCCTACAGGCGGGCGATGTCGCCCCTTGTCATGCGGGGGGCTCGGCGCGCCGGGGTGTGGCCCGAGAGCAGGATCAGGCGGGCGGCCCGATGACGTTGGCCCTCGTAGGGGGCGAGCAGGGTCAGCATTTCCTCGTCGTCGGCGTTCCTGTTGCCTGCCAGGGCGTGGCCGATGATGCCGGGGAGATGGAGGTCGCCCACCGTGACCGCGTCGGCGGCGCCGTTGGCTCGTTGAAGCGTTTCCGCGGAGGTCCAGGGGCCGATGCCGGGGATCAGTTCGAGCCGGGCGGTGGCCTCCGGGAGGGGCATCGTCGCCGCCTCCTCCAGCCGTCGGGCCACGCGTACCGCGCGCAGGATCGTGGCCGATCGTTTGGCGTCCACTCCCGCGCGGTGCCATTCCCAGGACGGGATCAGCGACCAGGTGCGCGGGTCCGGCATCACATGCAGGCCGTGCGTGGTGAACAGGGTGGCCGCAGGGCCGGGAGCCGGGGTGCCGTAGGTCCGGACCAGAAGGCGCCAGGCGCGGTAGGCCTCGTCGGTGGTCACCTTCTGTTCCAGGATCGACGGGATCAGCGACTCCAGCACCAGACCGGTGCGCAGCAGCCGCAGTCCGGGGCGGCGGTGCTGTGCCGCGGCGACCAGACGGTGGCGGGGACGGAACGCCTCCGGTTCGTCCTCCGCACCGAGCAGGGTCGGGAGCTGGTCCAGGAGCCATGAGGCGCCGGGACCCCAGGCCGTCGCCCCGATCCGGTCGCCCCGGTCGGTGAGGTGCAGCGCGCCGGGGCCGGCCGGGGTGCGGGTGGCACGCCAGACCGAGCCGTCCCGGTCGATACGGAACGTCGGATCGGCGGGGCCGCGGCGCAGTGGGGCGAGGACGAGGCGCAGGTCGAGCGGGCCGGGTGGGGTCCACTCCCGGGTCAGTGCCTCGGCTGCCTGCTGTGCCCCGGGTGCCTGCTGTGTCTCCGGTCGGTGCAATGCCCCCGGCGCCTCGTCCGCCGCGGCCTGGCGCGGGACGGACCTGCTCGGGGCGCTGCGGGGGGCGAATCGTCCTGCCACGGGTGAGGTCCTCGGTCGTCGGGGATACCTATTGAGCGTACGCGCCGCTGGGGCCCGTCATTCGTCGGACGAGAAGCGCACGGACGCGTCGGGCAGAGTCGCCCCGCACCAGATGCGTACGCCGTCGCGCAGTTCGTTGTCGGCGCCGACCTGCGCGCCGTCGCCGACGACCGCGCCCGCCAGCACCGTACGGCTGCCTATCCTGGCACCGGCTCCGACCAGGGAGTCCGTGATCACGGCGCCGGGTTCGACGACCGCGCCGGCCAGCACCGCGGAGCCGTCGATCCGGGCGCCCGCGCCGATCAGGGCGCCTTCGCCGATGACCGTACCGCCGCTGAGTTTGGCGTCGGCCGCGACGGAGGCCGTCGGCAGGACGAGCCGGTCGCCGCACCGCCCGGGGACGGCCGGGGACGGGGCGCGGCCGAGGACCAGGTCGGCGGAGCCGCGGACGAACGCCTGCGGGGTGCCGAGGTCCAGCCAGTAGGTGGAGTCGACCATGCCCTGGAGATGCGCACCGGAGGCGAGCAGTCCAGGGAAGGTCTCGCGCTCCACGGAGACCGGACGGTCGGCCGGGATGGTGTCGATGATCGACCGGCGGAAGATGTACGCCCCCGCGTTGATCTGGTCGGTGACGATCTCCTCGCGCGTCTGCGGCTTCTCCAGGAACGCGGTGACCCTGCCGGTGTCGTCCGTCGGTACGAGACCGAAGGCGCGCGGATCCTCGACCCGGGTGAGGTGGAGCGAGACGTCCGCCCCGGACGTGGCGTGCGAGGTGACCAGCGCCCGGATGTCGAGGCCGGTGAGGATGTCGCCGTTGAAGATGAGGACGGGTTCGTCCGGTCCGGAGACGAGGCGGGACGCCACATTGCGGATGGCTCCGCCGGTGCCGAGCGGTTCGCTTTCGGTGACGTACTCGATGTGGAGGCCGAGTGACGAACCGTCGCCGAAGTGCGGCTCGAAGACCTCCGCCAGGTACGACGTGGCGAGGACGATGTGCTCGACCCCGGCGGCCCTCGCCCGCGCCAGCTGGTGCGTCAGGAACGGGACGCCGGCCGCCGGAACCATCGGCTTCGGAGTGTGCACCGTGAGCGGGCGCAGTCGAGTGCCTTTGCCACCGACCAGGAGAATCGCTTCTTTTGCCTCTGTCACAGCACTGTCTCTGCTTCCTGCTGGGGCCGGGCCTCGTTTCGGCTGGCCAGTGTAAGCAGACCGGTCGGATCTCCCCCGGTCGGCGGCCCGGCCGTCGACCCGGCGCTCCCGCCGGAGCCGCACGGGCCGTCAGCGGCCTTGCAGGTGGGCAGAGCTGGTCCGGGCAGAGCCGAGCTTCTTGTAGAGACGGGTTCCAGGGCATTCGGTTGCGAAGCCGTCCCGATGTCCGGAGATGACGTTGAGTTTGACCTTTGTTCCCTTCTTGAACCGGTTTCCGCCGCCCGACACGAGGGTGGCCTTGGAGCTCGGGTTGGCGCCGAACAGGCCGAGTTTCCAAGCGGTGAGCTTCGCGATGGCGTTCACCGCGGCGGCGGGCGGGTCGGACGTGGTGAAGGTGCCGAGCACGGCAATGCCCATGCTGTCGGTGTTGAAACCGAGAGTGTGCGCCCCCTGGACCGCCTTCGTCACGCCCCCGGCACGTCCTTCGTAGATGTTTCCGCACTTGTCGACGGCGAAGTTGTAGCCGATGTCGCGCCAGCCACTGCTCTTGACGTGGTAGCGGTAGATACCGCGAAGGACCGACGGCGCCTGGGAGCACGTGTACTTGTTGCCCGTGGCGCTGTGGTGGATGAAAGCGGCCTTGACGCTCTTCGTGTAAGCGAAGGACTTCTCGCGGAGCTTCTCGTCGGCTCCCCAGCCCTTGCGGGTGATGATGGTCGGGCGGGGACCGATATACGGCTTGCTGCCCGGCGCGACACCTGCCGCCGCCTCGGTCTGCGCCTTGCTCAATGCGGGCAGGACGCGGCCTCGGCCGGATGCCTGGAGGGAAGTCCGGACGGATCCCTGAAGGGACGCCTGGAGGGATGTGACGAGGCGGCCGCCGCTGCCGGACGCGAGGTCCGCGAACTCGGCACCCGCGGCTTCGAAGTCGCCTTCGTCGGTGTCGGCCACGGGCGACTGCTGCGGGTCCTCGCCAGGGTCTACGAGTTCGAGCCGCAGGCCTTCGGGCAGTGGTACGCGGGCCCGGTCGTGACCGTCGGGCGCCTCCGGGATGACCCGGACCTCGACGCCGTCGCAGTTGCCGACCCAGAGCGGGGCGGTGGAGCCGCGGACGGTCCCGGAGTCGCGCTCGGCGCTCCCGGGGTCGGCGGCGTGCTCGGCATTGTGGGTCTCCAGGTCCTGCCAGTCGGACCAACGGTCGGAGCCGATGGCGCGGGTGCGGACCTCGACGGCGCCGTGGAGTTCGACGTCGGCGTCGTCCCAGACGACGCCGACCAGTGAGAAGGGGTGGACGTCGCGTCGAGGCAGACCTTGTACGGCGTTGGCCTCGGCGGTCCCGCTGGGGGCGTCGGTCGCCCGCGTGGACGCGTCGGGCAGTGGCGACAGCGGCAGGGACTGCGTCGACCCGGACACTTCGGCGGGATCGGCGGCCTCGGTCGCTGCGGTGGCGGAGGTGTCGGGGGCGGCGCCCGCGGGCGCGGCGTTCGGCAGCACAAGGGCTGCCGAACAAGTGACACCAATGGCAGATGTGATGAACGCACGCATACGAATGATATTGACCACAATGCGACAACGACGGCTACCTGGGTATCTCCGGACAATTGACGAGCCGTCTGCCGAACCGGTGTACCCGATGCCTGTGGCATCCGGCCCCGCCCGACACCGCCGCGTACCCTTGCGCGGATGAACGCCAGCGACCGCACCCCTGCCGACCTGCTGCGTTCCGCGCTCGCCGCGGACCCGGCCCGCCCCATGGTCACTTTCTACGACGACGCCACCGGAGAACGGGTCGAACTGTCGGTGGCCACCTTCGCCAATTGGGTGGCCAAGACCGCCAACCTGCTGCAGGGCGACCTGGCCGCGGAACCCGGCGACCGGCTCGCCCTCCTGCTCCCCGCGCACTGGCAGTCCGCGGTCTGGCTGCTCGCCTGTTCCTCGGTCGGCGTCGTCGCCGATGTGCAGGGCGACCCCGCCGGCGCCGACCTCGTCGTCACCGGTCCGGACACGCTGGACGCCGCACGCGCCTGCCGCGGCGAACGGATCGCTCTGGCCCTGCGCCCGCTGGGCGGCCGGTTCCCGCAGACTCCCGAGGGGTTCGCGGACTATGCCGTGGAGGTGCCGAGCCAGGGCGACCGGTTCGCACCGTACGCGCCGGTGGACCCGGACGCGCCCGCGCTGACCGTCGGCGGGCTCGGGCTGACGGCGGCGCAACTGGTCGCGCGCGCCCGCGAGGACGCCGTGGAGCTGGGACTGACGCCCGGATCGCGGCTGCTGACGGGGCGCACGTACGACAGCTGGGACGGGCTCAGCGCCGGGCTCTTCGCCCCGCTGGCCGCCGGCGGCTCCGTTGTCCTGTGCCGGCATCTGGGACAGCTGGACGAGGACGGACTCGCCAAGCGCGTCGAGAGCGAGCGGGTCACCAACACCTCGGTGTGACAAGCCCCCTGACGGCCACTCGTCCGGCCCACAGCGGGCCGAGCCCCCGGGCCTGCGCATCAACTCCGGTACATCATCGGCGGTACAGACCACTCGGGCCCTGGGGTCTTCCGTCTTGACCGGGCCGGGCTCGCGGGGCCCGGCCCGGTCAAGACGAATTTCTGGGCACAACCAAGCGTGAGGTTCAGCCGTCTACTCCTGCGACCGGCGGCCCAGCGCGCCGCCGAACGTGAAGGATGGACGCAGACGTGACCGAAAGCGCCGGCACGCCGGCCGACCCCGACCGCTCGGCCGCGGACCAGGACGGGCACAACGACGAGTCGCAGGACAGGGACGAGTCTCAGGGCGAGGGCAGGTCTCGGGGCGACGGCAGCTCTCAGGACGGCCCGGAAGGCGAAGGCGGCTCCGAGGAGCCACTCGGCCCGGACGTCCCCGCCAAGCGCAGGCATCGCTGGCTGCGTTGGGCTGCGCTCGCCACGTCGCTCTTCGTCCTGGTCGCCGCGGGCGGCGGCTGGTGGCTGTACAGGAAGCTCGACAGCAACATCAGGACCGACACGTCCGCGGCCGCCGAACTGCGGGTGTACGAGAAGGAACGCCCCGTGTCCGTCGTGCACGACGCGGAGAACATCCTGCTCATCGGTTCCGACAGCCGCACCGGCGACAACCGCAAGTACGGCCGTTCCTACGGCAGCAGCCAGCGCTCCGACACCACGATCCTGCTGCACCTGGCCGCGGACCGGAAGAGCGCCACGGCCATGTCCATCCCGCGCGACCTGATGACAGAAATCCCCAGCTGCCACCAAGCGGACGGAAAGCCCACCAGGAAACAATTCGCCCAATTCAACTGGGCCTTCCAATTCGGCGGCACCGCCTGCACGATCCGCACGGTCGAGCGGATGACGGGCATTCGCATCGACCACCACATGGTCGTCGACTTCAACGGCTTCAAGGACATGGTCGACGCGGTGCACGGCGTCGAGATCTGCCTCAAGGAGCCGATCGACGACTCGGACGCGCACCTGAAGCTCCGCGCGGGGCGCCAGAAGCTCGACGGCGAAGAGGCGCTGGGGTACGTACGGGCCCGCAAGTCCATCGGCAACGGCAGCGACACCGACCGGATGGAACGCCAGCAGCGATTCCTCGGCGCGCTGGTGAACAAGGTGCAGAGCAACGGTGTCCTGCTCAACCCGACCCGGCTCTATCCGGTGCTGGACGCGGCCACCAAGTCGCTGACCACGGACCCGGGCCTGGACAGCCTGAAGGACCTGTACGAGCTGGTACGCGGCATGCGCAGCGTACCGACCAAAAAGGTGCAATTCCTGACAGTTCCTCGACAGCCGTATGCCGCCGACCCGAACCGGGACGAACTTGTCCAACCCGAGGCCAACAAGCTCTTCAAGCGGCTACGCGACGACGACCCTGTCGCAGTGGTCCCGGCGGATGAACTGAAACGCAAAAAGGGCACGAATTCGGACAGCGCGGACTCCACGAGTCCGACGCCCACACCCACCTATTCAGGCAGCAATGCGGCCACCGACCTGTGCGAGCAGTAAAGCAATTCCCAAAGAGGCATCGACAATCGGAGCGTAATGGGCAGTATGACCGGTTGTAAGGGCCGTGGAATGCGTCACGCCCGTCGCTTGACACCGAACCGGGCGGATAGTGTGACGCGATCCGGTGCTTCCGGCCGTCAGGTCGCGCACTGCTGGAGCGAAAGATCGAGCGCCTCTCGGGGGATGGCGCCTCGCGTGGCACCGACGGAGGATTCAAACAACCGTGGATGCGCAAAGCCGTGGGCGGGCGGACGAAATCGACCCCGCAGACCAGTGGGTACTCAACCCGCAGACCGGCGATTACGAATTGCGACTGACCCAATCCGGAGCGGATTCATACCGCACGCCGAGTGCGCCGGGTCCGCGTGGTTCCGGGCGCAGAGGCACGGCGCATGAGGGCGGCGGCGAGCGCAGAAGCGGTGGACGGAACGGTGAGGGCCGGGGGCCGGTGCCCGAGCAGCGTGGTCGCCGTGCCAATGGCCCGCGCGGCCCGGAGGGTTCCGGTCCCGACTCCGCGGGCCGGCGCAAGCGCAGGCAGCCGAAGGCGCGCCGCAAGAAGGCGCTGCTCTGGACGGGCGGCGTGATGGCCTTCGTGCTGGTCGGCCTGTCGGTGGGCGGGTACGCGCTGTACCAGCACTTCAACGGCAACCTGAACTCCGTGGACATCGGCGACGCCGGCAACAAGGACGTCATCACCGCCAACGCGCCCCTCAACATATTGGTCATCGGTACGGACAAGCGCACCGGCAAGGGCAACGAGGGCTACGGCGACAAGGGCAGTACCGGCCACGCCGACACGAACATCCTGTTCCACGTGTCCAAGGACCGGACCAACGCCACGGCGCTGAGCATCCCCCGCGACCTCATCACCGACATCCCGGACTGCAAGACCAGGCAGCCGGACGGCTCGGACAAGGTCATTCAGGGTACCGAGCACACCCGGTTCAACGTCAGCCTCGGCCAGGACGGCCGCGACCCGGGCTGCGCGATGGAAACCGTCAAGGAGCTCACCGGGCTGAAGGTCGACCACTTCATGATGGTCGACTTCAACGCGGTCAAGGAGCTGTCCACGGCGGTCGGCGGCGTCAAGGTCTGCCTCGCCCACGCGGTCAATGACCCAAAATCCCACCTGAAACTCCCGGAGGGCGAGAGCACGATCCAGGGCGAGGACGCGCTGGCCTTCGTACGGACCCGGCACAGCTTCGGCAATGAGAGCGACCTGGACCGGATCAAGGTCCAGCAGCAGTTCATCGGCTCGATGATCCGGCAGATGAAGTCGGACGACACGCTGACCAGCCCGACGAAACTGTTCAAGCTGGCGGACGCGGCAACGAAGGCCCTGACGGTCGACAAGGCGATCGGCTCGGTGCCGAAGCTGACCTCGCTCGCCAAGGAACTCACCAAGATCGACACGAAGAACATCACGTTCGTCACGCTGCCCGTGATCGACAACCCGGAGGAGCCCACGCCCGTCACGGTGGTCGTGGACCCGGTGAAGGCGCCTCAGCTGTTCTCGATGATGCAGGAGGACACCTCGCTGACCGAGGTGGCGGCGCAGAAGAAGGCAGCCAAGAGCAAGCAGGACGCACTCCTCAAGGGCACCAAGGCCGCTGCGGCCGACGTACGCGTCGATGTCTACAACGGCGGTGAGATCCCCGGCGGGGCTCAGCAGACCGTCACCTGGCTGCAGAACGAAAAGGGCGTCCTCAAGTCCACGAACAAGGCCAACGCCCCGGCGAAGATCGCCAAGACGACGCTGACCTATGCACCGAACCAGGCGGACCAGGCCCGCGCCCTCGCCGAGATGATGGGGCTGCCCGGATCCGCCATGAAGAAGGGCACCAAGGATGCCGAGGGGCTGCAAGCGATGGTCCTGACGCTGGGCGCGGACTTCAAGGGAGCGGGCACTCCCCTCACCGGGCCGGCGAAGATCGACATTCCGAAGGCCAGCGCCGACAAGGCAGAGTGCGCCAAGTGACACCAGGTCACTGCGCGATAACGCGAGTCTGAGCAGCAGGGGGGGGCCTGGTGGGACGGAGCAGCACACCCGGGGAGGGAACGCGACCACGCGTCCGGCATGCCGGACAACTCGGCTGGGACGACGGCCTGTACGACGACGGCCCGTCCGCCGGCTCCGACGACGGGCACGACAGCGGACGGGGCGGCCGGCAGAACAGCGGCGGCGCCGGGGACCGGGACCGTCCGGGCCACGGCGGGAGCCGCCGCGGGCAGTCGCACCGGCGCGGCCGACGCGGGAAGCGCCGCGTACTGCGCTGGGTCGCCTGGATTCTCGCCGTGGTCATACTCGGCGGCGCCGGCGCCGGATACCTCTACTACCAGCACCTCAGCGGGAACATCAAGAAGGCGGACCTGACACTCGGCGACAATAAGATGACCGAGCACAAGGCCAACGCCGCCGGTCAGACCCCGATGAACATCCTGCTCATCGGCTCGGACGCGCGGGACTCCAAGGAGAACCAGAAGCTCGGCGGGGCCAAGGACACCTTCGGGGCGCCGCCGCTGGCCGATGTGCAGATGCTGCTCCATCTCTCCGCCGACCGCAGCAACATGTCGGTGATCAGCATGCCGCGCGACACACTGCTGAAGATCCCGAAGTGCACCGACTCGAAGACGAAGCACGTCTACCCCGCAACCACGGGCCTGGCGATGACCAACGAGACGCTCGGCCGCGGCGGTCCCGGATGCACCGTGGCCACCTGGTACGAACTCACCGGCATCACCATCGACCACTTCATGATGATCGACTTCGCCGGTGTGGTCTCGATGGCCGACGCGATCGGCGGCGTCCCGGTCTGTGTCAAGGGCAACGTCTACTCCCACACGCGCGACGGCAAGGGCTCCGGGCTGAAGCTGGAGGAGGGCACCACGAAGGTCAAGGGCAAGCAGGCCCTTCAGTGGCTGCGGACCCGCTACGGCTTCGAGGACGGCACCGACCTCGGCCGCACCCACGCCCAGCACATGTACATGAACTCGATGGTCCGTGAGCTGCGCAAGGGCACCAAGCTCACCGACCCGGGCAAGCTGACGGGCCTCGCCGAGGCCGCGACCAACGCGCTGACGGTCGACAAGGGCGACAAGGGCCTCGGCAGCCCCAAGAAGCTGTACGATCTCGCGGGCGAGCTCAAGAAGGTGCCCACCAAGCGCATCACGATGACGACGATGCCGAACGTCTACGGAACGGGTGCGAACAGCGGCCGGGTGCTCCCCAAGCCCGTCGACGCGGACCAGCTGTTCCAGATGGTCCGCGATGACATCCCCCTCGATGGCAAGGCATCCAAGCGCAAGGCTCCGGCCGCCAAGGAGCCCACGTCGCCCGTCGCCGAGATTCCGGTCAGCGTCCGCAACGGGACCCGTACCGACACCGAGTACCCGGCCGAGGGCCGCGCCTCGGCCGTCAAGAAGCTGCTGACCGGGAAGGGTTTCGCCCAGGCCACGGTCGACGTGCAGAACACCGACGCGGCGGCGCGGACCGGGGTGCTCTTCCCGAGCGAGGACGTGGAGGGCAACGCGCAGGCCGTGGCCAAGGCGCTCGGCATCCCGCTGACGGCGGTGAAGAAGTCGACCGCCGTCTCGGGCATCACGCTGACCGTGGGGGCCGACTGGCGCAAGAGCGGGCCCTATCCCGCCCCCAGCGCCGAGGAGAAGACTCCGAAGAGCGCACGGGCTCTGAACGGCGACGACGAGACGGCCTGCATGGACGTCCAGCCGGGCTTCGGCTGGTAGCTCCGAACCGGGCACAACGCACTGTGGGGGCCTTCCGGCACATCGGAAGGCCCCCACAGTGTCGACACCTACACGGTGACGGCCGGGCGGCGGCTGGCGATGACCCGCTTCGCCAGCGAGCGCGGGCTGGTCAGGAAGCCGTAGCCCCAGGACATGTGCATGGTGGCCAGCGCCACCGGGATCTGCACCCGTGCCTTCAGCGGCAGGCCCTTGCCCGCCAGGAGGGACCCGGCGACTATGGCCGCGGCGTAACCGGCCGGGACGACGAAGGCCCACGGGGTGACGGCCGCGCCGACGACGATGCCCGCCGCGATCGCGCAGACGGCGGTCGGCGGGGCCAGGTAACGCAGGTTGATCGAACCGGCGTGGTAGCGGGCGACGACGTGGCGCCAGCGGCCGTAGTCCTTGTACTGCTTGGCGAGGGCCTTCACCGAGGGACGCGGCCGGTACTGCACCTTCAGCTCCGGCGAGAACCAGATCAGCCCGCCCGCCTCGCGGATCCGGAAGTTCAGCTCCCAGTCCTGGGCGCGGATGAACTCCACGTTGTAGCCGTCCGCCTTCTCCAGCGCCTCGCGGCGGAAGACCCCCAGGTAGACGGTCTCGGCCGGGCCCGCCTGGCCGCCGGTGTGGAAGGCCGCGTTGCCGACGCCGATCCTCGACGTCATGGCCGCGGCGACGGCGTCCTCCCAGGCGTTCTCGCCCTCGGCGTGCATGATGCCGCCGACGTTCTGCGCACCGGTCTCCTCCAGGAGGCGGACGGCGGTCGCGATGTAGTTCGGCGAGAGCATGCCGTGGCCGTCGACCCGCACCACGATGGGGTGCGAGGAGGCCTTTATCGCGGCGTTGAGCGCTGCCGGGGTGCGGCCGGTCGGGTTCGGCACCGTGTGTACCCGGGAGTCCTCGCGTACGAGCTCGGCGGCGATCTCGTCCGTACGGTCCGTGGACGGGCCGAGCGCGATCACGACCTCCATCTCGCCGGCGTACTCCTGCTCGAGGATGTGCCGGACGGAGTTCCTGAGATGGCGTTCCTCATTGAGCACCGGCATGATCACGGAGACGGCGGGGCACTGCGCGGCAGACATGTGGTCCTCGGGGGGTCCTCGGGGCGCCGGGGGTTCGCACCCCAGGAGGCGGCGTTATTCGGCCGCCACGTTACCGCGAATGAGGGACACGGGCGCGCGACACCGGGTCGCCTCCCGGAGTGGTGATCGTATGGACCTACTGTGCGAACGGTCCCCCATGCACCGCGGAGGTCCCCTCGTGCCCACACCGCACAGCTCCCCCCGTCCGCCGCGCCGCCACGCCACTCCCCCGCAGCGCAGGTCGAGAAAGCAGGACGAGCGGCCCCGCTGGGGCATGCGGGTGGCGACCAGTCTGTCCGTGCTGGTGCTCGGGGCGGGCGGGATCGGTCATGCGGTCGTGACCAGCCTGGAGACCGGGATCGACCGGGTCGACCCGTTCAAGGACATGAAGAACCGGCCACGGGCCGGCAACGGCATGAATCTGCTGCTCGTCGGCACCGACGGCCGCGACAAGGTCGACCGGGAGGAGAAGCGGAAGTACCGGCTGGGCGGTGCGCCCTGCCACTGCACCGACACGATCATGCTGGTGCACCTGTCGGCGGACAGGGAACGCGCGACCATCGTCTCGTTGCCTCGCGACACCTACACCGAGCTCCCCGAGCGCCGGGACCCGGCCACCGGCGCCGAACGCGCCGCCCATCCGGTGAAGCTGAACGCCGCCTATGCGGAGGGCGGCCCGAGTCTGACCGTACGGACGGTCGAGCGCATGACGGGTGTCAAGGTCGACCACTACCTGGAGGTCGACTTCACCAGCTTCATGAAGACGGTGGACACCCTCGGCGGGGTGCAGATCTGCACGGCCCGGCCGATGAAGGACTCGTACACCGGTCTCGATCTCGCCGCGGGCACCCACTGGCTGGACGGCGGGCAGGCGCTTCGCTACGTGCGCTCACGCCATATCGACGCGGCCGCCGACCTGGGCCGGATGCAGCGCCAGCAGAAGTTCCTCGCGTCGCTGATCAAGCGGGCGACCAGCAGCGGCGTGCTGATGAACCCGGTGAAATTCCGGGACGTCGCGTCGACGATGCTCCGTTCGGTCCGGGCGGACCGGGGGTTCGGCACGGACCAGCTGCTGGACCTCGGCCAGGCGATGCGCGGCTTCACCCCGGCGTCGTCCGAGTTCGCCTCCGTGCCGATCAGCGATCCCTCCTTCCCGGTCAAGGGCATCGGCTCGACGGTCAAATGGGACCCGGCGAAGTCGAAGAGGCTCTTCGAGGCGCTGCGCGAGGACAAGCCGCTGGCTTCGAAGCGGCCGGAGGCGCCGGTGGCGAAGCCGGTCGATGTCGCACCGGGCGAGATCCGGGTCCAGGTCTACAACGGGACCGTGCAGGACGGACTCGGCAGAAAGGTCGACGACGCGCTGCGCGCCACCGGCTTCGTCACGACGCGGGCCCCGCTCAACGCGGAGCCGCGCAGCCTGAAGCACACGCTGGTCGAGTACGACCCGCGGTGGGACCGGTCGGCGAAGTCGCTGGCGGCAGCGCTGCCGGGGGCCGAGCTGCGGGCGGTCACGGGGCAGGGCAAGACGATGAAGGTGACCGCGGGCGAGAATTTCGGCAAGGTGGAACGGGTGGAGGCCGAGGCGAGGAACCGGGGCGAGTTCGGCACGGTCACGGGCGACCAGGTGGTGTGCCCGTAGGGGGCGGTGTCGCAGCGCGCGGGGCGATGTCCGGCGGGGGCGGCCACCGGGGTACCCGCCCCCGCCGGACCCGGGGCCTGCCGTCAGTCGACGTCGATGCCGTCCGCGATGCGCTTCTCGCGCAGTTCCTTGATCGCGCGGCGCCGGGCGAGGCGGTGCGTACGCCGGATCTGCGCCTCCTGGTAGCGCCGCTTGTCGCGCTCCGTCTCCGGGATCACGGGCGGTACGGGGCGCGGTTTGCCGTCTCCGTCGACCGCCGCGAACACCAGGTACGCGCTGCCGACCTGCTGGGCGGGGGTCGATTCGTTCCACCGCTCGGCCATGACCCGGACGCCGACCTCCATCGAGGAGCGGCCGGTCCAGTTCACCTGCGCGCGGACGTGGACAAGGTCACCGACGCGGACCGGCTCCAGGAAGACCATCTCGTCCATCGAGGCCGTCACAGCGGGGCCGCCGGAGTGCCGGCCGGCCACGGCGCCCGCCGCGTCGTCGACGAGTTTCATGATCACGCCACCGTGCACGGTGCCCAGCAGGTTGGTGTCACTGCCGGTCATGATGTGGCTGAGGGTGGTCCGGGACGCCGCGGTCGGCTTGCCCGGAATATCGCCCTCCGGGCGCAGGGCCTGATCTGTCATGCCGTCCACCTTATGCGGGGGCCATGCGCCCTTATGCGGGGGCCGTACGCCGCGGACATTGCATCAGCTTGGCAACAGCCCAGGCCCGATATCTCACACCCCCTGTAATACCGACAGGTCCGGCCTGCACACTGGTCCGCATGAGCGACAGGCCCGGTGGATGGACCGACGACAACCGCGACGACCGCTACGGACGGGGCAGTGACAGCGCCCAGCCCGAGAGTGCCCGTGTGATGCGGCACGTCCAGCGGCACCCCGCACCGCCGCCGCAGCGCCCGGCGCCGCCGCGGCAGTATCCGGCGCCGCCGCAGCAGCGCCGTCCGGAGCCGCCGCGGTACGCCGACGGCTATGACGACAACGCTGGGTACGACAACGGTTACAGCAACGGTCAGGTCTACGGCGGCGGCAACGGCGGCGGCCGGGGATACGGCGGCGGTGACGGCGGTTACGTCCAGGGCCGGCCCGCGCCGGACTGGCGCCGTCGAATAAAGATCGGCGCCCTGACCCTCGTGGTCGTGGTACTGGCCGTCTCCATCAGCACGTACTTCTGGGCCGACTCCAAGCTGAAGCGCGAGGTCGACCTCTCCAAGGTGATCGAGCGTCCCGGCGAGGGCGACGGCACCAACTATCTGATCGTCGGTTCCGACAGCCGCGCGGGCATGTCGGCCGAGGACAAGAAGAGGCTCCACACCGGCTCCGCCGAAGGCAAGCGGACCGACTCGATGATGATCCTGCACGACGGCTCGAACGGCCCGACGCTGGTCTCCCTGCCGCGTGACTCGAACGTCGAGATCCCCACTTTCGTCGGCTCGGAATCCGGCAAGACCTTCAAGGGCACGGGCCGCATGGTGAAGCTGAACGCCGCCTACGCGGAGGACGGCCCCGAACTGCTGGTGCGTACCGTCGAGTTCAACACCGGCCTGCACATCGACCACTACGTCGAGATCGGCTTCGGCGGCTTCGCCAAGATCGTGGACGCGATCGGCGGGGTGGAACTCGACATCCCCAAGGCGTTCAAGGACAAGAACTCCGGCGCCGACTTCCAGGCCGGCAAGCAGACGCTGAACGGCGAGCAGTCGCTCGCCTTCGTACGGACCCGGTACGCGTTCGCGCGCAGCGACCTGGACCGTACGAAGAACCAGCAGAAGTTCCTCGCGGCGCTGGCGAGCCAGACCGCGACGCCGTCCACGATCCTCAACCCGTTCAAGCTGTACCCGACGATGGGCGCCGGTCTCGACACCCTCATCGTCGACAAGGACATGTCGCTGTGGGACCTGGGCAACATGTTCTTCGCGATGAAGGGCGTCACGGGCGGTGACGGCAAGTCGATGAACATGCCGATCTCTGGCAGCACCGGCGGGAACCTGGTCTGGGACAAGGCCAAGGTCAAGCAGCTGGTGCAGCAGCTCAACAACGACGAGAAGGTCACCGTCTCCGGCAACTGACGGCAGACAGCAGCGAGGCCCGGACGGTTCGCCGACCGGGCCCCGCCGCACGCCACGGTCGCCACCGCACGTGCGGCCGCGGCCCGCCGCCGCTACACGCTCCCCCGCGCCAGCAGCGCCACATGCGGCAGTGCCAACTCGCCGTCCTCCTTGGCGAATTCGGCGCACAGCACGTCGTACTCCCGCTTGGCCGCGGCCACTCCCTCCGGCCCCCTGCTGTTGACCTGCTGCCCGATCGCGGCGACCCCGGAGGCGGGGCCCGCCCACCAGTCCTCCGCGCCCACGTGGTGATCCCAGGCGAGGGTCTCGGTCCGTACGTCTGCGAGGCCGGCCGCGGACATCAGCGCACCCAGCCCTTCCCGGGTGCGCGGGAAGTCGTGCTCGGCGTCGACCGTGGCCAGCCACTGCGGTCGGGTCAGCCCCGCCGCCTGCGCGGCCCGTCCCACCAGTGCCTGCCCGGCGCCGTTCGGCACCTGCCAGATGGTGACCGCGACCAGGCCGCCGGGACGGGTGATCCGGCGCAGCTCCTCGATGGCGGCCTCCGGACGGCCCACGTGGTTGAGCACGAAGTTCGCCACGACTGCGTCGAACTCGCAGTCCTGGTAAGGAAGTTCGGGCAGCCGGCCGAGTCGGACATCAGCTCCGGGCGCGGCCCGGCGGGTGGCCTCGACCATGCCGGGTTCGGCGTCCACGGCCCGTACGACCGCACCGCGCCCGACGGCCGCCACCGTCACACTGCCACTGCCGCACCCCACATCGAGCATCCGTGTCCCGGTACCGACCCCGGCCGCGTCCAGCAGCGCAGGCACGGGGTGAGCGCACAGGCCCGCGAAGGTGAGCGCGTAGGCCTCGGCCCGGCCGTCCCAGATCCGCCGCTCACTCAGATCGAACGCGGTCACCGCACACCTTCCACAGGTCCCTGCGGTTCGAGCTCGTCCAGATCCTCGTACAGCGCATCCAGAATCCGCCCCGTGGGCTTGCCCTGCGGGGACAGCTCCGCCACGCACCAGCCGGGCAGCTGTTCCTCGACCTCGGGCGGAAGGTCACCGTCCGTCGGATCGGCCAGGCTGTAGAGCAGGCCGAACGCGGTCTCCTTCGCCACCTCACGGGCTATCTCGCCCAGTTCACCGGGGGTCAGCCCGAGCCGCACCGCCCGCTCGACGGCGCCGCCCGCGAGGCCCTCCTTCCGGTACGCCTCGACCCAGTCGGGCGCCGCCGAGCTCCAGGCGTCGATGTCCTGCCAGACCTTGCGCAGGAACCGGTAGCGGGCCAGCTGCGGAATGTTCTCCTCGACTTCCGAGTCGGCCCAGCCCGGTGCGTCGTCGGCCCCCAGCGCTTCGAACAGGCCGGTGAGCTTGTCGATGTCGGTCATGGACAGGGAAGTTACGCCATCGCGAGCCGCCGCTCCCGCAGCGTTCACGAACCCGCTGCACCGGGGAAACGCGATCGGCCCCCGGCAGGGAGCCGGGGGCCGGTCAATGGTCGCAATCCGTTCGGGACGGACGCCTGAGCCGGGAGAACCCGCCGGGTTACGGCAGGTTCCGCGCCATGACTATGCGCTGGACCTGATTCGTGCCCTCGTAGATCTGCGTGATCTTGGCGTCGCGCATCATCCGCTCCACCGGGTAGTCCCGCGTGTAGCCGTAGCCGCCGAGCAGCTGGACCGCGTCCGTGGTGATCTCCATCGCGACGTCGGAGGCGAAGCACTTGGCCGCGGCGCCGAAGAACGTCAGGTCGCCGTCGAGGCGCTCGGACTTGGCGGCGGCCGAGTAGGTGAGCTGGCGGGCCGCCTCCAGCTTCATCGCCATGTCGGCGAGCATGAACTGGACGCCCTGGAAGTCGCCGATCGGCTTGCCGAACTGCTTGCGCTCCTGGACGTACCCCTTGGCGTAGTCGAGGGCGCCCTGCGCGATACCGAGGGCCTGGGCCGCGATCGTGATGCGGGTGTGGTCCAGGGTCTTCATCGCCGTGGCGAAGCCGGTGCCCTCCTCACCGATCATGCGGTCGGCGGGGATCCGGACGTTGTCGAAGTAGACCTCGCGGGTCGGGGAACCCTTGATGCCGAGCTTCTTCTCCGGGGCGCCGAAGGAGACACCCTCGTCCGACTTCTCGACGACGAACGCCGAGATGCCCTTGGAGCGCTTGGTCGGGTCGGTGACGGCCATCACCGTGTAGTACTCGGAGACACCCGCGTTGGTGATCCAGCGCTTCACGCCGTTCAGGACCCAGAAGTCGCCGTCGCGGACGGCCTTCGTCTTCATGCCGGCGGCGTCGGAGCCCGCGTCGGGCTCGGAGAGGCAGTACGAGAACATCGCGTCGCCCTTGGCGAGCGGGCCCAGGTACTTCTTCTTCAGCGCCTCGGAGCCGGAGAGGATCACCGGGAGCGAGCCGAGCTTGTTCACGGCTGGGATCAGGGAGGAGGAGGCGCAGACGCGGGCCACCTCCTCGATCACGATCACGGTGGCGAGGGCGTCGGCACCGGCGCCGCCGTACTCCTCGGGGACGTGCACGGCCTGCAGGTCGGAGGCGACCAGGGCGTCCAGCGCCTCCTGCGGGAAGCGGGCCTCCTCGTCGACCGCCGCCGCGAACGGGGCGATCTTCGCCTCGGCGAGCGCACGGACCGTCTCGCGGAGCATGTCGTGCTCCTCGGCCGGACGGTACAGGTCGAAATCGGTGGAACCCGCCAAGACTCTCACTCCCCAGGGATGCTAACTACCGTTAAGTAACCCAATTTTAGGCGCCGTGCCCCGCAAAGACCTATGCGAGCCGTACGTGAGCTACGCGACAGGGGTCCGCAAGACCGGTAAAACAGGGCGTCAGGGGGCACGACTATGCTCGTTCACCGCACGTCCGTCCGCATCTCCCAGGAGCACTTCATGGCCCTCAGGATCACTGTGATCGGCACCGGCTACCTCGGCGCCACCCACGCCGCGGCCATGGCGGAGCTCGGCTTCGAAGTGCTCGGGCTCGATGTCGTGCCCGAGAAGATCGAGATGCTGAGCGTCGGCAAGGTCCCGATGTACGAGCCGGGTCTCGAAGAGCTGCTCCGCAAGCACGTCGCGGGCATCGAGGGATCCACCGGCCGGCTGCGGTTCACCACCTCGTGGGAAGAGGTGGGTGCCTTCGGTGATGTGCACTTCGTCTGCGTGAACACCCCGCAGAAGCACGGCGAGTACGCCTGCGACATGTCCTATGTGGACAGCGCCTTCGAGTCGCTGGCGGCGCAGCTGACCCGGCCCACACTGGTCGTCGGGAAGTCGACCGTGCCGGTGGGCTCCGCGGCCCGGCTCGCGGCGCGGCTGGCCGAGCTGGCGCCCGTGGGTACGGACGCGGAGCTGGCCTGGAACCCGGAGTTCCTGCGCGAGGGCTTCGCCGTGAAGGACACCCTGCGCCCCGACCGGATCGTCGTCGGTGTGGAGAGCGAGCGGGCCGAGAAGCTGCTGCGCGAGGTGTACGCGGTTCCGGTCGTGGAGGGGTCGCCCTTCGTGGTGACGGACTTCCCGACCGCCGAGCTGGTGAAGACCGCCGCGAACTCGTTCCTGGCGACCAAGATCTCGTTCATCAACGCCATGGCTGAGGTCTGCGAGGCCGCCGACGGTGATGTGAAGAAGCTCGCCGAGGCGATCGGCCACGACGAGCGGATCGGCAACAAGTTCCTGCGGGCCGGGATCGGCTTCGGCGGCGGCTGTCTGCCCAAGGACATCCGCGCGTTCATGGCGCGCGCCGGTGAGCTGGGCGCGGACCAGGCGCTGACGTTCCTCCGCGAGGTCGACTCGATCAATATGCGGCGCCGCGGCCACATGGTGGAGCTGGCCCGGGAGGCCGTGGGCGGCGACTCGTTCCTCGGCAAGCGGGTGGGCGTGCTGGGTGCGACGTTCAAGCCGGACTCGGACGACGTACGCGACTCGCCCGCGCTGAACGTGGCCGGGCAGATCCACCTCCAGGGCGGCCAGGTCACCGTGTACGACCCGAAGGGCATGGACAACGCCCGGCGGCTCTTCCCGACGCTCGGGTACGCGGAGTCGGCGCTGGACGCCGTGCGCGGCGCGGATGTGGTGCTGCACCTGACGGAGTGGCGCGAGTTCCGTGAGCTGGACGCGGTGGCGCTGGGCGAGGCCGCGGCGCACCGGATCATTCTGGACGGCCGTAACGCGCTGGACAGCGCGGTGTGGCGCGAGGCGGGCTGGACGTACCGGGCGATGGGCCGGCCCCGCGCCTGAGTCACTGGTTCATGGGCCGGCCGCTGAGGGCCGGTCCGCCCCTGAGCCGTTGAGGGCCCGAACCGCCTCCCTTGAAGCGCTCGGGCCGTTCTCGGGCCGTTGTCAGGCTGTTCTCAGGCCTCGGGAGCGTCGAGTTCGTCGATCGTGGCGTGGGACGGACCGCGCCGCGTACGCAGCTCGCGGGCGACGTCCTCCGCGTCGCGCAGCACCCGTACCGCGTTGCGCCACGTGAGCTTGGCGAGGTCGGCGGCGGACCAGCCGCGGCCCAGGAGTTCCGCGATCAGGTTCGGGTAGCCCGAGACGTCCTCCAGACCGGCGGGGAGGAACGCGGTGCCGTCGTAGTCGCCGCCGATACCGATGTGGTCGATCCCGGCGACCTCACGCATGTGGTCGAGGTGGTCGGCGATCGTCGCCACCGTGGCCATCGGGCGCGGGTTGGCCGCCTCGAACGCGGCGTGGATCTTCATCGCCTGCGAGGTGGTGTCGAGATGGTGCAGGCCATGGGCGCGCATGTTCTCGTCCGCGGCCCGGGTCCAGGCGACGGCGGCCGGCAGGACGAACTTCGGTACGAAGGTCGCCATGGCGATGCCGCCGTTGGCCGGGAGCTGCGCGAGGACGTCGTCGGGGATGTTGCGCGGGTGGTCGCAGACCGCCCGTGCCGAGGAGTGCGAGAACATCACCGGCGCCGTGGAGGTGGCGAGCGCGTCGCGCATCGTCGTGGCCGCCACATGCGAGAGGTCGACGAGCACCCCGGTACGGTTCATCTCCCGTACGACCTCGTGGCCGAACGGGGAGAGTCCGCCGACCCCCGGTTCGTCGGTCGCCGAGTCGGCCCACGCGATGTTGTCGTTGTGGGTCAGCGTCATGTAGCGGACGCCGAGCGTGTGCAGGGCGCGCAGGGTGCCCAGCGAGTTGTTGATGGAGTGGCCGCCCTCGGCGCCCATCAGGGAGGCGATACGGCCCTCGGCGCGGGCTGCCTCCATGTCGTCGGCGGTCAGGGCACGCCGCAGGTCGGCGGGGTGGCGGTCCAGCAGCTCGGCGACCACGTCGATCTGTTCGAGGGTGGCGCTGACGGCGGCGTCACCGGCCATGTCGGACCGTACGTAGACGGACCAGAACTGGGCGCCGACGCCACCGGCGCGCAGCCGTCGGATGTCGGTGTGGAGGTGGGCGGACTGGTCGGTCGCGATGTCCCGGGCGTCCAGGTCGTAGCCGACCTGTTCCCGCAGTGCCCAGGGCAGGTCGTTGTGGCCGTCGACGACGGGGTACTCGGCAAGCAGTTCCCCGGCCCGGGTGAGCCGTTCCGCGATGCGGTCGGCAGTGCGGTCCGCGATGTTGTCGGCGCTGTGATCCATGGTCGCCCTCCCCCTCTGCCGCTACTTGCCGAAGCCGAAGGAGTCGCTGCCCTCGACCTTGTTGCGCAGCCGCCTGCCCTTCTCCGTCGCCTGGTCGTTCAGCTCCTGCTGGAACTCGCGCATCCGGGCCAGCAGCTCGCTGTCGTGGGCGGCGAGGATACGCGCGGCGAGCAGGCCCGCGTTGCGTGCGCCGCCGACCGAGACGGTCGCGACCGGGACACCGGCCGGCATCTGCACGATGGAGAGCAGGCTGTCCATGCCGTCCAGGTACTTCAGCGGGACCGGGACACCGATGACGGGCAGCGGGGTGACGGAGGCCAGCATGCCGGGCAGGTGGGCGGCGCCGCCGGCACCCGCGATGATCGCCTTGAGGCCGCGCTCCGCCGCGTTCTCCCCGTACGCGATCATTTCGCGCGGCATCCGGTGGGCGGAGACGACGTCGACCTCGTAGGGGATCTCGAACTCGTCGAGGGCCTTGGCCGCTGCTTCCATGACGGGCCAGTCGGAGTCCGAGCCCATGACGATGCCGACGAGGGGCGCGGCGGAGGCGGGGGGAGTCATTCGGTGATCGTTCCTCGCAGGTAGTCGGCCGCGTGCCGGGCGCGCTCCCGCACGTCCGCCAGGTCGTCGCCGTAGGTGTTGACGTGTCCGACCTTGCGGCCGGGCTTCACGTCCTTGCCGTACATGTGGATCTTGAGCTGCGGGTCGCGGGCCATGCAGTGCAGATACGCCTGGTACATGTCCGGGTAGTCGCCGCCGAGGACGTTGGACATGACCGTCCAGGTGGCGCGCGGGCGCGGGTCGCCGAGCGGCAGGTCGAGGACGGCCCGGACGTGGTTGGCGAACTGCGAGGTGATCGCGCCGTCCTGGGTCCAGTGCCCGGAGTTGTGCGGGCGCATCGCGAGCTCGTTGACGAGGATGCGGCCGTCGCCGGTCTCGAAGAGTTCGACCGCGAGGTGCCCGACGACGCCGAGCTCGGCGGCGACCCGGAGCGCCAGCTGCTGGGCCTCGCCGGCGAGCTTCTCGCTCAGCTCGGGGGCCGGGGCGATGACCGTGTCGCAGACCCCGTCCACCTGGATCGACTCGACGACCGGGTAGGCGACGGCCTGGCCGTGCGGCGAGCGGACGATGTTCGCCGCCAGCTCCCGTACGAAGTCCACCTTCTCCTCGGCGAGGACCGGGACACCGGCCCGGAACGGTTCGGCCGCGTCCTCCTCGGAGCGGACCACCCAGACACCCTTGCCGTCGTATCCGCCGCGGACCGTCTTCAGGATGACCGGGAAGCCGCCGACCTCGGCCGCGAACGCCGCGGCGTCGGCCGGGTCCGTCACGATGCGGTGGCGGGGGCAGGGCACACCGATCGCCGAGAGCTTGGCGCGCATCACCCCCTTGTCCTGGGCGTGCACCAGCGCGTCGGGACCGGGGCGCACGGGGATGCCGTCCGCCTCCAGGGCCCGCAGGTGCTCGGTCGGGACGTGCTCGTGATCGAAGGTGATCACGTCACAGCCGCGCGCGAAGGCACGCAGGGTGTCCAGGTCGCGATAGTCGCCGACGACGACTTCGCTCACCACCTGGGCCGCCGAGTCCTGAGGGGTGTCGCTGAGGAGCTTGAATCTGATGCCGAGGGGGATGCCCGCCTCGTGGGTCATACGGGCGAGCTGACCGCCGCCGACCATGCCGACTACCGGAAACGTCACTCCTCCAGGGTATCCGGCGTCCCGGGGACCATCGGACGACGCCCCTGCGGGCGGTCCCGAGACGGTTCCACGTCGCCGGGTTCCGCGTCAGCTCACAGGCATCCCACAGGGGTGCTGGTTAGCATGACCGGGTTGACCGAATCCACGGACGGGGCTGAGCGATCACCATGAGCGAACGGGGCGCACTGCGAACCCGGCTGGATCGGCTGGCCCGGGAGGTCGCCAAGTTCGGCGCCGTCGGCGCGCTGGGCCTGCTGGTCAATATCGCGGTCTTCAACCTGCTGCGGCACACCACGAACCTTCAGGTGGTGCGGGCCAGTCTGCTGGCGACGTTCGTCGCCATCCTCTTCAACTACGTGGGCTTCCGTTACTGGACGTACCGGGACCGTGACAAGACCGGCCGGACCCGGGAGCTGATGCTGTTCCTGCTGTTCAGCGCGGCGGGCGCGGTGATCGAGAACGGTGTGCTGTACGCGGCGACGTACGGGTTCGGGTGGAACAGCCCCGTCCAGAGCAACGTGTTCAAGATCCTTGGAATCGGGATCGCGACGCTGTTCCGGTTCTGGTCCTACCGGAGCTGGGTCTTCAAGGCGCTGCCTGCCAAAGACGGTCTAGGTGTGGTGGCGCAGGGGCGGGCTCCGGTGGCGCCGGCGGAAGCGGTACGGCGTTGAGGCACCGGGGCCGCCCGGTGACCGGTCCGCCCTCGGCCTCCCCCTGAGCCCCAAGGGCATGAGGCCCCTTCGACGGGCTCGGTTTCGGCTGATGCCGTCCTGCGTCTGTGCAGGCCGGACCTCGCTCGAGTCAGCGCACCGGGCGTTCCGGCTCCTGGCGGGGGGCGGGCACTCGGCTCAGGAACAGGGCGAAGACGGCCGGCTGCTGCTGGAGCAGTTCCAGACGGCCGCCGTCCGCCTCGGCCAGGTCGCGGGCCACCGCCAGGCCGATCCCCGTGGAGTTGCGGCCGCTGATCGTCCGCTCGAAGATCCGGGCGCCCAGGTCGGGCGGGACCCCGGGGCCCTCGTCCGTCACCTCGACTACCGCCTGGTTGCCGGTGACCCGGGTGCGCAGCGCCACCGTGCCACCACCGTGCATCAGTGAGTTCTCGATCAGTGCGGCCAGCACCTGGGCGACCGCACCCGGGGTGCCGACGGCCCGCAGGCCCTGCTTGCCGGAGCGGACGATGGCCCGGCCCTCGCCGCGGTAGGCCGGGCGCCACTCCTCGATCTGCTGCTTGACGACCTCGTCGAGGTCGAAGACGACCGCGGAGCCGGTGCGCGGGTCGCGGGCGTTGGTCAGCAGCCGTTCCACCACGTCGGTCAGGCGCTCGACCTGGGTGAGGGCGAAGTTCGCCTCTTCCTTCACCGTGTCCGGGTCGTCGGTGACGGAGATCTCCTCGATCCGCATGGAGAGCGCGGTCAGCGGGGTGCGGAGCTGGTGGGAGGCGTCGGCGGCGAGCCGGCGCTCCGCGGTCAGCATCCGCGCGATCCGCTCCGCGGAGGAGTCGAGGACGTCGGCGACCCGGTCCAGCTCCGGCACCCCGTACCGCTTGTGGCGCGGTCGCGGATCGCCGGAGCCCAGGCGTTCCGCCGTCTCGGCGAGGTCGGTGAGCGGCGAGGCCAGTTTGTTGGCCTGGCGTACCGCGAGGAGCACCGCGGAGACGATCGCGAGGAGCGCCACCGCGCCGATGATCATCAGGGTGCGGCCGACCTCACGGGTGACGGCCGAGCTGGACTCCTCGACGGTGACCTTCTCGCCCTGCTCCCCCGACGCCGTACTGCTGATCACTCTGCCGGTGGGGCGCGTGCCCACCTCGAGGGGTGCACGGCCGGGGATCCTGACGAGCGCGTACCGGTTGTCGTCGACCTGTTCGGCCAGCACCGAGGGGTTGATCCGCTCGGCCCCGAGGAGCCGGCTCTCGACGACGCTGATCAGCCGCAGCGCCTCGGAGTCGACGCTCTCCTGGGCGCTGTTGCTGATGGTGCGGGTCTCGACGATGACGAGGGAGACGCCGAAGACGGCGATCACCACGAGCACCACGGCGAGGGTGGAGTTGATCAGTCGGCGGCGCATGACTGTTTCTGTACGTCAGCTCTTCTCGAAGCGGAAGCCGACGCCCCGGACGGTCGCGATGTAGCGGGGGTTGGCGGCATCGTCACCGAGCTTCTTGCGGAGCCAGGAGATGTGCATGTCGAGGGTCTTCGTCGACGACCACCAGGTGGTGTCCCAGACCTCGCGCATCAGCTGGTCGCGGGTGACGACCCGGCCCGCGTCGCGGACCAGGACCCGCAGCAGGTCGAACTCCTTCGCGGTGAGCTGGAGTTCCTCGTCGCCCATCCAGGCCCGGTGCGACTCGACGTCGATTCGCACGCCGTGCGTGGCGGGCTGCGGCGAGGGCTCCGTGGCACCGCGCCGGAGCAGCGCCCGGACCCGGGCGAGGAGCTCGGCCAGGCGGAACGGCTTGGTGACGTAGTCGTCGGCTCCGGCGTCCAGGCCGACGACGGTGTCCACCTCGTCGGCGCGGGCGGTGAGCACCAGGATCGGCACGGTGTGGCCGTCGGCGCGGAGCCTTCGGGCCACTTCGAGGCCGTCCATCCCGGGCAGGCCCAGGTCGAGCACGACCAGGTCGATGCCGCCCTGGAGGCCGGCGTCGAGAGCGGTCGGACCGTCTTCGCGGACTTCGACCTCGTAACCCTCCCGACGCAGGGCGCGAGCCAGGGGCTCCGAGATGGAGGCGTCGTCCTCGGCGAGCAGTACACGGGTCATGGGGTGATGGTAGTCCGCATGAGGCGGCTGTCGTGAGGTGATCGACAAGGCCTGCGGGTCCGTGGCCTGAACCGAGGCATGCCTTCGAATATGCGAGCCTGGTTGCATTCATCCCTGTGATCCATCTCTCAAGTCCTTCCATATCCGGCAGTGTGGTGTCGTATGGTGGCTCGACGCCTGTTGCACCACTCAAGGACCTTTGGGCAGCTTTAAGCGCCGAGGGTCTCTTTTGTATGCGGGCTGGTATTCGCCAGCCTTTGGTTCAGTGAATGACCTGTGGCCGGGCCCGGAGCGCAATGAAGTACTCCGGGCGTGGATCCCGATGCGGTCCGTCCCGCGACTCCGACTCCGTACCCAGGTACGGGGTCCCGGAGCGAATCCCCTCTCAGGCGTGAGGGGTGGGCGCAGCCACATCGGTGCCGGCCTCCCCCCACCGGGCGCTCAACGCTCACAAGGCGTCGCGTCCCGAGCAAGCAAGGATCGACCATGGCGTCCAGCCTGACGAAGGACTCAGCCAGCACGTCTGGCTCCGAGAAGACCTTCTTCGGCCACCCCCGCGGCCTGGCCACTCTCTTCATGACCGAGATGTGGGAGCGCTTCAGCTACTACGGCATGAGGGCCCTGCTCCCCCTCTACTTGATCGCCCCCAACGGGCTTCACATGAACCCGGCCACGGCCACGGCGATCTACTCGGTCTACGTGTCGCTGGTGTACCTGCTCGCGATGCCCGGTGGCTGGTTCGGTGACCGCGTCTGGGGTCCCCGCAAGACCGTCGCCGTCGCCGGTGGGGTCATCATGATCGGCCACCTGGCGCTGGCGCTGCCCACGGAGGGCACGTTCTTCGTCGGTCTCGGCCTGGTGGCCATAGGCTCCGGTCTGCTGAAGTCCAACATCTCGACGATGGTCGGCCAGCTCTACGACGGCCCGGACGACCCGCGCCGCGACGGTGGCTTCACGATCTTCTACATGGGCATCAACGTCGGCGCCTTCGCCGCGCCGCTGGCCATCGGCACCGTCGGCGAGAACGTGAACTGGCACCTGGGCTTCGCGCTCGCCGCGGCCGGCATGGCGCTGGGTCTCGTCCAGTTCCTGCTGGGCACCCGCCACCTGAACGAGCGCAGCCTCGTCGTCCCGAAGCCGCTGTCCGCCGCCGAGCGCACGAGCACGCTGCGCAAGGGCATGATCTGGATGGCAGTCGCCGCGGTCTTCTACATCGTCACGGTCGTCACCGGCGTCTACACGCTCAACTGGATCCTCGTCCCGATCACCGTCGCGGGCCTGGTCATCCCAGTCCTGGTCCTGGCGCGCATCAAGCGCGACAAGGAGCTCAGCGCCGCCGAGCAGTCGAAGATGTCCGGCTACATCTGGTTCTTCGTCGCCGCCGCCATCTTCTGGATGATCTACGACCAGGGCGGTTCGACCCTGGCGATCTTCGCCGACTCCTCGGCCGAGAACAGCGTCTTCGGATGGAACTTCCCGGTCTCCTGGTACCAGTCGGTCAACCCGGTCCTGATCATGGCGCTGGCCCCGGTCTTCGCCGCCTTCTGGCTGTCGCTGAACCGGCGCGACAAGGAGCCCAGCACCATCGTGAAGTTCAGCTCCGGCCTGGTACTGGTCGGTGCGTCGTTCTTCCTCTTCCTGATGCCGCTGACGATCGCCACCGACGGTCACAAGGCCGCCGCCATGTGGCTGGTCGCGATCTACTTCGTCCAGACGGTCGCCGAGCTGACGCTGTCCCCGGTGGGTCTCTCCGTCACGACGAAGATGGCTCCGGCCAAGTACGCCAGCCAGATGATGGGTGTCTGGTTCCTGGCCGTCACCGCCGGTGACTGCACCACGGGTCTGCTCTCCATCGCGGGTGTCGACCTCAACGGCACCGGTGTGGTCACTCTGCAGGCCGCCCTCGCGGTGGCCGCGGGTGTTGCGATATTCATGTACCGCAACAAGGTCAAGCAGCTCATGGGCGATGTGCGCTGACGCACCGATCGCTGATGCGCTGATGCGCTGACCGCTCGTACGAGGGGCCGTCGCACCGGTTGACCGGTGCGACGGCCCTTCGCGTTGCCCTGGTACGGAGCTCAGCTCACCGGGTGCCGCGCAGCCGGCGCCAGGGGGTGAACGTGAACACGGCGCCGCCCAGCAGGATCGCCGTACCGGCTACCAGGCCGAGCGCGCGCAGCGTGCCGTTGTCCTCGGCGCCGGTGGCTGCGAGTCCGCCGCCGGAGTCCGTACCGCCGCCGCTCGTGGCGCCGCCCGCGTCCGAGCCGCCGGCAGCCCCGCCGGGCTGGGACGAGGTGTCCAGCTCCAGGGAGACCGCGACATCGGCGGGCGGGGTGCAGGTCGTCGTCGTGCCGAGCGCCATCACGGTCAGTACACCCGGGCTGAGGGTGGACTTGCCGCTCGCGCCCGGCTTGTACGTACCGGTGAGATCGGGGATCTCGATCGGATCGCCGGACTTGATGGGCTCCTTGTTGGTGGGGCCCTCGACATGGACCGTGCCCTTGTCGGCTCCGCCGAGCTTGACCTCCATGGAGGGCTTCACCGAATCGGCCGGGATGTCGGCGGGACTGTCCATGACCGACTTGCTGAACTTCACCGTGAGGTCGAAGCTGCCGCCGTTCTTCTTCGCGTTGATCTTCACCGGGGAGGTGGCGTTCTTGTCACCGATCGGCGTCTTGCAGGCGTACGCGACGGACACCTCCTTGCCCTCGAAGTCGGTCTGACCGCCGCCGCCACCGCTCGACCCGGCGGTGGTGCCGCCGGAGTCCGTACCTCCGGTGTCCGTACCGCCGGCCGTCGTGCCCGCCGTGGTCCCGCCGTCGGCCGTCGTCCCGCCCGAGGTGGTGGAACCGGTGGTGGTGCCGGTGGTCGTGCCGGAGATGGTGCCACCCACCGTCGTGCCGGCGATGGTGCCACCCACCGTCGTACCGGTGGTCGTGCCGCCCGCTGTCGTACCGCCGCCGTCCGTGACCTTGATCGTCGCGCCCGGCTGCACGGTCTCCTTCGGGGAGCACTTGGTGTCGGTGGAGATCGGCTTGGAGACGTTGATGTTGTACGCGTCCGGCGTCAGCGTGATCTCGCCGGCCTTCTCCAGCTTCAGCATGCCCTTCATGTCGGGCAGCACCATGGGGCTGTTCTTGGGGATCGGCGGGTTCTGCCGGGGCCCTTCCATCGGCAGGTCGCCACTGGCCGCGCCGCCCACCTTGATCGTGCCGGTCGGCTTGACCGTGTCCTTCTCCAGGTCGAGGACGTCGGGGTTGCTGGAAGCGGCCGCGACCGTCTTCCACACCACCTCGACCGTGTCCCCGACCTTCGCCTCGGCGGGCGCGGTCAGCTGCACCTTGGTCGTGCCCTGTACGGGCGGCAGCCCGGAGATGGACGGCGGAATGCACTCCGTCTTGTACGAGACGTCGGCGGCCTGGGCCGGGCTCGCGGCCAGCAGGATCCCCGCGCCGCCGAGCATCAGCGCGACCCCGGCCGCGCTCATCCTCCGTTGGGTGCTCACGAATGTCCCTTCGTCGTGGGTCTGTTCTCTGACGGTGCGGATTCCGGTGTGAACCACGGCAGCGCGGCCGTGCCGGCCGCGCCCGCAGCGGACCCGGCGCGACCCGCCCGGTCCTCCGCCGCGGGGTTCACAGGGGTGGTGCCCGGTGCCCGGCGCAGCTTGGTGAGCTTCGCGGTCACATCGGTGAGCTGTGGGTGGCGGTGACGTCCGGCCCGGACCGAGGCATGCGGGGAGCGGGGCCGGACCTTGTCGACGATCGCCATGCCGATCCGGAACACGGCGGCCGGTACGACGACGCAGAGCAGGATCCAGAAGAGGGTGACGCCCCACGGTCGGCCCACCCCCCACGGCTGTTCGGCCAGCACCTTCGTCCCGTAGCGCAGGGAGATCTGGTAGTCGCCGTGCGCGCCCGCCGTCAGTTCGACCGGGAGTTCGATCTGCGCCTTGCGACCGGGCGCGATGGTGCCGCGCCACTGCTGTTCCTCCCACTGCGGGGCGAAGACGCCGTGCGCCGTCCCGACCTGGAAGACCGGGTCCTTGACGGGTGCCGTGCCGAGGTTGCCGACGGTGAGGACGAGCCTCCGTGCGGGCGGGGCACCGAACCAGGTGAGGATCCCGCTGTCGCCCTCCAGCCGGGTCGTGGCGAGCACGGCGAGCTTCCCGCCGTCGGTCTGCTTCGGCAGCGGGGCGACCGGGTGGCCCGCGACGACGAACACGGCGTCGGCGGTGGCCTGTTCTCCGGTGACCGTCGCGACATGCACCACACACGGGCACGGCTCGGGCGGCTCGGCGACGGGCATCTTCTTGCTGAAGGCGCCCTTGGCATCGGTGGTGACTGCGCGTCCGTCGGCGTTGGAGCAGGAGTTGGTGCCACCGATGACGCCCCTGCCGGGCGAGGACTGCCCGCAGATCAGCATCATCAGCAAGGTGTCGGGCCGCCAGCCGCTGCCTTTGACGGTGATCTCACCGCCCTTGCCGGCCTGCTGTTTCGAGAGGGTGACCGCGGGCCGTCCGTCCGCCGCACCGGCGCCCGGTGCGGGCAGGAGCAGCAGGGCGGGCACCAGGGCCACGAGCAGCGCGGTGGCCCATCGGTGGCTGCCGCGCCGGAGGGATGCCGGTCCGGTCCGTCGACCCATGTGTCCGGTCTGTCGTCTCACCTGTCCGCTCCCGCCTTCACCAAGTGCCTTTCGTCCGACGTGGGTCGAGATACCGGGCCGGCGCCGTCCGGCGGCCGCCGCTGCCTGCGCCGCAGCCGGTATGCGTACGCGCCGGCCGCGACCGCGGACAGGAACAGCAGTACGCCGACGGTCACCGGCGCCCAGGGGACGAGGACCACCGAGCCGGTCGCCTCGCTGTGCGCGCCGCCCGCGGCAGTGACCCGCAGTCGGACGGTGACGGAGTCGAGGGCGGGGACGTCCCGCCACGGTTCGGTGAGCTTCGCCCGCTGTCCGGGCAGCAGCTCCACCGGCAGGGTCCGGGCCTCACGCCGCAGCAGCGCGCCGAACACCCCGTCCGCGCTGACGGCAAGGCGCGGAGCGAGGGCCGCATTGCCACGGTTGACGAGGGTGTAGTGAATGGTCCGGCCGGACACGGTGACGTCCTCGACGGTCAGTGCGGCCAGGGTCGGCCCGCTGACCCGGAGGTGGACGCGTACCCCGACCGAACGGCCGGCGCTCTCGGCGACGATCGCGCCGGGGTGGTCGCCAGGTGGCGCACTCGTCGGCACGGTGACGGAGAACGGCACCTCGGCACGGGTACAGGCGGGCACGGTCACCCGGTCCGCCGCGAGCCGCAGCCAGGAGCCGGTCCCGGCGGAGCCCTTCGATCCGCGTACCGCGAATTCACCGTCCTCGGCGTTGTACGCGTCGGCCCCGCGCAGCCGCACGGTGACCGGGGTGCGGCCCGGGTTGGTGACGGCGAGCCGGTCCTGCAGGACGGTGCCGGGCACGCCCTCCAGGTAGAAGTACGGTCTGCCGTCGTCGTCGTCGTCGCCGGTCCGGGTCGCGGCGCCGCTCGCGGCGGGCCGAGCCGTCCAGTCCGTGGCACTTTCCGCCCGGTCGGCGGCCGCCGCCGGGGTCATGGCGAAGGCGCACAGGAGGACGGCGAGAACGGCTCGGGCGGCTTGACCGGTCGACGACGGCATGGGCGGGGCTCCCTGGTGCGTACAGAGCTGGTGCGTACCGGGCTGGCGTGTACGTACGGCGCGCGGACGGGGACTGCGGCTGTATCGGCCATGGGGTGTTGCGGTGGCGCGGTCGGTGGCTCAGCCCGTGGCCCGCTGCCCGCGCCGGGTCAGCCACAGCACTCCGGCCGCACCGGTCAGCAGCACCGTGCCGCCGAGCGTCCCGAGCGCCATCGCGGAGTCGAGCGGACCGGTCTTCGGCAGCTGACCGCCGTCGTCCGACGTGTTCTGCGGGCCGCCCGCCGCCGTCACATCCAGCTCCAGCGACGGCTTGGGGCTGTTGCCCGGGGTGCAGGTCGTGGTCGTGCCGAGAGCCTTGATGGTGAGCACCCCCGCGGTGAAGCTGACCTTGCCGCTCTTCTTCGGGGTATACGTACCCGTCAAGTCACTGATCTTGATGGGGGTGTTGGCCGGGATCGCCGCGGCGTTCGCCGGGCCCGAGACCTGTACCTGGCCCGATTCGGCGCCGCCCAGCCGGATCACCGCACTGGGTTTCATGGCGCCCTTGCCCAGTTCGACAGGGCTGGACGAGACGCCCTTCTGGAAGGACATCGTGAGCGTGTATCCGTTGCCGCTCTTGACGCCCTTGATGTCGATGGGCGATACGGCACTCTTGTCCCCGATCGGGGTCTTGCACTGGTAGTCGACGTCCACGACCGTGGCGTGTGCGGCGGGCGCGGCCAGCAGCACCACCGAGCCGGCCAGCGCGGACGCCAGGGCGAGAGCTGTTCGCTTCGGGTACGACACCTCGAGTTCCCCTCCTGCCGGTGGTCGCCGCACGCCGCATCACATCGACGCAAGTTACTGACGACACATCAGATTGGGCGCTCAAGGTACGCCTGAGGCCTTGTGGAGGGAAGACAAAGAGCGCGCCGATCCGGCGCGCTCCTCGGGGATGCGAAGTCAGGGGTACGGAGTCGGGAGGCGGGCCCGTGACTACGCAGGGGCGGCCAGCTCCGCCCAGACGGTCTTGCCGGGTTCACCCGGCACCCGCAGAACCCCCCAGTCCAGGCAGAGCCGCTGGACGATGAACATGCCGTGCCCGCCGGGCCGGCCGGCACGGTGCGGGGTGCGAGGTGCGGGCTGTCCCGCTCCGCCGTCGAGAACTTCCACCCGCAGCACCTTCGAGGTGCAGCCGATGCGCAGCTCCTCGGGTCCCTCCGCGTGCAGGCAGGCGTTGGTGACCAGCTCGGAGACGACCAGCAGGACGTCTTCGGCAGCCGCTCGGCGGTCGGCGCTCGACGCGGGGAGCCAGCCCCAGTCGTGGAGTGCCTGGCGGGCGAAATCACGGGCCGCCGGCACGATGCCGCTGACCTGCCGCAGCGGCAGCGTGCGCCACTGTCGCTCGACCGGCTCGGCGGAGGGTGCGTCGGCGCCGTGGCCCGTGCCCTCCGGCTCGCGGCCGAGGTCGCCCGGCTGATGCTGCCGGGTGGTGCTCATCAGCGCTTCACCTCACCGATTCACCATGTCGCCATCGAACAGATACAGATACAGATACAGATTCGGGACCGCTACGGGCGCCGACACAGGTCGGTACAGGTACCGACCAGCTACAGAGTGTGCAGGTCGTCCCGGGCTCGCGGGGTCTCTCCTGCCCGCCCGAATCGTGACAACACCCACTTCGCCTACGCGGATCGCGTGACTCGGGCGACACACGCGACTCCCGATGCCACATGCCGCGCCACGATCAGGTGTCCAGAGCCTCTGCCAGGGAGTCGTGGACGGTGAAGACCGCCTCGGCCCCGGTGATCTCGAAGACCCTCGCCACCACCGGCAGCATTCCGGCCAAATGGACCCCTCCCCCGGCCGCCTCCGCCTTGAGGCGGGCACCGAGCAGCACATTCAGCCCGGTGGAATCACAGAATTCGAGTCGCGAACAGTCGACCACCAGGCGCACCCGCCCTTGCTCGACCGCGCTCTCCAAGGGCTCGCGAAGCAGGTCGGCGGTGTGGTGATCCAACTCACCCACCGGCGTCACGACCTCGCTGCGCCCCTCGGTCCGGACCTCGACCTGAAGTCGACCCCGATTCGCACTGCCGACCGTCTGGCGGTCCATGCCCGTCCCTCTTCGCCGTTCGCCATTGCCTGTGTCACTGCCTGCATCATCGCTCACGCGTCACCGACTGTCACTGTGTATGCGGTTGCGTGTGCAGCCGTCGCCAGCTTTCGTAAAACAGTACGCGTTCCGTACGCCACGCGGTAGCCAAGGAACCCAACAAACCGGACATTTGCCGTCAATTGGCAGTTGTAACTCGCCGCCCGGACCGGGTAAGGGTAGGAGGACACCCGAAACACGGCCGGCTTTGGAGGCGCCGCTTCACCGCAGGAACACGTAAGGGCATCGGCAGCCATATGCCGAGAACGATGGAGGAGACCATGTCGCCCCGGCTCGACGGCCCGCGTACCCACAACGCAACGTCAGCATGTCCTCAGGGACTGACCGAATCAGACTCCCCTGCAGCGGTTGCCGTACCCGGCCCGCGCAGCAGCAACACCAGCACCACCCGCAACACCAGCACGACCAGCAGCATCGGCGACGGTCTCGAAGACCTTCCCGAGATCCCGCCGTACTCCGAAGTGGGTTCGCTGGACGCCAGAGCGCTTTCCAAGACGCTCTTCGCCCGGCTCGAATCCCTCGAAGAGGGCACCCACGAGCATGCGTACGTACGCAACACGCTCGTCGAACTCAACCTGGCCCTGGTCAAGTTCGCCGCCTCCCGGTTCCGCTCCCGCAGCGAACCGATGGAGGACATCGTCCAGGTCGGCACCATCGGCCTGATCAAGGCGATCGACCGGTTCGAGCTCAGCCGGGGCGTCGAGTTCCCCACGTTCGCGATGCCCACCATCATCGGCGAGATCAAGCGTTTCTTCCGCGACACCAGTTGGTCCGTGCGCGTCCCGCGGCGACTGCAGGAGTTGCGGATCGACCTGGCCAAGGCGGGCGACGAACTCGCCCAGCACCTGGACCGGGCGCCCACCGTGGGCGAACTCGCCGACCGCCTCGGACTCAGCGACGACGAGGTCGTCGAGGGCATGGCCGCGAGCAACGCGTACACCGCGAGCTCACTCGACGCCAAGCCCATGGAGGACGACGCCGAGGGTGCACTGGCCGACCGGATCGGCTACGAGGACCACGGACTCGCAGGCGTTGAGTACGTCGAGTCCCTGAAGCCGCTGATCGCCGCGCTGCCCGGCCGCGACCGGAAGATCCTCTCGCTCCGCTTCGTCGCCAACATGACGCAGTCGGAGATCGGTGAGGAGCTCGGCATCTCCCAGATGCACGTCTCGCGGCTGCTCTCGCGGACGCTGGTCAAGCTCAGGAAGGGCCTGACGCTGGAGGAATGATTCCCCGGCACGTTCAGCGCCGTTGCGCGACCTCACCATGCGGAAGGACCTGACCCGGCAACGGGCAGGTCCTTCCGCATGATTGACGTGGTGTCGGCGCGTTGTCGACTCGGTCAGAGAGTGCGTTCGCCGCGCTGCCAGACGGCCTGGACCAGCGGGACACCCGGCCGGTAGGCGAGGTGGACATGGCTGGGGGCGTCGAGGAGGACCAGGTCGGCGCGGGCTCCGGGGGCGATGCGGCCGATGTCCGTGCGGCGCAGGGCCGCGGCGCCGCCCGCGGTGGCGGACCAGAGGGCCTCGTCCGGGGTCATGCCCATGTCGCGTACGGCGAGCGCGATGCAGAAGGGCATGGAGGAGGTGAACGACGAGCCCGGGTTGCAGTCCGTGGAGAGCGCGACGGTGGCTCCCGCGTCCAGGATGCGACGGGCGTCGGGCCAGTCGGCCCTGGTGGAGAACTCGGCGCCGGGGAGGAGCGTGGCAACGGTGTTGCCCTGGGCGAGGGCGTCGACGTCGGCGTCGGTCAGGTGGGTGCAGTGGTCGGCGGACGCGGCGTCGAGCTCGACGGCGAGCTGGACACCGGGGCCGTAGCTCAGCTGGTTGGCGTGGACGCGGGGGTGGAGGCCCTTGGCCATGCCGGCGGTGAGGATCGCGCGGGCCTGGTCGCCGTCGAACGCGCCCTTCTCGCAGAAGACGTCGACCCAACGGGCGTACGGCGCACAGGCGTCGAGCATCGGCCCGGTCACCAGGTCGACGTACCCGGCGGGATCGTCGGCGTAGTCGGGGGACACGACGTGGGCGCCGAGGTAGGTGACCTCGTCGGTGTGGCGGGCGGCGATACGCAGGGCGCGGGCCTCGTCCTCGACGGTGAGCCCGTATCCGGACTTGGTCTCGAACGTGGTGGTGCCCTGGCGGAGCGCCTCCGTCAGATAGCGGACGACGTTGGCGGAGAGCTCGTCGTCGGTGGCGGCGCGGGTGGCGGCGACCGTGGTCCTGATGCCGCCCGCGGTGTAAGGACGGCCGGACATCCGGGCGTTGAACTCCTGGGTGCGGTCGCCCGCGAAGAGGAGATGCGAGTGGGAGTCGACGAACCCGGGGATCACCGCGCGGCCGCTCGCGTCGACGGCGCTGTCAGTGGCGGGTGCTTTGCTTGACTCACCGGTCCAGACGACGCGGTCGCCCTCGATGACTACGGCCGCGTCCAGGATCAGGCCCAGGGGGGAATTGTCACCGAGGGAGGGGTCGTTGGTGACCAGACTGGCGATGTTGGTGATGGCGGTCGTCGTCATCGGGGGGCTGCTCTCCTTGCGAGGGTCCGGCGTCAGCCGTGCAGGACGGCGATGGCCGAGGCGAGTGCTGCGGGTACGTCCTCGACGAGCGCGTGCTGCCCGTCGCGGACGATGTGCCGGCCTGCCACGACCGTATGCCGCACATCAGCGGCGGAGGCGGCGAATACGGCTGCTTCGGCCGCCAGTCGGGGCACCGGTCCCGCTGTTCTGACGGAGTCCAGGGCGACGGTGGTGAAGTCGGCGAAGGCGCCCGGTTCGAGGGTGCCCGCGTCGGGACGGCCCAGTGCGGCGTGTCCGTCGGCGGTGGCGGCGCGCAGCAGTGCGGCCGCGGTCCAGTGGCCGCGGGCCTGGGTGCGCAGCCGCTCGTTGAGCTCCATCGCGCGGGCCTCTTCGAAGAGGTCGATCACGGCGTGGCTGTCGCTGCCCAGGGAGAGCGGCGAGCCCGCGCGCTGAAGGGCTACGGCGGGGCCGATGCCGTCGGCCAGGTCGCGTTCGGTGGTGGGGCACATGCAGGTGCCGGTGGCCGAGGAGCCGAGCAGCGTGATGTCCTCGCCGCTGAGGTGGGTGTTGTGAACGCCGGTGGTGCGCGGGCCGAGGACTCCGTGGTCGGCGAGGAGCCGGGTCGGGGAACAGCCGTGGGCCCCCTGGCAGGCCTCGTTCTCCGCAACCTGTTCGGAGAGGTGGACATGGAGGGGGGCCCGCCGACCCTCGGCCCACGCGGCCACGGTGGCGAGCTGCCCGGCGGGCACGGCGCGCACGGAGTGGACGGCCGCGCCGATCAGGGCGTGGTCGGTGTCCTTGAGGAGGGAAGCGCGTTCGGCCCAGGCCTCGGCCGTGGTGTCGGAGAACCGCAGCTGGTGCTGGTTGGGCTGCTGGTACTGCCCGGCCCGCTGCCCGAACCCGGCGGCGAGATAGGCGGTGTCCAGCAGGGTGATCCGGATACCGGCCGCGTCGGCGGCGGCGATCAGGGCCTCGCCCATCGCGTTCGGGTTGTTGTACGGGACTCCGCCCGGCGCGTGGTGCAGATAGTGGAACTCACCGACGGCGGTGATGCCGGCCAGCGCCATCTCGGCGTACACGGCCCGGGCGAGGTCGTAGTACGTCTCGGGGGTGAGCCTGGACGAGACCTGGTACATGAGCTCGCGCCAGGTCCAGAAGGTGCCGGAGCCGACCTGGACGGTCGAGCGCAGGGCACGGTGGAAGGCGTGCGAGTGGGCGTTGGCGAGTCCGGGAAGAGTGAGCCCGCGCAGCACGGTGGCGCCCGGCGGCGGGGCGTCGACGCCGGTACGCACCCCGGCGATCCGCCCGTCGGCGACGTCCAGGGCGACGCCCGGCTCGACATGGGTGCCGAGCCAGGCGTGGGACAGCCAGAAGGTCGTGGTGTCGCGCTTTCCCGGCGGTGTCGTTGTCAGCTGCACGCGAGACCTTCCAGTACATCGGCGAGTGCGATCACCCCGGCCACGCAGTCGTCCTCGGCGGCGTGTTCGGCCGGCGAGTGCGAGATCCCGGTGGGGTTCCGTACGAACAGCATGGCGGTAGGCACCGAAGCGGACAAAATACCCGCGTCGTGCCCGGCTCCGGTACCGAGGACGGGCACGGCGCGGCCCGCGTCGTCGCCGCCCCTGCCCGTCAGGATCTTGCCGAGTTCGTCGCGCAGGGCGTGCTGGAACTCCACGACGGGCGTGAAGGACTCCCGTACGACATCGAGATCGATGCCCGCGCGCTCGGCGTGTTCCCGGGCGGCCCGCTCGATGCCGGTGACGACGGCGTCGAGGGTGTCCTGGTCGGCGGCGCGCGAGTCGAGCCAGCCCCGGACGAGGGAGGGGATGGCGTTGACCCCGTTCGGCTCGACGGCGATCTTGCCGAAGGTGGCCAGGGCGCCGGTGAGCTGCGCCTCGCGACGGGCGGCCAGCACGGTCTCGGCGTATGTGAGCATCGGGTCGCGCCGGTCCACGAGCCGGGTGGTGCCCGCGTGGTTGGCCTCACCCCGGAAGTCGAACCGCCAGCGGCCGTGCGGCCAGATGGCGGAGGCGATACCGACCGGGTCGCCGGTGAGGTCGAGGGAGCGCCCCTGTTCGACGTGGAGCTCGACGAACGCACCGATACGGGCCAGCCGTTCAGGGTCCGGCCCGATGGCCTCGGGGTCGTAGCCGGCGGCCTCCATGGCCTGCGGCAGTGTGATGCCGTCGCCGTCGCGGAGCTGGTGCGCCTTCTCGACGGTCAGCTGCCCGGCGGCGAGCCGGGACCCGACACACGCGAGCCCGAACCGGGCCCCTTCCTCGTCACCGAAGTTGGTGATGGCGAACGGACGGGTGAACTCCGCTCCCCTGCGGCGGAGTTCATCGAACGCGGCGAAGGAGGAGACCACACCGAGCGGCCCGTCGAAGGCACCGCCGTCGGGCACGGAGTCGAGGTGCGACCCGGTGACGACGGCGTCGTCACCGAGCGGGTCCCCGAGCCAGGCCCACTGGTTCCCGTTCCGGTCGACCTCGTACCCGAGCCCGCGGGCTTCGGCCTGCGCCCGGAACCAGCCACGGCAGTCACCGTCGGCGGCGGTCCAGGCGTAGCGGCGGTAGCCGCCGCTCCCGGGATGCCGCCCGATGGGGGCAAGCTCCTTCCACATGCCCTGGAAGGAGACTTGCGGGCCTTCGTTCCGCGGGGCGGGGGAGGTGTCTCCCCCGCCTTCAGGGCCATGGCGGAGGGTGGGCGCGGGCGAACCCGCGCCCGACAGCGAACCCCCCACCGAGCCGGCCGCGCCAGGCACCGTCACTGCCCGCCCTCGGTCATCGGCACCCGCACGCCCTTGTCCGCGGCGACGGACTCCGCGATGTCGTACCCGGCATCGACATGCCGGATGACGCCCATGCCCGGGTCGTTCGTCAGCACCCGGCGGATCTTCTCGCCCGCCAGCTTCGTGCCGTCGGCCACGGTCACCTGCCCCGCGTGGATGGAGCGCCCCATCCCGACGCCGCCACCGTGGTGGATGGAGACCCAAGAGGCGCCGGACGCCACGTTGACCATGGCGTTCAGCAGCGGCCAGTCCGCAATCGCGTCGGACCCGTCGAGCATCGCCTCGGTCTCGCGGTACGGGGACGCCACCGACCCGCAGTCCAGGTGGTCGCGGCCGATCGCCAGCGGCGCGGCCAGCTCACCGCTGGCCACCATGTCGTTGAACCGCTCACCGGCACGGTCGCGCTCGCCGTAGCCGAGCCAGCAGATCCGGGCGGGCAGCCCCTGGAAGTGGACGCGTTCGCCGGCCATCTTGATCCATCGGTGCAGCGACTCGTTCTCGGGGAAGAGTTCGAGCATCGCCTTGTCGGTCTTGTGGATGTCCGACGCCTCGCCGGACAGCGCGGCCCAGCGGAACGGGCCCTTGCCCTCGCAGAACAGCGGCCGGATGTACGCGGGGACGAACCCGGGGAAGTCGAACGCCCGGTCGTAGCCCGCCAGCCTGGCCTCGCCGCGGATCGAGTTGCCGTAGTCGAAGACCTCGGCCCCGGCGTCCATGAAGCCGACCATCGCCTCGACGTGCTTGGCCATCGCCTCGCGGGCCCGCTGCGTGAAGTCGGCGGGCTTCTCGGCGGCGTACGCGGCCATGTCGTCGAAGTCGACGCCGATCGGGAGGTACGCGAGCGGGTCGTGCGCGCTCGTCTGGTCGGTGACGATGTCGATCGGGGCGCCCTCGGCGAGCATCCGGGGCAGCAGCTCCGCCGCGTTGCCGAGCAGCCCGATGGAGAGCGACTTACGTGCGTCGCGCGCCTCGACGGCGAGCTGGAGCGCGTGCTCCAGGGAGTCGGCGCGCACATCCAGGTAGCGGTGCTCGATGCGGCGCTCGATGGCACGCGGGTCGCAGTCGATGCAGATCGCGACGCCGTCGTTCATGGTGACCGCGAGCGGCTGGGCGCCGCCCATGCCGCCGAGTCCGGCGGTCAGGGTGATCGTCCCGGCCAGCGTCCCGTTGAACTTCTTCGCGGCGACGGCGGCGAACGTCTCGTACGTGCCCTGCAGGATGCCCTGTGTGCCGATGTAGATCCACGACCCGGCGGTCATCTGGCCGTACATGGTGAGTCCGAGCGCCTCCAGGCGGCGGAACTCCTCCCAGTTCGCCCAGTCGCCGACCAGGTTGGAGTTGGCGATCAGGACGCGCGGCGCCCATTCGTGGGTCTGCATGACGCCGACCGGCCGCCCGGACTGGACGAGCATCGTCTCGTCCTGCTTGAGCGTCTGCAGCGTGCGCACCATGGCGTCGAACGAGCGCCAGTCGCGGGCCGCCTTGCCCGTGCCGCCGTAGACGACGAGCTTGTCGGGGTGCTCGGCGACCTCGGGGTCGAGGTTGTTCTGCAGCATGCGGAGGGCGGCTTCCTGCTGCCATCCCAGGGCGCTCAGTTCCGTACCGCGCGGTGCCCGTACGGGGCGGGGTCCTGACATGGCAATGCCTCCTCGCTTCTGTGATGCTTCTATTCACATCCTGTCTCTCTGAATACTTGTAGTCAACAGGCGCGCCCGAAAGACCTGCCCGGAAGACAGGGAGCGGCACCCAAGACGGACAGAACATGACAAGGGCCTCAACGAGTCCGACCGTTTCCGACCGTCTTCCGCATGTACCAATGGAAAATGCCAGAACTCCCACCCCGGGCGAGCACGTTGCGTAGCCTCAGGGTCACAGCCGTGCGTCCGGTCGGGGGAGGGAGTCCGCGTGTCCGGAATCGACGAGTGCCTGCTCGAAGTCATGAGGCTGCCCGGTGCCCGCGGCGCCGCGGTGGTCGACTGGACGAGTGGTCTCGCCCTGGGCACCATCGGTGAATCGCCCAACGGCGATCACGAGGCGACCGCCGCCGAGACGGCCGAGGTGGCGCGCATGGCGGTGGAGCAGCCCGCGTTCGCCCTCTCCGACCCGGAACCCTCAACAGGCCCGGAGGAGAACGACGTCAAGGCCAAGGGCGCGGCGCCTCCGGTGGAGGACGTCATCGTCACCACCCGCGCCGGTTACCACATCCTCCGATTCGTGGAGACGGCCTTCGACAGCAGCGTCTTCCTGCATCTGTGGCTCGACCGTTCCGACGGCAACCTGGCGCTCGCCCGGATACGGCTGGGTGAGATGGCAAAGCGGCTGGTCCTGGCATGAGAACCGTCGTGCCCGAGAGAACACCCCCCGACAGAACCCACAGAACCTCACCCGAGAGAACCTCCCCCGTGAGAGCAGCCTCCGCCCTCTCCCCCATGCTCCAGCGCCTCGCCGCCGAGCGCGCCACCGGCGCCCTGATGCGCGACCGCGGCACGCTCTACCTCGCCGACGGCCAGGTCGTGCACGCCGAGAGTCCCGCGACACCAGGCATCGACATCCTGCTCACCACCGGCGGCACCCTGCACCGCGACGGCTGGTGGGACGCGGTCGCCCAGGCGGGCGCCGGGCAGCGGGTCGGCCGCTACCTGGTGGACAGCGGACGGATACCCGGCGGCGCCCTGGAGCTCTGCCACTTGGGAGCGCTGTACGACGCCGCCTTCTTCGCCCTCGCCCCCACCCGGACCCCGGCCCGGTTCCGTTACGGGGTCTCGCACTGGATCGGTCCCGTGCACCCCGTCCCCGTCGATGCCGTGCAGCGCGAGACGCTCCGGCGCCGGGAGCTGCTGGACCGGATCTGGCCCGACGCGATGACCGACACCGCCCCGCTCGTCCGGGCGGCCCGTCCCGTCGACGCCCCCGTCCCCGCACGTCGGCGCCGCGTACTCGACCTGGTGGACGGAGTGCGTACGGCATCCGACATCGCACAGCACCTGGGCCGCTCGGCGTTCCACATCCTCGTCGACCTGCGGCGGCTCACGGCCGCCGGACTGGTCGAAGCGGTCCGGCAGACGGCAGCCCCGTCCGCCTCCGCGCCCGGCCGGATCACGCTTCCCGAGGTCACGGCCGACCCCGACGTCGCCCTGCTGCGCCGGCTCAGAGACGCATTGGAGGCCCTGTGATACGCGCGCTCAGACAGCGTGCCGGGAGGAGACAACTGATGGTTCCCGAGGCCGAAGTCCAGGACGTCCTGGCCGAACTCCAGCGGCTACGCGCCCGGGTTCCGCTCCTCGCGGGCGCGCTGGCGGCCAGCACCGACGGACTCGTCCTGGCCCAGGACACCCCGGGAGTGGAGGCGGAGGGCGTCGCCGCACTGACCGCGGCCTCGCTCGGCGTCGCGCTCCGGATGACGGAGGCGACGGGCCGGGGCGGCTTCCGCGAACTGCTCGTACGAGGCGAGACCGGCTACATCGCCACGTACGCGGCGGGCTCCTCCGCAGTGCTCACGCTCCTGGCCGAGGACCGGATCAACGTCGGCCGGCTCCACCTGGAAGGCCGCCGGGCGAGCACCCGGATCGGCGAACTGGTCGACACCGCCCTGCGACGCACCGCACAACCCGCGCCCGTGTCGCACGCCCCGCGCCCCCGCACCCCGCCCGCCGGCGGCCCGCTCCCGCACCGCACGTAATACCAGCCTCATCCGCACCAGGAACGCCAGATATCGGAGCCGGTCGCCTCGACCGGCAAGGAAAGGAAACAAGCACTCATGGCCAACACCGAAGCGTCACTCAAGGAAGCGATGACCTCCATCGAGGGCACCCTCGGTGTCGCACTCGTCGACTACACCAGCGGCATGGCGCTGGGCACCCTCGGCGGCGGCAAGGACTTCAACCTGGATGTCGCGGCCGCGGGCAACACCGATGTCGTACGTGCCAAACTCCGCACGATGGAACACCTCGGCATCAAGGACGAGATCGAGGACATCCTGATCACCCTCGGCGCCCAGTACCACCTGATCCGGCTGCTCAAGGCGCGCGGCACCAACGGTCTCTTCCTCTACCTGGTGCTGGACGCCGCCCGCGCCAACCTGGCGATGGCCCGCCACCAGCTGAAGCGGATCGAGGCCGAACTGGAGGTCTGACCTCCGCAGCACACCCTCAGCGACGCCGCGCCCCACCGGGCGCGGCGTCGCCCGCCACCGGCCCGGTCGTCCGGTACGCCGCGACCTGCTTGCCCGCGGGCCGCCCCTTCTCCACCCAGTCGCTCCGCACCCAGTACAGGACGTCGTCCTTGCGCTCCCGCCGTCCGATCCGGACCGCCTTGAGCCAGAGCCCCGCCCCGGCACCCGCGAGCACCAGCCCACCGGCGCCGGGCAGCAGGAACCCGCCGGTGATCGCCACGAGGAACCCGCCCAGCAGCCACCACCGGTGCCCGCGACGCCAGTTGCGTACGGTCACGGCCCGGTCCTGGAGGAAGTCGGTCCGCCCGGCGCGGGTGGCGGCCCGGGCCAATTCCGCGTACCTGCCCCCGCGGGCGAGCGCCACCACCACTGCGGTGACCAGGAAGAGCGCGGCTCCGGCCAGCAGTCCGATCCGCCGGCCGGTGAGCCCCGGGACGAGCGCGCCGACGGCGGCGGCGAGCAGCCCCGGCCACCACAGCGGTACAGCTCCGGCCCGTACGATCACGGCCACCCTTGCCAGCGACTGCGCTCCGCGCCCCACGTCCGTACCCCTCTCGACAGCCATCGGTGCTGTTTCTGTGGGCGCAGATTAATGGCCGTGCCTGAGCAACGTCTGAGCAGTTTCTGAAAATCCGCAGTGATTCCTGGACTCCCGGCCGAGCATTCGGCACCACCGGGCGTCCGCCATGCCGTCCCCGCCCGGCAGGACCGCTCCCCTCCCCGGCAGCAGTCCCAACCCCGGCCCCACGCTCACTCGGCGAACAGACCGCGCGCCGCCGCCCGCGCGTCGAACTCCTCCAGCCGCGCCTGCGCATCGGGCAGGTCGTCGCACATCGCCTCCAGCAGCACCCGCCCCAGCAGCATCGGCGCACACGCGGTGTCGAAGGCGAGCCCGGTGCCGACGGCCGCCGGAATCAGCAGATCGCTGTGTGCGGCCACCGGGGTGAACGCCGAGTCGGCCACCGACACCACGGTCAGACCCTGTTCCTGGGCGTACGCGAGCGCGTCCACGACCTCCTTCGGGTGGCGTGGCAGCGCAAAGCAGACCAGCGCGCTCGCCCCCGCCCGCCGCGCGGCGTCGATGCGGTCGCGCAGCATGCTGCCGCCCTCGTCGAGCACCCGCACATCCGGGTGGACCTTGGCTGCGAAGTAGCCGAAGCCACGCGCCTGCGAGGAGGCGGCGCGCAGCCCGAGCACGAGCAGCGGCCGCGACGCGGCGAGCAGCCGCCCCGCCCGCTCGACGGGAGTGGGGTCGGCGAGCAGGTCGGCGAGGTGCCGCAGGTTCTCGATCTCGGCGTGGACGGCCTGCTGGTATTCGTTGTAGGTGTCGTCGACGGCGCCCGCCGCCTCACCGGGTCCGGGGGCGACCTCCCGCAGGTGCTTGCGCAGTGCCGGATACCCGTCGAACCCGAGCGCGACGGCGAAGCGGGTGACGGACGGCTGGCTGACCCCGGCCAGATCGGCCAGTTCCACGCTGGACAGGAACGGCACATCGGCGGCCCGCCGGACCATGGAGTGCGCGATGCGCCGCTGGGTGGGCGTGAGCCGGTGCCCCTCGAAGAGCTGCTGCAACCGCGCGGCCGGGCTGCTCATGCTGTCCCCCTTGTACTGGTGAGTCCGGTGTCCCGGCTCGTTCCGGTGAGTCCGGTGTTCCACAGATCCGTGCAGCGGTCGAGCAGTTCCCCGGCCGCCGCCTTCACATCATCGGTGAGCGGCCGGTCCGCGAGCTCGGCGTCGAGCAACGAATCGGCCAGCGCGAACGCCCGCCCGACCGGCAGCTCAGGATCGGGCCGCAGGTCGCGCAGGCGCAACGCCCTTACGGCGGAGACGAGTTCGCAGGCGACGACCTGCCGGTAGGCGCTGCAGACGCGCAGTGTCTGACGGGCGGCCAGCGAGGCGAAGCTGGCCTGCTCCTCGACGCCGCGGGAGAGCACGGCATGACCGAGCGAGGCGGGCGCGGAGAACGCCCGCAGATCGCCGAGGGCGGCCCCGGCCGCGTACTCCAGGATCATCACGCCCGAGGCGGCGGGCTCGCCGTCCGCGAGGAACGGCCGCAGCCGGGTGAAGGACGGCTCGTTGAGAGCCGAGAGCCGAGAGGTGGAGAGCCGGGCGACCTGGGTGACCGCGAGCCTGAAGTGATCGAGAGCCAGGGCGAGTTGGGCCATGTAGAAGCCGCCGTGGTGGTAGGCGGCAGGGCTGCCGTTGAGACCGGCGTCCGGGCAGATCAGCGGGTTCTCGGCGGCGGCGTTGATCTCGACGGCGAGGACGCGTTCGAGCGCGTCGGCGGCGTCCTGCGCGGGGCCGTGGATCTGCGGCAGGCAGCGGAAACCGTACGGGTCCTGGATCCGGCCGAGCGGCGGCCCCGGGCGGTCGGGAGCGCCGAGCAACTGCCGCATCCGCGCCGCGACCTGGTACGAGCCGGGGTGCGGACGGGCGGCGTGGACCGGTTCGGCGTACGCCTCGTACGAACCGTCGACCGCGAGCAGCGAGAGCGCGGCGACCGCTTCGGTGGCGGTGACGAGCCGGCGCAGCTCGTCGAGCGCGAGGGCGGCCTGACCGAGGGTGAGGGCGTTGCTGCTGATCAGGGCAAGGGCGTCGTTGTTGTCGAGCGACTGGGGCTCGGGCGCGGCGCCGGGCCCCTGCCAGGGATGCTCCCCGGCGAGTGCGAGGCCGACCTGGGCCAGGGCGGCGATGTCCCCGGTACCGACCGAACCGAACTCGTTGACCACCGGGTGCGCGCCGGCCTCCAGCGCCTCGCAGAGACCCACGACGACGCCGGGCCGCAGTCCGGCACCGCCCGCAAGCAGCTGATTGGCGCGCACGGCGAGCATGGCGCGGACCTCGCGGGCGGGCAGCGGGTCACCGATGGCCCCGGCGTGGCTGCGCAGCAGGCGCAGCCCGTGATCGGCGGCGGCCTCGGTGGGAACGCCCTCGTTGCGATTGGCGCCGACCCCGGTGGAGCGCCCGTAGACTCGCCCGGTCGCGGCGAGCTCCCGGGCGGCGGACCAGGACCGGTCGACACGCTTCATCGCCTCGGCACCGGGCACGGGCCGGGCGGTACCACGGGCGATCCGGACGACGTCGGCGACGGGCAGGGTCCGGCCATCGAGCTCGACGACGGCGACGGCATGGTCCGCGGCCCAGCCACCGAAGGGCGAGGAGTCCATCATGTGGGACGACATCATGCGCGAACCCTCCTCATTCAGACACAACATCTCGCCGCTCGGGCTTCTGTAACCAGTGTTTTACCCCGAGGCATTGACAACCTATTCAGTCAACGAGAACTCTGCATGACTATATGCAGCCGGGGCAAGGGACGACCGATGATCAAATTCGACGCAGTGAACAAGCGTTTCCCGAACGGCACAACAGCAGTTCATGAGCTCAGCCTCACCATGCCGGAGGGCGGCATCACCGTCCTGGTCGGTTCGTCCGGCTGCGGCAAGACCACCACCCTCCGGATGATCAACCGGATGATCGATCCGAGCTCCGGCACGATCACGCTCGGCGGCCGGAACATCCTCGAAGCGGACGCCGCCGAGCTCCGCCGGGGCATCGGATACGTCATCCAGCAGGCCGGGCTCTTTCCGCACCGCACGATCCTCGACAACATCGCCACGGTCCCGCTGCTGCTGGGCCACGGGCGCAAGCGCGCCCGGGCCCGCGCGGCCGAACTGCTGGAGACGGTCGGGCTTCCGGCGGACGCCGCCAAGCGCTACCCGCACCAGCTCTCCGGCGGCCAGCAGCAGCGCGTCGGTGTCGCGCGTGCGCTCGCCGCGGATCCGCCGGTGCTGCTGATGGACGAGCCGTTCGGCGCGGTCGACCCCGTCGTCCGGACCCAGCTCCAGGACGAGCTGCTCCGCCTCCAGCAGGAGCTGAACAAGACCATCGTCTTCGTCACCCATGACATCGACGAGGCGGTCCGGCTCGGCGACCGGATCGCCGTGTTCCGTACCGGCGGTCATCTGGTGCAGTGCGCACCGCCCGCCGAACTGCTCGCGCGCCCGGCCGACGACTTCGTCGCCGACTTCCTCGGCGCCGAACGCGGCCTGAAGCTGCTCTCGTTGAGCACGCTCGCAGATCTCCCCCGGCAGCCGGCGAGGACGGTACGGGCCGACGAACCCGCCCCCGCCGGGCGCGCCGACTGGCAGCTGGTCGTCTCCGCCAAGGGCGAACCCCTCGGCTGGCTGGACCCGGCAGCCGCTCCGTCGGGCCCGGCGGGCGACGCCCCGCTCCTCCCCGTACGTCCGCTGCGCGACACCGACTCGCTGCTCTCCGCGCTGAACGAGTCGGTCGCCTCCCCGGCCGGCCTGATAGCCCGGGTCGACGACACGGGCGTACTGACCGGGGTCACCGCGCGCGAGGCCGTCCACGCGCGGGCGGGGGACGCCCACACCGCAGCGGTCGCGGCCCCCCTGCCCGCGACGGCTCCGGCCGGAAAGGGCAGCGCATGACCATCGACTGGTCGTGGATCTCCGACCACGCGAGCGACCTCGCCACCCTCACCGTCTCCCACCTCCAGGCCGCCCTGACCGCCGTGCTCCTCGGCCTGCTGATCTCGCTCCCGCTGGCCGTCCTGGCCCACCGGGTACGCCCCCTGCGCGGCTTCCTCCTGGGCCTGTCGAACATCCTCTTCACGATCCCGTCCATCGCGGTCTTCGTCCTTCTCCTGCCGGTGTCCGGCCTCACCCGCACCACCACGGTGATCGGCCTGACCGTCTACACACTGGTCGTGCTCCTCCGCAACACGGTCGAGGGCCTGGACTCCGTCCCGGCGCGCACCAGGGAGGCCGCCAAGGCGATGGGCACCCGCCCACTGCGCATCCTGCTCACCGTCGAGCTCCCCCTCGCCCTCCCCGTGATCATGGCGGGCGTACGGATCGCCACGGTCATGTCGATCTCGCTGGTCAGCGTGGCCACGTACATCGGCGACGGCGGCCTCGGCCAGCTCTTCACGGACGGGTTCCAGCGCAACTTCCCGACCCCGGTGGTCGTCGGCATCGCCCTGACCCTGCTGCTCGCGCTGGTCGCGGACGCGGCGCTGGTGGCCGTGCAGTACGTGCTCACCCCCTGGAAGCGGAAGCAGAGGGCCTGACCGATGTACGAACTCTTCGCGAACCTCGGCACCTGGCTGACCAGCGCCGAACAGTGGCAGGGCCCGGACGGCATCGCACACCGCCTTGCCGAGCACCTCCAGTACTCGCTCCTCGCCACCTTGATCGCCACGGCGATCGCGCTCCCGATCGGCCTGCTCATCGGCCACACGGGGCGCGGCGCGTTCCTCGCCATCAACCTCTCGTCGTTCGGCCGGGCGCTCCCCACGGTCGGCCTGGTGGTGCTGGTCTTCCTGGCCAGCGGCCTGTCGATGACCCCGGTGTACGTGGCGCTGGTCGCCCTCGCCGTCCCGTCGATCGTCACCAACACCTACGCCGGGATGACCGCCGTCGACCCGGAGGTGAAGGACGCCGCCCGCGGCCAGGGCATGCGTGGCCACCAGATCCTGTGGCAGGTGGAACTCCCCCTCGCCCTCCCCCTGATCATGACCGGCCTGCGCCTCGCCCTGATCCAGGTCGTCGCCACCGCCACGGTCGCCGCGTACGTCAGCTTCGGCGGCCTCGGCCGGTACGTCTTCGACGGCCTGGCCCAGCGTGACCTCGTCCAGGTACTGGGCGGCGCGGTCCTCGTGGCGGTCGTGGCCGTCGCCCTGGACCTGGTCCTGTCCGGACTGCAGCGCATCCTCTTCCGTCACCGCACCGCCTGAGGAGACCACCCATGACCCACCAGCCCCACAGCACCACCCGTCGCTCCCTGCTGGGCGGCCTCCTCGCCGCGGCCGCCGTCCCCGCACTCGCGGCCTGCAGCAGCGGCATCACCTCGCTCGACGGCCAGGGCGGAGGCAGCAGCAGCGGCGCCGGCTCCAGCGCCGGCGGCATCACGATCGGCACGGCCAACTTCACCGAGAACCAGGTGCTCGGCTACCTGTACGCCGAAGCCCTGCAGGCCGCCGGAGTGAAGACAGAGGTCCGCGCCAACCTGGGCACCCGCGAGATCCTCATCCCCGCCCTCGAGGGCGGCGACATCGACCTCCTCCCCGAGTACCAGGGCGCCCTCCTGCACTACCTCGACCCGAAGGCGAAAGCCACCGAGGAGGGCGAGATGCAGAACGCCCTGGCCATCGCCCTCCCCAAGGGCCTCCAGATCCTCCCGTACGGCATGGCCGAGGACTCGGACGCCTTCGTGGTCACCACGAGGACGGCCAGGAAATACGGTCTGTCCTCCCTCGCCGACCTGGCGAAGCAGAACGGGAAGCTCGTCATCGGCGCGGCCCCCGAGGTGAAGAAGCGGACGGTCGGGGCGGTGGGCCTGAAGGACGTGTACGGAGTCGAGTTCAAGGAGTTCAAGTCGCTGGACTCCTCCGGCCCGCTGGTCAAGGGGGCCCTGAAGAAGGGCGACGTCGACGTCGCCAACCTCTTCACCACCGACACGGACATCGCCGCCGAGGGCTGGGTGGTCCTCACCGACCCCAAGAACCTGATCCCCGGCCAGCACGTGGTCCCCCTGATCGCGGACCGCGCGGCGGACTCCACGGTCCGCAAGGCACTGGCCCGCCTGGGCGCCACTCTCACGACGAAGGACCTCACGGAGCTGAACCGCCTGGTGGACAAGGACAAGAAGGACCCGGAGGACGTGGCGCACGAGTGGGCCGCGGCGCACGGCCTGACACAGAAGTAAGCGAAAAGGAGCACCTCATGGCCGACTCTCTCGTCGAGCGCCGCTCGATCGACGTCGTACCGGACGACGAACGGCACGGAAACGCGTTCTCCCAGTTCACCCTCTGGCTCGGCGCGAACCTCCAGATCACCGCAGTGGTCAGCGGCGCGCTCGCGGTCATCTTCGGCGGCGGCGCCTTCTGGTCCCTGATCGGCCTGCTGGTGGGCAATCTGCTCGGCGGAGCGGTGATGTCGCTGCACTCGGCGCAGGGCCCCCGGCTGGGTCTGCCCCAGATGATCTCCAGCCGGGCACAGTTCGGGGTGCGGGGCGCGGTCGTGCCGCTGCTCCTCGTCGTCGTGATGTACGTCGGCTTCTTCGCCAGCGGCAGCGTGCTGGCCGGTCAGGCGGTCGGCGAGCTCACCCACCTCGGGCAGACCCCCGGCATCCTCGTCTTCGCCGTGATCACCGCGCTGATGGCGGCGATCGGCTACCGGATCGTCCACGTCCTCGGCCGGGTCGCCAGCGTGGTCTGCGCACTGGCCTTCGTCTATCTCGGCATCCGGCTGCTGGACCGGATCGATCTCGGCGCCGCCCTCGCCGACCGTGCCTTCGACCTGCCGATGTTCCTGCTCGCGGTGTCGATCGCGGCGTCCTGGCAGCTGGCGTTCGGGCCCTACGTCGCGGACTACTCGCGCTACCTGCCGCGCCACACGAGCACCCGCGCCACCTTCTGGTGGACACTGGCCGGCACGACGCTCGGCTCCCAGTGGTCCATGGCCTTCGGCGTGCTGGTCGCGGCATCCGCGGGCGAGGCGTTCCTCGACGACCAGGTCGGCTACGTCGTCTCGCTGGGCGGCACCGGCCTGATCGCCTCGCTGCTCTACTTCGTGATCGCGCTCGGCAAGCTGACCATCAACGTGCTGAACACCTACGGCGGGTTCATGTCGATGGTCACCGGCATCAGCGGCTTCCGCGGGCAGCGGGCGCTCTCGCAGCGCGGCCGCTCCGCGTACATCGCCGTGATCATGATCGCGGGCACGGCGGTCGCCCTGCTCGGCAAGGACACCTTCCTCACCTCGTTCAAGGACTTCCTGCTGTTCCTGCTGACCTTCTTCACCCCGTGGTCGGCGATCAACCTCGTCGACTACTACCTGATTTCGCGTGAGCGGTACGACATCCCGGCCCTGTCCGACCCCGACGGCCGCTACGGCGCCTGGCGCTGGGACGCACTGTCGGTGTACGCGGTGGGCATCGTCGCCCAGCTCCCCTTCCTGGCGACGACCTTCTACACCGGCCCGTTGGTGGAGCCGCTGGGCGGCGCGGACATCTCCTGGGTGATCGGCCTGCTCGTACCCGCCTTGCTGTACTGGCTGCTCGCCCGCCGCGACACGACGCACATCCCGACGGCCACGATCACCTCGCCGGACCGGGTCCCGGCCGGCTGAGCCCGGTCCCCACCGGGTCGCCGACCACGACCCGGTGGGCCATGGCGCAACGGCCCGAGGCGTCAAGAGCGAGGTCGTCACCATCGACGGGTGGGCCATCTCCACCGAGGGCCGGCCCGGGGCGCCCCCGACCTCCAACAGGGGGGCTAGCCCCACTGTGCCGGGCTTGTTCGCTCCGTACCGTTGGGCCATGGAAGCCCGTGACTCCGAGCTCGAGAAAGAGCTCAATGCCACCTTGCAGGCCCGCAGTGAGCTGGGGCCCGAGTACGAGTCGGCGCTCATCGACTCGTTCCTGGAGAAGGTCGACCGGCGTCTCGACGAGACACTCGACCGTCGCGTCCGGCGTCATCTCGCCGAGCAGCAGATCACGGTCGCCCGAGGGGCCCGGGCGCCCCAGGAGCCGATGGCGAACTTCGGTGAACGGTTCGGGTTCGGGATCATCTCGCTGGTGCTGGCCATCCCGCTGTCCGCGATCGGGGTCGCGAACGCCGGGATGGAGGGGCTCGTCGTGGCCTGGCTGGGGATCGTCGGGGTGAATGTCGCCCAGGTGGTCCGCGGTCGGCCGTCGTCCCGGCGCCCGGAGGGACGCACGAAGTCCGACTGGGAGGACTGAGCGGCCGCCGGTCACGCCTGGCGTGTGGGGAGCACGATCAGCTGGCGCAGGTTGACGTGGCGCGGGCGGCTGGTGGCGTAGGCGACCAGATCGGCGATGTCGTCGCCGGACAGGGAGCCCATCGCGTCGAACATGCCGTCCAGTTCGCCCGACAGCTCCGCGTTGTCGATGTGGCTGCCCAGCTCCGTGTCGGTGAGGCCCGGCTCGATGTTCGTGACGCGGACGTCTCGCGGGCCGAACTCCGTGCGCAGGGATGCCGACAGGTAGCTGAGCGCCGCCTTCGTCGCCCCGTACACGGCGTAGTTGGGGAACGCGATGTGCGCGCCGATCGACGAGATGTTCACCAGGTCCGCGGTGCGGCCTTCGGAGGCGGCCGCCACCAGGTCGGGGGTGAAGGCACGGATGATCCGCAGCGCGCCGGACACATTGGTGTCGAGCATCCGCTGCCACTCGTCGGTACGGCCCTCTGCCACCGGGTTCGGCAGCATCACCCCGGCCGCGTTGACCACCAGGTCGACCTCGCCGTAGGCGGTGTGGACACGCTCGGCAGCCGCGTCGACGGATGCCTGGTCGGTGACGTCCGCCGCCACGACGAGGGCTTCGCCGCCCTCCGCCGTGACCTTGGCGGCCACTTCCTCCAACCGGTCCGCCCGCCGGGCCAGCAGCGCCACCCTGGCTCCCCGGGCGGCGAGCAGGAGGGCGGTGGCGGCGCCCATGCCGCTGGCGGCTCCGGTGATGACAGCGGTGCGGCCTGCGAGGGTCTCGTACGACATGGCGTGCTCCTTGTGTTCCGTGGTGTCCGCCGGGCGTCTGCCCGGTGGCGGGTTCCACTCTTCGCCGCCCGGCACCCGTTACCCAGGGATGCGTCTTTCCTGGGTCCGGCAGTACCAGGCTCCGCTCCGGCCCGTCTCCTAGGATCGAACGCATGGATGGGGACCTCGGAGACTTTCTCCGCTCGCGACGAGCACGGATCCAGCCCGAGGACGTAGGCCTGCAGGCGTACGGCCGACGCCGGGTGCCGGGGCTGCGCCGCGAGGAGGTCGCACAGCTCGCGGGAGTGAGCGTCGACTACTACATCCGGCTGGAACAGGGGCGCGGACCGAGCGTCTCGGACGCGGTGCTCGACGCGATCGCCCGGGTGCTGCGGCTGGACGAGACGGAGCTGGCGTATCTGCACACCGTGGCCCGGCCGAGCACGAAGGCACGCGGCGAGCGGCCGGCTGCCGCGCAGCGGGTACGGCCCGGGCTGCGGCTGCTGCTGGACACCATCGACCGGGCCCCCGCGTTCATCCTGGGCCGCCGCATGGACGTGCTGGCCTGGAACGCCCTGGGCGACGCCGTCGTCGGTTTCTCCCGGATGCCCGCCGCCGTGCGCAACATGCCGCGCCAGGTGTTCCTGGAACCGGCGGCGCGCAAGCTGTACCCGGAGTGGGCGGCAGTGGCAGCGGAGACGGTCTCGCATCTACGGCTGGATGCCGGGCTGCACCCGACGGACAGACAGCTCGCCACGCTGGTCGGCGAGCTGTCGTTGCGAAGCGAGGACTTCCGGCGGCTGTGGGCGGACCACCAGGTCAAGGCGAAGACGTACGGGGTCAAGCGCATCCGGCATCCCGTGGCGGGTGAACTGACGCTTCCGTACGAGACGCTGGCGCTGCCCGGCGACCCCGACCAGTCGCTGGTCGTCTATACGCCGGAGCCGGACACCGAGACTGCCGAGCGGATCGCGCTCCTGGCGAGCTGGGCGGCCGCGCCCGCCGGATGACGGGCCCTTGGCCGCTGGTGGACGCGCGTGGAGGTATGTCGCAGGGACCGCCGCACCCCCGGTTTCCCAGGGGGCGGGACGACGGCGGTCCCCGCGAGGGACGCGGGTCCGGGTCAGGGCCGGCTGATCGCGTCCTGGCGACAATGGAGGTCCGGGAGCCGCTCCGTAGTCCGTGTCGCCGTCTCGGGTGCCGGCGGGTTTCCCTGCCGACACCCACCAATCTGCCGGAGCCGTGTTAAGCCGGTGCTGCAGGTACGTGTCGTGCTCGTACCGTTTTCACGAAGCCCCGATTCCCGCTCTACTGCTTGGGACCGGCGTCCTTCGCCAGGAACGACAGCAGGTCCTGCCTGCTCACGACGCCCTTCGGCTTGCCCTCCACGAGGACGATCGCCGCGTCCGCGGCGTCCGCACCGCTGAGCACCGACATCAGGTCCTCGACCGGTTCGCCCGAGCCGACCTGCGGCAGCGGCGGCGACATGTGCTTCTCCAGCGGGTCGGTGAGCGAGGCGCGCTGTGCGAACAGCGCGTTCAGCAGTTCGCGCTCCACCACCGAGCCGATGACCTCCGCGGCCATCACGTCCGGGTGCCCGGCGCCCGGCTTCACGATCGGCATCTGCGAGACGCCGTACTCGCGCAGGACGTCGATCGCCTCGCCGACGGTCTCCTCCGGGTGCATGTGGACGAGCGTCGGGATCGGGCCTTCCTTGTGGGCGAGTACGTCCCCCACACGCGCCGACGGGCCGGTGTCCTCCAGGAAGCCGTAGTCGGCCATCCACTCGTCGTTGAAGATCTTGCTCAGGTAGCCGCGGCCGCTGTCCGGCAGGAGTACGACGACCACGTCGTCCGGGCCGAGCCGCTGCGCGACCTCCAGGGCCGCCACGACCGCCATACCGCAGGAGCCGCCGACGAGCAGGCCCTCCTCCTTGGCGAGCCGGCGCGTCATCTGGAAGGAGTCCTTGTCGGACACCGCGACGATCTCGTCCGTGACCGTGCTGTCGTACGCGCTCGGCCAGAAGTCCTCACCGACGCCCTCGACCAGATACGGGCGTCCGGAGCCGCCGGAGTAGACCGAGCCCTCCGGGTCCGCACCGACGATCTTGACCGAGTCGCCGCTGACCTCCTTCAGATAGCGGCCGGTGCCGGTGATCGTGCCACCGGTGCCCACGCCCGCCACGAAGTGGGTGATCTTCCCGTCCGTCTGCTCCCACAGTTCGGGACCGGTGGTCTCGTAGTGCGAGCGCGGGTTGTTCGGGTTCGAGTACTGGTCGGGCTTCCAGGCGCCCGGCGTCTCACGGACCAGCCGGTCGGACACGTTGTAGTACGAGTCCGGGTGCTCGGGATCGACGGCCGTCGGGCAGACGACGACCTCGGCACCGTACGCGCGCAGCACATTGATCTTGTCCGTGGACACCTTGTCCGGGCAGACGAAGATGCACTTGTAGCCCTTCTGCTGCGCGACGATCGCCAGACCGACGCCCGTGTTGCCGCTCGTCGGCTCGACGATCGTGCCGCCGGGCTGCAGCGCGCCGCTCTCCTCGGCCGCCTCGATCATGCGCAGGGCGATGCGGTCCTTGACCGAACCGCCGGGATTGAAGTACTCGACCTTGGCCAGCACCGTCGCCTCGATGCCGGCCGTCACACTGCGCAGCCTCACCAGCGGGGTATTGCCAACGAGACTGATCATCGAATCGTGAAATTGCACCGTGTTACTCCGGGGTCTCCGAGATGGTGCGGCAAGCGTATGCGTACGGGGATGAGATTGGGCGAAGCGATTGGGCGACGGTCGTTACGGGGCAGTTAGCTCTATGTACGGCGGTACGGCGACGAGGAGGTGGACCGGACTGTGTCAAGAGCAAGGGTGGCACGGCGGATCGCGGCAGGGGCCGCCTACGGCGGCGGCAGTATCGGACTGCTCGGTGCGGCGGCGGTGGGCGTGGTGCTGGCGGAGGTCCAGCTGGCGAAGCGGCAGGTGGGTGGCGGTATCGCACCCGTCCCGCCGAGTGCCGACGGGCGGTACGGGGTGGCCTTCACCGGTCCGGCGGAGCCTTTGCTGCTCGGCCTGCTCGGCGACTCCACCGCGGCCGGCCAGGGCGTGCGCAGGGCCGGGCAGACTCCCGGGGCGCTGCTCGCCTCGGGGCTCGCGGCGGTCTCCGAGCGTCCGGTGGATCTGCGGAATGTCGCGCAGCCGGGGGCCCGGTCGGACGATCTGGAGCGGCAGGTGTCGGTGCTGCTGGCCGACGCCTCCCGTACGCCCGACGTCTGCGTGATCATGATCGGGGCGAACGATGTGACACACCGGATGCCCGCCACCCATTCGGTGCGGTGCCTGACCACCGCCGTGCGCAGGCTGCGTACGACGGGCGCGGAGGTGGTTGTCGGCACGTGCCCTGATCTGGGCACGATCGAGCCGGTCTACCAACCGTTGCGCTGGCTGGCCCGGCGGGCGAGCCGCCAGTTGGCCGCGGCCCAGACGATCGGTTCGGTGGAACAGGGCGGGCGCACGGTGTCGCTGGGCGACCTGCTGGGGCCGGAGTTCGAGGCGAACCCGCGCGAGCTGTTCGGCCCGGACAACTACCACCCGTCGGCCGAGGGGTACGCGACGGCGGCGATGGCGCTGCTGCCGACCCTGTGCGCCGTGCTGGGGCTGTGGCCGGAGTCCGACCGCCTCGACGGCTCGCGCCGCGAGGACATGCTGCCGGTGGCCAAGGCGGCGTCCCAGGCGGCCAGGGAGGCCGGTACGGAGGTCACGGGCGCGCGGGCGCCCTGGGCCCTGCTCAAGCACCGCAGGCGGCGCCGTCTGCCTGCGGCCACGGAGCCGCAGTCTGAGCCGCAGTCGCAGCCCCTGGCGCGGTCCCGTCCCCATCCGGACGGGCAGCGTCCGGACGGGCAGCGTCCGGACGGGCAGCGTCCGGACGGGCAGCGTCCGGACGGGCAGCACCCCGACGGCAAACACCCCGACGTGCGCCAGGACGGGGACCCACGCACAGGCGGGGACGCGGGCACGGATCCCGCGCCCCGGCACGCCTGAACATCCGCATGCACTCGACCCCGTCCACCGACCTCATCCATTCGACTGAGCGGTCGCTTAGAAAAGAGGTCCGCATCACATGGCCTGCCGGGTGACCTCAGCGATACGGCCGGGTAACTTCCAAGGCAGTCCTGCCCGTCAGGTCTGCCGGTCAGTCCTGCCGGACAGCCAGCCTTCCAGCCCTCATGGAGCCGCGTGATGCCTGAAGCCGTGATCGTCTCTGCTGCCCGTTCCCCCATCGGCCGGGCCTTCAAGGGTTCGCTGAAGGACCTGCGGGCGGACGACCTGACCGCCACGATCATCCAGACCGCGCTGGCCAAGGTCCCCGAGCTGGACCCGAAGGACATCGACGACCTGATGCTCGGCTGCGGCCTCCCCGGCGGCGAGCAGGGCAACAACCTGGGCCGCATCATCGCCGTACAGATGGGGATGGACCACCTTCCCGGTTGTACGGTCACCCGCTACTGCTCGTCCTCCCTGCAGACGAGCCGCATGGCGCTGCACGCCATCAAGGCCGGCGAGGGCGACGTCTTCATCTCGGCCGGTGTCGAGATGGTGTCCCGCTTCGTGAAGGGCAACTCCGACAGCCTGCCGGACACGCACAACCCGCTCTTCGCCGAGGCCGAGGCCCGCACCGCCGCGCGCGCCGAGGAGACCGGTGCGAGCTGGCACGACCCGCGCGAGGACGGCCTCGTCCCGGACGCGTACATCGCGATGGGGCAGACCGCCGAGAACCTGGCCCGGCTCAAGGGCGTCACCCGTCAGGACATGGACGAGTTCGGCGTACGGTCGCAGAACCTCGCCGAGGAAGCCATCAAGAACGGCTTCTGGGCGCGCGAGATCACCCCGGTCACGACCCCCGACGGCACGGTCGTCTCCCAGGACGACGGTCCGCGCGCAGGCGTCACGCTGGAGGGCGTGCAGGGCCTGAAGCCGGTCTTCCGCCCCGATGGCCTGGTCACCGCCGCCAACTGCTGCCCGCTCAACGACGGCGCCGCCGCGCTCGTGATCATGTCCGACACGAAGGCGCGCGAGCTGGGTCTGACCCCGCTGGCCCGGATCGTCTCCACCGGCGTCTCCGGCCTGTCCCCCGAGATCATGGGGTACGGACCGGTGGAGGCCAGCAAGCAGGCCCTGAAGCGCGCCGGACTCACCATCGACGACATCGACCTGGCCGAGATCAACGAGGCGTTCGCCGCCCAGGTGATCCCCTCCTACCGCGACCTCGGCCTGCCGCTGGAGAAGGTCAACGTCAACGGTGGCGCGATCGCCGTCGGCCACCCCTTCGGCATGACCGGCGCCCGGATCACCGGCACGCTGATCAACAGCCTGCAGTTCCACGACAAGCAGTTCGGTCTGGAGACCATGTGCGTGGGCGGCGGCCAGGGCATGGCGATGGTTATCGAGCGGCTGAGCTGAGCTGCAGCGGAGGGTAGGGGTCGCCTGAGGTACGAAGGCGGCACCTGCCCGCAGCGGAAGCGAAGCGAACGCGAGCACAGGTCCGAGCGGCTGAGCTGAGCTGCAGCGGAGGGTAGGGGTCGCCTGAGGTACGAAGGCGGCACCTGCCCGCAGCGGAAGCGAAGCGAACGCGAGCACAGGCCCGAGCGGCTGAGCTGAGCCGAAGTGAGCTGATCACTTCCGGAGCTGCCGGGTCCACCTCTCCCGGTCGCTTGCCCACCCACGACATGGCTGGTTCCGAGCCCCGACCGTGACCGAATCTCCCCCAGGATGTGACCTATCTCCTGGGGGAGAGGTGTTTTTGCAGGTCACACCCACATCAGGGGTAAACACGAGCCCCAAAGAACTGTCCAATTCGTGACGTAATGCACTGACAACGGGCACAGGTGCGGGCCAAGCTGATGTAGGAAGTCGTGGGATCAATTGAAACCGGGAGTATGTCAGTGAGCATCATGCCTCTTGCCCTGTTGCTGACCACCGCCGCCGCGACGGCTGTGGGCGCTGCTGCGCTGCACGCTGCTCACGGGCTGCGCAAGCAGGTCACGGCCCTGCGCATCGAACTGGCCGCGGGCCACGCCCGTACCGCCTCGGTGCCGCCGCAGAGCCGCGCCACGGCTACCCCCGCCGCCGAAATACGCGCCGCTGTGGCCGAAGCACTCGCCGAGGAGCGTGAGCGCGAGCTCGCCGAGGCCCGTGCCTTCTGGGCCTCCCAGGAGGCACGCGACGCCGCCGACGCCCCGTCCCTGCTGGGCGGTCTCTCCGGGATCGGCGAGGACGCGCCGTTCTTCCTGCCCCGCCAGGCCGACTTCGCGGGCCTGGAGGCCATGGACCTCGACGCCACCGAGGCACTCGAAGAGCTGACGGAACTGGCCGAGCTGGCGGAGATAACCGAGCTGCCCGAGACGGCGGAGTTCCCCGAGGACTCCCCCGAGCTGGCCGCGGCCCGTCGCCGCCACCCCTCGCACCCCGACTTCGTGCCGGTGCAGACCCCGGTCGTCACCGACCACGAGCGCACCGTGAACCGGCTGGAGGAGCTCGCCGACCGCCGCACCGAGCTCGCCGACGTCCGCCCCGGCCCGCTCGGCACCCTCGATGTCTATGTCTTCGCCGACGGCACCACGCTCTGCATGACCCCCGGCCACCGCGAGACGGCCGAACAGCTCGGCCGAGCGCTGCTGGCCGGCGAGCACCCGGTGCTGCTGGGCGGCTCCGGCGTCTCCGGTGCATACGCACTGACGTTCTCCTGCGGCAAGGAGAACGTCTACATTCTCGCCGACCGCGTCATCGCCTCGTTCTGACCCACCGGAAGCACTCCCGGAACCGTTGGCGCCCCCGGGACCCCCCCCCGGGAAGCCCGGGTTCCCCGCAGCGACTCCCGCCGGCCGCTGCCCGAAGGCCGCTACGCGAATGCCCGGGCGGTCGCTTCCTCGACGAATCGCACGGCCTCGTCCAGCTCCACGGACGGGGCCGTTTCCAGTGCCACCGCCAAGTCCCGCCCCGCGACTGCGAGTTGGTCACCGATGGCGAACATCCCGACGTCCGGCAGGATGCGCGGCTCACGGTCCGGCGCCTCGATGCGCTGGGCCCGTACGGCCAATTCCCTGGCCGTGGCCAGCCCTTCGGCGGCGGCTCCGCGCTGCAGCCTGCTCTGCGGAGCGGCACGCAGCCGGTCGGCAAATCGGTCCACGGCGGTGATCAGCGGGGTCGTATCGAGCACCCAGTGACCCTACGCGCCGGTCCGTGATGGTTGCCAACGGGCCAACGCTCAGGCACGGTGTCGGGAAGGACCAGCAACGCGCAATGCGTCGGAGGCGCCGATGAACCATGTCTTCTCCGAAGAGACCCATCGCAATCTGCTCTCCCGAATCCCCCGCTGCACCGGTCGTGAAGTCTCCGACTGGCTCCGCACCGTCGACGAAGGCCCTGCCCTCCGGTTCGACGAGAAGGTCAGCTGGCTGCGGAGCGAACACGACCTCGCCTATGGACACGCGAAGGCACTCATCCACGAGTACGACCTGAGGCGGGCGGCACGGAAGCTGCTCTAGGCGTACGAGATCCGGACAAGCGGAACGGCCCGCAGGCGGTTTGCCTGCGGGCCGTTCCGTCGTGCGGGGCTGTGACTGTCAGTCGTCGCCGCTGAGAATGGAGAACAGACGCAGCATCTCCAGGTAGATCCACACCAGGGTCATGGTGAGGCCGAAGGCCGCCAGCCAGGACTCCTCGCGCGGAGCGCCGTACGCGATGCCATCCTCGACCTGCTTGAAGTCCAGGGCCAGGAAGCACGCACCGAGGATGATCCCGATGACGCCGAAGAGGATGCCGAGACCGCCGCTGCGGAAGCCCAGGCCGTCGCCCCCGCCGAAGACGGCGAACAGCAGGTTGACCACCATCAGGAGCATGAAGCCCATGGCGGCGGCCATCACGAAGCCGTAGAAGCGGCGGGTGACGCGGATCCAGCGCATCTTGTACGCGAGAAGCACACCGGCGAAGACACACATGGTGCCCAGCACCGCCTGCATCACCACGCCGGGACCGATGTACGTGGAGACCGCGCTGGAGATCACTCCGAGGAAGACACCCTCGAAGGCCGCGTAGGAGACGATCAGCGCCGGGACCGGCTTGCGCTTGAACGACTGGATGAGCGACAGGACGAACGCCACCAGGGCAGCGCCGATCGCGATGCCGTAGGACTTGCCGAGGTTGGCCTCGTCGACCGGCAGCAGGGCCCAGGCGAGGGCCGCGCCGAGCACCACGGTGCCCAGCGTGATCGCGGTACGCGTGACGACGTCGTCGATCGTCATCGCGCCGGTGCGCGCGGGCGCCTGCGGGACGCCGTACCGGGTGTCCTGCTGGGCGTAGGGGTTGGTGGCGTACGGGTTCGCGGCGGTGCCCTGCGCGTACGGGTCGGCGCCCGTCACAGGGGCCCCGGCCTGCGGCGCCGCGTTGAAGCCCGCGTAGCCGTTGTCGCGGCTGAACCCCCGTCGCGAGAAGACCGGGTTGCTGCTCCTCATTGCTCTCCTCCATGGCCACCCTGCGTGGCCTTCCCACAAGAGTAATGGGTAGGCAAAAGAATCACCCTAGTGCCAGGGGAGGATCTTTATGAAGGTTGATCGCTGAAGTAACGCCTGTCCGGACCGGTGCCCTCACTGAATGTCGCAGTGGTGCCCGGAGCCGGACTCGAACCGGCACGCCCCCGAGGGGCAGCGAGGTTTAAGCTCGCCGTGTCTGCATTCCACCATCCGGGCCTGGCGCGCGGCTCCGCGTTGGCACATGACCCTATCCGTGGACGTCCCCCGATCAGCGGAACTGTGGCTCGATGTTGTCTTATTTTATTGACCGTTTGAGGGACCGTCAGCATAGCTGAGAGGGCATCGGCACATGCCTGGCCGGGGTAGTGGGTACCAAGACCCACAATCGGGATTGACGGAAACTCGCCGCACCCGGACAGCCCAGTGCGCCATGGGTGCGCCACGGTTCGCCATGGGTCCGCCACCCGGCCAAGGGCTGTCCCGTCATCCCCGGTGGGCGCACGACGACAGCTACGGCACCTCGCCGCGTTGCCGGGGTGCCCGAATACGACCGGTATGAGGACGTCCCTCCGCCTTGCGATGCACCGCATCCGACGCCGCGCGCTGATCCACCGGGGATACGGGGCAGCCCTCAGGCCGGTGTGTCGTTGACACACCTCAGAACCGGGCGGGTCCCCAGTGCCCCCGGGTCCTCGATCACCGCGCCGGTCACCCGGAAGACGGTGCTCTCCCCCGGCAGCAGGGTGACGAGCATCTCGTCCACCTCGGCCGCCGGATCGAGCCGGTCGGGGAAGAGCGCGAGATCCCGCAGCAGTGTCCGGGCGGTCACCTCGACACGGTATGCGGACGCATCGCCCTCACTCCGGGTGATCCTCACGTCGTAACGGGCGGGCGGCAGGGCCAGCCGGGTGTCCTCCTCGTAGAACTCGACTGTCCGCACCTCGCCCAGCCGTGCCACCAGCAGCTCCCGCGTCCGGTCCGCCGGCTCCGCGACGGACGGCGGCAGAGTGAGCCGGGTGACCTGGCGCGGGGCCGTGCTCACCCTCAGCTCCTCCCCGGCCAGCACGCTGCCGTCCAGATCGTGCCGGGTCAGGCGCAGCGTGCCCGCCCACGGCCGGTCCGCGTCGTTGACCAGGTGCAGCGCGCCGTCACGCACGACCAGCAGCCGGTCCGCGTACACGGCACGCAGCGCGTACCAGAGGGGCTTGCGGCGGCCGTCGCCGTCGACTGCGGACCAGGAGACGACCGGCCAGCAGTCGTTGAGCTGCCAGACCACGGTTCCCATGCAGTACGGGGTGTGCGAGCGGAAGTGCCGGACGCCGAAGGCGACCGCGCGGGCCTGGTTGAGCTGGGTGAGCCAGTGCCAGTCGTCGAAGGACCCGCCCGGCTGCGGCAGGTGGTCGCCGAGGCCGCGGAGCAGTTTGGCGTTGCCGTCCTCGGCCTTCTGGTGGTGGGTGAGCAGCGGGGCGTCGGGGGCGAGAGGGCCGCTGACGGCACGCCGCAGGGTGGCGTGGGCGGGCGGGCCCTGGAAGCCGAATTCGGCGACGAAGCGGGGGACGCGGTCTGCGTAGGCGCGGTAGTCGGCCCGGTTCCAGACGTCCCAGATGTGGATCGTGCCGCGGGCCGGGTCCTGGGGGTGCAGGTCCGGCGAGCCGGAGTAGGGCGAGCCGGGCCAGTACGGGCGGGTGGGATCGGTCTCGGCGCAGATCGCGGGCAGCAGCTCGTGGTAGTAGCCGTGGCCCCAGGTCCGGTCACCGAGCTCCTTGCGCCAGCCCCAGTCCGCGTGGCCCTCCAGGTTCTCGTTGTTGCCGCACCACAGGACGAGGGAGGGGTGCGGGGCGAGGCGGACCACGTTCTCGCGGGCCTCGGCCGCCACCTCGTCGTACAGCGGCTGCTCCTCCGGGTAGGCGGCGCAGGCGAACGGGAAGTCCTGCCAGACGAGGAGTCCCTTCTCGTCTGCCAGCTCGTAGAAGTCGTCGCTCTCGTAGAGGCCGCCGCCCCAGACCCGGATCAGGTTGACGCCTGCGGCCAGCGCCTGATCGAGGCGGTCGGAGATCCGCTGCCGGGTGAGGCGGGCCGGGAAGCAGTCGTCGGGGATCCAGTTGACGCCGCGCACGAAGACAGGTTCGCCGTTGACGGCGATCCGGAACGCCTCGCGCTCCAGGGACACGGAGCGGAAGCCCGTCCTGCCGTGCCAGGTGTGGCCGCCGAGGCGGACGGTCACCTCGTACAGGGGCTGCTCGCCGTGGCTGTGCGGCCACCAGGGCTCGGCGTGCGGCACGAGGAGAGTGGTGGTGGCATTGTCCTGCCCGGCCGGGACGGTGAGCTCGGCCCGTTCCCCGGCCACCTCCGCGACGGCCTGCAGCGCGCCCCGGTCGCCGCTCCGGTCCACGTCCAGGGTCACGCTCAGCCGGGGCACCCCGTCGTCCGCGAGGTCGGCCAGCAGCTTCACCGAGGCGATCCGCGGCCCGGTCCACGACTGAAGCGCGACCGGCCGCCAGATGCCGGAGGTGACCAGGGTCGGCCCCCAGTCCCAGCCGAAGTTGCACGCCATCTTGCGGATGAAGGGGTACGGCTCGGTGTACGCGCCCGGCCGGTCGCCGAGCCGTTCCCGCAGCTCCTCGGCGTAGGTGTACGGAGCGGTGAACCGTACGTCGATCGTGTTGGCGCCCTCGACGAGCAGCGGGCGGACGGCGAAGCGGTAGCTGCGGTGCTGGTTGGCGGTGCGGCCCACCTCGGTACCGTTGAGCAGGACGGTGGCGACGGTGTCGAGCCCGTCGAAGCACAGGTCCGCGTGGTCGTGGCCGTCGTCCGTCCAGTCGAAGGCGGTGCGGTACGTCCAGTCGGTCCGGCCGATCCAGTCGAGCCGGGTCTCGTTGTCGTCCAGGTACGGGTCGTCGATGAGTCCGGCGGCGAGCAGATCGGTGTGGACGCAGCCGGGCACGGTGGCGGGCACGCCTCCTGTGGGGAGCCCGAGGGGCACGGGGCCGTCGGCGCCCAGCGTCCAGCCGTCGTGCAGGAGCAGGTTGCGAAGGGTCACGCCGGGGTCCTTCCGCAGTCGGGGAGCTGGGCGCAGGCGACGAAGTGGTCCGGTTCGGTCTCGTGCAGATCGCTGCCCTGCTCTCCCGCCTCGTGGAAGGCGCAGGTCTCCACGGGCGCGGGCAGGGTCCACGGGGTGTTGAGCCGGGGCACGGCGGCCAGGAGGGTGCGGGTGTAGGGGTGGAGCGGGTTGCCGAACACCTTCTGGGTGTCGCCGCGCTCGACGATCCTGCCGCGGCGCAGCACCACGGTCCGCTCGGCGAGATAGGTGCCGAGCGAGAGGTCGTGGGTGATGTAGAGGACGCCGAGGCCGCGCTCCTTGAGCCCGGCCAGGAGGTTGAGGACGTCGATGCGGGTGGAGGCGTCGAGCATGCTGGTGATCTCGTCGGCGACCAGGAAGCTCAGATCGAGCAGGAGGGCTCGGGCGATCAGGAGGCGTTGCAGCTGGCCGCCGCTGAGCTGGTGCGGGTAGCGGCCGAGCACCTGTCCGGGGTCCAGGCGCACATCCCGTACCGCCTGCTCGATGCGGTCGGCCCACTCCTTGTCCGGTACTCCGGGGTGGTAGGCGCGACGGACGAGCGCGAAGACTCGGTCGGCCTTGAAGACGGGGTTGTAGCAGGAGAAGGGGTCCTGGAAGACGCCCTGGACCCGGCGGTAGAAGTCCTTGCCGGGGCGGACCGACTTCCCGTCGAGGGTCAGGCGGCCGTCGCTGACCTCGGTGAGGCCGAGGATCATCCGGCCGATGGTGGATTTGCCGCTGCCGCTCTCGCCGATGAGCGAGACGACCTCGCCCGGGGCGGCATCGAAGGAGACCCGGTCGACGGCGGTGACGGAGCCGCCGCCGAAGGCACCGGCCCGGTAGGTCTTGGTGACACGGTCGAGGGTCAGCATCAGGCCGCCTTCCAGCATGCGACGGAGTGACGGGGTGCCACCTCGACGACGGGGGGCTCTTCGGCGCACCGGGCGTCGGCGAGGGGGCAGCGGTCGCGGAAGCGGCAGCCGGCCGGTGGGTCGAGCAGGGAGGGCGGAGAGCCCGCGATGCCCTTCAGCGGCTTGTCCGCGTACCGGGCCCCGACCTCCGGGAGCGAGCCGAGCAGGAGTTTGGTGTACGGGTGGCGGGGCTCGGTCGTCAGGACCTTCGCGGGTGCCTTCTCCGCCATCTTTCCCGCGTACATCACCATGATGGAGTCGGCGATGTGCGAGGTCAGTCCGAGATCGTGGGTCACGAAGATCATGCTCGTGACCAGGCCCTTGTCGCGCAGCCCGGTGAGTGCGCCGACGACGGCCCGCTGGGTGGAGACGTCGAGGGCGGAGGTGACCTCGTCGGCGATGAGGACGGCCGGGTCGAGCAGGGTGGAGATCACCATGACGGTGCGCTGCTTCATCCCGCCGGACAGCTCGATGGGGTAGCGGTCCAGGACGTCGTGGTCCAGGCCCACCAGATCCAGGCGGCGGTGCAGTTCGTCGGTGTCGACTCCGACGCCACGTGAGGCGAGGAGTTCGCGGATCATGCGGCCGATGCGCCGGGTCGGGTTGAGGGCGCTCATCGAGTACTGCGGCACGAGCGATATCCGGTGGAAGCGGAAGGCGTTCATGGCGCGGTCGTCGGCGATCGGGACGTCGTCGCCGTCGAGGGTCACGGTGCCGCCGGCGTGCCGCATCCGGCCGTCGAGGCGGATGAGCGATTTACCCAGTGTCGTCTTGCCGCAGCCGGACTCGCCCGCCAGTCCCAGGATCTCCCCGTCGGCCAGGTCGAAACTGACGCCGTCCAGCGCCCGGACCTCGCCCCGCAGGGTGCGGTAGTGGACCCGCAGATCGGTGACGGTCAGGGTCATGTGTTCAGGCCTCCCTCAGCTTCGGGTTGAAGACCTCGTCGAGGCCGACATTGGCGACGTAGAGCGCGCCCACGATCGCGGTGATCCCGGCACCGGGCGGAACGAACCACCACCACATGCCGAGTTGGAGTGCGCTCCACTGCTGCGCGCTCTGCAGCATCAGTCCGAGCGAGACGCCCTCGGTGGGGCCGAGCCCGATGAAGTCCAGTGAGGAGGCGATCAGGATGGAGCCGCCGAAGAGCAGGATGAACATCATGAAGAGGTACGAGCTCATGTTGGGCGCGATCTCGCGGAAGACGATCCGCCAGGTGGAGCATCCGCTGAGCCGGGCCAGGTCGACGAACTCCCGGGTGCGCAGCGAGAAGGTCTGCGCACGGATCGCGCGCGCCGCCCACGGCCATGAGGTGAGTCCGATGAACAATCCCTGCACGGCGACGGACCGCACCCCGAGATAGGCGTTGATGATCAGCAGGACGGCGAGAGCGGGCAGGACCAGCACCACGTTGGTGACCATGTTGAGGATCTCGTCGACGACTCCGCCGCGGTAGCCGGCGAGGAATCCGACGAGCATGGCGATGACGGCGGCGATGGCTCCGCCGACGACGCCCACCAGGAAGGTGGCGCGCAGTCCGTGCACGAACTGCGCGTACACGTCCTGACCGAAGGTGGTGGTGCCCATCCAGTACGTCCCGTCCGGCGGTGCGGCCTGCGGTCCCACGTACTCGTTGGGGTCGGCGTTGTCGAGCAGCGGCGGGCCGATGATGCCGACGACCAGGAGCAGCGCGACGACCGTGAAGCCGACGAGCAGTTTGGGGTTGCGCAGGGCGTAGTGGAGCGTCTCGCGGGTGGGCTGGGGCGCGGGTGCGGCGACGGTGTCGGTGGCCGGTTCGGGCACGGTGCTCACGACTGGCCTCCTGCCATGCCGGTACGGGTACGGGGGTCGACGACGACGTACACGATGTCGATGAGGAAGTTGGCGATCAGCACTCCGATGACGATGAACAGGAAGGCTCCCTGGAGCAGGAAGAAGTCCTGGTTCTGGATCGCCGCCAGGATGAGCGAACCGAGGCCGGGATAGGCGAAGACGATCTCGGTCACGAGCGCTCCGGCCACCAGGACGCCCAACTGGAGTGCGAGGCCGGTGATCTGGGGCAGTACGGCGTTGCGGAAGGCGTAGCGGCGGATGAGGCGCTGCGGTGCGCCGAGGGCCGACAGATAGGACGAGTAGTCGGACTCCAGCTCGTAAATGATCATGTTGCGCATGCCGATCGCCCAGCCGCCGAGCGCGACCAGGAAGAGGGAGAGGAAGGGCAGCACCCAGTGCTGCAGCAGGTCCACGGCGAAGTCGATGCTGTAGCTCGGCTGGATGTTCAGGCTGTAGCCGCCCGAGAGGGGGAACCAGCCGGCCTTGGAGCCCAGCGCCCAGGCGAGGATGACGGCGATCCACATGTACGGCATCGCGGTCAGCAGATATCCGGCCGGGAGCAGTGTGTTGTCCAGGACCTTGCGGCGGGCCGCGAGGGCGCCGGCCCAGTTGCCGACGAACCAGCTGAGCAGGATGGCCGGGATCATCAGACCCAGGGTGTACGGGAGCGCGTCGAGCAGGACGTCGGCGACGGGTTTGGGGAAGACCCAGATGGAAAGCCCGAAGTCGCCCCGCAGGAGGGCGCTCCAGAAGTGCAGATACTGCTGCCAGACCGGCTCGTCGAAGCCGAACAGATCGTTGTAGTAGGAGCGCATCGCCTCCACGGCCTCGGGCTGGGAGACCCGGGCGCGGGCCACCATGGCCGACACCGGGTCACCCGGCATGAAGCGCGGGATCATCCAGTTGACGGTGACGGCGACGACGAAGGTCAGCGCATAGATCAGGAGTTTTCTGGCGAAGTAGCGGCGCAAGGGGGCTCCCCGGGGAGAGCCCCGCCGTGCGGACAGCGGCCAGGGCGCGCGCACGGCGGGGCGGTCATGGAATCAGAACGGCCGTGTCACTTGGCAGGCTTGAGCTGCGTGAGCGCTTCAAAGCCGCCCATCTCCAGCCAGTTGCGCCACAGGGCGGGGGCGTACTTGGGCGCTCCCGAGGCGTCCGACGGCCAGTTGGTCCAGGTCCCGGTGGTGGACTGCGACCAGAGGCCGTTGTACCAGAGCGGGATGACCGGCATCTCCTTGAGCTGGATGTCCTGGATCTTGGAGATGACCTGCTTCATGCCCTCGGTGTCGTCGGTCTTCACCCCGCCGAGCTGCTGCACCAGCTTCCAGGCTTCCTTGTTCTCGTACCGGCCGAAGTTGACCGTGTTCTGCTGCTTCTGGACCGGCAGCTGGAACATGTACTCGTAGTACGTCCACGGGGTGTTGGAGAGCTGGCGCTCGTTGTTGATGACGAGGTCGAAATCGCCCTTGCCGCGCTGCTCGTTGAGGGCGTTCTGGTCGGGGAACTCGGTGGTGATCCGGATGCCCGCGGCCTTGCCCGAGGCGGCGATGACCTTCGCGGCCTCCATCCAGTCGGTCCAGCCGGTCGGCACGGCCAGCTTGAGGCTGATCTTCGAGCCGTCCGTGTTCTCCACGAACCCGTCGCCGTCGGTGTCCTTGTACCCGGCGTCGGCGAGAATCTGCTTGGCCTTGCCCGTGTCGTAGGAGAAGCCCTCCTTCGCCACCAGGCCCTGGTCGACGAACTGGTTCCACTGCGGGAGCAGTCCGGTCGGGTCGGCGGGCTTGACCAGCTCTCCGTACACCCCCTTGACGATCTTCCCGACGTCGACGGACGCGGCGAGCGCCTTGCGGAAGGCCGCGTCGTTCATCGGCTTCTTCTTGGTGTTGGGCACCAGCCAGGCGGTGTTGGCGGAGAGCATGTAGGGCGGCTTGTCGTAGTACGAGACGACCTTCTTGCTCTTGATCAGCGAGGAGGCGCCCGGCAGGAAGTTGTTGCTCAGGTCCAGCTGGCCCTGGCCCAGCTGGCCGATGACCACTTCGTTGCTGGGGTTGGAGACGTCGACGATGTAGCGGGGGGCCGGCTTCATGCCGAGCGCCTTGGCACCCCACCAGTCGTCGCGCCGCTGCCACACGACACGGTCCTGGGTGTGGCTCTTGAGGGTGTACGCCCCGGTCCCGACCGGCTTGTCGTTGACACCGTCGAGGACTTCCTTGTCGGAGCGCTTGCTCCAGATGTGCTCAGGGACGATCGGGCGGCCGTAGAGGGTGAAGTCCCATTCCTGGTACCGGGCCTGCTTGAAGGTGAAGCGGACGGTGGTGGCGTCCACCGCCTCCGCCTTGTCGAGCCAGGTCCACAGGTTGTGGAAGGACGACGCCTCGATCTTGCCGATCCCGTAGGAGTAGGCGACGTCCTCAGCGGTGAGCGGCTTGCCGTCGGACCAGGTGATGCCCGGTCGCAGCTTCAGCTCATAGGTCCTGTCGTCGGTCCAGCTGCCCGACCGGGCCAGCCAGGGCGTCAGCTTGCCCGCCTCGGGGTCGAAGTGGAACAGCGTCTCGTAGACCAGCCCCTTGGTGCCGGTCGCGTGGTCCCAGTCGTGCAGCGGGTTGTAGTTGGCCGGCGGCCCCCACTGCGTACCGGTCGTGTAGAGCGTCTCGTTACGCGGAAGCGCGCCGCCCGAACCGCCGCCGGAGCCGCCCGATCCACCCGACGAGGAGCCGCCTCCCGTGCACGCGGTGGCGGCGAGTCCGATCACGGCGAGCGTGGTCGCGATCCGTCCCCGGAATCCCGTACCCATCATCTCTCCCTTTCCCCGCCATCCCTGCCGAGCGGAGTTACTGAACCGGGTAAGTGCCGTGAAGTTAAGACCGCCGAGAGGCCGTGTCAAGAGAGCGGGAGCGCTCCCATCCCTTTTGTTTTCAGGCAAGTTGAGCGATCATCGACCTTCTCCAGGAGATCGCAGGGCGGCAGAATCGGTCGTTAGGATGGCTGAGGAACAGGAACCGGTTAAGCGAGGTCGCATGCCCAAACACCGTCCTACGATCGCGGACATCGCGCGCCGCGCCGGGGTCTCCAAGGTCGCGGTGTCGTACGCGCTGAACGACCGGCCGGGGGTCTCCCCGGCGACCCGCGCCTCGATCAAAGCCATCGCGCAGGAGATCGGTTGGCGGCCCAACAGCGCCGCCCGCGCCCTCACCCGGGCCCGCGCCGACGCCGTCGGCCTCGCGCTGTGCCGGCCCGCCCGGCTGCTCGGCATGGAGCCGTTCTTCATGGAGCTGATCAGCGGCATCGAGAGCGAGCTCTCCGCGCGGGGCTGCGCCCTGCTGCTCCAGGTCGTCAACGATCCGGTGCAGGAGCTGGAGGTGTACCGCCGCTGGTGGGGCGAGGGCCGGGTGGACGGGGTGTTCCTCGCCGACCTGCGCAGCCCCGACCCGAGGATCGAGGGCGTCGCCGAACTCGGGATGCCTGCCGTGGTGATCGGCCACCCCTCGGCGGCCGGCCCGCTCACCTCCGTATGGTCGGACGACGCAGCGGCGGTGCGCGACACCCTCACGTATCTGACCGCGCTGGGCCACCGGTCCGTCGCCCGGGTGGCGGGGCTCCCCGATCTGATCCACACGCAGCTGCGCGACCGGGCCCAGCGCGAGATCTGCACCGAACTGGGTCTGGGCGAACCGCTGATCGTCCACACCGACTACTCCGGCGACGACGGGGCACATGCCACGCGGCGGCTGATCAGCTCCGCCGCGCGGCCCACCGCCGTCATCTACGACAACGACATCATGGCCGTGGCCGGTCTCTCGGTCGCCCAGGAGATGGGGCTCGACGTCCCCGGCGACCTCTCCCTGGTCGCCTGGGACGACTCCCAGCTCTCCCGGGTGGTCCGGCCACCACTGACCGCGCTGAGCCGGGACATCCCGGCGTACGGAAGTCATGCGGCGCGCACGCTGATGGCGCTGGTCACGGAGGGCAGCGCACCCGGATTCGAGGATTCCGCCGCCCGCCTCGTCCCGCGCGGCTCCACGGCGCCGCCGCGCTGACCGCCGGGTGCGGGGCGGCCGGCGCGACGTGCCGGAGGTGACGTCCCGCACGTGACGTGCGTGCTACTGCCTCGGGGTCGCCGTCATACCGCAGGAGGACGCGCGTACCCCGCCGATGCGACTCAAGAGGGCCTCCGGAACGGGCACGGGGGCTGACGACCGGCGGCGAATCGGCGGAGAGGATGAAGCGGTGCCTTGCAGAAGGCCCCGTACCTGAACCGAGCCCCGACCCAGGAGTCTCCCGTGACCACCATGTCCACCGCTCACCGCGCCACCGCGGTGGCCGCCCGCGCCACGGAACTGTCGAAGATCTACGGAGAGGGCGAGACCAAGGTGACCGCCCTGGACCGGGTCACCGTGGACTTCCCGCAGGGTGAGTTCACCGCGATCATGGGCCCGTCGGGCTCCGGCAAGTCCACGCTGATGCACTGCGTGGCCGGCCTCGACAGCTTCAGCAGCGGTTCGGTACGGCTGGGCGAGACGGAGCTCGGTTCCCTCAAGGACAAGCAGCTCACCCAGCTGCGCCGGGACAAGATCGGTTTCATCTTCCAGGCGTTCAACCTGCTGCCGACGCTGACCGCACTGGAGAACATCACCCTGCCGATGGACATCGCGGGCCGTAAGCCGGACGCCGACTGGCTGCGTGGCGTGATCGACATGGTGGGCCTGTCCGACCGGCTGAAGCACCGGCCGACCGAACTCTCCGGCGGCCAGCAGCAGCGCGTCGCAGTGGCCCGCGCCCTGGCCTCCCGGCCGGAGATCATCTTCGGTGACGAGCCGACCGGGAACCTGGACTCCCGCTCCGGCGCGGAAGTCCTGGGCTTCCTGCGCAACTCGGTGCGCGAGCTGGGCCAGACCGTGGTGATGGTGACGCACGACCCGGTCGCCGCCTCCTACGCGGACCGGGTGATCTTCCTCGCGGACGGGGCGATCGTCGACCAGATGGTGCGTCCCACCGCGGACGGGGTGCTGGACCGGATGAAGGCGTTCGACTCCAAGGGCCGCACCAGCTGAGCACCCTTCCAGCTGCGCACCCACCGCCTTCCCCGTTCCCGCTTCGGACCCCATCCCAGGACTGACAGACATGTTCCGTACCGCCCTGCGCAATGTGCTCGCGCACAAGGCCAGGCTGCTGATGACCGTGCTCGCCGTGATGCTCGGCGTGGCCTTCGTCTCCGGCACCCTGGTCTTCACCGACACCCTCGGCAACGCCTTCCGCAACCAGTCGGCGAAGAGTTACGACGACGTCGCCGTCGCCGTCACCACCCACGCCGACCGACGTGACGCAAAGACGTCCGGCATCGACGCGGCCACACTGAAGAAGATCCGGTCCCTGGACGGGGTGGCCACCGTCACCGGCCGGGTCTCCGGTTTCGCCGGGGTCGCCGACCCGGGCGGCAAGCTGATCGGCAACGGCTGGTCCAACACCGGCGGCAACTTCTCCCCCGGCACGAACGGCAAGGACGCCTCGTACACCTTCGTCGACGGCACGGGCCCGGTCGGCGACGGCCGGATCGCGCTCGACAAGGAGACCGCGAAGAAGGGCTCCTACGAGGTGGGCGACCGGGTAAGGGTCGCCACGAACGGGCCGGTGAAGGAGTACACCCTCTCCGGGATCTTCACCACCGAGGACGGCGCGGTCAACGCGGGCGGCAGCCTGGTCCTCTTCGACACCCAGGTCGCCCAGCAGCTCTATCTGAAGCCCGGCTGGTTCCAGGACGTCACCGTCACCGCCGCGGCCGGCTCCTCCGACCGGAAACTGCTGGACGCGGTGGAGCCGCTGCTGCCCAAGGACGCCACCGCAAGGACCGGCAAGGCCCTCGCCGATGAGCAGGCGAAGCAGATCGAGGACGGTCTGGGCAACCTCAACACGATGCTGCTCGCGTTCGCTGCCATCGCCCTGTTCGTCGGCATCTTCCTGATCGCCAACACGTTCACCATGCTGGTCGCCCAGCGCACCAAGGAACTGGCGCTGCTGCGCGCCGTCGGCGCCTCCCGCCGCCAGGTCAAGCGATCCGTACTGCTCGAAGCGGCCGTGGTCGGCGCGCTCGCCTCGGTGATCGGCTTCCTCCTCGGTATCGGTCTCGCCACCGGACTGCGCTCGGCGATGAGCCTGATCGGCGGGAAGATCCCGGCCGGTCCGCTGGTGATCTCCCCCGTCGCGGTCGGTGCCGCACTCGGCGTCGGCGTCCTGATCACCGTGCTGGCCGCCTGGCTGCCCGCCCGCCGCGCCGCGAAGATCGCGCCGGTGGCCGCGATGAGCAGCGTCCACGCGGTGGCCACCACCAAGTCGCTGGTCGTACGGAACTCGATCGGCGGGGTGCTCACCCTGCTCGGTGCGGCCGGGATCGTCGCGGGTGCAGCAGCCGGTTCGGACGGCCGGACGATCATCGGGGCCGGCGCCTTCGTGGCACTGATCGGTGTCATCGTGCTGATCCCGCTGCTGTCGCGGCCGGTCATCGCGCTGGTGCGGCCGCTGCTGCAGAAGCTGTTCGGCGTCTCCGGCAAGCTGGCCGCGCAGAACGCGGTCCGTAACCCCCGGCGTACCGGAGCGACGGCCTCCGCGCTCGCGATCGGCCTCACCCTGGTCACCGGCATCTCGGTGCTCGGCGTCACGCTCGGCCAGGCCGTCGACCGGATGACGACGGACAACATCAAGGCCGACTACATGATCTCGATGGCGAGCGGCGACTCGCTCGACGAGTCGGCACTCACCGCCCTGGAGAAGTCCGACGCCGTCTCCGCGGTCTCGCCCCAGCAGGCAGCCTCCATCAGGGTCGAGGGCACCTACCACGCGGCGTCCGGGGTGACGCCGGGCGATGTGCAGAAGGTCTTCTCCGTGAAGACGGTCTCCGGTTCGCTGGATTCGCTCGCCGACGGCGAGATCGCCGTCGGCGACAAGACCGCGAAGTCCAACGGCTGGAAGCCCGGCACCTCGCTCCCGGTGACGTACGACGACGACAAGAAGGGCACCCTGAAGGTCGGCGCGGTCTACGAGGAGAACGAGTTCCTCTCGCCCGTCCTGATGCCGAAGAACATCCTGGACGCGCACCAGAGCCGCCCGGACATCCGCGAGATCTGGCTGAAGACGGACGGCGGCGCGTCGAAGGCCAACGAGCAGGCCGTGGTCGACGCCCTGGGTGACAACCCGGCGATGTCCGTGATGGACCGTCAGGACATCCGGGACATGTTCGGCGGCTTCATCAGCACGGCGCTGAACATCATGTACGGGCTGTTGGCGATGGCCCTGATCATCGCGGTTCTCGGAGTCATCAACACCCTGGCGATGTCGGTCTTCGAGCGCCAGCAGGAGATCGGCATGCTGCGGGCGATCGGGCTGGACCGGCGCAAGGTCAAGCGCATGATCCGGCTGGAGGCCGTGGTCATCTCGGTCTTCGGTGCGGTGATCGGGGTCGCGCTCGGTACGTTCCTCGGCTGGGCGATCGGCCGGACGCTGGCCTCCGCCATCCCGGGCTACGCCCTGGTGATCCCGTGGGACCGGATCGCGGTCTTCCTGGTATTGGCAGCGCTGGTGGGCGTGCTGGCCTCGCTCTGGCCGGCCCGTAGCGCGGCGAAGCTGAACATGCTGACGGCGATCAAGACGGAGTAGCGAGTGAGCCGCTGATGGCCGGCCCCTGATACGGAGGGCCGGTACCCGCAAGCTGGAGCTGCGGGTACCGGCCCTCTCTGCATCCGTACGCGTTCAGTCGGCCGCGGAGGCCTTCCATTCGCGGGCGCGCAACGGCATCCGGGAAGCCCCGCCGTCCATGGGACGCACCACGAGGATCTGGTTGACGCCGATCTTGTTGTGCTCGAAGGAGAGCGCGGAGGCCGCCATGTAGAGCCGCCAGACCCTGGCCCGGCCGGGCGAGGTCATGGTGACGGCGCGGTCCCAGTGCTTCTCCAGGTTGGCGACCCAGCGGCGCAGGGTCAGTGCGTAGTGTTCGCGGATCGACTCGACGTCGCGGGCTTCGAAGCCCGCTTCCTCGAGCGTTGCGACGGTCCGGCCCACCGGCGCGAGTTCGCCGTCCGGGAAGACGTACGCGTCGATGAACTCGTCCACGTGGTACGCGGACTCGTCCTTCTCGGGACGGCGGGCGATCTGGTGGTTGAGCAGCCGGCCGCCGGGCCTGAGCAGTGCGTAGAGGCTGTCGGCGTATTCGCGGTAGCGGACCGAACCGACGTGTTCGGCCATGCCGATCGACGAGATGGCGTCGTACGGGCCGTCCCTGACGTCCCGGTAGTCCTGGACCCGGATCTCGATCCGGTCCGTCAGGCCCTCTTCGGCGATGCGCTTGCGGGCGAACGCGGCCTGCTCGGTGGAGAGGGTCACTCCGGTGACCTGGGCGCCGTACTCGCGGGCCGCGTGCATGGCCATGGAACCCCAGCCGCAGCCGACGTCGAGGAGGCGGTCGCCCTCCTTCAGGGCGAGCTTGCGGCAGACCAGGTCGAGCTTGTCGCGCTGGGCGTCCTCCAGGCTGCCGCCGTCCTCCCAGTAGGCGCAGGAGTAGACCATGGACGGGCCGAGGACCAGTTCGTAGAAGTCATTGCCCACGTCGTAGTGGTGGCTGATGGCCTCCTTGTCGCGGCGCTTGGTGTGGAGGGGGCCGGTGCGGCGGCGGACCTCCTCGGCGGGCGGGGGCGGGGGCGGCCAGGGCCCGGCCAGCTGCAGCAGGCCGCGGGCGGCGGACCGCACCTTGGGGTCCCGGATCGGGTGGACGGTGTCCTTCGCGTCCGCCCCGCGCTCCCAGAGCAGCCCCGCCATCCGGTCCAGGGTCTCGTACAGATCGCCTTCGATGTCGAGCTCGCCGGCCACCCAGGCGCGGGCCAGGCCCAGTTCGCCCGGCTTCCAGAGCAGCCGGCGCAGCGCGCGGCGGTTCCGGACGACGAGTACGGGGGCACCTGGCGGTCCGGATTCACTGCCGTCCCAGGCCCGGATCCGGACCGGGACGGGTTCTCCCAGCAACTCCTCGGCGAGAGCGGTCAGCCGCAACGCGGCGTCTGCCATGGCGTACACCTCCGTGATGGTGTTTCCCAACGTGCCCGAACATGCCCAAACATGCCGTGAACCACGCCCCGCACCCGTGGTGCCACGACGAGGTACACCCCCCTCAACACTCTCCGGCGCCAACGCCATCCCGCAGCGGCGCAACGGATCGGCAAAATACCTGTAGTTCACACACACTTACCGGGTCGCCAGGCCGGCCCCTTCCCGGGCACGCCGAAGGGGCCGCCCGCACCACGGATGGCGGACGGCCCCTTCGGGGTCATGCACAAGCTGCGCGGATGCGAGCATCCGCGGGTGGACTAGGAGGCGTTGGCCTTCTCGCCCTCGGCCTTGGCGGCGGCCGGAGCCGGAGCCGGCTTGGCGGCCTCGTAGAACTCCTCGCGCGGCGTCTCCATGGCGCCGAGCGAGACGACCTCGCGCTTGAGGAACATCCCAAGGGTCCAGTCGGCGAAGATCCGGATCTTGCGGTTCCAGGTCGGCATCGCCATGCCGTGGTAGCCACGGTGCATGTACCAGGCGAGACGGCCCTTGAGCTTGATCTTCATCTTGCCCATGACGATCATCGCGACGCCCTTGTGCAGGCCGAGACCGGCGACCGCACCCTTGTTGGCGTGGCTGTAGTCCTTCTGCGGGAAGCCGCGCATCCCGGAGATGACGTTGTCGCCGAGGACCTTGGCCTGACGCAGTGCGTGCTGGGCGTTCGGCGGGCACCAGGCGTTCGGGTTGCCGGCCTTGCGGCCGACCATGTCCGGAACCTGGGCGTTGTCGCCCGCGGCCCAGATGTAGTCGGTGCCCTGCACCTGAAGCTTCTCGGAGGTGTCCACGTGACCGCGCGGACCGAGCGGCAGGCCGAAGCGTGCCAGCGCCGGGTTCGGCTTCACGCCGGCCGTCCACACGATGGTGTTGGAGTCGACCTCGAGGCCGTTCTTCAGGACGACGTGACCGTCGACGCAGGAGTCCATGGAGGTCGAGAGGAAGACCTCGACACCACGTGACTCCAGGTGCTCCCGGCCCCAGGTGCCCAGCTTCGGGCCGACCTCGGGAAGGATCTTGTCGGCGGCGTCGACGAGGATGAAGCGCATGTCCTCGCGCTTCACGCTCGTGTAGTACTTCGCCGCGTCGCGGGCCATGTCCTCGACCTCGCCGATGGTTTCCGCACCGGCGAAGCCGCCGCCCACGAAGACGAACGTCAACGCCCTGCGGCGGACGTCCTCATCGGTCGTCGAGTCGGCCTTGTCCAGCTGCTCGAGAACGTGGTTGCGCAGGCCGATGGCCTCCTCGATGCCCTTCATACCGATGCCCTGTTCGGCCAGGCCGGGGATCGGGAAGGTGCGGGAGACCGCGCCCATCGCGATGACCAGGTAGTCGAAGGGCAGCTCGTAGGCCTCGCCGACGAGCGGCGCGACCGTGGCGACCTTGCGGTCCTGATCGATGGTCGTGACGCGGCCGGTGAGAACCTCGGCCTTCGGCAGTACGCGTCGCAGCGGGACGACGACATGCCGAGGCGAGATGCTGCCGGCGGCGGCTTCGGGGAGGAAGGGCTGGTAGGTCATGTACGACCGGGGGTCGACGACCGTGACGGTCGCCTCGCCGTAGCGCATCTTCTTCAGAATGCGCCGAGCTGCGTACAGGCCTACGTACCCACCGCCTACTACGAGGATCCTGGGACGCTCCGTGGTGCTCATGCCATCGAGTATCCACCCCACCTGGGGGGCACGCTCGTGAGCCCCTTCACAAGGTATCCCCCACCCTCTGCTACACTCCGCCGCCCACGTGACCGAGGTCATGGCAGCGCGGGGGAACCCCCGCGCCGCGGCGAACGTTGTTCACCGCTTGTGAGCAGGCCGTTGAGCCTTGCGAGCACAGTGGACCACCCCCTTCGCCCACCTCCTCGAAACACACCCGAAACCATCCTGCATGCGCGGCGGGCGGACCCTTCGGCGGCCGTGGAAGCCCGTACGGAGCAGAAGTGTGGTCCGGAGCGCCGAATTCCTTGTGAAGAAGTTCACGAACTTCGTCGTGGCGTGTCCCCGGAGGGGGTCCGCGAAGGGTCCACGAGGAGCCGACGGAGGCTCAAAGGTGCAGGCGGGAGTGCGCATGAGCGCCTTGTCGGCCACGCTCGCACGCACCCCTGCCCGGCCGCCTCGACTAGGCGATCGACCAGCCGATTCCGTCCAGGATGTCGTGCTCGCTGACGACGACCTCGCGGGCCCCGGTCCGCTTCATCACGGCCAGCAGGACGAGCGCCCCGGAGGTGATGACATCGACGCGCCCCGGGTGCATCGCGGGGATCGCGGCGCGCTCGGCGTGGGTCGAGGTGACGAGCCGCCCGGTGATCTCCTGGACCTGCTCGAAGGAGATCCGGGAGTGGTGGATCGCCTCGGAGTCGTACTCCTGCAGTCCCAGCGCGATCGCGGCCACGGTGGTGACGGTGCCGGCGAGGCCGACGAGCGTGGCGGCCTCGGTGAGCGGGACGCTCTCCTCGGCGAGATCCAGGGCGGCGTCGATGTCCGCGCGGATCGCGGTGATCTGACCCAGCGTGGGCGGGTCGGTGACGACACCGTCGCGTACGAGGTGGCGCTCCGTCATCCGTACGCAGCCGATGTCCACGGACCGCGCGGCCAGTACCCGGTCGTCGCCGACGACGAACTCGGTGGAACCGCCGCCGATATCGACCACCAGATACGGCTTGGCGAGATGGTCCCGGCCCGCGAGCTCCTTGGTGGCGCCCTCGAAGGAGAACTCCGCCTCCTGGTCGCCGCTGATCACCTCGGGCTCGACGCCGAGGATCTCCAGCACGCCACGGACGAACTCGTCCCTGTTCTCCGCGTCGCGGGAGGCGGAGGTGGCGACGAAGCGGAGCTTCTCCGCGCCGTGGTCCTTGATGACGGCCGCGTACCGGCGGCAGGCGGCGAAGGTCCGCTCCAGCGCGTCGGGGGCGAGCCTGCCGGTGCGGTCCACTCCCTGCCCGAGCCGGACGATCTCCATCCGCCGGTCGAGCTCGGTGAGCTCACCGGTGGCGGGGTCGGCGTCGGCGACGAGCAGCCGGATGGAGTTGGTTCCGCAGTCGATGGCGGCAACGCGGGTCATGGACGCTCCTGTCGTGATGCCTGGGAATCCGTCCCGGACCCCGCTCCGGGGTCGCCGGACGGTGTTGCGGTGCCGGCCTCGGCCGCGGGTTCGCACGACGTCACGCACGGCCCCTTGCGCCACCACTCCGGCAGCATCGCAATCGCCTCGTCCCCCAGCGGATTCACCCCCGGACCCGCCGCCAGCGAGTGCCCGACCAGCACATGCAGGCACTTCACCCGGTCCGGCATGCCCCCCGCACTGGGGAAGCCCTCCAGCACCTCGATCGCGTCCCGCCGGGCGATGTAGTCCTCGTGGGCATTGCGGTACGCCGCCGCCAGCTCCGGATCCGTGGCCAGACGCTCCGTCATCTCCTTCATGACGCCGTTCGCCTCCAGCGTTCCGATCGCGGACGCCGCGCGCGGGCACGTCAGGTAGTACGTCGTCGGGAACGGCGTACCGTCCTCCAGCCGGGGCTGCGTCTCGACCACGTCCGGGTTGCCGCACGGGCAGCGGTGCGCGATCGCGCGCAGCCCGCGCGGCGGGCGGCCGAGCTGCTGCTGGAACGCGGCGATGTCCGCCTCGGTGGGCGTGGTGGATTCGGTCTGGGGAGGGGGCGTTTCCATGCCTGCCTTGGTTCTACTCGGGATGCTTGAACTGCGGTTCCGCAGCGGATCAGGAGAAAGGGAGAAGAGGTCAGTCGCGGTCGGCGGAGTCCACGCCGTCCCACAGGTTCGAGTGCCACGGCCGGTCGGTCTCCTCCGACCCTCCGCTGCGCTCCTTGGCCGCGTCCGGGTCGACCACGGTGTAACCGGTCTCCCCGGGAAGGACGTAGTGCAGATGCTCCCGGGCCAGCCGCCGGATGTACGCGTCGTCCTGGAGGCGCGCCTTCTCGTCGCGGAGCTCCTCGGTGCGTGCCTCCGCCTCCTGCGCCAGCCGTTCCTGGTCGGCGATCTCGTCGCGCTGCGACACGTACTGTCGCATCGGGTACGCGAGCGCCACCACCAGGGAGCAGACGACCAGGGCGAGGAAAGCGGCCCGGCCCGTGAGCCGGGAACGGCGGGCCTGACGGCGGTTCTGGGAACGGTAGACACGAGCGGCGGTCTGCTCTCCGAGCAGCCGCAGCCGGGTCGCGGTGGAGAACCGGTCCCGGTCCTTCGCGGCCATGTCTCCGCCTCCCCACTACGCACGTCCGTCCCCGCACACGGTACGGGACCGAGTGCGGGGACGGACGGAGGCCGGTGCCTTTGACCCGTGACGGGCCTGCGATCAGCCCTTGAAGCGCGGGAACGCGGAGCGGCCCGCGTACACCGCCGCGTCGTCGAGGATCTCCTCGATGCGCAGCAGCTGGTTGTACTTGGCGACACGGTCCGAGCGGGCCGGGGCGCCGGTCTTGATCTGACCGCAGTTCACCGCGACGGCGAGGTCGGCGATGGTGGTGTCCTCGGTCTCACCGGAGCGGTGGGACATCATGCACTTGAAGCCGTTGCGCTGGGCCAGCTCGACGGCGTCCAGGGTCTCGGTCAGCGAACCGATCTGGTTGACCTTGACGAGCAGGGCGTTGGCGGAGCCCTCCTCGATGCCACGGGCCAGACGCTCCGGGTTGGTGACGAACAGGTCGTCGCCGACGATCTGCACCTTGGCGCCGAGCTTCTGGGTGATGACGTTCCAGCCGGCCCAGTCGTCCTCGTACAGCGGGTCCTCGATGGAGACCAGCGGGTACGCGGCGACGAGCTCCTCGTAGTACTCGGTCATCTCGGCGGCCGAGCGGGACTTGCCCTCGAACTCGTACTTGCCGTCCTTGTAGAACTCCGAGGCGGCGACGTCGAGCGCCAGCGCGATGTCCTTGCCCGGGGCGTAGCCGGCCTCCTTGATGGCCTCGAGGATGAGGTCCAGGGCGGCGCGGTTCGACTCCAGGTTCGGCGCGAAGCCGCCCTCGTCGCCGAGACCGGTCGACAGGCCCTTCGTCTTCAGGACCTTCTTCAGCGTGTGGTAGACCTCGGCGCCCCAGCGCAGGGCCTCGGAGAAGGACTCCGCGCCGATCGGGGCGATCATGAACTCCTGGATGTCCACGTTGGAGTCGGCGTGCGACCCACCGTTGAGGATGTTCATCATCGGGACGGGCAGCAGGTGCGCGTTCGGGCCACCGAGGTAGCGGAACAGCGGCAGGTCCGAGGCCTCGGAGGCGGCGTGGGCGACGGCCAGCGAGACGCCGAGGATGGCGTTGGCGCCGAGCGAGCCCTTGTTCTCGGTGGCGTCCAGGTCGAACATCGCCTGGTCGATCAGCCGCTGCTCGGTCGCGTCGTAGCCGACGAGCTCCGGGCCGATCTGCTCGATCACGGCGAGGACAGCCTTCTCGACGCCCTTGCCCTGGTAGCGGTTGGGGTCACCGTCGCGAAGCTCAATGGCCTCGAACGCACCGGTGGAGGCGCCGGACGGAACAGCAGCACGGCCGGTGCTGCCGTCGTCGAGGCCAACCTCGACCTCGACCGTGGGGTTTCCGCGGGAGTCGAGGATTTCCCGGGCTACGACGACGTCGATGGACGGCACGAGGCATCTCCTTCTGGGATATGACGCTGGTTGTGCAGGGTCGCTTTGGCCTTGCGCCAAGAGCCTAACCGCCCTGGCGCACTGCGTTCGGCGACCGCCCGCCTCCTGGGACGAAAAAGGACCCAAGGGCACCCGTAGACGGGCAAACGTTCAGAAATCTACTGAGCAGTAACCACAACGGTTGAACGGTGAGCGCAGAAACCCCGACCCGGCGCGTACGGGGGAATCCGCGCCGGGTCGGGGTGCTCAGGGAGGAGAGAGAGCGCTTTTCTGCTGAGGCTCGTACTACTTCGTCAGGTGGAGCTGCTGACCCGGGAAGATCAGGTCGGCGTCCTTGACGATGTTCTTGTTCAGCTTGAACAGCTGGTGCCAGCCGCCCTTCACCTTGTGCGCCTCGGCGATCTTGCTGAGCGAGTCACCGGCCTTCACCTTGTACTCGCCGTCGCCCTTCGCGACCTTCTGGCCGGTCGGCGTGGTGACGGTCTTCGCGGCCTCGGGGGCGGTGCCGCGGTCCGAGCGGGAGGCGGTGGGGGCCTCGGTGTGCTCGGCCGGCTTCGGCGCGGCCGGCTTCGCGGCGGCGGAGCCGGTGTCGACACCCGGGTCGACACCGTCGTTGGTCAGGTTGCCGGCGCCGGCGCAGCCCCAGGCACCCGGACCCTGCATGTCGAGGAGCTTCTCGGCGGTGGCGATCTGCTGGGCCTTGGTGGCCAGGTCGGCCCGCGGGGCGTACTGCGTGCCACCGGCGGCGGCCCAGCTGGACTGCGAGAACTGCAGGCCGCCGTAGTAGCCGTTGCCGGTGTTGATGGACCAGTTGCCACCGGACTCGCACTGGGCGACGGCGTCCCACGTGGCGACGGAGGCCGCGGAGGCACCCGTGGCACCCATCAGGGGAACGGCGATGGCGGCACCGGCGACACCGGCGAGCGTGGCCACACGGACGGCCTTGGACGGGCGACGGTGCTTGCCCTTGCTGTTCAGCAGCATGCAAATTCTCCTCACCGACGCCTACGAGGTGAGCTGTCGGGTTCGGGCCAAGTGAGTTGCCCGGTCGCATGTCCTAGCACGCGACTTCACCCCAAGCCGGTCCTGACGGTCTTTCGACCATCGGGCCCGGCGCTTACCTGGGTCCCCCGCTCCTGCCTACGGCGCTTTACGCGTCTGTTCCCTTCGACCGACGGCAGGATTCGGCGTGACGGTCGATGGGGCCCGCGGTGCGAGCGGTTCCGACCGTAAACGCACGCAACCCCCACATTCAAAGACGGACATAACTGACAATCATCCCCTACTCACGTCCGGCCGGTCATCGTTTTCGCAGGTGGGGGGCGATGCGGACAGGCCTGACAGACGAGACACGCCGATTAACGCAAAGAGACCCATGTCTCACTTACACATAAGTGGACATAGGCCTCTGAACTACCCCTATTTTTGGGGTGATTTAAGCTGTTGATCAGACCGGTCTCACTCCGCCTTCACACCGAGATCGAGGCTCTGGCCAGGAAGAATGAGATCCGGGTCGTCGCCGACAGCAGTCTTGTTGGCCTCATAGAGCGCCGGCCATCCGCCATGAACCTTCTGTGCATCAGCAATCGCCCAGAGGTTGTCGCCCGGCCGAACGGTGTATGTGCCGTCCGCGGCCGAGTCGCGCGTGTCGCGTCCGTCACCGTTACCGCGGGAAGCATGGCGGCCCGAGTCGCGGTCACCGCCCGTTCCCATGCCCTGGCCCGCCTCGGGGGCCGGCGCGCCGCGGTGCTTACCGCCCGCCTCGCTGCCGGAAGAACCGGAGGAGCGGGACGAGTCGGCCGAACCGGATGTATCCGACACATCGGCTGACGGCTCGCTCGATGCCTGACCGGACGCCTTGCCCGACGTCTTGCCGGACGACTTCTCCGACGACTTGGCGGACGACGACTTCGATCCGCCCTCTGCGCTCGCCTCGTCCGAGGCCTCGTCGGACGGGTCCGCGCTCTCCGTCGGGTCGGGCGACAGCAGGCTTCCCGGATCGACACCCGGCAGCGTCCCGTCCACCGTGAGCCCGGAGATCACCGCGCAGCTGGGCCACGCCCGTGGCCCCTGGTCGTCGAGGACCTTCTCGGCGACCGCTATCTGCTGCGAGCGGCTGGCGAGGTCGGCACGCGAGGCGTACGCCTCGCCGCCGTACGACTTCCAGGTGTCCTGCGAGAACTGGAGACCGCCGTAGAAGCCGTTGCCGAGATCGGCACTCCACATGCCGCCGCTCTCGCACTCGGCGACCCGGTCCCAGGTCGTGGCGTCGGCCGCGTGCGCACCGGCCGCGCCGAGCAGCGGGATGGCGATGGCCGAGCCGGTGACGCCTGCGGCGACGACGATGGCGGGTGCCTGACGAGGGCGACGGTGTCTGCCGTTCGCGGAGCCCATGGGGTTGCCTTCCGTGTGACTGACAAGTGACTGGTGAGTCGAACGGTGAACGTAGCGGCAGTCGAACGCTTGTCACAAGTCGATGCAGCGCAGATCACGTGAAAGTCACGGAGTTGACAGAGTGTCACCTTCACCGGAGCGATGTCCGGGATGGAACTCCACGGGAAGAGTGCGCAGTCCGCGCATGATGAGCCCCCCACGCCACCGCAAATCGGTAGGTTCCACCGCAAGACGCAGGTCCGGGAGGCGCCTCAGGAGTGTGGCCAGCGCGGCCTGTCCCTCCAGTCGGGCGAGCGGCGCCCCCAGACAGTAGTGGATGCCGTGACCGTAGCCGAGGTGCTGATTGTCACGCCGGGAGAGGTCGAGCGTGTCGGGGTCGGCGAACCGTTCCGGATCCCGGTCCGCGGCGGCGAGCACCACCAGTACGGGGTCGCCCGCCGAGATCCGCTGCCCGCCGAGCACCAGCGGTTCGGTGGCGAACCGCCAGGTCGCCAGCTCCACCGGGCCGTCGTACCGCAGCAGTTCCTCGATGCCGGTCTCCAGCAGCCCCGTCTCCCCCGCGTCGAGCGAACGCTGCAGCCGCTCCCGCTGCTCGGGGTTGCGCAGCAGGGCGTACACCCCGTTGCCGATCAGGTTGACCGTCGTCTCGAAGCCGGCGAAGAGGAGGATGAAGGCCATGGCGGCGGCCTCGTTCTCGGTGAGGTGCTCGCCGTGGTCGCTGGCCCGGATCAGCCCCGAGATCAGATCGTCCCCGGGGTTCTCCCGCTTCCGGTGGATCAGTTCGGCGAGATAGCCGCGCATCTTCTTCACCGACCGCGCCACCCCGCCGCGCGGCCCGCCGCCGTGGCGGATCATCATGCCCGCCCAGTCCCGGAAGTCGTCCTGGTCCTCGCGCGGAACGCCGAGCAGATCGCAGATCGCGTAGATGGGGAGCGGGAACGCGAAGTCGTGGATGAGGTCCGCGCTCCCCTCCTCGATGAAGTTGTCGATGAGGCGGTCCGTCAGCTCCTGCACGCGCGGCGCGAACTCCGCGACCCGGCGCGGCGTGAACGCCTTCGAGACGAGGCGGCGCAGCCGCGTGTGGTCGGGCGGGTCGATGTTCAGCAGATGCGTCATCAGCTCCGCCTTGCGCTCGCCCGGGATGCCGGTCTTCCCCTTGGCGTGCGCCGGCTCGTCGTGGTGCGCCGGGTTCTTGGAGAGCCTGGTGTCGGCGAGGGCCTGCCGGGCGTCCACGTACCGCGTCACCAGCCATGCCTCGACCCCGCTGGGCAGCGCGGTGCGGTGCACGGGGCTGTGCTCACGCAGCCAGGCGTAGGCCGGGTACGGGTCGGTGGCGAACTCCCATGTGAAGAGTTCGGGGGCGTCCGCAGGAGCGTCGGCGGGGCTGTCGGCAGGGGTGTCGGCGGGGCTGTCGTTCACCCCCTGACGTTATCCGTTGCCCTCCGCCGCGAGGATCGCGTCCCGGTATGCGCGGCCGGCGGCCCGCAGTGCGGCCTCGGGGTCGGTGCCGTCCTGTTCCGCGCGTACGGCGAGGGCGAGGAGCTCGTACCCGATGCCGTCCCCCGCGGGGAGCGCCACATCGAGTCCGGCGGTACGGACCCGGCCGGCCAGCTTCGCCGCCAGCGCCAGGCCGGGTTGGCCGAGCGGCACCCCGTCGGTGACCGAGTCGCGCTGCTTCTCGATGGCCTTGGTGCGCAGCCAGTGCGCGTGCACGTCCTCCGGGGTCTCGGCGGTCTCGTCGCCGAAGACATGCGGATGGCGGTGGATCAGTTTCTCGACGAGGGCGGCCGCGACGTCGTCGACGGAGAACGGCTGGTCCTCGTCCTCCTCCGCGATCCTGGCGTGGAAGACGACCTGAAGGAGTACGTCCCCGAGTTCCTCGCGCAGCTCGTCGCGGTCGCCGTCCTCGATCGCCTCGACCAGTTCGTACGCCTCCTCGATGGCGTACTTGGCGAGCCCCTGGTGGGTCTTCTGCGACGTCCAGGGGCACTCGGCCCTGATCCGGTCCATGACCTGGACGAGATCGAGGAGGCGGGCGCCCGGCAGATCGTACGAGCCGGGCAGCAGCTCCAGGTTCGGCATCTGCACCCGGCCCGATCCGGCGAGCCGGGCCAGCCCGTCCGTCAGCGGCTGGTTGCCCTCACCGCCGGTGACGACCACGACGGTCCGGCCGCCCGCGCAGGCGTCGACGAGCTCCTGCGCGATGGGCGCGGCGTGTTCGACGGTGACGCCCGCCTCGCGCAGATACGGCAGCTGGGGGTGGTCCTGCTCGGCGCAGAGCACCCGGTCGGCGGCCTGCAGCGTCTGCCAGGCCGGCCAGGACAGCAGCCCGGGCGCGACCCGGTGGCTGGCGGTGAGCAGGACGATACGACCGGGATCTTCAGCGTTCACCCCACCAACCTACCTACGCGCCTGCTGCGGCTTCCTGCTGGGCGGGCTTGGTGACCTGGGTGATCCACGGGGCCTTGTAGTTGGCGAGCTGGGTCTGCTTGTCGTCCCAGGTGCCGAAGCGCGGGTTGACGTCGATGTGCAACGACTTCGACGCCGCGGTGAGTGCGTCGCCGACGGCCTTCTGCCCGGCGGGCTGCTGCAGGTCGGCGCCGAGCGCCTGGGCCAGCTTCGTCAGCTGGACCTGCTCGCGCAGGACGGCCTCGATCTGGTCCGGGGCGACCCAGCTCTGCTGGAGCATCATCGTCCGCAGCTGTGCCTCTCCCCCGGACTGGGTGGCCGCCGACTGCCGCATCTCCTGGATCTCCTTGCGGCTGACCGTCACGTCCGCGTCCGCGGCGGCCTTGTCCAGGATCCGGTCGAAGATCATCCCGTGCAGCTTGGCCCGGCCGAGCTGCCCCGACTTGTTGATGAGCTGGACGGACTGGTCGGACTCGCGCTGCGCGGTGCGTACCTCCGCCACCTGGGCCTGCACGGTGGACACCTCGATCCGGTCCCCTCCGACCACGGCTGCGGCACCTGGGTGGGCCTGGTTCCCACAGGCGGAGAGCAGCGGCGCCGCGACGAGCATGGCGGCGGAGACGACGAGCGCGGTGCGACGGCGGCGGTGCAAAGGAGCCTCCCGGGGAGAGATTGTGCGGCGGTGCACAAGACCTTGCGGTGATCGATGTTAGGCAGTGGTCGTGATCCGGGCCACTGGTTCGACCAACGATTCGGCAGGAGTTGGGGATGTGGGCCGAATTCGGTCCGCTCAGCGCACGCGTTCGACCGCTTTGAGCCTCGCGTCCGGTCGCAGCATGATCGCGCGGGAGACCACAAAGGTGATCGGGATGGCCGCCACCGCCGCGACCAGCGGTGCATAGCGGCTGCTGAAGCCGGCATGGTCGACCAGCAGCCAGACACCGCCGGTCGTGATGACGAAGTTGGCGGCGTTGGTGAGCGGGAAGAGCAGGAACTTCCGCCAGGTGGGCCGGGTCCGGTACGTGAAGTACGAGTTCAGCAGGAACGAGCCGGTCATGCTCAACGCGAACGCGATCACATGCGCGGCCAGGTACGGCAGTACGGTCAGCAGGGCCAGGTAGCAGCCGTAGTACGTACCGGTGTTCACGACGCCGACGAGAGCGAAGCGGGTCATCTGGGCCGTGACCGTCATCGGCGTACGAACTCCCGCGGCCGCTGCTGATTCGGTACGCCGGTATTGGATGCCTTCACCAAGAAGTGCGGGCGCCGCTTCACCTCGTAATAGATGCGGCCGACATACTCGCCGACCACGCCCACTATCACCATCTGGACCCCGGCGAGGGCCGTGACCACGACGATCAGCGTGACGTAACCGGGCGTGTCCACTCCCTTGACCAGGGCGACTCCGACGATCCAGGCGGCGTAGGCGAAGGCGACGGACATCAGCACCATCCCCAGGTACAGGGCGGCGCGCAGCGGCTTGTTGTTGAAGGAGAGCAGCCCGTCGAGTCCGTAGTTGAGAAGTTTCCCGATCGTCCAGGCGGAGCTGCCCTTCTCACGGACCGCATTCTCGTATTCGAAGGTCGTCGTCCGGAATCCGACCCAGGCGAACAGGCCCTTGGAGAAGCGGTTGTACTCGGTGAGTTCGAGGACCGCGTCGACGGTACGCCGGGACAGCAGCCGGAAGTCGCCGACCCCGTCGACCAGCTCCACGTCCACCAGGCGGTTGATCAGCGAGTAGTAGGCGCGGGCACCGAGCGTGCGGGTGACGCGGTCGCCCTTGCGGTTACGGCGGGCGATCACCTGGTCGTAGCCGTGGGCGTGCTCCTCCAGCATGCGGCCGACGAGCTCGGGCGGGTGCTGGAGATCCGCGTCCATGATGACGACCGCATCGCCGTCGGCGTGCTGGAGGCCGGCGAGCATGGCGGCTTCCTTGCCGAAGTTGCGACTGAAGGAGAGATAGCGGATCCGCGGGTCGGCTACCGCCAGCTCCTCCAGGATCGGCAGCGTGCGGTCAGCACTGCCGTCGTCGACGTAGACGATCTGGAATTCGTGCGCCAGCCGGCTCATTTCGTCCGTGGCACGCGCATGGAAGCGTTCGAGGATCTCCTCCTCGTTGAAACAAGGCACTACTAACGAGATCAGCACAGGAGCATCTCACCCTGTCGGTACGTCAGACATGCAGGCCGGACATGGACAGTGAGCAACCATCAGGTGAATTGAACTATTGAATGACGGTTCCGTACTGCTCATCACTTTCACGGCTGCGATATTCGTCCGTATGCCGACTTTCCGTCCCCGCACGGCCGCGGCCACGCTCGCCGCATTGATCACCACGGCCACCGTGTGCGCGGGCGACGCCAGGGCCCGCAGCTTTCCGTTCGGGCCGCGCACCCGGAGCGTCAATGATCTAGGCAATCAGTTCGTGCCGTTCCACACCCGGCTCTGGGACCTGCTGCACGGGCGCGGCGACGGCGGCCTGTTCCTGAACTGGTCGTCCGCGTACGGCACCAGCTTCCTGCCGGATCTCGGCACCTACCTGACCAGCCCGTTCGCACTGCTCGTCGGGGTCTTCCCCCGGGACCGCATCGACCTCGCGGTGTACGTGGTGACCGTGGTGAAGATGGCGTCCGCTGCGGCCGCGATGGCATTCCTGCTGCTGACACTGCGGGGCGGGCGCTGGTGGCCGGCCGGGGTGCTCGGCGGCTCGTACGCGTTGTGCGGCTGGTCGGTCGCCGAGGCGTCGTACAACCCGATGTGGCTGGACGGTCTGATCGCCCTGCCGCTGCTCTGTCTGGTCGGTGAGTGGGCCCGGACGGGGCGCCATCGCATGGTGGCTCCGCTGCTCGTCGCGGTGGTGTGGGTCGCCAACTTCTATACGGCGTACATGGCGACCCTGGGGGCCGCCCTGGTGCTGGTGGTACGTCTGCTGACGGAGGGTGAGGAGGGGGCCGGGAGGGCGAAGGCCGCGATACGGGGGCTGGCGCGGGCGGCCGGGAGCGTACTGGTGGGGATCGGGCTCGCGGCGCCCGTCCTGATTCCCGTCTACCTGGGCACGAAACACGCCTACCCCGGCTGGGACCGGACGTTCCAGCCAGCTGCCTGGCCCGATGTGCTGGCCCGGCTGTTCCCCGGCACGTACGGCTTCTTCACTCCCGCCCTCTTCCTGAGCGCCGTCGCACTGCTCCCGGCCTGCGCACTCGTCTTCCAGCGGGGTGTGCCGCGGCGCGAACGGTGGGCGTGGGCGGGGTTGGTGGCGGGGGTCGGGCTGTCGCTGCAGTGGGGGCCGACCCATCTCCTCTGGCACGCGTTCGCGACGCCCAACGGCAGTCCGTACCGGCAGACGTTCGTGCTCGCCGGTCTGGTGGTGATCGCTGCCTGGATCTCGGTCTCGTACGGCCGGCCGGGGCCCCGGGCCCTGGTCGGCGGAGGCGCGGTGCTGGTGCTGATCGCGGCGGGGGCGGCCTTCAGCGACTTGGCCACGCACCGGTCGTATCTGCTGTTCGCGGCCGGTCTGGTGGCGACGGCCGCCGCGCTCGCCCTGCCCGCCCGGGGCCGTCGGGCGGGTCTCGCCGCCGTGCTGCTGCTGACCGGTGCGCTGGTGGGGCAGGCCGCGGCGACCACTGCGTTCGCCGACCGGCAGCGCCTGGCCCAGCTCGATCACTACGCGCCCTGGGGCGAGCGGCAGCGTGTACAGGCCGACGCGGTGGCCCGCGTGGACGGCTGGCCGCGCTACCGCACCGACCCCGGTGGGGAGCGGACCACCGCCAACGATCCACTGCTCGTGGGCGGTCAGGGCGCCGCGTACTACAGCAGCCATACGCCGGCCGTGCTGACCCGCACGCTCGCCGCCCTCGGCGGCGGCTGGACGTCCCACGGCCGGGCCGTGCAGAGCCTGGACAACCCCGTCACCGACGCGATCTTCTCGGTCGGTGCTCGGGTCCACGGGCCGCGCGACCCGCACCAGCGGTGGAACGCACCGGACGACCGGCCGGTGACGGTGGCGCGGCAGCAGGTGCCGCCGCTGGTGACGGTGCGGCAACCGGGCGCGGCGCCGTCCTTCGGCCCGTCGCCGTTCCGGAACCAGGAGGCACTGCTCGGTTCACGGGTCTATACCCTGCCGCGGACGACCCTCCGGACGGTGAGCGGTGCTCCGGTCGAGGATCGGGACGACCGCACCCACCGGGTGGGGCGCGGCACATACCAGCTGACCGCCCGCTGTCCGGCGGGCAGCGAGGTGTATCTGTGGGCTCCCGGAGTGTTCGGTTCGGCGCAGGTGAGCGATCGGCCGGGCGCGGGCCAGGAGACCGAGCTCCGGGGCCTGCTGCCGGCCCGCCGCGCCGCGATGGAACCACTTGGACGGATCGTGGGCGCCGACGGGCAGGTCGTGGTCACGCTGCGGTCCGTCCGCGCCGGGACCGTGCCGCGCGAGGCCCTCGGCTGTCTGGACCGGGACCGGCTGGCCGCGGCCGTGACCGGGCTGCGGCGCACAGGAGCGACGTCCGTCCGCCTCACCGACGACGGCGTCCGGGCCGAACTGCCGCCCGGAAGCCGCGGAACCGTCGTGCTCGCCGCGCCCCGGATCGCCGGCTGGAGCTGCGAGGGGCGCCCCGCCGACTCGTATCTGGGACTGGTCGCGGTGCCGGTCCCCGCCCACGCGTCCTCTGTGGACTGCACGTTCCGGCCGCCCGGGCTGCGGGCCGGTTCGACGGTCGGAGCGGGCGCGCTGCTCGTGCTGGCCGCAGTGGCGGTGTGGGGTGCGCTGGTGCGTCGACGCGCCGGGCGGCAGGACCTTGTACTGGCGGGACCGGACTGACCCGGCCCCCGCCCGCAGGCCGGTCCGACGGCACGTCCCGTCGGACCGGCCTGCGGGCGCGAGCGACGGTGGGGAATGAGGGCCTCTCGTTCGGATCATGCTGGGCTCTCGGGGTCCGAACGAAAGGCCCTTGGGGTGGTCGCTCAGTCAGCCATGCCCGGCGGCCTCAGCTCCCCACGATCGCGGCCGGGGCGTTCCGGTCGATCGTGAGCGTGCCACCGGTGTGTGTCACCCTCTTGTCGATGGCGTACCGGTGACCGCGGCGGTGCCCGGTGTCATTGCTTTCACGGACCGGACCGGACCGGACCGCCGCGTCCGGTCCGCTCAGCCGCCGCGGACCTGCATCTGCCGGTCGAGCTGGCGGCGCAGCTCCACCGGCAGCGGGTGGTGCGGCCCGTACATCCGCTCGGTGTCGTACAGCAGTGCCTGGAGCTGCCCGCGTGCCGCCGCGTGGTCGCCGACCGCGAGCAGCAGATACCCGATGCGCTGACGGATCTCGAAGGAACGGGCCGGGTCGGTGCCCGTCGCGTACTGGTTCTCGTAGTACGGCAGGACCGCGCGGTACTCCGCGAGCGCGGCAGCCGGTTCGCCCAGCTGCTCCAGGCACTGCGCCGCGTCGTAGCGGTACTGCAGCGTCTGGGTGTCGGCCGGGCCGGCCTCCGCCGCGCGGTCGTCGGCGAGGCGGCGCAGTTCGGGCAGGGCACGACGGTACTGCCCGTCGTCCATGAGCGTCGCCGCGTACTGCTTGCGCAGGATGCGGACCACCGGCGAACCTTCACCGTGCTGTTCGGCCGCGGCCGGGAGGATGCCACCGAGGATGTCCACGGCCTGGGTGATCCTGCCCTGCCCGAGCAGCTGCTTCACCTCGTCGACGGCGGCCGCGACATCCGGTTTGGCGGCCACCGGCGCCGGCTGCGCGGCGGGCGGGGTGGTGACGAGATCGGGCCACGGGGCGTGCGGCCGCAGAAAGGGGCGGGTCGGGTCGAGCGGGCCGGACGGCAGCCCCGTGGAGCGGGACGGTAGGAGCGGGGTGAGGTGTTCGTACACCTCCTGGGCGCTCGCCGGACGGTGCTGCGGGTCCTTGGCGAGCAGCCGCAGCACGAGCGCTTCGAGGGGCTCGGGGATCTCGGGCCGGATCTGCCGGACCGGGAGCGGCGGCTCGTAGAGGTGGCGGTGCAGCACACCGAGGGCGGTGGACCCGGCGAACGGCACGTCCCCGCTGAGCAGTTCGTGGAGCAGCACCCCGAGCGCGTAGAGGTCGGTGTACGGGCCGACGGCGCCGCCCATCGCCTGCTCGGGCGCCATGTACGCCGGGGAACCGATCGGCGTACCGGTGTGGGTGAGCCGGGTGGTGTCGTTGTCCAGGACGGAGGCTACGCCCAGGTCGAGGACGGTGATCGTGCCGTCCGGGCGCACCATCAGATTGCGGGGCTTGAGGTCGCGGTGGACGATCGGCACGGCGTGCACGGCGGAGAGCGCGGCGCAGAGCTGGGCGGCCACGGCGACGGACCACTGCCAGGGATACGGGTCGTGCTCGGCGAGATGGTCGGCGAGGTCGGAGCCCTCGACGTACTGCATGACGAGGAACAGGTCGTCGCCGTCATTGCCCGCGTCATGGACGGTGACCAGGCCCGGATGGTCCACCTGGGCGGTGACCCGGCACTCGCGCACGAACCGGCGCCGCAGCTCCTCGGCGGCACCGCTGCCGCCGGGACCGGCAACCCGGTCGGGCCGGAGCAGCTTCACCGCGACCCTGCGGTCCAGGCGTTGGTCGTACGCCGTCCAGACCTGGCCCATGCCGCCCTGGCCCAGGATGGTCGCCAGCTCGTACCGCCCGGCGATGACGCGTCCGCTCAACGGTCCTCCTCCTTACGGAGGTAGTCGCTCAGCTCGTCGAGCTCGGCGCGGACCTGGTCGATGCGGTGGGGTGGGGTGGGCGCGGACGCGCGCTGCGCAGGCTGGGCTTGGGAGCTCCCAGGGCGCGCACCCTGGGAGTGGGGCTGGTACCGAGGCGGCTGATGTTGCTGGTACTGCTGTGGCTGTGGCTGTGGCTGCTGCTGGTACTGCTGCGACTGAGCGGGCCGCTGCTGCTGTACGGGCACGGTCGTGTACCCGTACCCCGGCGGCAGGTACCCGCCGGCGAAGGGCTGCTTCTCGAGCTGCTCGTAGTGGCGGATGTCCGCGACCAGGTAGTACACGGGGGCGCCCAGCATCGCCAGGAACAGCATCGGTATGAGGACGAAGTCGATGCCGTTGGCATCGGCATTGCTGCCGTCCCTGCCGATGATCGGCAGGAGGACACAGATGAACACGAAGCCGGCCCCGGTCAGCCACCAGTCGGACGTCCTGCGGCGCACGATCGCGAGGCGCAGCAGCGGGGCCCACAGCAGCAGACCGATCGAGCAGACCGAGAGCACCACGAACAGCACGCGCATCGAGACGATCCAGGCCCGGCTGGGCAGCCGACGCGGCGGCATAGGCGTCGGCTGCGGCGGATGACCCGGGCCGTACATGGCTGCTCCTGGTACCTGGTCGGGGAAGTGCTGAACGCACCTGTCAGCGCGCGCAGATCTGGCAGACCTGAGCGTAAAGGGCGACACCGACAACGGTCCCGGGGTTGTACGGAACCGTTGTGGTTCAGCTCACTTCGGCGTGACCGTACCGTCCGTCAGCCCGTCGTACATCCCCTGGACCAACTGCCCGCCGAGCCGGCCGGTCAGCCGGAGGGCGTCCTCGAACGCGGCGAGGGCGCGGAACTGCGCCCCGTACCGCTGCTGTTCGGCGAGTGGCAGGCGCGGCAGCTGGAGACGGCGGGCGTCGAGCCGGGTCGCGGTCGACGCGTAACTGCTGGCCTGCCGGTTGTTGGCGGTGCCGCGCAGGAAACCGGCGAGGAACCACGGGTCGAGGGCGGCCGGATCGGGGCGCAGCAGCTGAAGGTTGCGGCCGAGTGCGGCGCCCGCGGTGGCCTCGTCGATCACCCGGGCGACGATGCCGCCGCCCAGTACGGGGACGACGACGTCACCGGGCTCGACGAGGACCGGTTCCTCGGGCGGCCCGTCGGTGCTCGCGGGGGTGGCGGGAAGTGTTCCGGAGGGGGCGGTGGAGCCCAGGACGTCGTATTCCGTGAGGACGGGCCCGGGTCCGGTGCCGGAGCCGCCGGTGCGGAGCTGGAGTGCGCCGGCACGGGCGAGTTCACCGACGGTGGTGAGGGGCCAGCGGGCGGGGTCGGAGAGGTCCGCGAGCGGCGGGGTGAGAGTGGCGGTCAGCCGCAGCGTCTCGGTCAGCCGGTCCCGTACGCGGGCGAGTTCGGCGGGTCCGCCACCGGCCGTCGGCGGGGGCAGATGGCGGGCGGGGGCCAGGTCCACATCGTCGTCGAGGAGTTCGATGACGGGGACGACCCGGCTGACACCCGGCCGGTCCTGGCCGGTTCGGCCGAGGGGGGCGTCCGGCTCGGGACCGGTCCGCTCCGCCCGGTCGAACGGCTCCCAGGCGTCCAGCACGGCGCTGCGCACCGCCTGCCAGTCGAGCCTGTCGCGCCCGCCCGATGCGGGCGTGGCAGCGGTCGCCGCAGCCGGTTCGGCCGGCTCGGCGGTGTCCACGAGCAGCAGCTCGGGCGAGGGGCGGACACCGGCGCCGGGCTTGCGCAGCACCCAGAGGTGGAGCGGGATGCCGTACGGGGGTGCGGCGCCGGCCGGGAGGGCGACGACGGCACGAAGGGCGCCGCGGCGCAGCAGATCGGCACGGATCCGACGGCCGGAACGACGCGACGCGGCAGCCGGGGGCATCAGCAGGACCGCGGTGCCGCCCTCGCGCAGGTGCGCCAGGGCGTGCTGGACCCAGGCGAGTTCGGACTCCGTACGGGCGGGGAAGCCGTACTCCCAGCGGGGGTCGTAGGCGAGCTCGTCGTGCCCCCAGTTGCGCTCGTTGAACGGCGGGTGGCAGAGCACGGCGTCGACGGCGAGCTGCGGGAAGGCGTCGGCGCGCAGGGTGTCGCCGGCCCGCACGGCGACCGTGCAGCTCTCGATGGTGGCGTTCAGGGCGAGGCGGAGCGCGGTCAGCGCGGCAAGGTCGGGGTCGGCATCCTGCGCGTACAGGGCGGTCGGACGGCTGAGGGCGCGCAGCAGGGCGCCGGTTCCTGTGGCCGGGTCGAGAACCGTACGGGCGGGCCGACTGCCCGTCTCCACGAGGGCGGCCATCAGCTCGGCGAGGCCCGGAGGGGTGAGGGTGAACTGGCGCGGGTTGGCGTCGAGCTGGCGGCCGAGGAGGAACTCGAAGGCCTGGCGGGCGCCGGTCTCGGCGGCGAGTTCGGCAGCGGCGCGCAGCAGGGGAACGGACGGCAGGAGTTCGTCGGCGGTCGGGGTGTGAACAGCGCGTACACACCCACTCGTTCCGCCTCCGCTTCCGTCGCCTGCTTCGGTGGCCGGACCGAAGCGTGCGGTGAGCAGGTCGTTCAGGGCGAGGTGCAGCACCGTGGCCATCCGCCCGTCCGACACGGCGGTGATCTCCAGCCAGGCGGTGGGCCTGTCCCGGACGAGCAGCAGGGCGCAGCCCGTGCGGACGAGGGCGGGGACGGCGCCGGCCGGGTGCCCGGCCAGCTGCTGCCAGACCCGTTCACGGAGCGGGACCTCGGCGAGCTTCCCCTGGTCGCGCAGCCACTGTTCGACTTCGGGCAGGGCGAAGGACGGGCTGGTCTCCGTGCCGCCGACCGGCTTGGGGAAGTCGGCGTGGCGGCGTCGCCAGTTGCTGACGGCGGCGCGGCCCACCCCCGCGAGCCGGGCGATCCCGGCCGCGGTCACCTCTGTCGAGTTCTCCGGCACTGACTGTCTCCCTGGTCCTGGGCGTCCTGGTCCTGATCCGTCCGCGCTGCCTGCTCTGTGTAGGCGAGCATACCGAGCCGTTCACACGACATCGATTCACGCCGTGCATGAATCCGTTTCGCGCGAACTGTGTTGACTCGGTTCACAAGCTCTGCTGTTATTGACCTGCCGCTACACCAGGCGGCGCAGCATTCCGCTCACCACTCATCCCTGCACTTGCCGGAGGGCACAGCCATGTCCCAGTTCACGCAGCCGCCGCAGTCCCCGCAGCCCCAGCAGCCGTACGCCCCGGCCCAGACGCCGGGCCTGCGCCCGGCCCGCAACGGCCTCGGCATCTCGGCGCTGATCCTCGGCATCATCGGCGCCGTCTCCGGCCTGATCCCGTTCCTCTTCTGGCTGGCAGGCATCCTCGGCGTCATCGCCCTGATCCTCGGCCTGGTCGGCCGCGGCCGGGTCAAGCGCGGCGAAGCCACCAACAAGGGCGCGACCACGTTCGGCGCCGTCCTCGGCCTGATCGCGCTGATCCTCTCGTTGGTCGGTGCGGTGATCACGTTCAAGGCGGTGGGCGACGCGGTGGACGAGCTCGACAGGGCGGTGTCGGACACCACGGCCACCGCCGCGCCGAAGGCCGGCGACACGGGCTCCGGAAAGAACAAGGACAAGGACTCCGGCGGCAAGCCGGACGCCGGGAAGGCGCTGGAGGCCGGTGACTCGGCCGTCTACGACGACGATCTGACGGTCACGGTCGGCGACGCGACCTCGTACACCCCCGACTCGTTCGCCGCCGGTCACACGAAGGGCAACAAGGCGTACCGGATCGCCGTGGTCATCGAGAACGCGGGCAAGGAGAAGTTCGACTCGGCGCTCGTCAACGTCGAGGCGCGGGCCGGCAAGGACGGTGTGGACGCCGAGCAGATCTTCGACGGCAAGGTCGGCGAGGGCTTCAGCGGCACGGTCCTGCCGGGCAAGAAGGTCACCGTCCAGTTCGCCTTCGACGCCCCCGCGGACGCCAAGGACCTGACCGTCGAGGTCAACCCCGGCTTCACGTACGACGCCACCCAGTGGGACCTGAAGCTCTAGAGCGCCCCGCCCTTCGCCACCCCGACGGGAACCCGACCATGCGCCTCCTCGCCCGCATCACGGCAACCGCTGTGCGCACCGCGACAGCGACGCTCTGCGCCGTCACGGCCCTGGCTCTCACGGCCTGCAGCCCGGTGTTCGCGCAGCAGCACGACACCGCGCCGTTCGCCCGGCTGACGGGACCCGAAGTCGCCGACAAGGCCCTGGCGGCGACCCGGGCCGCCAAGTCGGTACGTATCACCATGGGAACGAAGTCGCCCGACGGCACCCCGGTCGAGGCGTACGTGGCCACCGACATCAGGGGCGAGTGCACGGTGACCCTGTCCATGGGCGCGGCAGGCACGATGGACCTGGTCAGGACCGGCAGCACGGTCTACGCCCAGTCCGACGAGGCGATGCTGCGGGCGGCTTCCGCGGACCGGCCGCACACCGGCACGGACGCCGAGGTCAAGAAGCTCACGGGCCGCTGGGTGAAGGCGGACCGCGCCGACAGGTTCACGGCGCAGGCCCTGGGCTACTGCGACCGGAAGGGATTCCTCGACCGCCTGGCGGAGAACAGCGATACCGCGCACAAGGGGAGGGCGACCACTGTCGGTTCCATGCCCGCCCTGTCCCTCACCGGCCGGGCGGGCAGGGGGACATGGCAGGCGGCGGTGGCCGCGGAGGGCAGGCCCCACCTCCTGAAGCTGCGCTCCAGCACCGGGACCCCGCTCACCGTCGAGTTCACCGAGTTCGACAAACCGTTCACGGTGAAGGGACCGGCCGTCTGACACACGGACCCGCCTGTACACACACGTACAGGCGGGTCGTTCGTCGTCACACCCGGTGCCGCACCCACACATTGGGCTCCACATACACCGCGTATCCGTGCGCCACCGAACAGTGCACCGGCACCAACGCCCCCGGAACCTCCACCGGACCCTCCTCGTCGAACGGCAGCCCGGTCCAGGACCGCCACCGCTCGAGGGAACCCGACACCGTCATGGACACCGGCGCCACCGCCTCGATCACCCCGCCCGCCCGCACATGGACGCGCAGCCACGGATCGTACGGAAGCCCGTCCTCCGCCCGGGTCCGGCGGGCGTACTCCTCCATCGGGGCCGAGGCGTCCAGGTGCTTGGCGCTCGGCCGCACCGGGGCGACGAGCTCGCGGAACCCGAGCCGCCCGGCGTTCTCCCGCATCGCGGCGACCATCCGCCCCGAAATCCCCTCCCCCTGCCGCCCCTTGGCGACGGCGATCTCGACCGCGCCGACCGTGTCCGGCGTACGCCCACGCCGCAGGTCGGAGAAGGCCCACAGCAGCGACTGGTCCCAGCCGCCCTCGGGCAACTCCCCGCGCCCCGGGGCATGCAGCGCGAACGGCACGCTGTACGCCCGCGCGGCGACGGCACCGTCCGGGTCCGTCGCGACGAGCGCGTACTCCGGGAAATCGACGGCGAGCCTGGGGAAGTTGGCCCACCCGACGAGGTCCTCCAGGACGAACTCCGGCCAGGTCTCGGGCATCTCCTGCATGGGCCCGGCGAGCTCGGGGCGCGCGGCGAGGGTGGTGATCTTCAGCTCCATCCCCCACACGCTAGGCAGCGGACCCCTCGAAGCCAACCCGTTTACCGATGGCCCGCCGCACGGCCGCGGCCACGTGACCGCGCGTACGCCCGGCACCGTCCGGCACCGTCGGCCCCCGGACCCACCCGGAGGGGCGGCTGCCTCCAGGGCCTCGTGCGTGTCCCCTTCTCAGCGGCCCGACGCCGTCAACCGCCGCACTGCGCCAGCATCGCCCGCTTGTCGGCGGTGGTCACCGGCAGCGCGTACTTCAGCGAGACCTGCGCGAACCGCACCGCGTACGAGCAGCGGATCCGCTTGTACGGCGGCAGCCAGGAGGCCGGGCCGGAGTCACGCTTGGCGTTGTTGGCCGGGCCGTCGACCGGGATGAGGTTGAGCGGGTCGTTGGCGATCTGCTGGCGCTTGGCCTCGGGCCAGCGGGAGGCGCCCATCTGCCAGTCGTACGAGAGCGGCATCACGTGGTCGATCTGGACCTTCGTCGCCTGCTGCTTGCTCCACTCGATGGTCGATCCGGTGTACGGGTCCTTGAGGGTCATGGAGACGACGACGCAGTCCGAACCCGACCGGAGTTCGACATCCTTTCCGTCCCTGGCCAACAGGTCGTTGCGGGTGTCGCAGCCGTTGCGGGACAGCGGGATGCCGTCGACCGAATCCTTCCAGGCGTAGCCGAACTTGTCCCGCTCGTAACCGGTCTTCGGCCCGCGGCCCTTCGTGCTCACCTTCTCGATGAGCTTCCGGGCGGCGGCCCGGTCCGCGTCGGAGGTGAGAGGGGCGAGGCCGGGCTTCGTACCGTCGGGGTTGCTCAGCGGGCCGGCGCCGAAGCCGCCCGCCGACTGCCCGCCGCCCGCCGATCCGCTGCCACCGGCGGTCACGTCATCGGGGTCGCAGCCCGCCAGGGCCAGAACCGCCGCCGCGGCCAGCGCAGGCAGCATCACTCGGTACGCGTGGGGAGATATCACTCGAAGCCGTCCTGACGGGGGAAGTCGAACCCGCGAATCCTACGGACGTCTTCCCCGCTGACGGACGTTCATGGCCGCGATACCCGAGTGATGCGGCCCGAATCACACTCCCGCTCGCCCGACACCTTCCTCCTCACACCTTCCCGATGCCGAGCGTCGTCTCGGACGGCAGCAGCCCGGACCCGATCGCCGCGACCCACAACGGCCCCAGGAGCTCCACGAGCCGCTCCCGCTCCCCCTCGCCGAGCACCCGCCAGGGTGCGGCCGCCTGCTCGTCGGTGCGCCGCTCGACTTCGGTGCGCAGCGCCCGGCCCGCCCCCGTCGCCGTACCGTCCTCCTCCAACAGCCCACGCTTCACCAGCCGTCCACGGGCCGCGCTCCACTCCTCGCCGCTCCAGGCCCGGCTCTCGAACACCTCCGGGCGTGCGGCACCGATGCCGGCGAACGAGACCAGCGACTCGACGGGGTCGAGCCCCGCCTCGGCGAGGGCGGCGATGTGCCCGTCCCCGCGGTGCTCGCGCAGAACCGTCGCCGCGTGCCAGAGCGCCGCATGCGGTTCGTCCGGCCACGGCAGGGCGGCGTTGGCCTCGGCCAACGGACGACCGGTCACGTCCACTGCCTCCGCGACGCGCCGGGCCAGCACGGCGGCCTCGGTGATCTCCGGGCCGGCGGCCTGTTCCCCGAACAGCGCCCGGTACGCACGGTCGACCGCCTTCGTGCGGGCCGCGACCACCACATCGGGAGAGGCGACGGACCAGGCGGCCGGAATGTGCTCCCGCACCATCTGCGGACTGAAGCTGTAGAAGGTTTCGGCAACCCGCTCCGCGTCGACCGCCCCCAGCGGCGCCGCGCGCCAGGCGAAGTAGCTGGGCCAGCGCTCATCGGTGCGGTAGCCGAGCACGGCAGCCTCCTCGAACGCCTCCGGCGCGTAATAGAGCACCGCGTGCAGAGGCTCCAGGAGGTGCCACATCTGACGTACGCGACCCAACTCCTCGGACATGTCTCCACCCTCCGGCCGATCCATCATCTTGTCGCTGACTAGTTCTAGAGAATCCTCGCTCCACCCGAACTTGTCAATGACTAGATTCCGCGTAATGTGCTGACCATGAGCAGCGATCGCACCTACCACCACGGCGACCTGCGGCGGGCCGTCCTCACCGCCGCACTCGACGTCATCCGCACCGAGGGCCCCGGCGCCCTGAGCCTGCGCGACCTGGCCCGCCGGGCCGGCGTCTCCCACGCCGCCCCCGCCCACCACTTCAAGGACCGCACGGGCCTGCTCACCGCCATCGCCGCCGAGGGGTACGCGCTCTTCGCCGACGCCCTCGCCGACGCGCCGGACCTACGGGAGAGGGGCGTGCGGTACGTACGGTTCGCGACCGGCCACCCCGCGCACTTCCAGGTGATGTTCCAGCCGGAGCTCTACCGCCCGGACGACCCGGAACTCCTCGCGGCGAAGGCCCGCGCGGCACAGGCGCTGCGCGCAGGGGTCACCGGCCTCCCCGCCGGGGGACGCGGTGACGACCCGCGACTCGCCGGCATCGCCGCCTGGTCCCTCGCCCACGGCTACGCCACCCTGCTCCTGAGCGGCAACCTGAACGACCCGCTGGGCGACCGGAACGCCGAGGAGGTGTTCCGGTCGCTCACCGGGCTGTTGTTCACGACCCCAGAATCGTCGTGAGGAACTCGCCGGTCCAGGCCAGCAGTTCGCGGCCGACGACCGGCTTGCCGCCGACCCTTCCGGTGGTCGGGCGCGGGACCAGGATCTGGTGGAGGGCCGGCTTGATCACCGTCTTCGGGTAGAGGCGCTTCAGGCGCAGTTCCTGCGACTCGCGCAGCTCCACCGGGGCGAACCGGATGTTCGGGCCCTGGAGCACGATGTCACCGACGCCGCAGGCACGGGCCAGCATCCGCAGGCCCGCGACCAGCAGGAGGTTCTCGACCGGCTCCGGGAGCTTGCCGTAGCGGTCGGTGAGCTCCTCGCGGACCGCCTTGATGTCGTCCTCCGTGGTGGCGGACGCGATCGCGCGGTACGCCTGCAGACGCAGCCGCTCGCCCGGGGCGTAGTCGTGCGGGACGTGCGCGTCGACCGGGAGCTCGATCTTGACCTCCAGCGGCGGCTCCTCCTCGACGCCGCCTTCGAGCGAGGCCCGGTAGTCGGCGACGGCCTCGCCGACCATGCGTACGTACAGGTCGAAGCCGACGCCCGCGATGTGGCCGGACTGTTCGCCGCCCAGCAGGTTTCCGGCGCCGCGGATCTCCAGGTCCTTCATGGCCACGTACATTCCCGCACCCATCTCCGTGTGCTGGGCGATCGTGGCAAGGCGCTCGTGGGCCGTCTCGGTGAGCGGCTTCTCCGGCGGGTACAGGAAGTACGCGTAACCGCGCTCCCGGCCACGGCCGACGCGGCCGCGCAGCTGGTGGAGCTGGGAGAGGCCGAAGTTGTCGCCGCGCTCCACGATCAGCGTGTTGGCGTTGGAGATGTCGATGCCGGACTCGACGATCGTCGTGGAGACCAGGACGTCGAACTTCTTCTCCCAGAAGTCGACGACGACCTGCTCCAGGGACTGTTCCGACATCTGTCCGTGTGCGGTCGCGATCCGGGCCTCGGGAACGATCTGGCGGAGGCGGGCGGCCGCGCGGTCGATGGACTCGACACGGTTGTGGATGTAGAACGCCTGCCCCTCACGCAGCAGTTCACGACGGATGGCCGCGCCGATCTGCTTCTCCTCGTACGGGCCGACGAAGGTCAGAACCGGGTGGCGCTCCTCGGGAGGCGTGGTGATCGTCGACATCTCACGGATGCCGGTGACAGCCATCTCGAGCGTGCGCGGGATCGGCGTCGCGGACATGGTGAGGACGTCGACATTGGCCCGGAGCTTCTTCAGCTGCTCCTTGTGCTCGACGCCGAAGCGCTGCTCCTCGTCGACGATGACCAGCCCCAGGTCCTTGAACTTCGTCTCCGAGGAGAACAACCGGTGCGTGCCGATGACCAGGTCGACGGAGCCCTCGCGCAGGCCCTGAAGGGTCGCCTTCGACGCGGAATCGGACTGGAAGCGGCTCAGCGCCCGCACGCTGACCGGGAATTGGGAGTAGCGCTCGGTGAACGTGCCGTAGTGCTGCTGGACCAGGAGCGTCGTGGGGACCAGAACGGCCACCTGCTTGCCGTCCTGCACCGCCTTGAACGCGGCGCGGACTGCGATCTCCGTCTTGCCGTACCCGACGTCGCCGCAGATCAGCCGGTCCATCGGGACCGACTTCTCCATGTCCTCCTTGACCTCGGCGATCGTGGTGAGCTGGTCCGGCGTCTCCGCGTACGGGAAGGCGTCCTCCAGTTCGCGCTGCCACGGGGTGTCGGGGCCGAAGACATGGCCGGGCGCCGCCATCCGCGCCGAGTAGAGCTTGATGAGGTCGGCGGCGATCTCCTTGACGGCCTTCTTGGCGCGCGCCTTGGTCTTCGTCCAGTCGGCGCCGCCGAGCCGGTGCAGGGTGGGGGCCTCGCCGCCGACGTACTTGGTGACCTGCTCCAGCTGGTCGGTCGGGATGTAGAGGCGGTCGCCGGGCTGGCCGCGCTTGGCGGGGGCGTACTCGACGAGGAGGTACTCGCGGGTGGCGCCCTGCACCGTGCGCTGCACCATCTCGATGTAGCGGCCCACACCGTGCTGCTCGTGGACGATGTAGTCGCCCGTCTCCAGCGTCAGCGGGTCGATGGTCTTGCGGCGGCGGGCCGGCATCCGGCCCAGGTCCTTGGTGGCGGTGCGCTGACCGGTCAGGTCCGTCTCGGTGAGGACGGCGAGCTTCAGCGCAGGGTCGACGAAGCCGTGATCGATCGCACCGCACGAGACATGGACCACGGACGGCGAGATCTCCGCCAGGTCCGCGTCGAGGCGGGCCGGGATGCCTTCGCCGCCGAGCACCTCGACGGTACGGGTGGCGAGCCCCTGGCCCTCGGTGACGTACACCGTGCGCCAGCCCTCGGCGAGCCAGCCCTTGGTGTCGGCGAGCGCCCGGGCGGTGTCACCGCGGTACGACTCCGGGGCGTGCATCGTGAGCTTCAGCGTGTCTTCGTCGAGCTCGGCGTCGGCGGCGAACGGGGAGACCGACCACCACATCATGTTCAGCTCGCGGGCCCGGTCGCGGACGTCCGCGATGCCCCACAGGGAGGCGGCGTCGACATCGATCGGGGCCTCACCGCCACCGGCTGTCGCCGCCCAGGACGCCTGGAGGAACTCCTGGCTGGTGGCGACCAGGTCCGCTGCCCTGGTGCGGACCCGCTCAGGGTCGCAGACCAGCGCCATCGACCCCTTGGGCAGCACGTCGAGCAGCAGCTCCATGTCGTCGACGAGGACCGGGGCGAGGGACTCCATGCCCTCCACCGCGATCCCCTCGGCGATCTTGCCGAGCAGCTCGCCCAGCTCCGGGTGGCGTTCGGCGAGGGCGGCGGCCCGTTCGCGTACGTCGTCGGTGAGCAGCAGCTCACGGCAGGGCGGCGCCCACAGCCCGTGCTCGGCGATCTCCAGCGACCGCTGGTCGGCGATCTTGAAGTAGCGGATCTCCTCGACGTCGTCGCCCCAGAACTCCACCCGGAGGGGGTGCTCCTCGGTCGGCGGGAAAACGTCCAGAATGCCGCCACGGACGGCGAACTCACCGCGCTTCTCGACCAGTTCGACCCGGGAGTACGCGGCTGCCGCGAGCGCCTCGACGGTCTTGCCGAGATCGGCGCTCTGACCGATACGCAGCGCCACGGGCTCCAGGTCGCCGAGCCCCTTGACCTGCGGCTGCAGTACGGAACGCACCGGTGCGACGACGACGCTGACCGGGCCGGTCTCCGGGTCGTCGACCCTCGGGTGCGCGAGCCGGCGCAGCACCGCGAGACGGCGGCCCACCGTGTCGGAGCGCGGTGAGAGGCGCTCGTGCGGCAGGGTCTCCCAGGACGGGAACTCGGCGATGCTGTCCGGGGGCAGCAGCGTCCGCAGGGCGGCGGCCAGATCCTCGGCCTCCCGTCCGGTCGCGGTGACGGCGAGCACCGTCCGCCCGACCTCGCGGGCCAGTGCGGCCACGGCGAAGGGGCGGGCAGCGGCAGGGCCGACGAGGTCGACATGCATCCGGTGGCCGTCGGTGGCGGCCTTCACCGCTTCGGCGAGTGCCGGGTCACGTACGACGACATCCAGCAGACCGTGCAGGCTCATGAAGGGCTTCCGTCCGGGTTACGAGGGCGAGGTCCCGGCAGCCGGCTGCTGCCAGGGGGCAACGCGAAGGGCCCGACACGTATCACGGGCCGGGGGTTCCCAGCGTACGACTCCCCTGTGACACCCGCGCCCGCAATCCGGCTCGGCGGGCCGGATCCGGTCGCCCTCCGGCACAGGCCGGCGACGTCCGACAGCACGTCGTACCCCGGCCGCACCCCCTGCGCACCCTGGCCGTCCCCCTGAGGGTGACCACGTCCTCCGGCGTCCTCTCCCGCATCCGGCCCCGAGGTGTTTGCCGGAACTCCGATACCTTTGAGCACGTGACGACACCCGAGAACGCCAAGCTCGCCATCTACCTCCGCCTCAGCCGGGACAGCGAGGACAGTGCATCCCTGGACACACAGCGAGCAGCCGCCCACCGCTGGTTGGAGGCGCATGGCCATGACCCGGCGGAAGCTGTGGAGTATCTGGACGCTGGGGTATCCGGTGCCAAGCCGTTGGAGCAGCGAGCGGGCATGTCGGCGCTCATGGATGCTCGTCCCGCTGTCATCGTCGCGTGGAAGCTGGACCGCTACGCCCGCAGCGTCTCCGAGTTCCTTCGGCTCGTCGCCTGGTCCGAAGCGCACGGCGCCGCCCTGGCCACCACGGACGGCACCATTGACACGACGTCGCCGACTGGCCGCATGGTCGCAACGGCGCTCGCCGCTCTCGCTGAATGGGAGCGCAGCATGATCACCAGCCGCATCGTCGAGGGACACGAGACCCGGCGGAATCGGGGTCGGTGGTCGTCCGGTCCGGCCCCCTACGGCTACCGCATCGAGCGCCGGGATAGTGCCGCGTATCTCGCTGTCGACGCTGCCCAAGCCACGCTCGTACGCGCCGCTATCACCAAGCTGGTCGACGGGGGCACGGTGACCGGTACGGCACCTCTGGTCGGGCTCACCGATAGGGCGTGGCGCTCACTGCTGAAGTCGGCCACCCTGCGCGGACAGCGCGAATACAAGGGCGCCCCAGTGCTCGCCGAGGATGGGATCACGCCCGTTCAGTTCGCCGAGCCCATCATCACTGCGGCGGACGCCAAGGCCATTCGGGAACGCCTCGCAGCGCTGGCTACAGGTACGGATCGCGCTCCCCGCAAAGCAGCGCCGATGTGTGCTGGGCTTGCCTTCTGTGAGCGCTGTGGTGGACGGCTCAACGGCGGCATGTCCGAGGGTGTGCCCCGCTACAAGTGCAAGGCCGGACACGTCAGCATCACGGCCGCGAAGCTGGATGAACGGGTGGAGGCTGAATTCCTCGCTGCCTGGGGCGAGTTCACTGAAACCGTGGTTCGCCGTGAAGGTGGCAACGACCTGTCCGCGGAGATGATCGAAGCGCAGGAGCAAGCGGAGCGCCTCGGACAGCGAATGAAGTCTGCCGGGCCGCTGATGATCAGCACCCTGGAAAGCATGGCCGAGGAGCTGGAGGCCGCGTATGCCGCTTTGCGGGCCGCTCATGACCCGGAAGTCCGGGAGGTGCCTGTACCCACCGGGAGGACCCTGGCGACGGCATGGGAGGACACAGCGGAACGGACACGGCTACTTGCTGGAATGGGGCTGCGAGTTGAGCTCGGACCGAAGCGGCAGGCAGACCGGCTGAGCATCACGTGGGGACCGGACCACGCCGCCGACGCTGCTGATGCCGTGCTCCGGGATGAATGACCAGGGGACGCCGACATGACGCGCCAGCCACCTCGCTGTAGCCAGTAGCTACTGCACACGCTGCGACCGGGATAAGCCGGAGTCCGCATTCGCATTCGCGGCTCGCCGGGGTTTCCAGCCCTGGTGCCGAGAGTGCAAGACGGAGTACACACGGGAACTGCGCCGGCAGCGCAGGGAAGAGGCTGCGTGATCAAACACATTCGCATTCGACTACACGTCAGCGATTGGCACTTGCTGCAGGAGATATGCACCGAACAGCGCGAGTCAGTGACCAGCGTGATGCGCAAGGCGCTACGCCTGTATGCCGCTGCACATTCGAGCAAGTCCGCCTAATCTGAACGCGTTCAAATGCCCTGGTCATCCTGCGGGACGGCCGGACCGGCTCCACAGAGCGATCTTCAGAAAAAGACGGTTTGCTGAAGGAGCGCGCAGCCTCCGGCGGACCGGCTCCCTTCCGGTGCGTGGTCGATTCGATCGGGGTCGGCTCAGTGGGGTGCTGCATGACTCCTGCCGAGGCCCCTCCTGTGCGGCGCCCAAGGCCGACCCGAAAGGAAGTCGCCATGTCCTATCCAGAGCCCCGCTATCTCGGCGAAAGGGGCCAGGTCAGCGCACTGTTCCGACCTGCATCCCCGGAGCCCGACACCGGCTTCATCAGCTACGTGGCCAAGCAGGAGAACACCAACGGCGAGTTCGGCCTGTACAAGATCGACATGGGGCCGAAGGTCATGGGCGCCACGGAACACTTTCACCGTACGATCTCCGAGTCCTTCTACGTCCTGTCCGGCGAGGTCCGGCTCTACAACGGCGAACGCTGGGTCACAGGAGGCGAGGGAGACTTCCTCTACGTACCGGCCGGCGGGCTCCACGCCTTCCAGAACGACAGCGACGCCCCGGTGTCGCTGCTGCTGCTCTTCACACCGGGAGCTCCCAGGGAGGAGTACTTCGAGAAGGTGGCGGAGTACTCACAGCGCAGCCGCGAAGAGTTGAAAGCCTTCCGGATCAGGCACGACCAGTACAACACCGACATGCTCGACGACTAGGCTGCGCTGAGTGCTGTGGTCCCTGCGTGACACAGCCGGGACTGCCCGAAAGCGGCCCGGCCGGTGCGGACACGGCGTGATGTAGCGCTGTCCGTCCTCGTGTCCATTGCGGCGAACGTGGCCGGTGTCTTGACCGCCGAGTCGTTGGCCAGCGTCGATACCTGGGTTTCGGCCGGACTGCATGCTGTATTCCCGCTGGCCCTGTGGCGGATGCACCGGACGCCTGCGGCCGTGCCGGTCCCCGTGGAGCCTGCGCCCGTCGAGAGCCTGCCGGACACGTGGCCGGACGCTGACCTGTGGCAGGACTCTGAAGCCAGCGTGCCGGACACCGAACCGGTCACCCCGCCGAGCGCCGAGGACGTCCGCACGGCCATGGCATCACTCGCTGCGGGACTGGCCGACCCGTGACCGGTCGCACGCCGGCCGACCATTACGGCGTGTCCGAGAGGACCGGCCGCCGGTATCTCTCAATGGCCGCCTCGGCATCCCGCAGCACAGCAAAGCCCCCTATCAGCTTCCCGTTACTGAGAGGCCGGTAGGGGGCTCTCGCGCGTTGTGCCGAGCCGTAGCGGTACGCGCAGGCTGGCCCCATGGACGCAGACGACGTCATTGACCCCGGTGCACCGCTGACCCCGTACCGGCAGCTAGCCGAGATCCTGCGGGCCCGTATCGCGCGCGGTGACTGGTCGGCCGGGCGTGCCATCCCCAGCGAGGGGCAGTTGGTGCAGGAGTACGGGCTAGCCCGCAGCACTGTTCGCCGGGCGCTGATCCTGCTCGCCGACGAGGGCGTGTTGTTCGTTGTCCCGCAGCGAGGGTGGTTCGTCACAAACGACTGATCCGGCCCCTAGGTGCTCAAGCCTCCACCTGTCGGGAAGATCACCCCGGGGCCGGACCAGTCATCCTACGTGGATCTCCGCGGCCGCTATTCGGTGGCGATCGCGTTCAGCACGTTCATCCGGCCCGCCCGGAACGCCGGGACCAGGGCTGCGAACAGGCCGACGAAGGCCGAGCCGACGAAGACCGTGAGGATCGTCGGCCACGGAATCTCCAGCACGCCGAGGCCTTCCAGGGCCAGCAGCTTCTGCGCAGCCGTGCCCCAGCCCATGCCCAGGCCGAGGCCGAGCAGGGCACCGAAGAGGGCGATGACCACCGACTCCAGGCGGATCATGCGGCGCAGCTGGCGGCGGGAGAGGCCGATGGCGCGCATCAGGCCGATCTCCCGGGTCCGCTCGACCACCGACAGGGCCAGGGTGTTCACCACACCGAGCACCGCGACGATGATCGCGAGCGCCAGCAGGCCGTAGACGATGTTCAGCAGCTGGCCGATCTGGTCCTTCAGATCCTGCTTGAAGTCGGCCTGGTTCTGCACGGAGTACTGCGGGTAAGCGGCGAGGGCGTCCTTGAGGGCGGTGTACGCCTCCTTCTCCTTGCCGTCCTGCGCCTTGGCGAACATGATCATGTTCTTCGGCATCTTGTCGGCGGGAACGTACTTCTCGGCGGTCGTGATGCTGGTGTACATCGCGCCCTTGTCGACGTTCGTGTCGTCCGAGGTGATCGCGGCGACCTTCAGCTTCGCCGTCCCGCCGTCCTTGAACGCGACGGTGATCCGGTCGCCGACCTCGACCTTGTGCCGGGTGGCGTACGCGTCACCGACCGACATGGCGTCCTTGCCGTAGGCGTCGGCCAGATTCCCGGAGACCGTCTCGCGGCGCAGGTCGTCCTGGTACGTCGGGTCCGCGGCGACGACACCCTCGTCCTCGACCGCGCCGTCGGGGGCGGTCAGCTTGGCACTGACGGACTTGTAGTCGGTGATGTGCTCGATACCCGGGACGGCCTCCAGGGCCTTCGCGGCCTGCGGCACGATCGGCTGGGGCGGGTTGCCGCTCGGCTGGACGATGAAGTCCGCGCCGACCGACCTGTCGAGCTCCTCGGTCGCCGAGGCGACCATCGACGAGCCGACGACGGAGAGGCAGGCGACCAGCGCGAGGCCGATCATCAGGGCCGCTCCGGTCGCTCCGGTACGCCGCGGGTTGCGCAGCGCGTTGCGCTCCGCCATCCGCCCGACCGGGCCGAACATCCGCAGCACCACCGTGCTGAGCACCCGGACCACGAAGCCGGCCAGCAGCGGGCCGATCACGATGAAGCCGATCAGGGTGAAGACCACACCGGCACCGAGGAAGAGCGATCCGGCGCTCGCCTCGTCGGCCTGCGCCGCGGTGTACAGGGCGACCCCACCGGCGGCCGTGAGGACCAGACCGATCAGGGCCCGTACCCGCCCGGCGCGGCCGTCCGTCGGGGTGCCGGCGTCGCGCAGGGCGGCCATCGGGGAGATCTTCCCGGCCCGGCGGGCCGGGACGTACGCGGCGACGACGGTGACGATGACGCCGAGCGCCAGCCCGAGCACCGGAGTCGTCCAGGCGATCGTGAGGTCCTCGGTGGACAGGTTCATGCCCATGGCGGTCATGAGCTTCATCAGACCGACGGCGACACCGATTCCGGCACCGACGCCGAGGACGGAGCCGACGAAGCCGAGGAACAGCGCCTCGACCAGCACGGACCGGTTGACCTGCCTGCGACTGGAGCCGATGGCCCGCATCAGGCCGATCTCGCGGGTGCGCTGGGCCACCAGCATCGAGAAGGTGTTGACGATGAGAAAGATGCCGACGAGGAAGGCGATCCCGGCGAAGCCGAGCATCGCGTACTTCATCACGTCGAGGAAGGAGCCCATCGAGTCCTTGTTGGCGTCCGCGGCCTCCTGCTGGGTCTGGAGCTTGTACGCGGCGCTGTCACCGAGGGCGGTGGCGACGTTCTTCTTCAACTGCGTGTCACTGACACCGGGTTCGGCGGTGACGGAGATGTGGGTGAAGACACCGGGCTTGCCGAGCAGCTTGGCCTGCGCGGTGGCGGTGTCGAGGTAGACGACGGCCGCACCCGGGTTGGTGACCTTGAAGGAGGCGATACCGCTGATCGTCGCCCTGATGTCGCCGGTGACGGCGATGGTGCGCAGCTCGTCGCCGATCTTCAGGTGGTGCTTGTCCGCGGTGTCGGCGTCGACCATGACCTCGGTCGGTCCGCGCGGTGCGTGTCCGGAGGTGATCTCCATCGAACGCAGGTCGTTCTGCGTCCAGTTGCCCGCGATCGTCGGGGCGCCGGTCGAGGAGCCCATGTTCTTGTTGTGACTGTCGACGACGGTGACGGACATGCTGGTGACCGCGCCCTCGGCGGTCTTCACCCCGTCCGCCTTCCTGGCCTGCTCGACGGCTGCGGCGGGCAGCGAGACAGGCCTGCCGTTCTGCGGCATTTCGTCGGCGCCCTGCGCCTTCCTGGGGCTGACGGTGACATCGGCCGAGGTCGCCGCGAACAGCTTGTCGAACGTGGTGTTCATCGTGTCGGTGAAGACGAGCGTGCCGCACACGAACGCCACCGACAGCAGGACCGCCACGGCGGAGAGCGCCATCCGTCCCTTGTGCGCGAAGAAGTTGCGCACCGAGGTCTTCCAGATGGTCATGACGTCCGCCCGCGCGCGTCGAAGTCCTTCATGCGGTCGAGGACCTGGTCGGCCGTCGGGTTGTGCATCTCGTCGACGATGCGACCGTCAGCGAGGTACAGCACCCGGTCCGCGTAGGAAGCGGCCACCGGGTCGTGGGTGACCATGACGATGGTCTGGTTCAGCTCGTCGACCGACTTGCGCAGGAAGCTCAGCACCTCGGCGCCGGCCCGCGAGTCCAGGTTCCCGGTGGGCTCGTCACCGAAGATGATCTCCGGGCGGGCGGCGAGCGCCCGGGCCACCGCGACGCGCTGCTGCTGGCCGCCGGAGAGCTCGGTGGGGCGGTGCTTCAGCCGCTCGGCGAGACCGACCGTATCCACGACCTGCCGCAGCCAGTCGGCGTCGGGCTTGCGGCCCGCGATGTCCATCGGCAGCGTGATGTTCTCCAGCGCGTTGAGCGTCGGGAGCAGGTTGAACGCCTGGAAGATGAAGCCGATCCGGTCCCGGCGGAGCTGGGTGAGCTTCTTGTCCTTGAGCTTCGTGATCTCGGTCTCGTCCAGGTGGATCTCACCCGAGGTCACCGTGTCCAGACCGGCCAGGCAGTGCATCAGCGTCGACTTGCCGGAGCCGGACGGGCCCATGATCGCCGTGAACTGCCCGCGGGCGATGTCCACATCTACATGGTCGAGCGCGACGACCCGGGTCTCCCCCGCTCCGTACGCCTTGACGACCTGCCGCGCTCGCGCAGCGACGGCCGTACGCCCTCCAGTGCCCCCGTGCCTGGGAATGGTTACAGCCGTTGTCACGGTAATTCTCCTATGTCGGTCGATACCTGGACGTCGTGGTGTACGTACTGAGTGCGTCGTTGTGTACGTACTGAGTCTGGGGCCTGACGGCTGTCGGCGCGCTGGTGCCCAGCGCAGTCTTCAGGTGGGGTTTTCCCCACCCCGCCCCCTGCGGTCAGCCGCAAATCGCGGTGTAGGAACACGCTAAGGAACGGGAGCCCTCCGCCACGTCCTCCGCCGGGAGGAACCGTCCCCGGCCAGATGTAAGGAGCTACCCCTAGGGGTCTCCGCCCATGGGTGGAGCCGGATCTCAGGGTCTCCACCCATGGGCGGTCACGGGCAGCCGTGACCGTTCCGGTGTCCTGGCACGGCAGGGGGTGAGACAGTGTCCCCGGGAAAGTACGTGCATGGGGAAGGGATCTTTGTGAGCGGCGCGGGCGGCGATACCGAAGCGATGTCCGGGGCCGGACCGGCCCCCGCCCCCTCCCCCACCGCACACCACGGCCGTGGCCGTGGCCGCGTCGTGGCCGCGCTGATGCTCGGCATGGCCCTGACCGCGATCGACGGCACCATCGTCTCCACCGCGGTCCCCCAGATCGTCGGCGATCTCGGCGGGTTCGCCGTCTTCTCCTGGCTCTTCTCCGGCTATCTGCTGGCCGTGACCGTCACCCTCCCGGTCTACGGCAAGCTCTCCGACACCTTCGGCCGCAAGCCGGTCCTGATCGCCGGCATCATCCTCTTCCTCGCCGGATCGGTGCTCTGCGCGGCCGCCTGGAACATGGCCGCCCTGATCGCCTTCCGCGTCGTCCAGGGACTCGGCGGCGGCGCGCTGCAGGGGACGGTGCAGACCATCGCCGCCGACCTCTACCCGCTCAAGGAACGTCCGAGGATCCAGGCCAGGCTGTCCACCGTCTGGGCCACGTCCGCCGTCGCAGGGCCGGTGGTCGGCGGCCTGCTCGCGACCTACGCCGACTGGCGCTGGATCTTCCTGATCAATCTGCCGATCGGGGCGGTCGCGCTCTGGCTGGTCGTACGCCACCTCCACGAACCGTCGCGAGGCCACCGCGCCGCGGGCGCATCCCGGCTCCGCATCGACTGGGCGGGCGCCCTCGCCGTCTTCGCGACCGGCGCCCTGCTGCTGACCGCGCTCGTGCAGGGCGGTGTCGCCTGGCCCTGGCTGTCGGCGCCGTCGCTCGGCCTGCTGGGCGCGAGCGCCGTTCTGGCCGCGCTGACCGTCGTCATCGAGCGACGCGCCGCCGACCCGATCATCCCCGGCTGGGTGTGGCGGCGGCGGACCATCGCCTCGGTCAATCTGGCCCTGGGCGCGATGGGGCTGCTGATGGTCGCCCCGACCGTCTTCCTGCCGACGTACGCCCAGTCGGTCCTCGGCCTCGGGCCGATCGCCGCCGGTTTCGTGCTCTCCGTGATGACGCTGAGCTGGCCGGTGTCGGCGGCCCTGTCCAACCGGGTCTACAACCGCATCGGGTTCCGCCGCACCGCGATCATCGGCATGAGCGGCGCCCTGCTGATCCTGCTGTCCTTCCCACTGCTGCCGTACCCCGGCGAGCCATGGCAGCCGGCCCTCATCATGCTGCTGCTGGGTGCGGCGCTGGGACTGTTCCAGCTCCCGTTGATCGTGGGGGTCCAGTCGACGGTCGGCTGGTCCGAACGCGGCACGACGACCGCCTCCGTACTCTTCTGCCGCCAGGTCGGCCAGAGTCTGGGCGCCGCGCTCTTCGGGGCCGTCGCCAACGGCGTCCTCGCGTCCCGGCTCGCCGACGCGCCCGTCCCCGGGCTGCCCGGCGACCTGGACGCGATCTCGCACGCACTGGACGACCCGGGTGCGCTCTCGGCCGCCGGGGCGGACTACCTGCGGCGGGCCGTCGACGCGGCCGTAGACCAGGTCTACCTCGGGGCCGCAGCGGCTGCGGCGGTGGCTCTGCTGGTGCTGGTCTTCGTGGCGCCACGCCGTTTCCCGATCCTCGCGGAGGGCACCGAGGAGGCCGGCGGCGATATCGGAAGCCGGTTCCTGAAGACCCCGGGAACTAACAAAGGACTGGACAACTGAAGGGTTACCGTAGGTAGTTCGGACCAACCCCTCCCCAGCCGCTTTACTCACGAGTAACGTACGCGCATCCGGCAGCGCACCCGCGCTTCTCCCTTGCAGCCCGTCCCCGGGCCCGAAGCCGTGCAAGGAGCAGCATCCAAATGTCGTCGTACGAACCCGCACAGCCCTCCCCTGAGCACCAGCCTCCCCGCCCGCCGCACCGTCCCCCGTACCAACCCCGCCACCAACGGCCGCAGCCAACCCACCGGCCCCGGTACGAGCCTCCGCACGACCCCGCATTCCTCCTCCCCTGGCAGAGCTCCACACCCACACCCCCGCCCCGCTGGCCAAGCCCGCCCACCACGCCCGTCCCCGCACCCGGCCACCACAGCGATCTGCGCCGGCTGCGCGGTGCCTACCGCATCCTGCGGCGCGGCGCGACGCTGACAGCACTCGGCTTCTTCACGCTCTTCCTCCTGCTGTCCGGCTTCGCCCCGGGGCTGATGACCCACCCCCTCGGCGGCGGCCTCACCACCGGTCTCGCACTCGGTCTGTGCCAACTCCCGGTGACCCTGCTCGCGATCGCCCTCTACGAGCGGACCGCCCGGCGCACGATCGACCCGCTCGCCACCGAACTCCGCAGAACAGGAGGGACCCGATGAACGGATTCGACGAGTCCGCCCAGACGATGTCCCTCGTGGCGTTCATCGCCGTGGCCACCGTCACCCTGCTGCTCTGCGTGATGACCGGTCCGGACCGCGACGACCTCGACGAGTTCTACACCGGCTACGGCTCGCTCACCCCGGTGCGCAACGGCCTCGCCATCGCCGGCGACTACCTCTCCGCCGCAACCCTTCTCAGCACCACCGGAATCATCGCCCTCACCGGCTACGACGGGCTCGTCCTCGCCCTGAGCACCGCCCTCTCCCTGGTCCTGCTGATGTTCCTGCTGGCCGAACCGCTGCGTAATGCAGGGCGGTTCACCATGGGCGACATGCTCACCCGCCGCGCCCCCGGCCGCGCGGTCCGCATCGCCGCCTGTGGGGTCACCCTGACCGCGCTCGTTCCGCTGATGGTCGTGCAGCTGGCAGGAAGTGGCGATCTGCTCGCGTTCATCCTCGGCTTCGACAGCTCCGGATTCCGGACCGGCTCGATCATCGTCCTCGGCATCGTGATGATCAGCTACGCGGCGATCGGCGGGATGAAGGGCACCGCCCTGATCCAGATCGTCAAGACGGTCGTCCTCGTGGCCGCCTGCCTCACCATCTCCGCACTGGTCATGAACCGCTTCGGCTGGTCCACCGACGCCCTGCTCACCGCCGCCCAGCGGGGCAGCGGCGCCGGTGCGGCGTATCTCCACTCCGGCCTGCAGTTCGGCGGCAGCGGGCTCGACATGGTCAGCTCCGAACTGACCGTGGTGGTCGGCGGCGCCTGTCTGCCGCACATCACCATGCGCATGTCGAGCGCCCGCAGCGCACAGGCCGTCCGCCGCTCACTCTCCTGGGCGATCTCGGTGGTCGTGGGTCTCTGCCTGCTGCTCACCGTGATCGGCTTCGGTGCGGCCGCACTGGTCGGCCACAACCTCATCGTGGCCGCCGGAGCGCAGGGAAACGGTTCGATCCTGCAGGTCAGCGGCGCGGTCGCGGGCAGCGGCGAGCTCGGTGCGCTGGTGGTCACCATGATGACGACAGCCATCTTCCTGACGCTGCTCGCCTCGGTCGCCGGAATGATTCTGGCCTGCGCGAACTCCCTCGCCCACGACCTGTTCGCCCACGGGCTGCACGGGATCCGCGACCGCGGCAAGGAGCCGGTCGAGGACCGCATCGAGATGGGCACGGCGCAGGCAGCCGCGGTCGGTGTCGGCCTGGTCGCCATCACGCTCGCCGTACTGGCCCGGCACTGGAACGTCCAGGCGCTGGTGATGCTCTCCATCTGCATCGGGGCGTCGGCGCTGGCCCCGGCGCTCGTCTACAGCATGTTCTGGCGGCGCTTCACCCGCACGGGGCTGCTGTGCACCCTCATCGGCGGCACCGTTGCCGTGCTGGTGCTGATCACCGGCACCAATCTGGTCTCGGGCTCGCCCGGGTCGGTCTTTCCCGGACGCGACTTCAACTGGTTCCCGTTCACCACGACCGGGCTCGTGTCGATCCCGGTCGGTTTCCTGGCGGGCTGGCTGGGAACGGTGCTCGGCGGGCGCACGGCGGCCGAGGAACGCAGGCTGTACGAGGCCGAGGAGCCGTGGATCCTGGCGGGCGCACCCCCGGCAACGGCGCGCCGGGCGGGGTAGGAGCGGGCCACATCCGCTCAAGGGCACGGACCACGCATGCGTCGGTCCTGCAGCCCCCGGTCCGCAGCTCCCGTTCCTGCAGTTCCCCGTCCTGCGGCTCCCGCTCCTACGACGCCCGGTCCCGCGACGCTCAGCCCTCCGCGGTAGCCCCACGCCCGGTGAGAGCCGCGAGCGAGTTCCGTACGTGCGCCATGTGCGCCTGGACCTCCTCGCGGCCCTCTTCGTGCTCCCGCAGGATCCGTTCCGTCTCCCGGACCACCCGCTCCTCCTGCACCCGCGCCGCAGCGATCAGCTCCGCGGCCCTCGCCTCCGCGTCCTCCTGGCCGTGCCGCGCGGCCTCCTCCTCCTCGGCCAGCGCCCGCCGCGCCTCGGCCAGGCGATTCTCCGCCTGCTCGGTCAGCGCATCGTGGTGCGCGGCCTGCGCCGCTTCGGCCTCGGCCAGCTCCCGCTCGGCCGCCTTCCACCGCTCGGTGTGTTCCTGCTCCTGATTCGCCAGCACGGCCGCCGTGCGGCGGCGCGTTTCGGCCACCGCGGCCTGCGCCTCGTCCCGTACCTCTCCGGCGTCCTCGAGAGCCGCGGCAAGCATGTCGTCGGCGCTCCGCTGCGCCGTGGACACCGTCTCGTCGGCGTGTGCCCCGGCTGCCGCCCGCATGGCGTCGGAGTCCGCGCGGGCTGTGCTGCGGAACGCGCGGGCCGCCGCGTCCGCCGCGTCCCGCAGCGCCTGCGCCTCCTCCAGCGCGGCACCGCGCACGGCCTCCGCCTCCGCCTGGGCGAGCGCCAGCATCTCCTGCGCCCGCTCGCCGAGCGACACGTACGTCTGCGGGGCGAGCGTGGCAACGACCTCGGCAAGCCGGGCGGACTCGGCCTCCAGCTCCTCGGCCAGCGCGGTCAGCCGGGCCAGCAGCTCCCACGCCTCGTCCCGCTCCGCCGACAGGGCGGTCACCGACCCGTCCACCTGCTCCGGGCGGTAGCCACGCCCGCGCATCACGACGAAGCCGTGCGCGGACACCGGTGCAGCACTCATCCTGAAGCCTTTCTCCGACTCTCCGAACACCAAGCAATACGTCAAGGATGCGGCAATTGGCAGAGAAGTCGGAATCGTTTCGGTACTTTTCGGACGGAAGCGACGGGTGTCACAAGACGGTCGATCACAGACGCAGAGGCGCCCGGACCCCTGTTGGAGTCCGGGCGCCTCGTACGCGGCAGGTCGGATCAGGTCAGATCAGCCCGTCCCACATCTGCTCGAGCAGCACCGACCACCAGCTCTCCGGCGACGCCAGCGCCGCCGAGTCCAGCGCCACCAGCTGCGCCTGGAAATCGACTGTCCAACGGCCCGCCTGCTCCGGGTTCAGGCCGAAGCGGAGCCGCCACATCCGGCCCAGGAGTGCCATCGAACGGGTGAACTCCGGCAGCCCGGTGTTCACGAACTGCGGCGGCACCGGCTGCCCGCCCGGACCGGCCTCGACCGGCACGGCCACGATGTTCGCCGTGCCGTACTGGACACAGATCGCCCGCCCGAAGTCGGACCCCATGACGAGGTACGCCCCCGCGTCGGCAGCCGGCTGCACCTGCCGCTGCGCGGCCAGCTCAGCCAGCGTCGGCACCACCGGCTGACCCGGCTGCGCCCAGAAGAACGGCCCGAAATCGGCGGGCAGCCCCGCCCACACCAGCGTCCGCGCCACGACCTCGGGCACCCCCTGCCGGGACACCGCGCGCTGGTCGAAACGGAGCACGCCCTGCGGCCCGAAGGACTGCAGCAGCTCCTCAGCGATGACCTCCGGCGGGATCGGCATCGCGGGCGGCATCTGCGGTAGCGGAGCCCGTACCGGAGCCGGACGCGCCGGACCGTCCGCGACCTGGTGCAACTCGCCCTGGTGCGTGAGCAGATGCTGCATGCCCTGCTGGCGGCTGGCGTGATCGGTGCCGTACGGGGCGACGCTGGTGATCCGCACCTGCGGCCAGGTCTCCCGGATCATGCGCGCACAGTAGCCACCGGGCAGCTCGCACGACTCCAGCTCGGTGTGCAGCTCGATGACCTGCTGCGGCGGCACGTTCATGGCCCGCAGCTCGTGCAGCATCTGCCACTCGGGGTGCGGGGTGCCGGGCGCCGAGCGGCGGATCAACTGCTGCTCGCTGCCATCGGGCGCGCGGAAGCGCAGGACCGCCTGGTAGCCGGGGCCGACGGTCGGCTGACCGGCCGGCGCCTGCGGATAGCCGTACGCCGGGGGCGGCGGGGTGTGCGGATTCGGCGGTACGGAACCGGGCGCGCCACCCGGCGGCATACCGGGAGCTCCGGGCGGCTGCGGCGCGGGCGGACCGGCCTGGCCGGGGCCCGCGAGCATCGTGGCGGCATGGTGCACCCCGCCACCGGGCGGCGGCGTCGAACCAGGAGGACCGGGCGGCGCGGGCGGACCGGGCTGCTGCGGCACACCAGGCGTGCCAGGGGCGCCGGGCGCCCCGGGCGGCCGAGGCGCGGTCGGGCCGGCCATGCCGCTCGGGTCGGCGAACATCGTCTCGGCCTGATGCACCCCGCCACCGGGCGGCGGCGTCGAACCAGGAGGACCGGGCGGCGCGGGCGGACCGGGCTGCTGCGGCACACCGGGCGGGGCCGGCGGCCGAGGCGCGCCGGGGCCGCCCATGCCGCTCGGGTCGGCCAGCATGGTCGCGGCGTGGTCGAAGCCACCACCGGGCGGCGGTGTCGAACCAGGAGGACCGGGAGGACCAGGAGGCGCGGGCGGACCGGGCTGCTGCGGCACACCGGGCGGTCCGGCCTGCGGGACCAGCTGCGTCGGCAGATAACCGCCCGCCGGAACGCCGGGCGTACCCGGGCCCGAGGGCGGCGGTACCGGCGCACCCGGCCTGACGCCCGGCGTACCGGGTGCGCCGGGCGGCGGCGGAGTCGTCGAACCACCCCCGCGCGCACCGCGCGGAGGCATCACAGCCTTACTGGTGGCCGCGTCCGCGATGTCACCACTCCCCGGAACACCGGGAACACCCGGAACCGGAGCTCCAGGGCCCGGCGCGCCCGGCCCCTGCGGGTTCATTCCCGGAGCGACCGCCGTCCGCGGCAGCCCGCTGCCACCGGACATCAGCGCGGTCGGCGCCTCCGCCGACACCGCCGGCGGCGGGGTGCCGTCGTCATCGGCACCCGAGAGCGGCGGCGCGAACACGGTGGCCGGCAGTGCGACCGCCCCGTCGTCGGAGTCCGCGTTGGTGTCGGTCCCGGCCCACGGGGCGGCCCCCGTCGGCACACTCGGCGCAGCGGCCGGAACGCCGTCCTGAGCGGTGGGCTCGTACGCGGGCCGCGCACCGGCGCCGGACCACGGCGTCCCGCCGGACGGCAGCCCGGGCCCGCCCACGGCCTCGGGAGCAGCAGAAGAAGGAGAAGAGGAGGAGGAAGGAGCAGAGGGGGAGACAGGACGCTCGTCCCCGGACCGCTCCGCCCGCTGGTCCGGAATCCCGAGCTTGTCCGCCGCCTCCTGAAGCCACTCCGGGGGGCTCAACAGGAACGACGTCTGGTTCAGATCGATGCGCTGCGGCGGCTCGGGAGCGGCCGGGGCCGCGTCGAGTGCGCCGTACTCCTCCTCGTACCGCCGGATCACCTCACCCACCGGCAGCGCGGGCCACAGCGTGGCCTCACCGCTGTCCCGGGCGATCACCAGCCGCTGACGGCCGCCGTCCGAGACCGGACCCTCCGCACGGTCCTCGGCCCACACCACGAAGCCCAGCTCGAACTCGCGGACCCGCACCTCGCGATGCTGATACGCGGGCACCTCACCGTTGACCCACTCTTCCGCGCGCTCCTGCGCCTGCGCGAAGGTCACCATCGCGCTCACCCCTCCACCGGGACGGCGTACGCGAAGCCACCGTCCACCATCAGGTTTGCCACGGTCTCCAGCTCCGGAGGATTACCCGCCAGCCGTTGCAGGAAGGCGTCGAAGTCCGCACCGCACGGCAGCAACAGCCGGTCCACGCGCTCCTGCACACTCCAGCCGTCCCGGTCCCTGGCATCGTCGTACGCACAGAACCAGACCGAGCCGACACCGTCGCCCCGTACCTTCACCGCGAGGATGCCGCCCTGGACGAAACCGACACCCAGATAGTCCTTGGTGAGATGGTCCCGCAGGCACTTGTTGACGTACACCAGGTCATTCACGCCGGCCTCTTCGCGCACCGTGAAGAACGGCTGGTCGACCAGGAGACCCAGCTCCGCATCGAGCGCCGCACCCACCGGAGCCGAACCGCCCGCCGCCTTCAGGAACGAGCGGTACGCGCCCGGCAGCCGGTAACCGAGGTCCTCCTCGACACCCAGGATCTGCTGCTCGCCGACTGCCACCGCCCCCTTCGGGAGCCGGAAATGCGCAGGCCGGGTCTCCTGCAGCGGACGCGTGCCCCGCTTGTTCTGGTCGACCGCAGTGGTGGCGAGACCCCCGTGGTGCCTCAACAGCGCCTTGACCTCGACCGGAACGAGCTCCATCCGACGGCCGCCCGGCACGTGGTGCCAGGTCCAGCCGTGCGGAGTGGCAACCGCCGGAATCGTGTCCCACAGCTCATGGCCGGTCGCCGCCAACGCCGCGTTCGCCGAGACATAGTCGGTGAGCCGCAGCTCATCGACGCCGAAGCCCTGCGGAGGCTCCGCGATCTCGGCAGCGGCCCGTGCGTACGGCGTGAATACCGGGCAGCCGTTCTCGTCCACGCGCACACCCCTGGGGTGGCGGGACGCCCGGACCGGATCCGGGAAGTGCACGACCTGCCCGGCGTAGGCCGCGTTCGGTGGCGCGGCTTGCTGCCCGAGCCGACCTGTCGTCATGGCGGTTGCCCCCTGCTGCGTCTGTCTGGTGAGGACCGACCTGCCCATGGGGGCGGTCCAGGCACAGCCTATGCGGTGACGCAACAAGCGGTCTCGCCACTCCACTTCGCCTCTGCTTCACCCCCCGCTTCGATCACCAACCGTCACAACTGAGTGACGGACGAGCGACGGTCAGGCCACCTTCCGCGACACGCAGACACGTTTCACCGACCCAGCTTCCCCACCACCTGGCACATTTGGCAGGCTGTCACCGCAACTCGGGGGATTGCACGGGAGGGACATCCGCACCATGCACACAGCACAAACAGTCACATCCGGGGATCCGCGCCTCAGCTGGAGCAGCACCGAGACCAGCCGCACACCTCGCCTGCTCCACCGCCGCGACGGCATCCTGCCGGCCGTGGCCGCAGCGCTGTCCGTCCGCGGCGAGACACTGACCTGCACAGCCGGCAAAGGCGACCAGCCACCCGTACTGCACCCGCTGGTACAGGACTTCCTCGACACCCTCACCAGCGGCCAGCGCGAACGCTTCACCGGCCGCTGCCCCGAAGCAATACTGCTCTCCCGTCAACTCGCCGCCACCGAGGCCGACCGATCCAAACGAGCCCAGCGCAAGCCGCTGACCAGCAGCGAGGCCCGGCGGGCACTGAAACACTCACGGCTCACCGCACGGCGGATCCGCGAGGACGGCGACCCCATGCACGGCAGTTACGCACCGCCCTGCCGCTCCTGCACGGCGATGCTCGCCCACTTCGGCGTACGCCCCGTCGACCTCACCACCACCAGCGCGGCGACCACCGCCGAGAAGGGCTGATCGCGCGCCGATGCACGACCGAACCGACGACCACCCCGTTCCCGGCCTACCCGGACAGGCCGACCGAACGGCCCCCGCGGACCGCGCCGCCGTCCCCCGCTTCCCCGTCGCCGTCGACGCCGCCCTGCGCTCCGCGGGCTGGCAGCCGGGCCGCTGGGACATCCGGCAGGCGGAGGAATGGGCCGACGCACTGCGCGCCCACACCTCACCCGCCGGGCATCAGCACGCCGTCTTCCCCGCGGCCGTGGAGGCGTGGGCCGAATTCGGCGGACTGCACATCACCGCGTCCGCGCCGGGCCGGCAGATCGCACCGGCCTCGGTGCGCATCGACCCACTGAGCGGACTCCACCTGGCCCGCACACTCGGCGACCTGGGGCGGGCACTGGAGACCGAGGTCAGCCCGCTCGGCGAGGAAGACGACGGGCAGGCCGTCCTCGCGATCGACACCGAAGGACGGGTGTACAGCATCGACCACACCGGGGACTGGTACCTGGGCGCGAACGTCGACCAGGCACTGGCCATGCTCGTCGGGGGGATCCAGCCGGAGCGGCTGACGTCGGGCTGACGGGCTCCCGCACCATCAGCCCCACCCCGCGACCCGGAACAGGCGCGGCCGAAAAGCCGAGCCGGCCGAATCACACGGCGCGCTGGTCCGGCAGCACCGCCGAAACCCGGAAGCCCCCCGCATCCGTCGGGCCCGACACGAACACACCCCCCAGACCCAGCACCCGCTCCCGCATCCCCACCAGACCGTTGCCACCGCTCGGCAACCCCGCGTCCGCCGTCACCCCGTCCGTCGGACCGTTCTCCACCTGCATCGCGACCTCAGAACCGCGGTGCGCCAGCCGCACCCACGTCTTCGCACCCGCCGCATGCTTGTGGACATTCGTCAGAGCTTCCTGCACCACCCGGTACGCCGTCTGTTCCACCTCAGGGGCATACGGACGCGCCTCACCGTCCACCGACAACTCCACCGTCATCCCGGCCGCCCGGGACTGCCCGACCAACGCCTCCACCTCATGCAGCCGAGGGCCGTCCTCCGCGGCCGCCGCGGCAGCCGCGGCCGCCGCCTGGCCCACCGCGGCCAGCGGCACCTTCGCGACCCGGGCCGTCATCGGATCACCCGTGCGCAGCACGCCCAGCATCTCCCGCAGCTCCGTCAGCGCCTGCCGCCCCATGTCACCGACCAGCGCCGCGTTCCGTACCGCCTTCGCCGGATCCTTCGGAGCGACGGCCTGCAGGGCCGCGGCATGCACCACCATCAGGCTGACCCGGTGCGCGACCACGTCATGCATCTCCCGCGCGATCCGCGTCCGCTCCTCCGTACGCGCCCACTCGGCCCGCTCCTCCGCCCGGTCGGCAAGCAGCGACAGCTCCCGCTCCAGCGAGTCCGCCCGCTCCCGCAAGCTCTCCATCAGCCGACGCCGCGCCCCTATGTAGAGGCCGAACAGCACGGGTGGGGCCGTCAGCCCCAGCGACATGAAGAGGGACAGCACCGGCACGTACCAGTCGCCGGGACCGAAGTTCCCGGCGTGCACCGAGACGCTCTGCCGCAGCCGCACATAGGTGACGATGAACGTCCCGACCAGGGACATCCCCATCAGCACCGCGGTGATCCTGCGCGGAATGTCGGACGCGGCCAGCGTGTAGAGGCCGACCAGGCCCATCAGGAAGCCCATCTCCGCGGGCGTCGTCGCGATCGAGACCAGCACCACGGCGATCGGCCAGCGCCGCCGCACCACCAGCACGGAGCCCGCCAGCAGCCCGAAGACGACCCCCAGCGGCACCGGCAACCCGGCGTCCCCCGCGAACTTCACCCCTTCCAACGCGCATTCCAGCGCGGACAGGAGCGCCAGCACCACGTCCAGCGCGACACTGCGTCGTCGTTCCCACCACCAATAGCCGCGAGTGGTCGATCCCGCGCCTTCCCGGTGTTCCCCCGTTGCGGTCATGGCATCCAGCCTACGGGCGGACGCATCTCATTTTCGGGCGACCTGGACAGCACGCGCCGGGCTCGGACACAGCCGAAACGGTCGACACCGCCTGAAATTGCGAATCGGCCAACCTTTCGACCCGGACGTTCGCATTCCGGACAACGCTTGTCGCATGACGGAGATCACCAGCAAGTACGCCGATTTCGAGAGCCTCCGCAAGCACGCCTCGCACGCGACGCCGTAGGCGATCTGTCGGACCGGGAGCTCTTCCTTGTCGGCGTGACTCTCTACTGGGCCGAGGGCGCCAAGGACAAGACGTACAGCCGACGAGAGTGCCTCCAGCTCATCAACAGCGATCCGAACGTGATCAAGCTGTACCTGCGCCGGCTCGACCTGCTGGGAGTCACACAGGACCGCATGCGCATGCGGGTGAGCATCCATGAGTCGGCAGACATCCCCGGAGCAGAGCGGTTCTGGGCAGAGTTGGCAGGGATCCCCACTTCCGCACTCAAGAAGACGACGCTGAAGAAACACAACCCGAGGACGACCCGGAAGAACACCACGGAGAGCTACCGAGGCTGCTTGGTCATCTAGGTATCCAAGACGCCGACCTCTACCGTCGCGTGGAAGGGGCTTGGTACGGCATAGTGTTGGGGTGCCGTTCCAGCGGTCAGACGGAAATGTCTGATTAGCTGGCTTTATTCCCCCGTGGTGTAATTGGCAGCACAGTAGCTTTTGGTGCTATTTGTCCGGGTTCGAGTCCTGGCGGGGGAGCCTTGATGAGCGGGCCCTGACCATCGCGGTCAGGGCCCGCACTCATGTCCGCCCCGTACGCCCCCGGTATCCTTCGGATGTCCACCACCCGAAGCCGAAGGGCATATCTGTGAGCGTCAACAGCCCGGCAGCCGTCGTCGTCCTCGCAGCGGGTGAAGGCACCCGCATGAAGTCGAAGACTCCCAAGGTTCTGCACGAGATCTCCGGGCGCTCGCTCGTCGGACATGTCGTCACCGCCGCCCGCGAGCTGACCCCCGAGCACCTCGTCGTGGTCGTGGGCCATGCGAGCGAGCAGGTCACCGCGCATCTCGCCACCGTCGACAGCCAGGTGCGGACCGCCTACCAGGCCCTCCAGGGCGGCACCGGCCACGCCGTGCGCGTCGGTCTCGAAGAGCTCGGCGGCGCCGTCGAGGGCACCGTGATCGTCGTCTGCGGCGACACCCCGCTGCTCTCCGGCGAGACGCTCACCGCGCTCGCCGCCACCCACACGGCCGACGGCAACGCCGTCACCGTGCTGACCGCCGAGGTCCCGGATGCCACGGGCTATGGCCGGATCGTCCGGGATGCTGCCAGCGGGGCGGTCACCGAGATCGTCGAGCACAAGGACGCCACCGACGACCAGCGCGCGATCCGTGAGATCAACTCCGGCGTCTTCGCGTTCGACGGGCGGCTGCTCGCGGACGCCCTCGGCAAGGTCCGTACGGACAACAGCCAGGGCGAGGAGTACCTCACCGATGTGCTGTCCATCCTGCGCGAGGCCGGGCACCGCGTCGGCGCCTCGGTCGCGGCCGACCACCGCGAGATCCTCGGGATCAACAACCGGGTGCAGCTCGCCCAGGCCCGAGCCCTGATGAACCAGCGGCTGCTGGAGCGGGCGATGCTGGCCGGCGTGACCGTCGTGGACCCGGTGACGACGGTGATCGACGCCACGGTGACGTACGAGCCGGACGCGATCGTGCACCCCGGTACGCAGCTGCTCGGCACCACGCACCTCGCCGAGGACGCCGAGGTCGGCCCGAACACCCGGCTGACGGACACCACCGTGCACGCGGGTGCGCGTGTCGACAACTCGGTCGCGGACCGGGCGGAGATCGGCCCGGGCTCGACGGTCGGTCCGTACGCGTATCTGCGCCCCGGCACCAGCCTCGGCGCGAAGGCCAAGGCCGGTACGTACGTGGAGATGAAGAACGCCACGATCGGCGAGGGCACGAAGGTGCCGCACCTGAGCTATGTCGGCGACGCGACGATCGGTGATCACACCAACATCGGTGCCGCCAGCGTCTTCGTGAACTACGACGGTGTGGCGAAGCACCACACGACGATCGGCTCACATTGCCGGACCGGTTCGGACAATATGTTTGTGGCACCCGTCACGATCGGGGACGGTGTGTACACCGCCGCCGGCTCGGTGATCACCAAGGATGTGCCGCCCGGTTCGCTGGCCGTCGCCCGCGGTCAGCAAAGGAATATCGCGGGTTGGGTGGCCCGTAAGCGTCCGGGCAGCGCTGCCGCACAGGCGGCTCAGGCCGCTGCACAGGAGGCCGACAGCGAAAGCTGACCGGAAACGGGTGCGCCGCGCACGGCGTACCGTGATAGATGCTCACCCCATTTCGGCTGGCTCGTTGCACATCGGGACACATGCGTGCAGCGCCAGGAACACGTCTGAGGAGACTGTGCTGTGACCGGGATCAAGACGACCGGCGAGAAGAAGCTGATGCTCTTCTCCGGCCGCGCCCACCCCGAGCTGGCCGAGGAGGTTGCGCACCAACTGGGTGTCGGCCTCGTGCCGACGAAGGCCTTCGATTTCGCCAACGGTGAGATCTATGTCCGCTTCCAGGAGTCCGCCCGCGGCGCCGACTGCTTCCTGATCCAGAGCCACACGGCTCCGATCAACAAGTGGATCATGGAGCAGCTGATCATGCTGGACGCGCTGAAGCGCGCGTCGGCCCGTTCGATCACGGTGATCGTGCCGTTCTACGGTTACGCCCGTCAGGACAAGAAGCACCGTGGCCGCGAGCCGATCTCGGCCCGTCTGGTCGCCGACCTGATGAAGACGGCGGGTGCCGACCGCATCCTCACCGTCGACCTGCACACCGACCAGATCCAGGGCTTCTTCGACGGTCCGGTCGACCACCTCTTCGCGCTGCCGATCCTCGCCGACTACGTCGGTGCCAAGGTCGACCGGTCGAAGCTGACGATCGTCTCCCCGGACGCCGGCCGTGTGCGGGTCGCCGACCGTTGGTGCGACCGCTTGGACGCCCCGCTGGCGATCGTCCACAAGCGCCGTGACAAGGACGTCGCGAACCAGGTGACGGTCCATGAGGTCGTCGGTAACGTCAAGGGCCGGGTCTGTGTCCTGGTCGACGACATGATCGACACCGGTGGCACCATCTGTGCCGCCGCCGACGCGCTGTTCGCGCACGGCGCCGAGGACGTCATAGTGACGGCGACGCACGGTGTGCTGTCCGGCCCGGCTGCGGACCGGCTGAAGAACTCCAAGGTCAGCGAGTTCGTCTTCACGGACACGCTGCCGACCCCGGGTGAGCTGGAGCTCGACAAGATCACGGTGCTCTCGATCGCGCCGACGATCGCGCGCGCGGTGCGCGAGGTCTTCGAGGACGGTTCGGTGACGAGCCTCTTCGAGGAGCAGTAAGCAACACTGCGGAAAAGATCCACTTTGGGTGCGGCCTCCCCGCCGGGTAGACTCAGCGAGTTGCTCGGCGAGGGAGGCCGTACTCATGGGTACGGCGGTCCGTTATCGACGCGCTCTTCGTAGCAGGCCTGTCGTGGGCCGGGTGACCATCCAGTTTTCGTCACCCCACGAGGAGTGCAGTCATGGCCGAGATCAAGCTCGCCACCCAGCCCCGTACCGAGTTCGGCAAGGGTGCCGCCCGTCGCGCCCGTCGTGAGAACCAGGTCCCCGCGGTCGTCTACGGCCACGGCGCCGAGCCGGTCCACGTCACGCTGCCGGCCCACGACCTGCTCCTTGCGCTCCGCACCGCCAACGTGCTGATCGGTCTGGAGATCGAGGGCAAGGACACGCTGGTCATCCCGAAGGCCGTGCAGCGCAACCCGCTCAAGGGCGACATCGAGCACGTCGACCTGCTGACGGTCAAGCGCGGCGAGAAGGTCAACGTCGAGATCGCCGTGCACGTCGAGGGCGAGCTGGCCCCGGGCGGCAACCTCCTCGAGTACGTGCAGAACACCCTGCTCGTCGAGGCCGAGGCCACCCACATCCCCGAGTCGGTCACGGTCTCCATCGCGGGCCTCGACGCCGGTGACTCCATCCTCGCCAAGGACATCCCGCTGCCCTCCGGCTCCGTGCTGGCCGGCGACGAGGACGCTGTCGTCCTGCAGGTCGTCTCCGCGCAGGCCGAGGAGCCGGCTGCCGAGACGGCCGAGGCCGAGGGCACCGAGGCCTGAGCCTCGCCCTCCACGCTTCACCTGCTTCACTGACGGGGCGGCGGTTCCTTCTTCGGGGACCCGCCGCCCCGTTTGCCTGTATCCGGGCCATCCGGAACCATCCGTACGCGAAGGAGACCGAGCGCAGATGTCCGAAGCCACCGACCCCTGGCTCATCGTGGGCCTCGGTAATCCCGGTCCCGACTATGCGGCGAACCGGCACAATGTCGGCTTCATGGTCGCCGACCTTCTCGCGGAGCGGATCGGCGGGAGGTTCAAGCGGGCGCAGAAGGCCCAGGCACAGGTCGTCGAGGGCCGTATCGGCTCGCCCGGACCGGCGAACCGCCGCGTGATCCTGGCCAAGCCGATGTCGTACATGAATCTTTCCGGTGGCCCGGTCACGGCGCTGCGCGACTTCTACAAGGTGCCGACCGACCACATCGTGGCGATCCATGACGAGCTGGACATCGATTACGGGATGCTGCGGCTGAAGCTGGGCGGCGGCGACAACGGGCACAACGGGCTGAAGTCGATGACGAAGTCGATGGGCTCCGACTATCACCGGATCCGGTTCGGGATCGGCCGGCCGCCGGGCCGGATGCAGGTTGCGGACTTCGTTCTGAAGGACTTCTCGTCCACCGAGCGCAAGGAGCTCGGTTTTCTGGTGGACCGGGCGGCGGATTCGGTGGAGTGCCTGCTCGCGGAGGGGTTGGAGCGCGCGCAGAGCGCGTACAACTCGTGAGTTAGCCGGGCAATTCGGGGTCTTTTCTGGCCATGGCCTGACTCTGAGTTGACCGAAAGCGTTCGCTTGGCCAAGGATCGCTCCCCATGAAGCGGAGCTCCTCCCACCGCGCCCTCCTGTACGGCCGCAGCGCAGCCATGGGCTGTATCGCGCTGCTGCTGCTCGTCGCGGGCGTCGTGTCCTCCTGGGACTCGGCGCAGCACATCGTCCTCGCCAAGGGCCGTGAGCACGGCACGATGACCGTCACCGGCTGCGGTGCAGATGTCTGTACGGGTCCGTTCGCTCCGGCCGACGGCGCCACCGCCCGCCCGCGCGTGACGACGGAGAAGTCCGTCGCGGTGCGGAAGGGCGGCAGGTTCCCGGTCGTCGTGAAGCCTGGCACGGACGTTGTCGTGCGCACGGGGCTTCCGGGTTTTCTGCATGCCTGGACACCACTGGGCGGTGCGCTGCTGCTGGCCGCCCTGATCATCGGTGGTGGTCTGCGGCTGACCCGGATCGCCTGGTCCACCGGGATCGCGGGCGCGGCTCTGCTGGTGGCGACGTTCATCGCCCTGTGACAGAACCACGCCCGCGCACTGCCGGGCGGGTCAGCCGGTGTTGCGCAGGCCCGCGGCGACACCGTTCACGGTGAGCAGCAGGGCCCGGGCGAGCAGCGGGTCGGCTTCCTCACCGCGCTCTGCGGCCGCGCGCTGGCGGGCCAGGAGCGAGACCTGGAGGTAGGAGATCGGGTCCAGGTAGGCGTCGCGGATGGCGAAGGTCTGCTGGAGCACCGGGCTGGTGCCGAGCAGTTCGGTTCCGCCGGTGACCTTGAGGACTTCCTTGACCGTGAGCGCGTGCTCGGCCTCGATGTCGGCGAAGACGTGCTTCAGCTCGTCGGGGACGAGCGTGTCGACGTAGTGGCGGGCGATCCGCAGGTCGGTCTTGGCGAGTGTCATCTCCACGTTCGAGAGGAAGTTCCGGAAGAAGTGCCACTGCTCGTGCATCTCTTCCAGAACGGTGTCCAGGCCGGCTTCGCGCAGTGCCTTGAGCCCGGAGCCGACACCGAACCAGCCGGGCACGATCTGCCGGGACTGGGTCCAGCCGAAGACCCACGGGATGGCCCGCAGGCCGTCGAGTCCGGCGCCTGAGTCCGGGCGGCGCGAGGGGCGCGAGCCGAGGTGGAGTTCGGCGAGCTGGTCGACGGGGGTGGATGCGAAGAAGTACGCGGGCAGGTCGGGGTCCTCGACCAGCTTGCGGTAGGCGTCGTGCGCGGCGTCGGAGACGGTGTCCATCGCCGCGTCCCAGCGTGCGAGGGCCTCGTCGGACTGGCGGGGCGCGGTGTGCAGTGCGGACGCCTGGAGGGTGGCCGCGACGGTCAGCTCCAGGTTCTCCCGGGCGAGCGCGGGGATGAGGTACTTGTCGGAGATGACCTCGCCCTGTTCGGTCACCTTGATCTCGCCCTCCAGCGTGCCCCACGGCTGCGCGAGGATCGCGTCGTGCGAGGGGCCGCCGCCGCGGCCGACGGTGCCGCCGCGGCCGTGGAAGAGCCGCAGCCGTACGCCGTAGCGGTGGGCGACGTCGCGGAGCCGGCGCTGCGCGCGGTGGATCTCCCACTGGGAGGTGGTGATGCCGCCGAACTTGGAGGAGTCGGAGTATCCGAGCATGACCTCCTGGACGTCGCCGCGGAGGGAGACGAGCCGCCGGTAGGACGGGTCGGCGAGCATTTCGTCCAGGATCACGTCGGCGGCGCGCAGCTCGTCGGTGGTCTCCAGGAGCGGCACGATGCCGATCTTGGCCCAGCCGCCGTGCAGGTCGAGCAGTCCGGCCTCGCGGGCGAGTACGGCGGCGGCGAAGACGTCGTCGGCGCCCTGGCACATCGAGATGATGTACGACTCGATGACCTCGGGGCCGAATCGTTCGAAGGCTTCCTTGATGGTGTGGAAGACGCCGAGGGTCTTCTCGCCCGCGGCGTCCAGCGGGGCCGGGGTCGGGGCGAGCGGGCGGCGTGAGCGGAGCTCCTTGGCGAGGAGCTTCTGCCGGTAGTCGCGCGGCATGTCGGCGTAGCGCCAGGATTCCTCGCCGAGCCGGTCGAAGAGCTGGCCGAGGGCGTGGTGGTGGGCGTCGGCGTGTTCGCGTACGTCCATGGTGGCGAGCTGCAGGCCGAATGCGGAGAGGGTGTGGATGGTGCGGTTCATCCGCCCGTCGGCGAAGAGGCCGCAGCGGTGTTCGCGCAGGGAGGTCTGGATGAGTTCCAGGTCGGCGAGGAGTTCGGCGGTGCCGAGGTAGTCGCAGCCGGGGCGGTGCGGAGTGCCGCCGGCGAGGCGCTCGCGGGTGTTGACGAGCTTCTGCCGGATGCAGGTGGCCTTGAGACGGTACGGCTCCTCGGCGTTCAGCCGCTTGTAGCGCGGGCTGATCTCGGGGAGGCGTTCCAGGTCGGCCTGCAGGGAGGTCAGCAGCTCGTCGGTGGCGCCGGTGTAGCGGATGGAGTTGGAGAGCTGACCGCGCAGGTGGTCGACGAGTTCCAGCGCGTCGGTGATGCCGTGTTCGTGCTGGAGGATCAGCACGTCCCAGGTGACGGCGGGCGTCACGTTGGGGTTGCCGTCGCGGTCGCCGCCGATCCAGGTGCCGAAGGTCAGCGGGCGGGTTCCGGCGGGCAGCTCGACGCCGACCCGCTCCAGCTCGGCCGCGAGGTCCTCGAGTACGTCCCCGACGGCGCTGGCGTGCAGTTCGTCGAGGTAGTAGATGGCGTTGCGGGCCTCGTCGGCCGGCTCGGGGCGGACCACGCGCAGTTCGTCGGTCTGCCAGATGAGGTCGATGTTCTCGGCGAGCCGCAGGTCGTGGCGGCGCCGGTCGGCCTCGATGACGGGGGTGTCGAGCAGCTCGGCGATGCGGCGGAGCTTGTTCAGTACGGAGCGCCGCGCGGCCTCGGTGGGGTGTGCGGTGAAGACGGGCCGTACGTTGAGGTTCTTGACGGTCTCGCGCAGGTGCTCGGGGTCCGCGTCCTTCAGCCGGTCGGCGGTACGGGCCAGCAGCCCGCCCTCGGCGGCGCGCCGGTCGCGCATCTCGTGGGCGCGGTGGACCTGCTCGGTCACGTTGGCCAGGTGGAAGTAGGTGGAGAAGGCGCGCACGAGCTGTGCGGCGGTCTCCAGGTCCGTGTCGCCGAGGAGTTCGGCGGCGGCCTCGCCGTCGGTACGGGTCAGGGCACGGACACGCTCGACGAGGTCGAGGAGTTCCTGGCCCTCCTGGCGTACGAGGGTCTCGCCCAGCAGGTCGCCGAGGCGGCGGATGTCGGCGCGCAGCTCGGCGTTGGCGGCGGGGGTCTGGTCGGCACTGCTCACAGTGTGCGGCTCCTTGCAGTGGTTGAGCACCGGATCCGGGGCCGGCGGCTGACACGGGCCCCGGGAAAGCAGAGTGCGGACCGCGCTGTCCGACGCTTCCAGGATAGGTGGCCGCGCCGTCGGCGCTGCTGTCGGCCCGACCACCGTTCCCCTTCATGGCGGAGGCCTGCAGCTCTCGTGCTGCGGGCCTCGGCGCTGCCATACTTACGAAGCCGTAGGTTACGGATGCGTAGCCAGAGCTGTCCGTCGTACTTCTCACCCTCCAGGGGCTCCCCATGAACACCACCCCCGACGTGATCGACGACGCCCGGACACCGGCGGCCGACGGTCCGGATCTCCCCTCCGCCACGCTCGGCGCCGACAAGAAGCGTCCGATCGAGCAGATCGCGCTGCTGCTCTTCATCGTGGTGCCGTTCGTGGCGCTGGTCGCGGCGGTTCCGCTGGCCTGGGGCCGCGGTGTGAGCTGGCTCGATCTGGGTCTGCTGGTCGTCATGTACTTCACCGGTGTCCACGGCATCACGATCGGTTTCCACCGCTATTTCACCCACGGTTCCTTCAAGGCGAAACGCCCGCTCCGTATCGCCCTGGCCGTCGCCGGGTCGCTCGCCGTGGAGGGCCCGCTGGTGCGCTGGGTGGCCGACCACCGCAAGCACCACCGCTTCTCCGACGCCGAGGGCGACCCGCATTCGCCGTGGCGGTTCGGCGAGACGCTCCCGGCCCTGATGAAGGGCCTGTGGTGGGCGCACATCGGCTGGATGTTCGACGAGGAGCAGACGCCGCAGCACAAGTACGCCCCGGACCTGGTCAAGGACCCGGCGCTCCGCGGGATCTCCCGCCACTTCCTCACGTTCACGATCGTCTCGCTGGCGATCCCGCCACTGGTCGGCGGTCTGGTGACGATGTCGTGGTGGGGTGCGGCGACGGCGTTCTTCTGGGGCTCTCTCGTACGGGTGGCTCTTCTGCACCACGTCACGTGGTCGATCAACTCCATCTGCCACGCGGTCGGTAAGCGTCCCTTCAAGTCCCGCGACCGGTCCGGCAATGTGTGGTGGCTGGCGGTCCTGTCCTGCGGCGAGTCCTGGCACAACCTGCACCACGCGGACCCGACGAGCGCCCGGCACGGGGTCATGAAGGGCCAGGTCGACTCCAGCGCCCGGCTGATCCGCTGGTTCGAGAAGCTCGGCTGGGCGTACGACGTGCGCTGGCCGGACGCGTCCCGGATCGACTCCCGGCGTATCGACTCCCGGCGCGAGTCCGCGCGTGCCGACGCGGCATGATTGACAACGTGGCGACCGACGGCAGCACGAGCAGCGAGAAGAACCGTCCCTCCTCCACCCGGCGGACCCGCCGCGTGAGGATGACGGGCAAGGAACGCCGCGAACAGCTGCTGGACATCGGCCGCATCCTCTTCGCCGACAAGGGCTTCGAAGGCACCTCGGTCGAGGAGATCGCGGCCCGGGCCGGCGTCTCCAAGCCGGTCGTCTACGAACACTTCGGAGGCAAGGAGGGCCTGTACGCCGTCGTGGTGGACCGCGAGATGCGCCAGCTCCTCGACATGGTGACCGGCGCCCTGACGGCGGGCCACCCGCGCGAGCTCCTGGAACAGGCCGCGTTCGCCCTGCTCGACTACATCGAGACGTACACGGACGGCTTCCGCATCCTGGTCCGCGACTCCCCCGTCGCCCAGTCGACGGGCACCTTCGCGTCGCTGATCAGTGACATCGCCACCCAGGTGGAGGACATCCTGGGCCTGGAGTTCAAGGCCCGCGGCTTCGACCCGAAGCTGGCCCCGCTGTACGCGCAGGCGCTGGTCGGCATGGTGGCGCTGACGGGCCAGTGGTGGCTGAACGTACGCAAGCCGAAGAAGGCGGAGGTGGCGGCGCATCTGGTGAACCTGGCCTGGCACGGCCTGGAGAATCTGGAGTCGAAGCCGCGGCTGATCGGCCACCGGAAGAACTGACCGGTCACCGGAGGAACCGGTGCGCCGACACGGTGCGTGAGCGGGCCCGCCCTGTCGTCCGGGATGGGCCCGCCGGCCGTTGCCGACGTCCCGTCCCGCACCGGCTCCGGTACTCAGCCGTCCACCGGTTCCAGGAACTCCAGCCGGTTGCCGACCGGGTCGTGGCTGAAGAACCGGCGGTGTCCCGGCAGGTCGCCGTCCCACCGCACCGGTGCGCCGTGCGCCTCCAGGCGCGCCGCGAACGCCTCGATGTCCGTGACCCGCAGCCCCGGGTGGGCCTTCTTCGCCGGGCGGAAGTCCGCTTCGACGCCCAGGTGCAGCTGGACGGGACCCGTCCGGAACCAGCAGCCGCCTCGGGTTGCGAGGACCGGGGGCTTGGGGATCTCCGTCATCCCGAGGGCGTCCACGTAGAAGGCGCGTAGTGCGTCCTCCGAGCCTGCCGGGGCGGCCAGTTGGACGTGGTCCATCGCGGCGATCATCACTTCTCCTTGTGGGCCACGGCGAAGATGCGGCGGAACGGGAAGACCGTGCCGTGCGGACCCTTCGGGTAGGCGGTGCGCAGCGCGTCGCGGTATTCGGTGAGGAAGGCCTCCTTGGCCTGCGGGTCGTCCGCGAGCGCCGTCAGGATCGGGCGCAGGCCGGTGCCCTTGACCCAGTCCAGGGCGGCGTCCTCGCCCTGCAGGAGGTGGAGGTAGGTGGTCTCCCAGACGTCCGCCGTGATGCCGGGGGCGGTGAGCGTGTCCAGGTAGGCGGTGGGTGTCAGGACGGCGTCGGCGTGGCGCAGGATGCCGGTCAGGCGGGAGCGCCAGCGCGGGGACTCGGCCAGTTCGCGCATCAGGACGTGCGTGGGCTGGTCGAAGTTGCCGGGGACCTGGAAGGCGAACGTACCGCCGGGGGTGATGCCGTCCAGCCAGGCCGGGAAGCGGTCGGCGTGGCCGGGGACCCACTGGAGCAGGGCGTTGGAGACGATCAGGTCGTACGGTTCGTCCGGCGTCCAGGTGGTGGCGTCCGCCTCGGCGAAGTCCAGGAGGGGGGTGGCGTGGGCGCGGGCCTGTTCCAGCATCTGGGGGGAGTTGTCGTAGCCGGTGATGCGGGCCTCGGGCCAGCGGTCGGCGAGGAGGACCGTCACGTTGCCCGCTCCGCAGCCGAGGTCCGCGATGCGGGGTGCGGGTGCGGCCGGGAGCTCCGGGATGCGGGCCAGGAGGTCGTGGAACGGGCGGGTGCGGTGGTCGGCGTGGCGCAGGTACTGCTGCGGGTCCCAGGTCGGTGTCGTCATGCAGTCAGGATCACCATCGAGGTATCTTGATGTCAAGACACTTGAGTTCAAGAGACTTCATGTCGACAGACCCTTTACACTGATCCACATGGAGGACGAGGTCGACCGTCTGGTCGCTGCATGGCGCCGCGAGCGCCCCGACCTCGACGTGGAACCGCTCGAGGTGCTCAGCCGCGTCTCGCGCCTCGCCCGTCACCTCGACCGGGCCCGCCGGATCGCGTTCTCCGAACACAATCTCGAGCCGTGGGAGTTCGACGTACTGACGTCGCTGCGCCGCGCAGGTGCCCCGTATCAGCTCTCTCCCGGCCAGCTGCTGACCCAGACGCTGGTCACTTCGGGCACGATGACCAACCGCATCGACCGGCTCACCAAGAAGAACCTCGTCGAGCGGCTCCCCGACCCCAGCGACCGGCGGGGCGTGCTGGTCCGGCTCACCCCCGAGGGGCGCGACAAGGCCGACCAGTCGCTGGCCGGCCTGCTCGCCCAGGAGCGTGCCATCCTGGGCGAGCTCTCCCGTCACCAGCGCGGTGAACTGGCCTCGCTGCTACGCCAGTTGACCGCCCCGTTCGACAACATCCCCGGCTAGCTCGGCCGGTCCGACGCCCGCCCGTCGGGCCAGCGCGACGGCGGCCAGGGTCGAGTGCACGCCCAGCTTCCCCAGCACGTTCTGCATATGCGTGCGCACCGTGTGCGGGGAGAGGAAGAGCCGCTCCGCCACCGCCTTGCGGCCCAGCCCCGCCACCATGCAGCGCAGCACCTCGCGCTCGCGCGGGGTCAGCGACTCGACCAGCCGCTCGCTCTCGGTGCGGTGCTTGCGGGCCGCCGTCAGCTCCCGCAGCACACCGGTGAGCAGCGCGGGAGGCAGATGCGTCTCGTCACGGAGCACGCCCCGGATGACCGTGAGCAGCCGTTGCAGCGAGCAGTCCTTGGCGACCCAGCCCGACGCCCCGGCCTGCAGCGCGAGCGCGGCCCGGCGCGGGTCGTCCTTCTCGGCGAGCACCACCGTACGGGCGGACGGCTGGCCCGCACGGACGCCGGCGACCAGCGAGAGCCCGTCGACCGGCGCGCTCTCGCCGCTGTTCGGTGCCGGGACCGGGACCGGGCCCGAGGCCATGCGCCCACCGCCCGGCGACAGGGTGCCGAGTTCGGCGTCGACGAGTATCACGTCGTACCTACGGCCTTCGGCGGCCGCCCGCTCCAGACATCGCAGCGCGGCGGGGCCACTGCCGGCCGCCGCCACGTCGACGTCCGGCTCGGCCGCGAGGGCCGCCGCGAGCGACTCGGCGAAAATGCGGTGGTCGTCCACCACGAGAACCCGGATACGAACCACAGGCACCCCCATGCTGCGTCTGGTGCGGGGCCACCCCCTGGCCCCCCGACGGGGTGCGGACCGGTGCGGGCACGACGCCCGGAGCGATGAGTGAACCTCAGTCCTACGGCCGCCGCCGTGTGCCGATTGCCACCCCGCCCCGGGCGCCGTACCCGACTGTCTCGTACCCCTGAATCAGCACCGGCCCCCACCGGTACTGTGCATCAGCGTACGACTGAGGGCCCGGAGCGGAAGGCAATTGACAGAACTGATGGACCTCGGTGTTTAAGGTGTGGTTCATGTTTCGTCTTGAGACAGAAGTAGACAAAGATCGTCGCCTTCTGCTGGGTGAACGGCTGCACCGCAGCAACAGGGAGCGCTCCCCGGAGCTCCGCGCCCTGCTCGCCACGCCCGCCGAGCACGAACTCCCGCTGGAGGTATGGGCGATGGACGGCCGAGGCGGGCTGGCCGGCGGGCTGACCGGACGCACCTGGGCGTACTGGCTCCATGTGGATCTGCTCTGGGTCGACGACCGGCACCGCGGCTCCGGCCTCGGCTCGCAGCTGCTCGCCGAGGCCGAACGGGTGGCCGTGACGGACCGTGCCTGCACCCGCTCCCGGTTGGAGACCTGGGGGTTCCAGGCCCCCGGCTTCTACCGCAAGCGGGGGTACGAGGTGATCGGGCAGGTCGACAACTACCCGCCCGGCGTCACCGAGTTCATCCTGACGAAGGCCTTCGGCTGACCGACGGGCTCAGCCGGTGCGACGGGCGCCTGCCGACGGGACCGCCGGAAAGACCCCGGGCGTCGCGTATCCCGCCGAAGTGAACGCCTCCAGAACCGACTTGGTGACCGCGTCCGCGTCCGCCTCCTCCACCAGCACGATCGCCGACCCGCCGAAGCCGCCGCCGGTCATCCGCGCACCCAGCGCCCCGGCCGCGTTCGCCGTGGAGACCACCAGGTCCAGTTCGGGGCAGGAGACCCGCAGATCGTCACGGAGCGAGACATGGCCCGCCGTGAGGACGGGGCCCGCGGCGCGCACATCGCCCGCATCGAGCAGCGCGATGACCTGCTCCACCCGTGCGTTGTCGCTGACCACATGGCGTACGTACCGCACGACCGACTCGTCGGCACCGGACTCGGCGAGGGTGTCGAGCGCGGCGCCGAGACCGTCGTACGGAAGATCGCGCAGCGTCCCGATGCCGAGCGCCCGCGCGCCCGCCTCACAGCCGGCCCGCCGCTCCGCGTACGCGCCGTCGCCCAGCGCGTGCTTGACCCGGGTGTCGACGACCAGCAGCTGCAGACCGTGCGCGGCCAGGTCGAACGGGACCTGGCGCTGGGTGAGGTCGCGGGTGTCGAGGTGCAGCGCGTGGCCGTCGGTGCAGCAGGCCGACGCCATCTGGTCCATGACGCCGCACGGCACGCCGACGAATGCGTTCTCGGCGCGCTGCGCAAGCACCGCCAGCTCGGAGGCGGACAGGCCGAGCTCGAAGAGGTCGTTCAGCGCGAGTGCGGTGACCACTTCGAGGGCGGCGGACGAGGAGAGCCCGGCGCCGGTGGGGACGGTCGAGGTCAGCTGGATGTCCGCGCCGGTGACCTGGTGGCCCGCCTCGCCGAGCGCCCAGACGACGCCGGCCGGGTAGGCCGCCCAGCCGTGCCCGGAGTGCGGGGCCAGCTCGTCGACGCGGAGCTGGACGACACCGCCCGGCACGTCGGTCGAGTGCAGCCGCAGCTCACCGTCGGTGCGGCGGGCGACGGCCGCGCGCGCGGTGTGCGGCAGCGCGAGCGGCATCACGAAGCCGTCGTTGAAGTCGGTGTACTCGCCGATCAGGTTGACCCGGCCGGGCGCCGCCCAGACTCCTTCGGGGGCGGTGCCGTACAGCTCGGTGAAAGCGGTGACCAGCTCAGCGTTGTCGGTCATGGCGCGGTGGGCTCCTCTCGGCGGGCGAACGTCCAGGCGTCGGAGACGATTCCGGCCAGGTCGGCACGGCTCGGCTGCCAGCCGAGCCGTTCCCTGGCGGTGGCGGCGGAGGCGACCAGCACGGCCGGGTCACCGGCGCGGCGCGGTGCCGCGGTCTCGGGGACCGGGTGGCCGGTGACCTTGCGGACGGTCTCGATGACCTCGCGTACCGAGAAGCCGTTGCCGTTGCCGAGGTTGCAGATCAGGTGCTCGCCCGCGGTGGCCGCGTCCAGGGCCAGGAGGTGGGCCTCGGCGAGGTCCGCGACGTGGATGTAGTCGCGTACGCAGCTGCCGTCGGGGGTCGGGTAGTCGTCGCCGTAGACGGAAATCGACTCGCGCCGGCCGAGCGCGACCTGGAGGACCAGCGGAATCAGATGCGACTCGGGGCTGTGCCGCTCCCCGTGGCTGCCGTACGCCCCGGCCACGTTGAAGTAGCGCAGCGAGACCGCGGCCAGTCCGTGCGCGGCCGCCTCGCCGGTGATCATGTGGTCGACGGCCAGCTTCGTCGCGCCGTACGGGTTGGTGGGGGCGGTCGGGTCGGACTCCGTGATCGGGCTGGAGACCGGTTCGCCGTAGGTCGCGGCCGTGGAGGAGAAGACCAGGGTGCGGACGCCCGCGTCACGCATCGCGGCGAGCAGGGCGGTGGATCCGCCGACGTTGTTGACCCAGTACTTCTCCGGGTCGGTGACGGACTCGCCGACCTGGGAATACGCGGCGAAGTGCAGCACCCCGTCGTAGGAGGAGTCCAGCCAGCGCGCGGCGTCCTGGATGCAGCCCTCGATGAACTCGGCCCCGGCGGGGACGCCCTCGCGGAACCCGGTCGACAGGTCGTCGAGGACGGTCACCTCGTGACCGGCTTCGAGGAGATGCGCGGCCACCACACTGCCGACATATCCGGCGCCGCCTGTGACGAGGTACTTCTTCCGGGGGCCGATCCGGGGGTCGCTCTGGGGCTTGCTCACTCGCTCGCTACCTCTCGCAGTCGCTGGGCCGCGGCCTCCGGCGGCACGTCGTTGATGAACACACTCATGCCGGACTCGGAACCCGCGAGGAACTTCAGCTTGCCGGAGGTACGTCGGATGGTGAAAAGCTCGAGGTGAAGCCCGAACTCCTCCCGCCCGGGGACTCCGAACGGCGCCTGGTGCCAGGCCGCGATGTACGGGGTCGGCGGCTCACCGGGGCCGAAGATCCGGTCGAATCGCCTCAAGAGTTCCAGATAGATCTGTGCGAACTCTGTGCGCGCGCCTTCGTCGAGTTCCCGCAGGTCGGGGACGCGCCGGCGCGGGTGCAGATGCACCTCGTACGGCCAGTGCGCCGCGTACGGGACGAAGGCCACCCAGTGCTCGCCGGTCAGCACCACACGATCGCCGTCGGCCAGCTCGCGGGCCACGATGTCGTCGAAGAGGTTGCCACCGGTCCGCTCGCGGTGCGCCTCCATCGAGCGGAGCATCAGCTCGGTGCGCGGGGTGACGAAGGGGTACGCGTAGATCTGTCCGTGCGGATGGCCGAGCGTCACACCTATCTCGGCGCCCCGGTTCTCGAAGCAGAACACCTGCTTGACCTGCTCGAACCCGGCGAGTTCGGCGGTGCGGTCGGTCCAGGCCTCCAGGACCAGAGCCGCCTGCTCCTCGGTGAGGTCGGCGAAGGACGCGTCGTGGTCGGAGGTGAAGCAGACGACCTCGCAGCGGCCGGAGTCACCGGCGAGCGAGGGGAAGCGGTTCTCGAAGACGACCACGTCGTACCGGTCGTCGGGGATCTCGCTGAGCCGTCCGTCCCGGGACGGGCAGAGCGGGCACTCGTCGGCCGGCGGGTGGTATGTGCGGCCCTGACGGTGCGAGGCGACGGCGACGCTGTCCCCGAGGAGGGGATCGCGGCGGATTTCGGAGGAGGTCGATACGGCGTCCAGCGGCCGCCGGTCGACGGCGTCCCGGACCACGTCGTCGCGGCTGTCGTAGTAGAGCAGCTCCCGGCCGTCGGCGAGCGTCGTAACCGTCTTCTTCATCAGGTTCCTCCAAACATAACCGCACACAACAAACCACAAGCCAACACACACGTCAATGAGTGGGCACACGCGGCTGCACATATCGACACGTACGCACGTTCCAGACCCGAACGCTTAGGAGTGAACTGGACTCGATCCACTGGCAATCGCCGAGCAGCCGGCCTTACGTTCCCCGGCGTGAAGGCAGACTTGGGACGCCGATACCGGCTGTATCCCAACCGCGCGCAGGAACAGGTCCCGACCCGGTGGGGGTATGCGGCACGCACCCTGTGGAACATTGCGCTCGAGCAGCGCACATACGTGTTTGAGCAGCGAGGCAGCACCCTGCGCTCACAGGAGCAGAGCCGATATCTGACCGCTGCACGCGGAGAGTCGGAACTGGCCTGATGTGCGAAATGTGGTCGGGCGGATCCGGAATCTCGCCCTGGATGCGGGCGAAGCTTCACCTGCGTCAACTGTGGGCATGAGGACGATGCCGATCACAACGCCTCGGTCGAGATCGAGGCCCGAGCCCGCCGGACGGGCGGCTCGGTCACCAATAGCACGCGCAGGCGCCCCACCGCGCCAAGTCCCGTCTCATGACGGAGGCGGACGCGTGGAACCACATTTGCAGCCTCCGGGCAGCAAAGGGAGCCACCCCGCCCAGCGGTGATGGATCGTCAATTCTGGATCTACGAGCAGGGGCAGGGTGTCATCGACATCCCGACCAACCGGGGCGCGAACACCGGATCAACCCGTCCGACGCGGACCTGAAGAAGGCCGAGGGCGTCCACATCAACCTCTGGACCGGGCTGGCCGTGCTGGTGCTGGGGCTGTTCTTCCTGCTGTGGCTGAAGCTGCGTCCGGCACCGGCGCCGGACGGCGCCGCCGACGGCGGCCCGGACGCCTGAGCAGTCTCCGCACCGCCCCGAAGGGGCCGGACGTCACCCGGCGTCCGGCCCCTTCGACGTTCCGCCCACCGCCGCGCGGTCCAGCAGTCCGGTGCGGGCCGCCAGTGCCGCGGCCTCCAGCCGTGAGCCGACCCCCAGCTTCATCAGCACCCGCTGCACATGCGTACGCGCGGTGCTCGGCGCGATCCGCATCCCGGTCGCGATCAGCCGGGTGTCCTCGCCCTCCGCGACCCGCACCAGGACCTCGACCTCGCGCGGGGTGAGCATGCGCAGCAGCCGCTGCCCCTCGTCGTCCGGCTGGACGGCCGGGTTGAGCAGCTCGGCGAAGGCGCCCTGGAGCAGTTGCGGCGCGATCGCCGCCTCGCCGGCCCGCGCCTTGACCATCGCCCGCTCGACACCCTCTATCCGCTCGTCGTGCCTGACATACCCGGCGGCGCCGGCCGCGAAGGCAGCCGCGATCCCGCGCGGACTCGGCACCGGCCCGAGCACCACCACCGCCACCTGCGGGCGCTCCCGCTTGATCCGGGCTATCGGGTCGAACGCCCCGGGTTCGGCGGGTGCCGCCGTGCCAAACAGACAGACCTCCGGCGCTCTGCTCACCACGAGTTCCGCCGCACCGGCGGTCGGCGCGGCCGCCGCGAGCACCCGGTGACCCCGCAATTTCAACGCCGAGGCCAACGCCTCGGCGAGCAGTCTGTGGTCATCGACCACCATGAGCCGCACGCCCATCGAGTTACCCCCCGCAGCAATGGAGCCACACCCAGGCGTCGCGCGGCGGACGCCGGTCCGACGACAGGCCCCGGCCCCCCGGCTCCTTTGACCCGGCAAGCTACACGCTTGTTCGACGTGGCGCGCCCCTTACCAGGCAGAAGACCCCCGGAATGCCGAATTATGTGCTGTTCGGGTCCAGTTGACCGACAGTAAACCGGCGGAAGGGATCGGTGAGCGGGCAGAAAACGACCGGCCCTACCGGTCGAATGATCGACCGGCAGGGCCGTGGTGCGTGCGCGTAGCCGCGCCGGGGTCAGCCGGTGGCGAACGAGACCGCGAGGTACTGCTTGTCGTCGAGGGAGCTCTCGCGCGGCTTGCTCACCATCACCTCGGAGATGTACATCCGGCCGTCCGAGTACAGGATCTCCGCGTAGTCCATGGAGAAGCTGGTCTCCGCGTCCCGGACGGACTCGTCCCCCGGGTTCTCCATCAGCACCGTCTGCTTGAAGGTGGAACCGTCGATGGAGACGATCTGGCCGCCCTTGTCGTACGGGGGAACCTTGTACGCGATGATGTTGGAACCGTCCATGCGGATCGGGAACATCGTGTACCGGTCGCCCGCGTCGGCCTTGTCGCTGGTCGGCTTGCCGGTGGTGAGGTCGAACGAGACGATCTCGTTCGTGTCGCCGTACTCGCCGGTGCCCTCGTGCTCCTCGGTCGGCAGGTAGAGCCGGTTGTTGCCGACGGCCAGCTGCTGGCAGGTCTCGACCTCGGTGGAGCCGCAGCGGGCGGCGTACTTCTCGCCGTCCGCGGCGATCTTGGTGAGGAGCTTGCCGGTCGACGCGTCGATCGAGAAGAAGTCCGAGATCCCACTGCCGTCGCCGGCGGTGTCGCCGACATCGGCCGCGACGACCAGCGGCTTGGTGGAGACGATGCTCGCGTAATCGACGCCGGGCGGCATCTTGAACGACGAGAGCGGGGCGCCGGTCGTCGGGTTCAGCGCCTGGATGACGAGCTGCGGGCTGTCGTACGTACCGCACTTGCGGACCACCGCGAGCGCGTCGCCGCCGCCGTACCCCTTGTCGTAGCAGCCATCGGTGCCGACCTTCGGCTTCCAGCGCTCGGCGCCGGTGTTCAGGTCGAAGGCGGCGCCGCCCTCGGTTCCGCCCGCGGCGACCGTGCTGCCGCTGAGCGTGACCTCGTCGAACCTGACCGGCTCGTCACCGCTGGTGGCGGCGGTCACCGGCTTGCTCCACATCAGCTTTCCGGTGTTCAGGTCGATCCCACCGACCTGGTTGCACGGCGAGTACTTCTTCGCCTTGGTCGGCTTGCCCTCCTCGAAGACGATGGCCGTCTTGTAGTCCTTCGACATGTGCCGGGAGGCGGCGCAGAGCTGGCCCTCCAGCGGGATGGACCAGAGCTTGGTGCCCTTGACCTTGTCGTAGCCGACGATCTCGTCGACGCCGGTCTTCACATACGCCTTGTCGGTCAGCCAGGAGCCGTCGACCGTCGTGACGTCGCCGACCTTCGGCTCCGGCAGCTGGAAGGCGACGGTGGACTTGGTGTTCGCCGGCACCTTCTCCTTGCCGCCACCGCCGATGCCGCTGTCCTCGCCGCCCTTGTCCCCACCGGTGGGACCGGCGGTGGACACCTCGTTCTTCTTGTCGTCGCCACCGGAGGCGAGGAAGATGCCACCACCGATGATCACTGCCACGGCGACCACCGCGGCAACGATGATCTGCATCTGCGTGGTGAACTTCTTGCCGCCGTTCCCGCCCTGCTGAGGCGGCGCGTACTGCGGCTGCATCGGGGCGGTCGGGTAGCCGTATCCGTAGCCCTGCTGCGGCGGCTGGCCGGGCGGCAGGCCCTGTCCGGCCGGGGGACCCGGCGGGTAGCCGTAACCGGGCTGCTGCGGATAGCCGTAACCCGGCTGCTGTTGCGGCGGACCGGCGGGCGGTTGCGCCTGCGGGGCGCCGAAACCACCGGCGGGCGGTTGCGCCTGCGGGGCGCCGAATCCGCCCGCGGGCGGGGTGGGCGGCTGCTTGCCGAACGGGTCGGCGGGCGGCGGGACCGGTGCCCCGAACCCGCCGGGCGGGGGGTCCTGCGGGGCGCCGAACCCGCCCTGGGGCGGTTCGTTGGGCGGCTGGGGCGGCTGAGTCATGGCGTACGTACCTCGAGGGAAGGAGAGTCGGTCGGTCGGGACCTGTCGCGGTCGGTCAGGGTCCGTCGGGTGCCTGCGTGAGCCGTCACTTGCCGAAAGCCATCATGGTCTTCGTCTCCAGCTCTTCCTTGTCGTTGCTCGCGCTGACCCGGCCGCTCGCGATGAAGGAACGCCCGTCCGCGTAGACGATCTTCGCGTTGTAGAACGAGCTCTCGATCTGGGACGTCGACTCCGGGTGCCGGAGCAGCATCTTCGGTGCGCCACCGGTCGGGGCGAGGGTGGCGATCCCGCCGCCCTTGTTGTATCCGGCCTCCACGTAGAGCAGCACATTGCCACCCTCCATCCGCAGCGGCTTCACGGTCTGCTCGGCCGGGGCCGCGGCCTTCCACTTCGGCTTGCCGGTGTTCAGGTTGAACGCGACGACCTTGTTCGTACGGGCGGTGCCGCTGGAGTCGGGTTCGGTCGCCATGTAGAAGGTGTTGGCATCGGCAGCGACACCGACACAGCCGTCCAGCGACTTGCCGAAGATGGCGAACGCGCTGCCGCAGTCCGGTGCGAACTTGTCGCCCTTGTCACCGACCAGCTGGGAACGGAGCGTGCCGTTCTCCTTGATGGCGAGGATGCTCCACTTCTTCTTCTCGCTCTGGGTCAGCGAGACGACGAGCGGGCTCACCGAGTAGACCCGGTCGATCTCCCAGCCACGGGCCGGCCGGTACGTCCACTTGGGCTTGCCGGTGGCCGGGTCGATCTCCTGGATCTGGTGCTGAGGGTTGTCGATGTCATCGGTGCGGCAACTGGAGGCGGCGATCAGCTTGGGGCCGCCGGCGAAGGCGAACGGCTGGCAGTTGCCCGCCGGCTTGCCGAACAGCTCCTTGCCGTCGCTGACCCGGTAGGCGTTGGAGTTGCTGGTCCGGCCGACCGTGACGGTGTCTCCGCTGATGGCGAGGGAGATGTCCGACATCATGTCCCAGATGCCGTTCTTCTTGATCGACTTCTTCCAGCCGGCCTTGCCGGTGTTGAGGTCGATCATCTGGAGGTCCGAGCAGTCCGCCTTGTCGGTGGTGCCGTTCTTGACCCCGATGACGATCTTGCCGTCGGCGGTGGTCTGCGAAGGCGCGGCGCACATGTCGGCGGGCAGCTTCAGCGTCCACTTCTGCTTGCCGTCGGCGACCGAGTAGCCGGAGACCGCGCGGTACATGCCCTTGACGACGGTGTCGCCGACGACCCAGGGGCCGTACACGTCCGCGCCGTTGCGCGGCAGGTCGACGTCGTTCTTCTGCAGCCAGAGGACCTTGGCCTCGCCCGGCTTGCGCCCGGCGTTGAGGTCGTCATCGGCCGGTCGCCCGTCGCCGTTGCCGTCGCCCTCGTCGAAGGAGGGCGAACCGCTCGGCGCCTTGCCGTCCGTGCTCGCCCGCGCGTCGGGCTTCTTGTCGTCGTCACCACCGCTGGTCGCGAGGAACACGCCACCGGCGACGACGATCGCGGCGGCGACCGCGGCACCGATGATCACTGCGGGCTTCCCCTTGAAGGGGCTGCCACCGCCCGTACCGCCGGGGCCGCCGGGTACCGGAGCGCCGGGGTACTGCTGCTGCGGGTAGCCGTATCCGGGCTGCGGCTGCTGGCCGTAGGGGCCCGGCTGTTGGGCGTACGGACCCGGCTGTTGGCCGTACGGTCCCGGCTGTTGGCCGTACGGTCCCGGCTGGTTGTACGGTCCCGGCTGCTGCGGGTAGCCGTAACCGGGGGCCTGGCCCGGCGCCTGCGGGTAGCCGTAACCCGGCTGAGCGGGCGGCGGGGGTGTCGGCGGCGCGGCAGGCATCTGCGGCGGCTGGGCAGGCGGTTGACCCTGCGGCGGCTGCCCGGGCGCCGTCGGCTGAGGATTCCCCTGCGGTGGATCCTGCGGAGCGCCGAAGCCTCCCTGCGGCGGTTGCTGGCTGGGCGGCTGGGTCATCAGCACGTCCCCCTTCGTGCGGTCCGGTGCCCGTTCCGGTCTCCCCCGCGATTCCGCTGGGCTGAATTCCCCTCGGAAAGGAGCGAATCGGGCATGGCTTCCGCGGCGTTACGACAGTCGAGCGGGGCTTCTTTGTACCACCCGCGACGCATCGGACACCGAGTCGGTCCGCCCCCTGTTCCCAAGGGAGAACCGCGCCGTGATGCCCTCGTTACGCCTCGGCCCGTCAGCTGCCGAAGCCCGCCATCGACTTCATCGATTTCTCGTCCTCGTCGTCGATCCCGCTGATCCTCGCGTGCATGAGGAGGCAACGCCCGTTCTGATAGGCGACCCTGGAATCGAAGAAGCCGCGCTCCACCATGGAGGCCGCTGCCGGGTGCCGCAGCACCATCTGCGGCGTGCCACCGGCCGGCGGGAGGGACGCGATGCCGCCGCCCTTGTTCTTCCCGGCGGCGAGATACATCAGCAGCCTGCCGCCCTCCGTCCGTATCGGCATCAGGGTCTGTCCGGCCGGGGCCGCGGCCTTCCACTTCGCCTGACCGGTGTTCAGATCGAAGGCGACGACCTTGTTGGTGGGGGTGAGGTCGTCCTCGGGGGGCTTGGTCGCCAGGTAGACCATCCGGTCGTCGGCCGCCACCCCGAGACAGTTGTCGAGGTTCTTGCCCTCGGTGAGAAGGTCACCGCCGCACTTCGTCCCGTAGTCGTCGGTGCCGCCGACCAGTTGGGACCGATAGGTGCCGTTCTCGTTGAGCACGATGATCGCCCACTTGTCCTCCTGCTTCAGCGAGACGACCAGCGGGCCGACCGAGTAGAACTGTGCAACCTCCCAGCCCTTCTTGACCTTGTACGTCCACTGGACCTTTCCGGTGACCGGATCGATCCGCTGCACCTGCTGCTCCTTGTGGTCGTCGGCCGCGGTCTGGCAACTGGTGGCGGCGATCGCCACGGGGCCGCTGGCGAAGCCGAACGGCTGGCAGTTGCCCGGCAGTTCGCCGAAGAGCACCGCGCCGTCGCTGACTCGGAAGGCGTCCGTCCTGCTGGTGCGCCCCACGGTCACGGTGTCGCCGTTGATCGCCATCGAGACGTCGGACAGCAGATCCCAGGCACCCTGGCGCCGGTATGTCTTGCGCCAGCCGGCCTTGCCGGTCGTGAGGTCGACCATCTGGAGGGAGTTGCAGAGCGCGTCGTCCGCGGTGCCGGTCTCGATTCCGAAGACGATCTTGCCGTCCACGGTGGGCTGCGAAGGCGCCGCGCACAGACTCGACGGCATACGAAGACTCCATTTCCGGCTGCCGTCGGTGACGGAGTAGCCGGAGACCGTCCGGAACATGGCCTTGACGACAGTGTCGCCGACGATCCAGGGGCCGTACACGTCCGAGCCGTTGCGCGGCAGGTCGACGCCGCCTTCCTGGAGCCAGAGGACCTTCGCCTCGCCCGGCCTGCGCTGGGCATTGAGCGCGTCGGCCTCGGCACCGAGGTCGTGCATGCCTCGGTCCTCGGCCTTGCCGCCGCCCCCGCCGCCCCCGCCGCCGGTGGCGCCCGGCCCGGGGTCGGTGCTCGCCCTTGCCGTGGGCTTCGACTCGTCGTCGCCCCCGCTGGTGGCGAACCAGATGCCACCGCCGGCCAGCAGCACCACCGCGAGCACGGCACCGATGACCGCACCGCGTCCGCCCCTGAAGAACCCTCCGCCACCGGGCGGCGGGGGCTGCTGCGACTGCTGCTGCGGGTAGCCGTATCCGGGCTGCGGCGACGACGGATAGCCGTACGGCCCGGGCTGAGTCGGCGCGTTGTACGGCCCGGGCTGCGGAACGCCGTACGGACCCGGCTGAGCGGGTGTGCCGTACGGGCCCGGCTGTACCGGCGCCCCGTACGGTCCCGCGGCCTGACCGGGCGGCGGCGCGGAGCCGTATCCGGGTGGCGACGGCTGGACCGACTCCGGCGGTGGATCGTACGGATCCCCGAAGCTTCCCTGCGGCGGTTGCTGGCCGGGCGGCTGGGCCATCAGCACGTCCCCCTTCGCGCGGATCGGTCCGGCATCTGCACCTGCGCCGGGCGAGCCTACTTTCTACCACCCGCCCCACAGACCCCACCGGTCACGCCGAAGGCACGTCAGCGATCAGGCGTCCTCGGCCAGTTCCAGCCAGCGCATCTCCAACTCGTCGCGCTCCACGACCAGTTCCCGCAGTTCCGCGTCGAGCTTCGCCACCTTCTCGAAGTCCGTGGCGTTGTCGGCGATCTGCGCGTGCAGGGTCGTCTCCCTGCTCGACATCTTGTCGAGCTGCCGCTCGATCTTCTGCAGTTCCTTCTTGGCGGCGCGGGCGGCCTGCGGCGAGACCGCGGCGGCGGCCGGCGCCTCCTTCGCCGCGGTGGGCGCCGAGGCGGGTACGGCCGCCTCCTCCATCCGCCGCCTGCGCTCGATGTACTCGTCGATACCGCGCGGCAGCATCCGCAGCGTGGCGTCGCCGAGCAGCGCCATCACCCGGTCCGTGGTCCGCTCGATGAAGAACCGGTCGTGGGAGATCACGATCATCGATCCCGGCCAGCCGTCGAGGAGGTCCTCCAGCTGGGTCAGGGTCTCGATGTCGAGGTCGTTGGTGGGCTCGTCGAGGAAGAGAACGTTCGGCTCGTCCATCAGCAGCCGCAGGATCTGCAGCCGTCGCCGCTCACCGCCCGACAGGTCACCCACCGGGGTCCACTGCTTCTCCTTCGAGAAGCCGAACTGCTCGCAGAGCTGGCCCGCGGTCATCTCCCGGCCCTTGCCGAGGTCGACCCGGTCCCGTACCTGCTGCACGGCCTCCAGCACCCGCAGATTGGGCTTGAGCTCGGTGACCTCCTGGGAGAGGTAGGCGAGCTTGACGGTCTTGCCGACGACGATCTTCCCGGCCGCGGGCTGCTCCTCGCCCTGGGTGCGGGCCGCCTCGGCGAGCGCCCGCAGCAGCGAGGTCTTGCCCGCACCGTTGATCCCGACCAGGCCGATCCGGTCGCCGGGGCCGAGGTGCCAGGTGAGGTGGGTGAGCAGCGTCTTGGGTCCGGCCTGGACGGTCACGTCCTCCAGGTCGAAGACGGTCTTACCGAGTCGTGCGTTGGCGAACTTCATCAGCTCGCTGGTGTCGCGCGGCGGCGGCACATCGGCGATCAGCTCGTTGGCGGCCTCGATGCGGTAGCGCGGCTTCGACGTACGGGCGGGGGCGCCGCGCCGCAGCCAGGCCAGCTCCTTGCGCATCAGGTTCTGCCGCTTGGACTCCTCGGTCGCGGCGATCCGCTCCCGCTCGGCCCGGGCGAACACGTAGTCGCTGTAGCCGCCCTCGTACTCGTGGACCGTGCCGCGCTGGACGTCCCACATACGCGTACAGACCTGGTCGAGGAACCACCGGTCGTGGGTGACGCAGACCAGGGCCGAGCGCCGGCTCTGCAGGTGCCGGGCCAGCCAGGAGATGCCCTCGACATCGAGGTGGTTGGTCGGCTCGTCGAGGACGATCAGGTCCTGTTCGGCGATGAGCAGCTTGGCGAGCGCGATCCGGCGCCGCTCGCCGCCGGAGAGCGGGGCGATGACGGTGTCCAGGCCGAGCTCGAAGCCGGGCAGGTCCAGCCCGCCGAAGAGTCCGGTCAGCACGTCACGGATCTTGGCGTTGCCCGCCCACTCGTGGTCGGCGAGATCGCCGATGACCTCGTGGCGGACCGTCGCCTTCGGGTCGAGCGAATCGTGCTGTGTGAGGACACCGAGACGCAGGCCACCGTTGTGGGTGACGCGGCCGGTGTCCGCCTCCTCCAGCTTGGCGAGCATCCGGATGAGGGTCGTCTTGCCGTCGCCGTTACGGCCGACGACACCGATCCGGTCCCCCTCGGACACACCGAGGGACACACCGTCGAGCAGGGCACGGGTGCCGTACACCTTGCTGACCTGCTCGACATTGACCAGATTGACGGCCATTTCACTCCTGACTGGGGGATCGATCGACATCCCAGGGTAGTCGCCTCGGCGTGTGCGATAGCGTGCAGCGATCGATCAAGAGGCGGGGGCTCGCGATGGCGGCGACGGTATGGGCGCGATTCGTGCGGCATCGATGGCTGCCGAAGCTGACCGTGGTGGTGCTGCTCGCGGCAATGGTGACGGGCCTGGTCCTGGTCCGGTTCCAGCGGCGCGAAGACCACAATGCCGATGTCCTGGCCACAGCCTGCGCGGGCGTTCTGCCCGAGCGGGCCGTACACGGCGTCCTGCCCGACGACGAGACCTGGCGGCTGCGGACGGATCTGGACCTGACCGGACGGTCCGGCCACGGGCCGCGGACGCTGATGACGTGTTCCGTCGAGTGGGGCGAAGAGGGCAGCCTCGATGTGACGGTGGTGCCCGTGCTCGACGCACCGCTGCGGGGCGTCCGGCTCAGCGATCTCCTGAGCACCTCGCCGTACGAGGAGGAACCCAGGTGGGCCACCGCGTACGAGAGGGCCACGACCCAGGTGACGGCCGCGTGCCCCACCGGGCTGCCCGGCTATCCCCGGCCGGTGACCCGCTTCCGCGTCCATGCCTCGCTGAACACCGAGGACGACCGGGAAGCACGCCTGGAACCGCAACTGGGTGAGGCGGTGACCGCCGTCGCCAACGACGTACGTGAGAAGAGCCACTGCGGCGGGACGGCGGTCGAGCCCTCGGACGTACGGCCACTGCCGAGGCCCGTGAACGACTACCGGGACTCAGACGAGAATCCGGCGTCCTGCCGCTGGTTCCGGCCGGGGCTGCTCGGCGACGACGGCTGGGCCCGCGCGGACCACGGTAACCAGGGCGCGAGCCATGACTGGGCGCGTGCCTGTTCCCTCTCCCTGCAGCGCGCGGACACCCCGACCCTCCAGGACCAGGTCGCCGCGGTCTCGTCCGCGAGCTGGTGGGGCGCGGTGCTGCCCGAGGTGCGGGGCGAGTACGGGGCGGAGCTCGCCGCGCTCACGGACAGCCCGGCGACGACGGCCGACCAGCGCAGTTATCCGCTCGCCGTGTGGGCCGAATCGGTGTGCGCGAAGGGCCGGACGCTGAGCCGGGTAACGGTGGACACCGCCACCCGCGCACTCTCGGTCGCCCGCATCGACGGGCTCGTCGACGCGTATCTGGACTCCGCCGACTGCCGTGACACCAGGATCCTGGGGAAGGTATGGAAGTGAGCGACGACCGCTACTGGCGCAGGCGGCGCATACGCCTCACGGCCGTCTGGACGGCGGTGGCTGTCGTGGCGGTGGGCGGATTCTTCTTGCTGTCGGGCGGCTACGGCTCCTGGCGCCACGACCGGGCCCTTGACTCGGTCTGCGACGGAGACCTGGCGGCCGGCCAGGTGCGAAAGCTGTTCCGGGGCATCGAGCTGAAGTCCTCCGACGACCACACGTCCGGCGGATGGCGCTGCTCGGTGAGCGCGGCCGACAGGCACAAGGACGGCCCGGCCGGTCTCACACTGCGGGTCCGCGACGCGGACGCCCGCTTCGCCGCCGTCGACGCGAGTGGCTTCGATGCCCCGTTGGGGCACGGCTGGACGGGCTCCTTCGCCTTCTCCCCGGACGACGCGTACGACCAGGACGAGGCGCGGGCGTCCCTGTTGCTCGACTGCGGCAAGGAGCCCGGGAACGGGCTGGTGATGACGGTCGACGCGGAGTTCGGCGAGGGGGGCTTCGACGACCCCGCGGCCCGCGAGCGACTCACCGCCGTGCTGACCGGTACGGCGACGGCGTACACGCACCGCGTCGAGTGCGCCGCACCCCTCGGAAGGCCGGTGAAGGATGTCGGGGTCACCATGACCGACTGGGACTACAAGCCGCTGACGACCGCGGACGGCACCTGCGCGGGGCTGCTGTCCCCGACAACGGCCCAGCGGTGGGGTGTGCGCACCGCGGTGGAGACCGCCGCCGCCCCGGCGCCTCTGGAGAGCTGCGAACTCGGCGGGCTCCAAGGCGCGAGGCTGTACGGCTTCACCGCGTACTACAGCCTGTTCGGCCAGGAGAAGCGGGACGACCTGCGCTACGCGTCGCACGACAAGGCCCGCGACGGCAAGGGCCCCGTCGATACGGAGGACGGCACCTACACCCTGGTCGCCCAGTGCCCTGGAGCGGGCGGCGTGGCGGTGTACGAGGTCGGGACCCTGCGCGACGACGTCCGGCGCGACACGGCCGCCCCGGCCGTGGACCACAAGGGCCTGCGGGCGGCGCTCCGGCGGTTCGCCGACGCATCGGCGCAACGGCACGGCTGTACGGCACCGCGCCCGGCATAGCCGGGCGGGGGTCACCCGGGGCTTCCGTCCCCGGCCCGCCTCCCCCGCCCCGCCCGTTCCACCAGCAGCCAGCCGCCCAGCGCCATCGCGACGGCCGTCGGGGCGCTGACCCGTACGGCGATCAGCACCGCCGTATGCCCGTCCAGCAGCCCGCCGAACCCGACCATCGACACCCCGAGCACCCCGAACAGGCAGAGGGTCACACCGAGCGCGGACACCGGCCCGGAGCCCTTCCCCGGTATCGCGGTGACCGGCCGCTCGAACGTGCGGAAGACGGTGACCAGCCCCGCCGTGACGGCTGCCGCCACCGCGATCCGTACCGGCACCTGCGCCCACCAGGCGCCGGTCGCCGGTTCGGGCAGCGGGACGTGCAGGGCGATCATCGCCCCGTAGACCCCGAGCATCGCGGTGAGGTGCCAGAGGAACGCGGTCATCGCCACCCCGTTGGCCGCCACGACCCCGCGCCACAACCGCGGGCGGGCGACCAGCCGGGCGCCGGGGCCGCGCAGCAGCTCGACCGCGCCGACCAGCCACAGGCCGTGGCAGAGCAGGGCGAGCGTCGGCGGCGCCATGTTGCTGATCTTCTCGCCGGGCATCCCGACCATGGAGAGCGGATACGGGCCGAACGCGACCAGCGCGGCCGCGGCGGCCAGGCCGGGGCCGGCCAGCAGCGCGGGGCGGCTGATGCGGCCGTCGGCGCGCAGGAAGCCCAGCTGGTGCACGGCGAGCCAGACGAACGCGAAATTGAGGAACGCGATGTACGGGACACCGGCGGCGAACCGCAGCACGTCGACCGCGACCGCCGCCGCGGCAAGCCCGGCGAAGGCACCCCAGCCGTACCGGTCGTGCAGCTTCAGCAGCGGCGGTGTGAACGCCACCATCGCGAGGTAGATCCCGATGAACCAGAGCGGCTGGGCCACCAGCCGCAGCGTGACCCCGGTCAGCCCGCCGCCCCCGCCGAGCAGCTGGACGATCAGCGCGGCCGTCCCCCAGACCAGGATGAAGACCATGGTGGGGCGCAGCAGCCGCTGCAGTCTGGCCCGGAGAAAGGCCGAGTAGACGGAGTCCGTCGAGCCGGCGGGCTGCTTGCGGCCGAGGGAGCGGTACGACAGGGCGTGCGAGAAGCCGCCGACGAAGAAGAACACCGGCATGATCTGGAGCACCCAGGTCAGCAGCTGGAGGCCGGGGACGACGGCGAGCAGGTTGCCGACGCCGTCGGCGGTGACGGCGGCCATCAGCCAGTGCCCGAGGACGACCGTCCCGAGCGAGGCGACACGCAGCAGGTCGATGTACCGGTCCCGGGTGGCCGGGGTGGCCCCGGCCAGTTCACGAACACTTGATCCCATATGGGTACGGTCGCGCCCGATGCCCCGGGGGCGGCAGCGCGACCGTACTCAATTCCCGACTGAGTACCCGCGGTCAGACGATCGTGGCACCCGGCGCCGGGGAGACCGCGACCCGCGCGGTCCGGCAGGTCCCCGACGTCCGCAGCGTGTCCGCGATCCTGCGCGCCGCCTCCGCGTCCGCCGCCAGGAACGCGGTGGTCGGCCCGGAGCCCGAGACCAGCGCGGCCAGCGCACCCGCCCCGGTGCCGGCGGCGAGGGTGTCGGCGAGCGAGGGCCGCAGGGAGAGCGCGGCGGGCTGCAGGTCGTTGGAGAGGGCCTTCGCGAGCACGTCGGTGCTGCCGGTGCGCAGGGCGTCGAGGAGGGCCGGCGAGGCTTCCGGTGCGGGGACGTCGGTGCCCGCGGTGAGCCGGTCGAACTCCCCGTAGACGGCCGGGGTGGAGAGCCCGCCGTCGGCGACCGCGAACACCCAGTGGAACGTGCCGCCGACGTCGATCGGGGTCAGCTGCTCGCCGCGGCCGATACCGAGGGCGGCGCCGCCGACCAGGGAGAACGGCACGTCGCTGCCGAGCTCCGCGCAGATGGCGAGCAGTTCGTCCCGGGTGGCGCCGGTGGCCCAGAGGGCGTCACAGGCCACCAGGGCGGCTGCGGCGTCGGCGCTGCCGCCCGCCATGCCGCCCGCGACGGGGATGTCCTTGGAGATGTGAATGTGCACGTCGGGGGCGACGCCGTGGCGTTCGGCGAGCGCGATCGCGGCGCGGGCGGCGAGGTTGCCGGCGTCCAGCGGGACCTGCGCGGCGTCCGGGCCCGAACAGGTGACGGTCAGCGCGTCCGCGGGGCTGACGGTGACCTCGTCGTAGAGCCCGACGGCGAGGAAGACGTTCGCCAGGTCGTGGAAGCCGTCGGGGCGCGGGGCGCCGACCGCGAGCTGCACATTGACCTTGGCGGGGACGCGAACGGTGACGCTCACTCGCCACTCCCGGTGGACTCGTTCCCGTTCCCGGCGGGCTCGTCCGCGCCAGGCCTGCTCCCGCTCGACGAGTCCGCCGCCGGCTCGTCCACCGCCGGCTTGTTCTCGGCGATGGCCGCGAACTCCTCGACGGTCAGTGCTTCACCCCGCGTCTTCGGCGAGATCCCGGCCGCGACCAGAGCCGCCTCTGCGGCCGGCGCGGAGCCCGCCCAGCCGGCCAGGGCGGCCCGAAGCGTCTTGCGGCGCTGAGCGAACGCCGCGTCGACGACCGCGAAGACCTCGGCCCGGCTCGCGGTCGTCGTGATCGGCTCGGTGCGCCGGACCAGCGACACCAGACCGGAGTCGACGTTCGGGGCCGGCCAGAACACCGTGCGGCCGATGGACCCGGCCCGCTTGACCTCCGCGTACCAGTTGGCCTTCACCGACGGCACGCCGTAGACCTTGTTGCCCGGCCGGGCGGCCAGCCGGTCGGCGACCTCGGCCTGCACCATGACCAGGGTCCGCTCGATGGTCGGGAACCGCTCCAGCATCGTCAGCAGGACCGGCACGGCCACGTTGTACGGCAGGTTGGCGACCAGGGCGGTGGGCGGCGGGCCCGGCAGCTCCGTGACCAGCATCGCGTCGGAGTGGACCAGCGAGAACCGGTCGGCGCGGCGCGGCATCCGGGCCTGGACCGTGGCCGGCAGCGCCGCCGCCAGCACATCGTCGATCTCGACGGCGACGACCCGGTCCGCCGCCTCCAGCAGCGCCAGGGTCAGCGAGCCCAGACCGGGTCCGACCTCGACCACCACGTCGTCCGGACGGACCTCCGCGGTCCGTACGATCCTGCGGACCGTATTGGCGTCGATGACGAAGTTCTGACCGCGCTGCTTCGTGGGGCGTACCCCCAGTTTCGCGGCCAGGTCGCGGATGTCTGCGGGGCCCAGGAGGGCGTCGGGCTCTGTGGTGCTCACCCGGTAAGCCTACGGCCGCAATGCGGCCACGGGCTCGCCCCCCTTTGCAGGTACAGCTTCTTCGCCCGGAACGTCTGCTCGGACGCCGGGGCGTCCTGCGGCCGTCCGCTGCCGCCGAGGGAGTGCCAGGTCCGCGCGTCGAACTGGTACAGCCCGCCGTACGTGCCGCTGGCGTCGACCGCGCGAGGCCGGCCGCCGGACTCGCAGGACGCGAGGCCGGCCCAGTTCAGCCCGCCCGCGCCCGCCACGGACCGCGGGCGGGCTCCGGTGCCGACCTTCACGATCCGGTCGACCGGCGTGCGGACGACTTCGGCGTCCAGCGCCCGCGGCCGCTGCCGGACGCCGTTGACGGTCCGCACCCCGTACGTGATCCGGCGGACGCCCGGCCTGCCCTCGCGCTCGACGACCTCCGTACCGGCGCGGATCGAATCGTCCTCGGACCGTTGTTCGGCGTACGGGACGGGCTCCTCGTGCACCTCGCGGGAGTCGGTGATCCGCATCACGGAGACCGTCTGGCCGTCGCGCGGGAAGCTGTGCGGGTCCACGGAGGTGGTGTCCTCGCCGTGCAGGGTGATGCCCGCCTCGGCGACGGCCTCGCGGACGGTCGCGGCGTTGGTGCGGACGGTGCGCTCCCGGCCGTCGGCCATGAAGGTCACGGTGCGTTCGGTACGGACGTCCAGGGCGAGCCCGGTGCGGCCGATCGAGGAGGAGCGGGCGACGGAGAGGTACGCCCCCTCGGCGCGCACCCCGAGCTGGCGCAGGGCGCCGTCGACCGAGCCTGCGGTGGTCCACACCCGGCGCTGCACCCCGTCGAGGGTGAGGGTCATGGGGCGCCCGTGGCGGACGGTGATCTCGTCGCCGTCGTCGAGGTCGCCGACGGGGGCCGGGGTGACGACGTCGTGGGCGCCGACGGCGATGCCCTCGTCGTCGAGGAGTTCGTCGATGTCGTCCGCGAAGGTGTGCAGGGTGCGCGGCTCCCCGTCGACGGTGAGCCGCACCGCTTTGTCGTGGGCGACGAACGCGGTGGTGCCGCCGGCCAGGAAGGCGACGACCAGGGCCTGCGGGACGAGGCGGCGCAGGTTCTCCGGACGTGCGGGGCTCTTGCGGCGGTGCGCGGCCCGCCGGGCATCGGCCCGGCCGCCGGTGCGGGGGCCGGCGGGCGGCGCCGCAGGCGTGTCGACGACGGTCGGATCGTGGACCGGCCAGAGGGCGACGAGCGCCTGCTCCTCGTGGAACGGCAGGGGCGCGGGAGCGGTCGGCGGTGTCGCCACCGCCGCACCTCCCGCATGTCCCCTGCCCGGTACCGCACGGTGACTGCCCTGCGCATTGATCACGACGCTCCAGAAGGTCCGTTCGTCCCGGTCGCCCGATGGGCGTCCGGGACGATAGTGGAGCTTCGGTCACTCTCCAAAGCGACGCGACCGCACACCGTGACAGCGTGATCTGTCAGTAATCGAACGCGCGAGCCGTGTTGTCGTTGATCGCCGACGCCAGGGTGTCCTCGTCGACCCCCTTCACCTCCGCCATCGCACGGAGCGTGACGGGAATGAGATACGGCGCGTTGGGCCGGCCGCGATACGGGGCGGGGGTGAGGAACGGCGCGTCCGTCTCGACCAGGACCAGTTCGATCGGCGCGACGGCCAGAGCGTCCCTCAGCGGCTGGGCGTTCTTGAACGTCACGTTGCCCGCGAAGGACATGAAGTACCCGGCGTCGGCGCAGATCCGGGCCATCTCGGCGTCCCCTGAGTAGCAGTGGAACACGGTCCGTTCGGGGGCGCCCGCGTCGGCGAGCACGCGCAGCACATCGGCGTGCGCCTCGCGGTCGTGGATGACTAGCGCCTTGCCGTGCCGTTTGGCGATCTCGATATGGGCCCGGAAGGACTCCTCCTGGGCGGCCATGCCCTCGGGGCCCGTACGGAAGTGGTCGAGGCCGGTCTCGCCGACGCCGCGCACCCGGTCGAGGGCGGCCAGCTTGTCGATCTCGGCAAGGGCCTCGTCGAGGGCGGCCTTCCCGCCCGGCTCCCGCGCCTCCTGGCGGGACCAGCCGTCCGGGTCGCCGTGGACGATGCGCGGCGCCTCGTTGGGGTGCAGGGCCACCGCCGCGTACACACCTGCGTGCGCGGCCGCGGTCTCGGCGGCCCAGCGCGAGCCCCGCACGTCGCAGCCCACCTGGATCACGGTGGTGACGTTGACCGCCGCGGCCCTGGCCAGGCCTTCCTCGACGGTGGCGTCCTGCATGTCCAGATGGGTGTGCGAATCGGCGACCGGTACCCGCAGGGGTTCGGGCAGTGGCGGGGCTTCCGTACGGCTCATGCCACGATCGTACGAGGACCGTGGCGCCGCTCTCACTTGCGGTGGAAGGGGTGCAGCAGGTCGGAGAGGTGCCAGTGGTGTTCCGCGGCCGCCGGAGCGGCTGCGGATGCGGCTACCGCCTCGCGTTCGCGGACGTCGCTGTCCTCGGGGTGTCCGGCGGTCTCGTACTGCGACTGGAGCAGCCGCTGGACGGTCGACACCCGGCCGGACCGCATGATCCGGACCACATGGCCGTCGCAGTTCGTGCAGGTGGGCTTGGACAGGGGTGACGGGACCCGCTCCCCATTCGCCTTGTAGATGACGAAGTCGTTGTTGGAACCGTCGACGTGGTGCTCTATCTCGTAGGCCTGTTCCCAGCCGTGTCCGCACCTCATACAGGCGAAGGCATACGCCTCATGCACGGTGGTTGCTGCGGTCTCGCTCATGCCTGCTCCTCTTGTCCGCCGGACAAGCACTCCGGAGAATGCGTCCCTGATTCAGTGGACGCCTCTACCGGCGGGAGTGCACCATGCCCTGTCGAGTATTGGAGCGGTCTTGCCCTTCTCGTGGCAAAAGGGGCCAGATGCGCGGCTCGCACTTTGCTCTTTTACGACAGTCCTTTGCCGTCCGCAGGGCCGGTCCGCGACGCGTTCTTTGCGGCGACGACCGCATCGAAGACCTCGCGTTTGGGCAGCCCCGCAGCCGCGGCGACAGCGGCGATCGCCTCCTTGCGCCGCTCCCCCGCCTCCTCGCGCACCCGCACCCTGCGTACCAGCTCGGCGGCGTCCAGCTCTTCGGCCACATCCGCCGCACCCTCGACGACGACGGTGATCTCGCCGCGTACGCCTTCGGCCGCCCAGACCGCCAGTTCGGCCAGCGGGCCGCGCTTCACTTCCTCGTACGTCTTGGTCAGCTCCCGGCACACGGCGGCCCTGCGGTCGCCGCCGAACACCTCGGCCATCGCGGCGAGGGTGTCGTCGAGCCGGTGCGGGGCCTCGAAGAAGACCATGGTGCGGCGCTCGTCGGCGACCTCACGGAGCCGGCCGAGCCGTTCGCCCGCCTTGCGCGGCAGGAAGCCCTCGAAGCAGAACCGGTCGACAGGCAGACCGGACAGGGCGAGCGCGGTGAGCACGGCGGACGGGCCGGGGACCGCGGTGACCTTGATGCCCTTCTCCACCGCTGCGGCGACGAGCCGGTAGCCGGGGTCGGAGACGGACGGCATCCCGGCGTCCGTGACGAGCAGGACCCGGGCGCCACCGGTCAGCGCCTCGACGAGTTCGGGCGTACGCGCCGACTCGTTGCCCTCGAAGTAGGAGACCACACGCCCCGTGGTGTGGATGCCGAGCGCCTGCGTCAGCCGGCGCAGCCGGCGGGTGTCCTCGGCGGCGACGACGTCCGCCGTCTCCAGTTCTGCGGCGAGCCGTGGCGGGGCGTCCGCCACATCGCCGATGGGGGTCCCTGCGAGTACCAGCGTTCCAGTCGTTCCAGTCACATCAGCCATCCTCCCAGCACGGGCGACAGCAGTCGCACAGATGCGTTCCCTACGATGGCGCGGTGACGAGTACTGCGCCCGAAGCCCAGCAGGGTCAAGACGCCGGGGAACAGCACGGCGAAAAGCCGCCTTCCTGGCAGCAGCGGCTGCGCCGCTTCGGCCATTCGCCGCGGCCCGGTATCGGGCTGCGGGAACGGCTGGTCCCGCCGTACAACCGGCCGGGACCGCAGTTGTGGGCGGTGCTGGGAGTGTCGCCGCCGACCGCCGAGCGGCTGGTGCGGTGGTCGGCCTGGGGCGGGCCACTGCTGGTGACGCTGGTCGCGGGGGTGCTGCGGTTCTGGCATCTGGGCAGCCCGAAGGCGGTGATATTCGACGAGACGTACTACGCCAAGGACTCCTGGGCGCTGATCAAGCAGGGGTACGAGGGGTCCTGGCCGAAGGACGTCGACAAGTCGATCCTGGCCGATCCTTCGCTGGTGACGGTGCCGACGGCGCCCGGCTATGTGGTGCATCCGCCGGTCGGGAAGTGGATCATCGGGTTCGGCGAGCAGCTCTTCGGGTTCACGCCGTTCGGCTGGCGGTTCATGGTGGCGGTGCTCGGCACGCTGTCGGTGCTGATGCTGTGCCGGATCGGGCGGCGGCTGTTCCGCTCGACGTTCCTGGGGTGTCTGGCGGGCGCGCTGCTCGCCGTCGACGGGCTGCACTTCGTGATGAGCCGCACCGCACTGCTCGACCTGGTACTGATGTTCTTCGTGGTGGCGGCGTTCGGCTGTCTGCTGATCGACCGGGACTGGGCGCGGCGCAGGCTCGCCGCGGCACTGCCGGTCGACGCGGAGGGGGTGCTGCGCCCGGACGCGCGGATCGCCGAGACGCTGCGGCTGGGGTGGCGGCCGTGGCGGATCGCGGCCGGGCTCTCCCTGGGGCTGGCGTTCGGCACGAAGTGGAACGGGCTGTACATCCTGGTCGCGTTCGGTCTGTTGACGGTGCTGTGGGACGTCGGCGCGCGCCGGACGGCGGGTGCGATCCAGCCGTACCGGGCGGTGATCCTGCGGGATCTGGTGCCCGCGTTCGTCTCGACCGTGCCGGTCGCGATCCTGACGTACATCGCTTCGTGGACCGGCTGGATCATCAGGAACGATCCCGACCACCACGGCTACTACCGGGACTGGGCCACCACCGACGGCAAGGGCGGCAGTTGGACCTGGCTGCCGGACTGGCTGCGCAGCCTGTGGCACTACGAGTACCAGGTCTACGAGTTCCATGTGAACCTGACGTCCGGCCACACGTACCAGTCGAACCCCTGGAGCTGGATCGTCCTGGGCCGCCCCGTCTCGTACTTCTACGAGGAGCAGAACGGCTGCACGGCCTCGGAGACCGGCAAGTGCGCCCGTGAGGTGCTGGCGATCGGCACACCGCTGCTGTGGTGGGCCGCGTGCTTCGCCCTGGTGTACGTCCTGTGGCGGTGGCTCTTCCGGCGCGACTGGCGGGCGGGCGCGATCGCCTGCGGTGTGGCGGCGGGCTGGGTGCCGTGGTTCCTCTACCAGGAACGGACGATCTTCCTGTTCTACGCGGTCGTGTTCGTGCCGTTCCTCTGTCTCGCGGTGGCGATGATGATCGGCGCGATGATCGGGCCCGCGGCGGGCACCGGGGCCAGGCGGGAACTGGGCCTGGTGACGGGCGATCCGTCCGGTGAACGGCGGCGGACATTGGGGGCGGTCGCGGCCGGCGTACTCGTCCTGCTGATCATCTGGAACTTCATCTATTTCTGGCCGCTGTACACGGGCATGTCCATTCCGGAGAATTCCTGGCGCAACCGCATGTGGCTGGATACCTGGATTTAGCGGCTGACGAACACCAAGAGGGCGCGGCCGGCGGCCGCGCCCTCTTGGTGTTCGTCGGCCGCTATCGGTGACCATCGGCCACCGTCGGACGGCCCGCAGACGCCCCCTCAGGGCTTCGGCGACGTCCCGCCGCAGTGCGAAACCGTCGCCCACCCGCCGTCCCAACCCTTGCTTCACCTATCGATATTCGATAGATTCCCATCGCAACTCGATGGAAGGATGGGTCATGGGAAACCTGGCAGTGCGTGCGCTGCGCGCCGTGCTCGTGGTGGTGCTCGCCGGCACCGTGTTCGTACAGGCAGGAATGGTGTGGGCATTGGTCAGCGGGAGCGACCCGGAGGACGGGTCGCTCCCGCTGACCCCGCTGCGCGTGATCACGATCCTGGGCATGATGTCGGCCCAGGTCGCCCTGGTCTGCGTGTGGCGGCTGGTGACGATGGTGCGACGCGGAACCGTGTTCTCCCACGCCGCCTTCCGGTACGTGGACGTCATGATCGGCGCGATCGTGGCGGCCGCTCTCGTGTGGTTCGCGGTCACGGCCCTCAACGCTCCGGGCCAGCGGGAAGACCCGGGCGTCACCGTCATCATGGGCGGGGTCGGCGTGGCCATCCTGGGGGTCGCGCTCATGGTGCTCGTACTACGGATGCTGCTCGCCCAGGCCGTCGCGCGCGATGTCGAAGCGGCGCAGATGCAGGCCGAGTTGGACGAGGTGATCTGATGCCGATCACCGTCGACATCGACGTGATGCTGGCCAGGCGGAAGATGTCCGTGGGCGAGCTCGCGGATCGCGTAGGGATCACGCCCGCCAACCTGGCGGTACTCAAGAACGGCCGCGCCAAGGCGGTGCGCTTCGCGACGCTCGCCGCACTCTGCGAGGTGCTCAAGTGCCAGCCGGGCGACCTGCTGCGCTGGGAGGCCGAGGACGCCGCGGGCGCATGACGCGCCCCAGGGCGGGCGTGAAGACGCCCGCCGACCGCTCACCCTCCTCGGCTCACATGATCATGAAACGGACATCGCGCGAACACGCCGAAGCCCTGACAGCCCCCGCCGCCGAAATTCCGTCCGTAGCCAGGACAGAGCCCTTCCTGGTGGCTCGCCGAGGCATTTCAGGGGCGGGGGTGGTCATTCCGCTCAGGACTCACGCTGTTGCCGTGCGGCGGGGCCACGAATGTGGGCGTGGGCTTTCCGATGTGACCGTCAGTCGGAGCAGCCGGGCACAGGGCTGGAGCTGCCTGCGCAGTTGCTGGGGACGTTGTCGGTGATGCGGATTTGGCCGTTGGTGGTGACGGTGCCGCTGTTACGGATACCGCCTGGGGAGGTGTTGGCGGTGTTGCGGGCCACTTCGACGTCGGTGAGTGTCAGGCTGTTGACGTTGACGATGCCGCCGCCAGTGGTTGCCCGATTCTCGTTGACCTGACTGCGGCGCATGGTCATGTCGCCGAGGACCACCACAATGCCGCCGCCAAGAGCGGCGGAGTTTCCGTTGACCTTGCTGTCTTCGATCACCGCTGGGGTTTGGTCTTGAATGCCGCCGGCCTGGACGGTGGCGGTGTTCTCGCTGACGGAGCTCCGCCGGAGATGTAGGGAACCGTTGCCGATCGTGGCCAGGCCGCCGCCGATGCTGGTGGCGGTGTTGTGCTGGATGGTGCTGTCGTCGATGTCCACCGTCGTGCTGTTGGCCAAGATGCCGCCGGCGTTTGAGGCGGTGTTGTCCTCGATCAGGCTCCTGCTGATCGTCGCGGACCCTCCAGCAAGGTTCACGGCGCCACCCTCGCCCGCGGCGTTCTGGTTCAGCTTGGATGCGATGACCGTCCTCGTCGACGACGACCGCAGCCTCACCCTGCACTGCGTCACCCTCACCGACAACACCGCGGCGCGCCTCCGTTGCCGGTGCTGTTGCCGCCCCGGACGGTCAGGCCTGAGCCGTTCCGGCAACCCTGGTCACGGTCGTCGCGGTGGTCGCGGTCGATGCTGGTGAGGAGCGGGCTGGCAATGTTCCAGGGGGCCGGGCGGTCGCCGCGGTCGCGGCCTCGGTCTGCGCCGTCGAGGGTGAGGGCGCCTGCGGGGCCGGCGACCTCGAAGCCGCCGGAAATGGTGGTGTCGGCGCCATCAACAGTCAAAGCGGCAAGCTGAACGGTCCTGGTTCAACCGCATGTGGTCGGATGCCTGGATTTGACCGGCCTCCTCCTGCCGCTGCCGGTCGCGGTCCGATAACAACTACCCCTGGAGTCACTGCCGTCCCGTAAAGTGCCCGCAAGCGCTCTCTTGAACATGTTCAAGGGAGCCTCCTGGGGAGGGGGACTGCACAGATGCGCAGTGGAGCGAAGGTCGCCGTCATCGGCGGAGTGTTCGTGCTGGTGGTCGGCGGCGTGGGGTACGGGGCCTACAACGTGCTCGACGGGCTCGGGGGCGGCGGGGGTGACGCAGCGGACGGCCGCCCCGCCTCCGCCGTGGTGAAGACGGGGCCGCCGAGCAAGGCGGAGATCAGTGAGACGTCGAAGAAGTTCCTCGAGGCCTGGGCGGCCGGCGAGGCGGCGGACGCGTCCCAGCTCACCAACAACGCGTCCGAGGCCGAACCGGCTCTCAGCGGATACAGCGCCCAGGCCCACGTCACCAAGGCGGTGATCACTCCGGGCCCGGCGACCGGCACGACAGTGCCGTTCACGGTGAAGGCGACCGTGAGTTACGAGGGGAAGTCCAAGCCCTGGTCGTACTCCTCCGAACTGACCGTCGTGCGCGGCCTGACCACCGGCCGGGCGCTGGTCGACTGGAAGCCCTCGGTGATCCACCCGGACCTGGCGGACGGCGAGTCGCTGAAGACCGGCGAGGCTTCCGCCCCGTCGATCCAGGCGCTCGACCACAACGGCAGGGTGCTGACGAAGGAGAAGTACCCGTCGCTGGGGCCGATCCTGGACGCGCTGCGCGAGAAGTACGGCGAGAAGGTCGGCGGGACCGCAGGCATTGAGACCTGGATCGAGTCCGCGGGCGAGGACACCCCGGACCAGACGCTGCTGACGCTGTCCAAGGGGAAGCCCGGCAAGCTGCAGACCACGCTGGACGCGAACGTCCAGGCAGCGGCCGAGAAGGCGGTCAAGCAGTACAGCCAGGCCTCGGTGGTCGCGGTCCGGCCGTCCACCGGTTCGATCCGCGCGGTCGCCAACAACCCTGCGACCGGCTTCAACGCGGCCATGCTCGGCAAGCAGGCACCCGGTTCGACGATGAAGATCGTGACCGCGTCGATGCTGGTCGAGAAGGGACTCGCGGGCGCCAACCAGAAGATCGAGTGCCCGAAGACCGTGATGTACCAAGGCCGTACGTTCCAGAACCTGGACGGGTTCTCCATCCCGGACGGCACCCTCACCACCAGCTTCGCCCGCTCCTGCAACACCGCCTTCATCAAGCTGATCGACGAGACCAAGGACGACGCCGCACTGGCCAAGGAGGCACGGGACGTCTTCGGGATCGGTCTCGACTGGAAGACCGGCTCCGCGTCCTTCGACGGCAGCGTGCCCGAGGCCACCGGCGGTGAGGCCGCCGCGCAGTACATCGGCCAGGGCACCATCGAGATGAACGCACTCAACATGGCGTCCATCACCGCCACCGCACGCAACGGCACCTTCCGGCAGCCGGTCCTCGTGCCGCAGGAGCTGGACGGCCGTCAGCTGGCCACCGCATCCCGTTCGCTGCCCGCGTCCGTCTCCCAGCAGGTGACGAACATGATGCGGCAGACCGCGAGCTGGGGCACCGGCAAGGCGGCGATGGCCTCGGTCGGCGGTGACAAGGGCGCGAAGACCGGTTCGGCGGAGGTCGACGGACAGGCCACGTCCAACAGTTGGTTCACCGGTTTCAGCAACGACCTCGCGGCTGCGGCGGTCGTCCAGTCCGGCGGCCACGGCGGCGACGCGGCGGGCCCGGTGGTGGCTCAGGTGCTGCGCGCGGGGCCGTGATCTGCTCCGACCGGGGTCCGGTGGCCGAAACAGAATCGCGTGCCCCGCTGGACGGCCGCTAGCGTGCGGGGCATGAGTACTCCCGACGCCACGGCTCCCGTCACCCCAGCTCCTGAGGCCGCAGCCGAAGCCCACCCCCGATTCGCCGAAGCCCTGCGCGAGCTGGGCCTCGATGTCGAGATCCGCCGTTTCCCGGAGGCGACCCGTACGGCGGCCGAGGCCGCCGCCGCGATCGGCTGCGACCTCAGCGCCATCGTCAAGTCGCTGATCTTCGAGGCCGACGGGGCGCCCGTGCTGGTCCTGATGGACGGCTCGTCACGGGTCGACGTGGAGCTCGTGCGGCGGGAACTGGGCGCCGGGAAGGTCAAGCGCGCCGGGGCCGACCTGGTCCGGGACACCACGGGATACGCGATCGGCGGGGTGCCGCCCTTCGGCCACCGTACGAAGACACGGGTGCTGGCCGACCGCGGGCTGCTCGACCACGACGTGGTGTGGGCCGCGGCGGGCACCCCGTACACCGTCTTCCCGCTCGACCCCAAGACGGTCATCGGGCATGCCGGCGGCACCGTGGTGGACGTGCGCGAGCAGGCGAAGTGACGCCGCTGGTCGCGATCGCGGTCCTGGCCGCGGCGATCACGCACGCCAGCTGGAACGCGATCGCGCACGCCATCAAGGACCAACTGCTCTCCTTCACCCTGATCTCCGGGGGCGGGGCGCTGCTCGGCGCGGTCACCGCCTGCTTCGTACCGCTGCCGGCCGCGGAGGCGTGGCCGTATCTGGTCGTCTCGGCGGTCCTGCACGTCGCCTACATGGCGCTGCTGATGCGGTCGTTCACGCTCGGCGACTTCGGCCAGATGTACCCGATCGCACGCGGCACGGCGCCCCTGGTGGTGACGGTGCTCGCGGCTGTCTTCGTCGGCGAGCGGCCGGACGGCTGGGCGACGGCGGGGGTGGCGGTCGCCTGCGCCGGGCTCGTCGGCGTCGCGCTCTGGGGCATCCGGGGCTCGCAGGCCCGCCCGCACTGGCCCGCGATCACCGCGGCGCTGGCAACGGGTCTGGCGATCGCCGGCTACACGACCGTCGACGGAGTGGGGGTCCGGGCCTCCGGCACCTCGCTCGGCTACATCGCCTGGCTGATGATCCTGGAGGGGCTCGCCGTCCCGGCGTACACGCTCTGCCGCCGCCGCGGACAACTGGCCGCCCAGCTCAGGCCGTTCGCGGCACGGGGGCTGCTGGGCGCGGCCCTGTCGGTGGTCGCGTACGGGCTGGTCCTGTGGGCGCAGACGAAGGCCCCGCTGGCCCCGATCGCAGCCCTGCGCGAATCGTCGATCATCGTGGGCGCGGCGATAGGGTCGGTGTTCTTCAAGGAGCGGTTCGGCGCACCGCGCATCGCGGCGGCCGGGCTGATGGTCATCGGGATCGGGCTGATGCTGCACACGAGTTGAGCACGCCGTCCCGCGCGCGGCGACGGTCCCGGACGGCAGCGGACGTGCCGTGAACGGACGTGACACCCGAGGATCACCTGTCACGTCCGTACGCGAGAGGCATGCCGCCCGGCGGCGGCCACCCGGCTCAGTCCTCCGCGATCGCCCTCCGGAAGCCTGTGTTCACAGCGAGCAGGCCGCCGTCCACCCGCAGCGTCGTACCCGTGATCCAGGCCGCGTCGCGGGAGGCGAGGAAGGCGACCGCGGCCGCGATGTCGTCCGGTTCGCCGACCCGGCCCAGCGGGTAGACCGCGCTCACCCGGTCCAGCTCGAGGTCACGTCCGGCCCAGGCGTCCGTTCGGATCGTGCCGGGCGCCACCAGGTTGACCCGGACCCCGCGCGGACCGGCGTGGCCGGCGAGCGTACGGGTCAGACTGCCCAGTCCGGCCTTGGCGGCGCTGTAGGCGTGGTTGCCGAAGTCCTGCTCGCCGTTGACCGAGCCGATGTTGACGATCGCGCCCCTCCCCGACGCCACCAGATGCGGCAGAGCGGCGCGCGAGCAGCGGTACGGGCCGGTGAGCGTGGCGTCCAGGTCGCCCTGCCAGACGTCGTCGGGCTCGTCCTCGAAGAGCGGGGTGTCGGGGGTGCAGCGGTAGGCGTTGTTGACCAGCACGTCGAGCGTGCCGAACGCCTCGACCGCGCGGGCCACCGCAGCCTCGACCGCCGCCCGGTCGCCCACGTCGCAGGGCAGCGACTCGGCGGTGGCGCCCGTCTTCCGTATCGCCGCCGCCGTCTGCTCGGCGCGGTCACCGTCCAGATCGGTCACCAGGACGCGCGCGCCCTCGCCGGCCAGCCGGCGGGCCGTGGCCGCGCCGATGCCCTGTCCCGCGCCCGTGATGAGTACGCCGTATCCGTCGAACCTGGAATCACCGGTAGGAGTCATAGCGCCGACCGTACTGCTCTGACCAGGGCCTGGGCACGGGGATCGGCGGTGACTCCCCTCTGCAGACCGTTCGTCACATAGCCGAGCGCGATGCCCGATTCGGGGTCGGCGAAGCCGAGCGAGCCGCCGCGGCCCGGGTGGCCGAAGGAGCCGGGGGCGAGGAGCGGGGCGGCCGGGCCGTGCAGCATGTAGCCGAGGCCGAAGCGGGTGTTCACGACGAGCACCCGGTCCGGGCCCGCGGACTCCTCGGTGCGGGCCAGGGTGAGGGTGGCCGGAGCGAACAGCCGGTGGCCGTCGACCGGTCCGATCATCGCGGCATAGCACCGGGCCAGGGCGCGGGCGGTCGCGGTGCCGTTGGAGGCGGGGAGTTCGGCCGCCCGGTAGGCGGGGTCGTTCTCGTCGGGCAGCGGGTCTATCGCGCCGAACGCGCGACGGGTCAGCGACTCCGGGTCGCGGTAGGCCTCCGTGACCGACCGCTTGGGGCGCAGCCGCAGTGCGCCGCCGTTGTCCTGGAGGGCGGGCGGCTCGACCGGTCCGATCCGGCCCACCCGGTGCGCCTCCTCCGCCGGCAGCCCGAACCAGAAGTCCAGGCCGAGCGGGCGGGCGATCTCCTCGGCGACCCAGCGGCCCACGGTGCGCCCGGTGACCCTGCGCACCAGTTCGCCGACGAGCCAGCTGTACGTCTGCGCGTGGTAGCCGTGCGCGGTGCCCGGCTCCCACTGCGGGCACTGCGCGGCGACGGCCAGCGGCCCGGATATCCCGTCGGCGGCCTCCTGCGGCGTCAACGGCCGGTCGAGGGCGGGGACCCCGGCCCGGTGGGCGAGGAGGTGGCGTACGAGGACGCGTTCCTTGCCGGCCGTCTTGAACTCGGGCCAGTACGTGCCGACCGGTGCGTCCAGGTCCACCTGGCCGCGCTGGTGCAGCAGCAGCGGTACGGCGGCGGCGATGCCCTTGCCCGCCGAGCGGACGATCTGCACGGTGTCGACGGCCCACGGCTCCGCGCCGTCCACGTCCCTCGTACCGGCCCAGAGATCGACGACCTTGCGCCCGTCCCGGTAGACGGCGACCGCGGCCCCCCGCTCGCCGCGGTGCTCGAAGTTACGGATGAAGGCGTCCCTGACCGGTTCGAATCCGGCCGCCACCGTGCCCCGTACGTCCACGCCTGCTCCTGCACTCCCGCTCATCCCCCCATGGTGCACGGCGCCGCAGGTGAGCGGTACCGCGGGTGACGTTCATCCCGGCACGACCGGGGCGGCCGCGCGTCCCCCGCCGGTCACGCGCCCATGGTCACGGAGCGGGGGTCGAATCCGAACGGCAGCTCCAGACGGTGGGCGCGCATCAGCTCCTCGTCGCACAGCAGGTCATGCGTACGGTCGTCGGCGGCGATGACACCGTCGCTGAGGATGACGGCGCGCGGGCAGAGCTCCAGGGCATACGGCAGGTCATGCGTGACCATCAGCACGGTGACGTCCAGCGACCGCAGGATGTCGGCGAGTTCACGCCTCGACGCGGGGTCCAGGTTGGACGACGGCTCGTCCAGGACGAGGATCTCCGGCCGCATCGCGAGCACGGTGGCGACGGCGACCCGGCGGCGCTGGCCGAAGGAGAGGTGATGCGGGGGCCGGTCCGCGTACCCCTCCATGCCGACCTGCTTCAGAGCCTCGACGACCCGCTCCTCCAGCTCGGCGCCGCGCAGCCCTGAGGCGGCGGGCCCGAAAGCGACGTCCTCCCGGACGGTCGGCATGAAGAGCTGGTCGTCGGGGTCCTGGAAGACGATGCCGACGCGGCGGCGGATCTCGGCGAGGTTGCGCTTCTCCACCGGGAGACCGGCGACCCGGACGGTGCCCGCGCCCGCGTCGAGGATGCCGTTGAGGTGGAGGACGAGGGTGGTCTTGCCGGCGCCGTTCGGGCCGAGCAGGGCGACGCGCTCGCCGCGGGCGACGGTCAGATCGACGCCGAAGAGCGCCTGGTGGCCGTCGGGGTAGGCGTAGGCGAGGCCGCTGACCTCGAGGGAGGCGGGGGGCGTCGGTGACATGCTCATAGGGTCCATCCCAGCAGACAGACGACGAGGGCGAGGACGGGGAGTGCCGAGGCGTACGCCCACTGGGCACGGGACGCCGACACTTCGTCGATGACCGGCATCGAGCCGGTGTAGCCGCGACTGACCATGGCGAGATGGACCCGTTCGCCGCGTTCGTAGGAGCGGATGAAGAGGGCACCCGCCGATGCGGCGAGAACCCCCCACTGCCGCAGGCCGCGCGCCTCGAAGCCCCGGGAACGGCGGGCGATCGACATGCGCCGCATCTCGTCGGTGACCACGTCCCCGTACCGGATCATGAACGAGGCGATCTGGACGAGCAGCGGCGGCAGCTTGAGCCGCTGGAGGCCGAGCAGCAGGGAGCGCAGCTCGGTGGTGGAGGCCAGCAGCACCGAGGCGGCGACGCCCAGGGTGCCCTTGGCCAGCACGTTCCAGGCGCCCCAGAGGCCGGGGACGCTGACCGGGACACCGAGGAGTTCGGTCTGCTCGCCCGGCACCACGAACGGCATCAGCAGCGCGAACGCGACGAACGGCACCTCGATGAGCAGCCGCTTGAGGAGGAACCCGGCCGGGATCCGGGCGAGCACGGCGACCGCGGCGATCAGCGCCGCGTACAGCGCGAACGCCCAGACCGCCTCGCGCGGCGTCGAGACGACGACCACCACGAAGCAGAAGACGGCGGCCAGCTTGCAGTGCGGCGGCAGATCATGGACCGGCGAGTGCCCGTGGCGGTAGAGCTTGTGGGCGTGCCCGGCGCCCATCAGACGGTTTCCCGGGTGCGCGCGTCGAGTGCGTCCGGCGTACGGCGGCGGCGCACGGCCCAGAAGACCCCGCTGCCGGCCACGACCGTGGCGCCGACCCCGATCACTCCGGCGAGGCCGCCGGAGATCCGGGCGTCGGAGATGTCCCGGACGCCGTAGTCGGCGAGCGGGGAGTCCTTGGACGCATGCGGCTCGGTCTTCTCGTCGATGCCCTGGTCGGCGGCGACCTTCTCCAGGCCGTCCGGGCTGGCCGAGGCGTAGAAGGAGACGAAGCCCGCGAGGACGAGGGCGGTGACCAGGCCGGTGGCCCAGACCTTGCGCGTCGACCGGCCGGCGACGGGGGCGGTCTCGCGTGCCGGCGCGTCGACGAGTTCGCCGCCGACCCGGAGCTTGAGCGGTGCGGTCAGTCCCCGGGCGCCGTGCACCAGGTCGGGGCGGACGGCGATCACGGCGCCGACGGTCAGCGCCGTGATCAGGGCCTCACCGATCCCGATCAGGACGTGTACGCCGACCATGGCGGTGAAGACCTTGCCGATCGCGATGTCGGTGGTACCGCCGATCCAGTAGATCAGCGTGAAGACGACCGCCGCGGCCGGTACGGACACCAGCGCGGCGACGAACGACGCGACCGTCATGGAGCGACGGGTCCGCGGCAGCACACCGACCAGTCCGCGGAAGAGGGCGTACGCGACGACGGTGGTCGTGATGCCCATGTCGAGGACGTTGACGCCCAGCGCGGTGAGCCCGCCGTCCGCGAAGAGGATGCCCTGCATGAGCAGGACGACGGATATGCAGAGCACCCCGGTATAAGGACCGACCAGGATCGCGGCCAGCGCTCCGCCCAGGAGATGGCCGCTGGTACCTGCGGCCACCGGGAAGTTCAGCATCTGCACGGCGAAGATGAAGGCGGCGACAAGACCCGCGAGCGGCGCGGTGCGCTCATCGAGCTCGCGGCGGGCACCCCGCAGACTGACCGCAACGGCACCCGCGGCGACGACACCGGCGGCGGCGGAGACGGGTGCGTTGATGAATCCGTCGGGTACATGCATGGAGGAGGCTCCGCTTCCTGCTTCGCTGCGCGGGGTCATGAACCTCTCAATGATAGGGCCTTGTTGCGAACCATTCGCAAGAGCGCATACCTCACAGCTGTGCGCCCCGGCCGCCCGGCGCCCTCGTCGCGCCAACCGGTCTCGTCGTGCCAACCGGCCAAAATATGGGACATTAGAGGGCAGGAGTGAATAAATAGGAGGAGTCGGCCATGTCCCCCGTGATCGAAGAGCACACCGAAGCCCGGCTCATCACCGAGGCCACCGACACCTTCACAGTCCCCGTCGACCTGCGGTACGACGCCGGCTCCGACCCGCGAACCGTCCATGTCGCCTTCCCCGGCGGCACCGACTGGGCCTTCGGCCGCGATCTGCTGGAAGGCGGGATGCGCTCCCCGGCAAGGAGCGGCGCCATCCGGATATGGCCGTTGGGCCGGGCACAGCTGGTGGTGGAGAAGCACTCGACGGACGGTGTCGAGGTGGTCCAGTTCGACAACGCGTCGATGATCCGCTTCCTGCACCGCATCCACGACGAGACCAGTCCCGAGGCCGCGCAGGCGGTGACGGCCCGGGCGTGACGGCATGAATGAGCCCCCGTGCCGCTCGCACGGGGGCTCATCGTCGCCCCGGTCCCCCGTCCCCACAGGTAACCGGTGCAGTCCGGGGCCGCGCTCCGCTCAGACGCGGGCCCCGGGGCTCTCAGGGGGTTGCCCCCCCCCGGCAATCAGACCCGGGTCAGCTCGCGCTCACCCTGGGCGTCACCGTGGCCCTCGCCGTCGGACGGCGTCTCGCCGAGCTGCTTGCGCAGCCTCTCACCCTCCACGTCGACGTTGGGCAGCAGCCGGTCCAGCCAGCGCGGCAGCCACCAGGCGCGCTTGCCGAGCAGGGCGAGGACCGCAGGCACGATCGCCATCCGGACGACGAACGCGTCGAAGAAGACCGCGATGGCGAGCGAGAAGCCGATCATCTTGATCATCGACTCGCTGGATCCGATGAACCCGGCGAAGACCGCCATCATGATCACGGCCGCGGCGGTGACGACGCGGGCGCCGTGCCGGAAGCCGGTGACGATCGCCTGCGGGGGCTTCTCCCCGTGGACGTACGCCTCGCGCATCCGGGTGACGAGGAAGACCTCGTAGTCCATGGCGAGGCCGAAGACGACACCCACCATGAAGATCGGCATCATGGACATGATCGGGCCGGTCTGTTCGACACCGAAGAGCGAGCCGAGCCAGCCCCACTGGAAGACCGCGACGACCGCACCCAGGGCAGCGACGACCGAGAGCAGGAAGCCGAGGGCCGCCTTCAGCGGCACCAGCACCGACCGGAAGACCACCATCAGGAGCAGGAACGCCAGACCGACGACGAGCGCCAGATACGGCAGCAGCGCGTCGTTCATCTTCTGCGAGAAGTCGATGTTCATCGCCGTGGAACCGGTGACCAGGACCTCGGCGCCGGTGTCGGACTTGATGTCCGTGCCCGCGTCACGGATCGCGTGGACCACGTTCTCCGTCTCGGCGGAGCTCGGCCGGTCCTTGGGGACGACGGTGATCATCGCGGTGTCGCCGGCCTTGTTGAAGGTGGCCGGGGAGACGGCGACGACGTGCGGGATACCGGAGATTTCGTCGGTGACGCGGTTGACCGCGGTCCTGCCGTCCGAGCTGTTCGCCGTGTCCACGACGACCATCAGGGGACCGTTGAAGCCGGGGCCGAAGCCGTCGGAGAGCAGGTCGTAGGCGCGGCGCTGAGTGGTGCTGGTGGGCTGGGAGCCGTCGTCGGGCAGGCCCATCTCCAGGGAGGCGGCCGGCACGGCGATGGTCCCGAGGCCGATGACTCCGACCAACAGCACCCACACCGGCTTGCGCAGCACGAACCGCGCCCACCGGGTGCCCATGTTCGGCTTCGGCTCCGTCTTGATCTCCGCCTCGGCGGCCTTGCGTGCCTTGCGTCCCATCACCCGCTTGCCCGCGAAGCCCATCATCGCCGGGACCAGGGTCAGCGCGATCAGGACGGCGATGGCGACCGTACCGGCCGCGGCGAAGCCCATCTTCGACAGCATCGGGATGTTGACGACAGCCAGGCCGACCAGGGCGATGACCACGGTGAGACCGGCGAAGACGACCGCGGAACCGGCCGTACCGACCGCCCGCCCCGCCGCTTCCTCGCGCTCGCGGCCCTCGGCCAGCTCGGCGCGGTAGCGGGAGACGATGAAGAGCGCGTAGTCGATGCCGACCGCGAGGCCGATCATCATCGCGAGGGTGGAGGTGGTGGAGCCCAGGTCGAGCACGTTCGCCAGCGCCGTGATCGTCGAGACGCCGATGCCGACGCCGATGAGCGCGGTCAGCAGCGGCAGCCCGGCCGCGATCAGCGACCCGAAGGTGATGACCAGCACGACCGCCGCGATCGCCACACCGATGATCTCGGTGGCACCGGTCTCCGGCATCACCTGGAGCGCGTCACCGCCGATCTCCACGGTGAGCCCGCTCTGCTGCGCCGCCTTGCCCGTGTCCTGGAGGTCGTCCCGTGTCGCGTCGGTCAGCTCCATCGAGCTGACCTTGTAGGAGACGGAGACGTACGCGGTGGAACCGTCCTTGCTGACGGCCTTGCCCGTGTACGGGTCGGTCACCGAGGCGATCTGGTCCGAGCCGGACTTCAGCTCGTCCGCGACCTTGCGCACCTCGGCCTTGTTGGCCGGGTCCGTCATCTTCTCGCCGTCGGGCGCCTTGAAGACGACCCGTGCGGTCGCGCCGTCGGCGCTGGCGGCGGGGAAGCGCTGTTCCAGCAGGTCGAAGGCCTTCTGTGCCTCCGTACCCGGAATGGAGAAGGAGCTGGAGGTGGCAGTGGACGCGGAGGCCGCGCCGAATCCGGCGAGCGCCAGCAGCGCCACCCAGACGAGGGCGACATAGCGGCGGCGCCGGAAGGCGAACCGTCCGAGTTTGTAGAGGAATGTGGCCACGGGGGCGTACTCCCGGTCAGGTCGTGTGAGTGGAAAAGGGCGTGAGGAACCAGCCCGACGACGAGAGCGGCGTGTCAGGTGGAGCTTGGGGAGAGGGCCGTACGGAGGGGACGGGGTCAGACGCCGAGAGCGGGGAGGATCACGGAGTCGACATAGTCGATGAGAAACGCCCGGTCGACGGCGCGGTCCTCGACCAGCTGCCGAGCGGCGAAGGCGCCGATCAGCATGTGCGGTACATATTTCAGCGCCGGGTTGTCCGGACGCAGCTCACCCCGGCCCACCGCTCGGCGGAGCAGCGTGTCGAGGCCGGTCATCTCCGGCTCGATGAGCAGCTCGCGCAGGGCCTGGTGGAGATCGGGATTCTCGTGGACGGCATGCATCAGGCCCCGCATCAGCGCGGAGTCCTTCTCCATCTGGCAGTCGTCGGCACGGCCGAGGGCGGCGTGGAAGTCGCCGCGCAGCGAGCCGGTGTCGATCTCGGCAAGGCCGCCCGGCTTGTTGTGCCGCAGCGCCTTGACGGCCAGCTCCGCCTTGCTCCCCCACTGGCGGTAGAGGGTGGCCTTGCTGGAACGGGTGCGGGCGGCGACGGCATCCATGGTCAGGGCGTCGTAGCCGACCTCGCGCAACAGGTCGAGCACCGCGGCGTACATCTCGCTCTCGCGCTCCGGCGTGAGCCTGGTGCGTGCCATGGTGCGACCTCCTGTTCTCCTGGTCGTACGTCAGTCGCTCGTACATCAGTCGAACGAAACTGTTTCGTACACATCGACGGTACCTCGCCGACTCAGCGAAACTAAATCGTTTCGCTTGTGTGCTGCACCACAACTTGGCGCGCCACGAGTTGCCGGGGCCCTCTCGCACGGAAAGCATTGGGGGGTGAGTGACGACGTCGCGTATCTCCGTTTCCCGCACCTCCACGAGGACCTGCTCTGCTTCGCGGCCGAGGACGACCTCTGGGTCGCTCCCCTCGTCCCCGAGGGGCACCGGCCCGGCCGGGCCTGGCGGGTGACCGTCGACCGGACCCGGGTCAGCCACCCTCGCTTCTCCCCCGACGGAACCCGTATCGCCTACACGACCTGGCGCAGCCTCGACCCCGAGATCCATCTCGCCCCGGTCGAGGGCGGGCCGGCCCGCCGGATCACCTACTGGGGGGCCACCGACGCCCGGGTCCGCGGCTGGACGCCCGATCCGGGCGAGCAGTCCCACATCCTCGCCGTGTCCTCGCACGCCCAGCCGTTCTCGTACTTCTCCTGGGCCTTCAGCGTCCCCACGGACGGCTCCCCCGGCGGGAAGCTCCCCTGGGGCCCGGTCGCCGACATCGCGGTCGCGGACATCGACGGCGAGCGGCGCACGCTGCTCCTCACCGGCACGCCGCCGCACGAACCGGCCGCCTGGAAGCGGTACCGGGGCGGGGCGATGGGACGACTGTGGCTGCACGGCGTGCGGCTGCTGCCCGATCTCGACGGCCATCTGGACGCACCGATGTTCGTCGGCGGACGAATCGCGTTCCTCTCCGACCACGAGGGCGTCGGCAACCTCTACTCCTGTCTGCACGACGGCAGCGATCTTCGCCGTCACACCGACCACGACGCGTTCTACGCCCGGCACGCGTCCAGCGACGGGCGCCGGGTCGTCTACCAGTGCGCGGGCGAAGTGTGGCTGGTCGACGACCTGTCGCCGGACGCGGTGCCGCGGAAGCTGGAGGTGCGGCTCGGCGGGCCGCGGGCCGGGCGGCGTCCGTACCAGGTGCCGGCCGCCAGCCATGTCGACTCGCTGTCCGTGGACGAGACGGGACGCGCGAGCGCCGTCGCGGTACGCGGCAGTCTGTACTGGCTCACCCACCGCGACGGACCGGCCCGCACGATCAGCGACACACCGGGGGTCCGGATCCGGCAGCCCGAGATGCTCGGCAGCATGGGCCAGGTCGCGTACGTCACGGACGCGGACGGTGTGGACGCGATCGAGATCGCCTACCTGCCGCGCGCCAGTGGACCCCGGGAGCCGCGCCGGCTGGCCTCCGGGCAGATCGGCCGGGTCCAGGAGTTGACCTCCGACCCGGACGGCGAACGGCTCGCGATCGCGACGAACGACGGCCGCCTGCTCCTCCTGGAGACCGCCGAAGAGTCCACCGGCGAACCGACCGAACTGATCCGCTCCATCAACGGCCCCGTCCGCGATCTGGCGTTCTCGCCGGACGGCGCCTGGCTGACCTGGTCCCACCCCGGGATCGGCCGCTCGCTGCGGCAGATCAAACTGGCCCGGATCATGGGACCCGGCGCGCCGGTGATCGTCGATGTCACCAACGGCCGCTTCGAGGACGAGAACCCGGTGTTCACGGGCGACGGCCGGTACCTCGCGTTCCTCTCCTGGCGCGGCTTCGACCCGGTGTACGACGTCCACACCGGCGACCTCTCCTTCCCGCTCGGCTGCCGCCCGTACCTGGTGCCGCTCTCCTCGGCCACCCCGTCCCCGTTCGCTCTCTCACCGGAAGGGCGCCCGGCGGCCGGCGGCCTCGACCCGGTCGACGCTCCGGAAGCGACCCCGGTCGAAGGGGCCACGGTCACCGTCGAGTTCGAGGGGCTGGAGAACCGGGTGACACCGTTCCCGGTCACCGCGTCGAAGTACTCGGCGCTCCATCCGGTCAGCGGCGGCGGGCTCGTCTGGCTGCGCTGGCCGATCTCCGGCGCGCTCGGCGAGACGTTCGTCAACCCGGCCGACACCTCGGGCCGCCCCACCCTCGAACACTTCAACATCACCAAGGCCAGAAAGACCGAACTCGTCGGCCATCTCGACTGGTTCGCCGTCAGCGGCGACGCGACACGGCTCGTCGTCATGGACGACGGCGAACTGCGGGCCGTACCGGCCACCGAGGCCGGCGACAGCGACTCGACGGTCTACCTCGACCTGCGGCGGATCCTGCACGACGTCGACCCGCCGGCGGAATGGCGGCAGGCGTACGGAGAGGCGGGGCGCATCATCCGCGCCTACTTCTGGGAGCCGGACATGTGCGGCATCGACTGGGAAGGCGTGCTCGACCAGTACCGGCCGCTGGTCGAACGGGTGGCGACGCCGGACGAGTTCGCCGACCTGCTGCGCGAGGTGCTCGGCGAACTGGGCACCTCGCACGCGTACGTGGCACCCGCCCGCCGCAACGAGGGCCCGCCGCACTACCAGCGGCCGATCGGGCTGCTCGGCGCGAACCTGGTGTGCCGGGACGGAGCCTGGGTGGTCCGGCGGATCCTGCCCGGCGACTCCTCGGACTCCAAGGCCCGTTCACCGCTCGCCGGTACCGGCATCCGGGAGGGCGCGATCCTCACCCATGTCGACGGTCGCCCGGTGGACCCCGTCGCAGGCCCCTACCCCCTCCTCTCCGCGGCGGGCGGCACCACGGTCGAACTCACCTTCCAGCCCGCCGAGGGCGAGGGCCCCGCGCGCCGCGTCGCGATCGTGCCCCTGATCGACGAGCGGCCGCTGCGCTACCAGGACTGGGTGGCCAAACGCCGCGAAGTCGTGCGCGAGCTGAGCGGCGGCAAGTGTGGCTACCTGCACATCCCCGACATGGGCGGCTCGGGCTGGGCCCAGTTCAACCGGGACCTGCGCCTGGAGGTCTCCCGCCCGGCCCTGATCGTCGACGTACGCGGCAACGCGGGCGGCCACATCAGCGAGCTGGTGGTCGAGAAACTGACCCGCACGATCCTCGGCTGGGACCTGACCCGCAACGCCCAGCCGGTCTCGTACGCCTCCAACGCCCCCCGGGGCCCGGTGGTGGCCCTCGCCGACGAGGCGACATCCTCCGACGGCGACATGATCACCGCCGCGTTCCGCCTGCTGGAGCTGGGGCCGGTCGTGGGTCAGCGGACGTGGGGCGGCGTGGTCGGCATGACCGGCCGGCACCGGCTGATCGACGGCACGGTGATCACGGTGCCGATGAATGCGGCCTGGTTCGACGAGTACGGCTGGTCGGTGGAGAACCGGGGCGTCGAACCGGACCTGGAGGCCCTGCGCACCCCGCTGGACTGGGCGGAGGGCCGCCACGCGGTGCTGGACGACGCGGTGCAAGTGGCCCTGGACCTCCTGAAGACCCAGCCGGCCGCCACCCCGCCCACGTACGAAACAGTCCCGGACCGGGCACGCCCGCCCCTGCCCCCGAGGTAACTCGGCGCGGGGGCCCGGCTCCACGGTTCGTCCTCGATCGCCGGCCGGGCCGACTGCCCGCGCCGGCTTCGAGGGCGACCGCGGGCGAATGTGGCCCCACGCCGATGGCGATTCACGAGCGCCGCCCGACGAACGCAGCTCGTGAGCCGGTCCGCCGACGGCAACTCGTGAACCCGTCCGCCGACGGCAACTTGTGAGCCACCCGGCGACGGCAACTCGTGAGCTCTGTCCGACAACGGCATCTCGTGGCCCCGTCCACCGACGGCGATTTGTGAGCCACGTCCGACGACGGCAGCTTGTGGGCCCCGTCCAGCGACGGCAATTCGTGAGCCCACCCGGCGACGGCAGCTCGTGAAGCCGTCCGGCAACGGCCATGTGAACCCACCCGCCGACGACAACTCGTAAGCCACGCCCGCCGACGGCAGCTCGTGAAGCCGTCCGGCGAGGGCAATGTGAACCCGTCCGGCGATTGCGGACAAGGGGGGCCCGGGGGCTTGCCCCCGGATTCGGGAAGGGGCGGGGTGGGGAAGGAAACCCGCCACGCACGCGAAAGGCGCGCCCGGTCTCCCGGACGCGCCCCTCATCCGCGCGAAGCCTCAACCCACGCCTCCGCGCAGGTCACCAACGATCAAGTCAAGACTCGTCGTCGATCCGGTCGTGCGTGCCCCGCGCCGCGTTCCGCGACGTGTTCTGGGCCCTGTCACGCCCGCGCTCCGACGTCTCGGACGACGACCGCTGCCGCGCGTCGCCCTTCTTGTCGCCGACATTCTTCTTCGCCTGGTCGGCGAGCTCCTGCGCCTTGTCCTTGAACTGGTCTGCGATACCCATGCTGTTCACTCCTAGTGGGGTGCTTGGGGGTGGCCCGTAAGGGCCTCGACCAGACTTACACGGCAGGACATCCCACGCATTTCGATCAGTCACGCTGAGTGCCCGAACCCCGCGCACCCCCCGCTCCCCCCACGCCCCGCGCACTCTCGTCCGCCGCACCCCCGGCGCCCACGAGCCCCTTGCCCACGCCCTCCAGCCGCGGCCCGAACCGCTTCATCTCACGCTGCCCGACCACCCCGATGACCGCCGGCAGGTAGCCCCGCACCGACTGCATGCCCCGCAGCCACCACTGCGCGTACACATGCGCGGAACGCCGTTCGATGCCGGCCACGATCCGGTCGATCGCCGGGCCCAGCGGATACGTACGATTCGCCGGCCACGGCAGCCGCTGCCGCAACTCCCGCATGACGTCGTCCTCATCGGCGCCCCGCACCATGTCGGTGTCCGTCCAGGACAGATAACCGACGCCGACCTTCACCCCCCGGTACCCGACCTCCGCCCGCAGGCTGTGTGCGAACGCCTCCACACCCGACTTCGACGCGCAGTACGCGGTCATCATCGGCGCCGGAGTGATCGCGGCGAGCGACGCGATCTGCAGGAAATAGCCGCGGCTCTCCATCAGTGCGGGCAGGAACGCCCGCCCGGTCACCGCGCCGCCGATCAGATTGACCTCGATGACCCGCCGCCACGACTCCGGGTCGGAGTCGACGAACGGCCCGCCCGAGGCGACCCCCGCATTGGCGACGACGACATCGACCTTGCCGAACCGCTCCTTCACCTCCTGCGCGACCTGCGCCATCGCCACATGGTCGGTGACGTCCGCATACCAGTGGGCGCTCTCCGAGTGCAGCCGCTCGGAGACCTTCTTCAGCTCGTCCGGCTCCAGGCCGACCAGCGCCAGCTTCGCACCGCGGGCCGAGAGCTTGCGGGCCAGCAGCTCGCCCACGCCGCGCGCCGCGCCGGTGACGACCACGACCTGTCCTTCGAGACTGCGCCTGCCGCTCATACGACCTCCTCCTCAACACTGCCACCGACCGTGCCGGTGGCAGGGGTGACATACCCGGCGACCAGTTCCCGGATTTTCGCGGTGACCGCCTCCGGCGCCTCCACCGGTGTCATGTGGCCCATGCCCGCCAGCTCGGTCAGCCCCAGACAGTCGGGCAGCGCGGCAGCGAGGGCACGGGCGTGGACCGGCGGCGTCAACCGGTCCTCCGTGCCGGTGATCACGGCCGTGGGCACCCGCAACTCCCGTATCCCCGCGTCGAGATCGAGCTCCGCGAGCACATGCCCCCAGGCGACCCGTGACGCCCGCGGACAGGCGTGCACGATCCTGGCACAGGCCTCGACCCGCTCCGGCGCCGAACCGGCTCCCATCGTCGCGTACTTGAGGATCCGCTTCGAGACGGGTGTGACCGGCCCGAGCGGGGCCCGCGCCCCCAGGATCGCGCGGGTCATCCGGGTCCGGACGGCCCCGGCCCGCATCGGCACGACGAGCGACTCGGCGATCAGCCGCGAACTGCCGGTGCTGCACAGCAGTACGGCTGCCGCGTGCTCACGCAGCCCTGCCCGCCGCGAGGCGGCCATCAGCGTCATGCCGCCCATGGAGTGCCCCGCGAGCACCGCCTGCTCGCCGGGGGCGAGAGCGGCGGCCAGCACCGCTTCGAGGTCGTCGGCGAGCGCGTCGGTGCTGTACCCCTCGGGGCCGACGGCGGGCGTACGCCCGTGTCCGCGCTGGTCGTAGGCGACGACCCGGTGGTCCACCGCCAGGTCCCGGATCTGCGCGGCCCAGAAGTGGGTGTTGCAGGTCCAGCCGTGCGCCAGCACCACCGCGGGGGCGTCGTCCGGCCCGTACACCTCGACGTGGATGCGGGAGCCGTCCGCGGAGACGGCGGTCAGTTCGCGCGCGGGCACCGGCGGGGCGTCCTCGCGTCGCAGCAGCCGGCTCATCGCGCGACCTCCTCGGCGACGGACTTCCCGGCGACGACGGTCTCGGCGGCGGCATCAGCCTTCCGGGGCCGGATGACCTCGTACTCCCCGAGGTCCACCGTCCGTGTCGCACGGCGGAACTCACCTGTCGTCCCCGGCCAGACCGTGGTGTTGCGCCCGTTGGCGTCCAGATACCAACTGGTGCAGCCACCGGTGTTCCAGACGGTCCGCTTCATCCGCTCCTGGACCCGCCGGTTCCACATCCCGACCGCCGACTTCCGCGCGCCGAGCGCGGCCCGTCCGCCCAGGACGTTCAGCTGGCGCAGATAGTCCGCCATGTAGTTCAGCTGGGACTCGATCATCAGGATCATGGAGGAGTTCCCCAGCCCCGTGTTGGGGCCGATGATCGTCATCCAGTTGGGGAAGCCCGCGGCGGTGGCGCCACGCAGCGACTGCATGCCGTCCTTCCAGGCCTCGGCAAGCGTGATGCCGTCCGCGCCGACGACCCGGTCGGCGATCGGCATGTCCGTCACATGGAAGCCGGTGCCGAAGATGATCGCGTCGACCTCCGTCTCCGTACCGTCGGCGGCGACGACGGTGGAGCCGCGCACCTCCGTCAGCCCGGAGGCGACCACATCCACATTGGGCTGGGCGAGAGCCGGGTAGTAGGCGCTGGAGAGCAGGATCCGCTTGCAGCCGATGCGGTACGAGGGGGTCAGCTTGGCCCGCAGCGCCGGATCCTTGATGGCCCGGGCGATGTTGGACTTGGCTATCCTCTCGACGAGACCGAGCTCGTTCGGGTGCTTGGTGAAGGCGCTGACCTGCAACTCCCGTATGCCCCACAGCAGTCCGCGGCGCGCGGCGCCGGTGAACGGCAGCGTGCGGTGCAGCCACCGCTCGGCACCGCTGATGCTGCGGTCCATGCGCGGCATGACCCACGGCGGGGTGCGCTGGAACAGGGTCAGTTTCTCGGCCTTCGGCTGGATCGACGGCACGATCTGGATGGCGGAGGCACCGGTGCCGATCATGGCGACGCGCTTGCCGGTCAGGTCGTAGTCGTGGTCCCAGCGGGCCGAGTGGAAGACCTTGCCGGGGAAGTCGGCGAGACCGGGGATGTCCGGCATCTTGGGGTCGGAGAGCGGGCCGGTCGCGGAGACGACGACATCGGCGACGATCGTGGTCCCGTTCGCGGACTCGATCGTCCAGTTCAGCTCGTCGTTGTCCCACCGCATCATCGTCACTTCGTGACCCAGCCTGATGTGCGGACGCAGCCCGAAGGTGTCGGCGACGCGCTCCAGGTAGGCGCGGATGTGTTCCTGCCCGGAGAAGGTGCGCGGCCACTCCGGGTTGGGGGCGAACGAGAACGAGTAGAGGTGGGACGGTACGTCGCAGGCACAGCCCGGATAGCTGTTGTCGCGCCAGGTGCCACCGACGGAGTCGGCGCGTTCCAGGACGACGAAGTCGGTGATGCCTTCGCGGCGCAGCCGGACCGCGGCCCCCAGGCCCCCGAATCCGGATCCGATCACCGCCACTCGTACATGCTCGTGCTGGGCCATGCTGCCGCCTCCCGCGGTACGTCACACGACTCTGCCAGCAATCACTGGCATTGTGGGGAGAGTAGAGCAGCTCCGTACCGATGGGTAGGGGTCGGGCAAGGGAAAGTTACCGACGGTACAACATAGGGTGCCGTTGTGGCTGAAGGACGCGAGCACCGCGAATACCGCATGGAGGAGCTGGCCAGAGAGGCCGGCATCCCCGTACGGACCGTGCGCTTCTACCGGGAGCGCGGACTGATCGCGCCACCGCGCCGGGAGGGACGCATCGCCTGGTACGACGACCATCACCTGGCGCGACTGCGGACGATCGCCGGCCTGCTGGAGCGCGGCCACACCCTCACCGGAATCGCGGATCTGGCCCGGACGTTCGAGAGCGGCCGAGATGTCGCCGAGGTGCTGGGGCTGGGCGAACCGACCGAGGAGACCCCGGTCCGCCTCACGCCCGAACAGCTCGCGGACTACTTCGAGGGCGAGGTCACCCCGGAGAACCTCGCCGCCGCCCTGGACCTCGGCTATCTCGCCACCGACGGCGACGAGATCGTGCACATCAGCCGCCGCCTCCTGGAGGTGTCGGCTGAGCTGGTACGGGAAGGGGTGCCGCTCTCCACAGTTCTCTCGGCGGGCCGCCGGGTCCGCGAACACGCGGACGCGCTCGCCGAACTCTTCGTCGGGGTGATGCGGGCCCACTCCACCGAGGCCGAACCGGCCCAACTCCGCCCGCTCGCCCGCGCGGTGGTGGACGCGGAACTCTCGATGGCCTTCGACCGCAGGCTGCGCCGCGACGACGACACCCGGCCAAAGCCCTCGGAGCCGGAGACGTAGCCCTCGGAGTCGTCGCCCGAAATTGCGTTGCCCGCACCTGCCCGGTGCGCCAGGCTTCCGCTCATGCCTGACAACGATCCGAGCAGTTCGCACGGGGTAGCCGCCCTGTTCTCCCACGGTCGACTGACCGCGATCCCCCGCAAGCCGGCCCGCCGCGAACAGCTGCTCGTCCACCTCGCCCGGACGCTGTTCGCGCCGGACCGCACGTACAGCGAGCGCGAGGTCAACGAGGCTCTGCTGACGGTGCACGACGACTACTCGGCGCTGCGCCGCTATCTGGTGGTGGCGGGCCTGCTGACCCGCCCCAAGGACGGCAGCAGCTACCGCCGCACCCTCACAGGTTGAAGACGGCCGTCACCGGCGCGTGGTCGCTCCACCGCTCGGCATGCGTGGCGGCCCGCTCGACCCATGCCTTCACCGCACGCCCGGCGAGACCGGGCGTGGCCACCTGGTAGTCGATGCGCCAGCCCGTGTCGTTGTCGAAGGCCCGCCCCCGGTAGGACCACCAGGAGTACGGCCCCTCCTCGTCGGGGTGGAGCCACCGCACCACATCGACGTATACGGCCTCGTCGAAGACCCGGGTCAGCCACTCCCGCTCCTCCGGCAGGAAGCCGGAGTTCTTCTTGTTGCCCTTCCAGTTCTTCAGGTCGGCCTCCTGGTGGGCGATGTTCCAGTCACCGCACACCAGCACCTCGCGGCCGTCGGCCGCAGCCCGCACCTTGAGTCCCTTGAGGTATGAAAGGAAGGCGCCCATGAAGCGCTCCTTCTCGTCCTGCCGCTCCGTGCCGACCTCACCGGAGGGCAGGTACAGGCTCGCCACCGTCACACCGGGCAGGTCGACCTCGACGTACCGGCCGCTGCCGACGAACTCCTCGCTCCCGGCGTCCCCGAACCCGCCGAACCCGATCTGCACCCGCTCCGGCGCCCGGCGCGTGTAGAGCGAGACCCCGGCCCGCCCCTTGGCGGCGGCAGGTGCGTGCACGGTGTGCCAGCCGTCGGGCTCACGCACCTCGGCGGCGAGCTGCTGCGGCTCGGCCCGCACCTCCTGCAGGCAGATCACATCGGCGTCGGTCTGCGCCAGCCACTCGGTGAAGCCCTTCTTCGCGGCGGCGCGGAGCCCGTTCACATTTACAGTGGTCACGGTGAGCATCCCGGCACCATACCGATTAACGGATGCCGCATACATGTACCATATTTCGCATGTATATCCATCCGCGGTCCTTCGACCACCCCGACGCCGTCAAACTCAACGACGAGGTGCAGCTCGAGTACGCCGAGCGCTACGGGGACGAGGGCGATGTCACACCGCTCGACCCGTCGATGTTCCGGCCGCCGAACGGCCTGTATCTGCTCGCCTACGACGAGTCGGGCGCACCGGTCGCCACCGGCGGCTGGCGTGCGCAGGACCGGAACGACGAGGGCTACTCGGACGGGGACGCCGAGCTCAAGCGGATGTTCGTGACCCGGGAGGGCCGCGGGCAGGGTCTGGCCCGCCGTATCCTCGCCGCCCTCGAAGCGGACGCACGGGCAGCGGGCCGCATCCGGATGGTGCTGGAGACCGGCAACCAGCAGCCGGAGGCGATCGCGCTGTACACCTCCAGCGGCTACACCCCGTGCGAGAAGTTCGGCTACTACCGCACGTACGAGAGCAGCCTCTGCTTCGCCAAACCGCTCCAGGAGTCCTGATCCAGGCCTCTGTCCTGGTCCAGAGCCTTCCGAGGAACCCGAGCAGCGCTGCGTCGAACCGCTCCGGCCGCTCCAGGTTCGGCAGGTGCCCGGCGCGGTCGACGACGACGAGCGCGGATTGCGGGATCAGCCGGTGCATGGCCTCGGCGTCCGCAACCGGCGAGCAGCCACGGCGAACTGCTGTGCAGCCGCGCCGAGAAGGCGGTCCGGGCGCGTCCGGCTGGAGCGCGCCCTCCGCCTCCGATCGGCACATGACACAGGATCACGAAGCGGTGCCGGAGAGCGTCGGCACCACCTGCCCCGCTCACTTCACGCGCGCGACACCCACATAGAAACCGCTCCGTTCGTTCTCCGGAGCCGGCTCCTCCTGGTACCACTCCGCGGCCGGCACCAGCCCGGGCGCAATGAGATCCAGACCGTCGAAGAACGGCTCGACCTCACTGCGCGTGCGCATCCGCAGCGCGATGGCGCCCTTCTTGTACGCCGCCTCGGTCTCGACGCGCAGCTCCGGATGCTGGTCGGCCGTACCGTGCGACAGGACCAGATAGCTGCCCGACGGCAGGGCGTCCACCAGGGTGCGGGTGATGCCGTACGGGTCCTGCTCGTCGGGCAGGAAGTGCATGAGCGCGATCAGCGACAGGGCAATGGGCCTGTCGAAGTCCAGCAGTTCACGGGCTCGGTCGAGGATCAGCTGCGGCTGCCGGACATCCGCGTGGATGTAGTCGGTGGCACCCTCGGGGCTGCTGACGAGCAGCGCCTCCGCATGACGCAGCACGATGGGGTCGTTGTCCGCGTAGACGATGCGGGCCGTGGGCGTGATCGCCTGGACGATCTGGTGCAGGTTCGGCGAGGTGGGAATGCCGGTCCCGACGTCGAGGAACTGATCGACACCCCGGTGCGCCAGCCAGGCGGAGGCCCGGTGCATGAAGGCCCGGTTCCGAGCCGCATTGGCCCGCGCCTCCGGGGGCAGCTTCTCCCCGACCGCCTGATCGACCGGGTAATTGTCCTTGCCGCCGAGCAGCCAGTCGTAGACGCGCGCCGGATGGGGTTTGCTGGTGTCGATCTGGGGGTTGAGCGGGCCGGCCGTCACAGGACGCTCCTCCGTACGGGAAACGCGGGCAGGAAACTGCGGCTCGTCCTGCCGCGAGGGGAGCACCCGATGGGCGGGACGATCGAAAACAGCCTAGGCGACGCGGAGTTCGACCGTTGTACGGACCACTGTTCTCCCCGCGACCGATCAGGCCGGGAGCCCGGACGGCGGTGGCCGTGACGAACCGCGCATTGCGGACCGATGGCAATCGGCGCGGCGGATGCCGACCACCTCCCGTTCCATCAACGTTCAACCAGCCGCCCCCGCCTGCGTTGTATGCGCCCCCTAAATTCCTTGAGGCTTTCGAAAGAAGGAACTCATGGACACACTCCTCGCAGCCCGGGCTCGCGGGATCACCAAGTGTTTCGGCGATGTCGTCGCACTCGACGGCATCGATCTGGATGTGGCGCAGGGGCAGATCCACGGCTTGGTCGGACCGAACGGCGCCGGCAAGACGACGCTGCTCGGCCTCCTGCTGGGCCTGGCCGTCGCCGACAGCGGTCGCCTCGAGATCCTGGGTACGCCGGTCGGGCGGGCGCTCGCCGCTCCCGACGGTGTCGCCGGCTTCGTGGACGGGCCCGGTCTCTACCCCTCACTCACCGCGCGGCAGAACCTTGCCGCGCTGGCCGCTCTGCGCGGCCGCGACGCGCGGACGACGGGGATCGACGACGTGCTCGACCAGGTCGGGCTCACCGATGTCGCCGACGACCGTACCCGCGGCTTCTCCCTCGGCATGCGTCAGCGACTCGGCCTCGCCGCCGCCCTGCTCACCAAGCCCCGGCTGCTCGTGCTCGACGAACCTTCCAACGGCCTCGACCCGGCCGGAAAGAAACAGGTCCACGGTGTCCTCAACCGGCTCGCGTCGGACGGAACCGGCGTCGTGCTCTCGAGCCACCGCATGGACGACCTCGAGGCACTGTGCTCCGAGGTCACCATCCTCGCCACCGGGCGGGTCGTCTTCTCCGGCCCGCTGAGCAAGCTGGCCGCGGAGAACCGTGAACTCGACTACCGGCTGCTCACCTCCGACCCGCAGGCCGCCCGCCGGCTGGCTGCCGACACGGCCGGGATCCGGGTCGTCGACGACACCGGGGCACGGAACGACGCCGAGGTACTCGTCGTGCGCGCCCTGGTGCCGGCCCTCGACGAACTGGTGGTGCAACTCGTCCACGCGGGCCTCGCGTTGCGCGAGCTCGCACCCGTGGTGTCGCCGCTCGAAGCAGCGTTCCTCGCCCTCACCGAGCAGCAGGAGGCCGGCCGATGACCGCGACCCTCACCCACGACAACGTTGCCAGTGCCCACCGCGTCTCGGTTCCGCGCGGCTACCGCTTCGAGCTGGTCAAGCTGGTCTCCCAGTGGCGGATCCGCTTGCTGGTCCTCGCCTGCTGGATCGTGCCGGCGCTCTTCGTCGCCGCCGTGAGCCAGCAGAGCACGCTCCCCGTCGACACCCTCTTCGGTCGCTGGATGCACGCCACGGGGTGGGCCGGACCGCTGGTGATGCTCGGTTTCGCGGGCACCTGGGCGCTCCCGCTGCTGACCTCCTTGGTCGCCGGCGACGTATTCGCCTCAGAGGACCGGCTCGGCACCTGGCGCCACCTGCTCGTGGCGGTCCGGTCACCTCGACGGATCTTCGCAGCGAAGGCGCTGGCCAGTCTCACCGTCATCCTGCTGCTCGTGGCCGGGCTGGCCTGTTCCAGTGCGGCCGGCGGGGTCGTGGCGGTCGGCAACCAGCCGCTGGTCGGCCTCGACGGCCACCTGCTGACGTCGGCGGACGCCGCCGGCAAGGTCCTGCTCGCCTGGGTCTGCGTACTCGCCCCGACCCTGGCCCTCGCCGCGATCGGACTGCTCGGGTCCGTGACGCTGGGGCGGTCCCCGATGGGACTGCTGCTGCCCGCGCTCGTCGCTCTCGCGATGCAGCTCGCCCAGATGCTGCCGCTGCCCGTTGCCGTACGCCTCGCCCTCCCCGGCTACGCCTTCATCGCCTGGAACGGCCTGTTCACCAGCCCGGCACAGCTCGGTCCGCTCCTGATCGGCATCGTGGTCAGCCTGGCGTGGGCCGTGACCGCGACCACGCTGGCCTACCTGATCTTCCTGCGACGCGATTTCACCAACCCGGCCTACGACGGCTCCGGACGCCGCGCGATCACCACCGGGCTCCTGCCGCTGGTCGGACTGGGCGCCGTCACGGTCGCGGTCGTCGCCGGGACGACCCCGTCCCTGGGTTCCGGAATCGAGCAGGACAAGGTGCAGCGGTCGGTCGCCACGGCATTCGCCCACCTCTACCGCATCCAGACCGAGCAGCTCAACCGCCCCGACGTCACCGAAGCGCAGCTGAAGGCCACGGCGGCGTGCACCAAGGGCGGCGGCCAAGTCGCCGGCCAGGGGCCGGGCAACGACTGGCGCTGCGTCGTCTCCTGGCATCTCCCCGACGTCGAGGCCGCAGGGACGGCCATCTACCAGCTCGACGTCACCGCAGACGGGCGGTTCATGGCCGACGGCGACGGACCGAAGGAAGTGAACGGCTACTTCCTGGTCCGCACCCCGATCGGAGACGCACCGAATCCGCTCTGGCAATTCGACGGCAACGTCGAACTGCTGTCCACCACCCTGAAGGGATAACTCCATGCAGGTAACACGCCGCAGGCGTGTCGAGAAGGAGCATTCCGGCTTTCTCGGTAGACGCATCGGCCGCCGGATACCTCTGGCAACGGCAGGCATCACCGCTCTCGTCGTCGCCGCCGCCGGCACCGCTTTTGCCCAGACGCACCAGTTCGGCACCGACCAGGTCGGCCAGACCACCGATCAGGGCCAGGTCATCTCCAGCGACCAGTACATCGCCCCGTACGGCGACCGTCTCGTCGTGAACAACGGCAAGATCATGTCGTCCTCGGTCAGCCCGGACGGCACCCACCTCGCGGCCTCGGTCACCGACGGTGGCAGTGCGCTGTCCATCGTCGACCTGAAGAGCTGGCAGGTGCAGCAACTCGTCGGCAACGCCGCGTCGTCGAGCCCGCGCATCGGCAACAACTCCGTGGGCCAGGAAGGCCCCACGTACTCGCCCGACGGTTCGCAACTGTGGCTGGGCCAGACCGACGGCTACACCAAGTTCACCGTGAACCCGGACGGCAGCGTCGCCAACCCGACGTCTGTCAACATCCCGGCGGACGGGCCCAAGCACGCGCTGGTCGGCGAGGCGGTGTTCTCGTCCGACGGCTCCACGGTGTACTCCGCGGTCAACGGCCAGAACCGGGTCGTCGCCATCGACGCGGCGACCGGGGCCATCAAGCAGAGCTGGGCCGTGGGCAACGCCCCGCGCGACATGACCGTGGTCGGCTCCAAGCTCTACGTCAGCAACGAGGGCGGGCGTCCGGCGAAGCCCGGCGACACCACTATCAACTCCTACAACACCCAGGTGCCGGCCAGCCCGGTGACCGCCGCCACCACCACCGGCACGGTCAGCGTCATCGACCTGGCGAACCCCGCCGCCGCCGTCGCGAGCATCGACGTCGGTCTGCACCCGACCGCCCTGTACGCCAAGCACGGGGCGCTGTTCGTCACCAACACCGCCACCAACGACGTGTCGGTCATCGACACCGCCAGGAACAAGGTCGTGCAGACCGTCGCCACCCAGCCGTGGCCGGAGGCGTCGGTGGGCTACGAGCCCGACGCGGTGACACTCACCGACGACGGTCACCTGCTGGTGACACTCGGCCGCGCCAACGCGGTCGCCGTCTACCGGTACACGACCCCGCAGGAGCCGGTCAGCTACGTCGGTCTGCTCCCGACGGACTACTTCCCCGCGGAGATCGCCACCGTCGGCAACGAGGTCGTGGTCTCCAACACCCGTGGTATCGACGCCCGCCGCCCCACCAACAGCGCCGGGCACGGCACCCACGACACGACGTCGAGCGTGCAGCGGTTCACGCTGCCGAACGACCACGTCATCAAGTCCGAGACGGCCAAGGTCTTCAAGCAGAACGGCTGGAACCACGGCGCGGTCACGCTGGCCAAGGGCAAGGGAAAGGGCCACGCGAAGCCGGTGCCGGTCCCGGAGCGGCTCGGCGACCCCTCGACGATCAAGCACGTCTTCCTGCTCGTCAAGGAGAACCGGACCTACGACCAGCTCTTCGGTGACATCCCGCAGGGCAACGGCGACACGTCACTGGCGCAGTTCGGCGAGAACGTGACGCCGAACCAGCACGCGCTGGCCAAGCAGTTCGGGCTGTACGACAACACGTACGACATCGGCACGAACTCCGCCGAGGGACACAACTGGCTGATGCAGGCCGACAACCCGGAGTACACCGAGTCCTCGGCCGGTGAGTACGCACGCAGCTACGACACCGAGGACGACGCTCTCGGCCACCAGCGGACCGGCTTCATCTGGACCGGTGCGCAGGCGGCAGGCAAGTCCGTGCGGGACTTCGGTGAGTTCCAGCAGTTCCTGACCAAGCCGTCGGGCGCGAGCTGGCAGAACCTGTACTGCGACTCCAAGAACATGGCGTCGACCGGGCAGGACACCGCCTACCCGCTGAACTCGTCCTCGCCGATCCCGTCGCTCAACGACGTGTCGGTGCCCGGCTTCCCGAAGTTCGACACCAGCGTCCCGGACATCTACCGGTCCGAGATCTGGCAGCAGGACTTCGAGAAGAACGGGCCGGCGAACCTGAACATGTTCTGGCTCTCCAGCGACCACACCGGGGGTCCGGCGAACGCGGCCGCTCAGGTCGCGGACAACGACCTCGCGGTGGGCAGGATGGTCGACACGATCTCGCACAGCAAGTACTGGAAGGACTCGGCGATCTTCGTTGTCGAGGACGACTCCCAGGCCGGCCTCGACCACGTCGACGGCCACCGTGCCCCGATCCAGATCATCAGCCCCTGGGCCCAGCACGACGCCGTCGACAGCCGCTACTACTCGCAGATCACGATGATCCGGACCATCGAGCAGATCCTCGGGATCCACCCGATGAACCAGAAGGACAGCGCGGCCAGCCCGATGCGTGGGGCGTTCACCAAGAAGGCGGACTTCACACCGTTCAAGGCGCTGCCCAACCGGACCTCGCTGACCGCGGGTCTGGCGACCCCGCCTTCCTGCGGCCTGGACACCCCGGCGCCGCAGAACCCCGGTGCGGCACCCGCGCCGTCGGCGAAGGTACCGGCGGACAAGCAGGCACTCGCGGCGAAGTGGGACGACTGGAAGTCGAAGCAGCGGCTGACCGGGCCCGACGCCAAGCCCGACTTCGCGAATCCCGCGCAGATGAACCACTTCACGTGGTACCAGACGCACGAGTGGAAGAAGCCGTACCCCGGCGAGGACAAGATCTTCGAGCCGAAGGACGTGCCGGGCGCCTACATCCCGTCACCGGAGTCCGACGGCTGACGTAGGCAGATCACCTGAAGGAGCCCCTGGCCGGTGTCACCGCCGGCCAGGGGCTCCTTCTGTGTGGCAACTACAGGATCTGGCCCCATCACGGAACCCCGATCGAGCCGCGGAACTTCGACCGAGCCTTCGCCGCGCGGTCGGCTGCTGCGACGGTCCGCCTCGGTGCACAGGCTCAGACGCGGTTGCTGTACTTCGCTGCTGTACGACGCCAAAGAGCCCCTACCGGGTTTCCCCGGCAGGGGCTCTGAGCTGCGGTGGACCTGTGGGGATTTGAACCCCAGACCCCCTCGATGCGAACGAGGTGCGCTACCAGACTGCGCCACAGGCCCTTGCAACGAGTGAAACTCTAGCATCCTCGGAGCGGTGCTCGGAAATCCGCTCCCCCGCTGGTCAGCCTGGTCGGCGTGGCAGCCGCTCTCACTCGTTGGCGGCGCGGGGCCGGTCGCCGTCCTCGTACTGGTCGAAGAGCGGGGTCCGGCCGCGGTCGCGGGTGCGGCGGGACTGGTTGGTGCGCTGGCGCGGGGCCGGGTCCACGGGGGGTGCGGTGGGGGTCGTGGTGCCTGGCTGTGCCGGTTCGGCGGTGCTGGAGCGGGCCGCGCTCCAGGTCTCCGGGTTGCCGACCTCGACGCCGCCCGTGGCGCGCGGGGCCACGGGCGCGGTGACGTAGGTCGGCAGCGGGACCGGGACGGGCTCCCAGCTGTCGCCCTGGGCCCGACCGCGTTCGCGCTGCTGGTCGACCCACTCCGCGTGGTCCGTCTGCTCGACCAGCGCGCGGCGGCCCGCTTCCTGCGGGGAGACAGTGGGGGCGGGCTCGGGCTCGGGGTGGCGCGCTTCGGGCTCCTCGTCGGGCTCGGCGGGGGCCGTCGCCGCGGGCTGGTGCCTGCGGTGGCGGTTCTCGCGCAGGTGCTGCGCCGCCACCTCCGCCCTGCGCCGGTCCATGGTGAAGGCGAACCTGCGTCGTTCCTGGGCGCGCAGATGCACGATGTACGTGCTCAGCAGCACGGCAGGCACCGCGGGCGCCCACAGGAAGTGGAGGCCGCCGACCGCCGCGACGACCGCGCCGAGGGTGAAGGCGAGGAAGAGGACCGAGGTGGTGCGCCGACGGCGCGCCAGCACCTGCGAGCGCTGGGCACGCCGGGCGCGCTCCGCATCGATCCCAACGGGGCGCGCGCGCCGCGCGGGTACGGGCACGGATGCGTGCGCCGATCCCTGCTGGGCCTGCCGCTCCTGGGACGCCTGCGCCGTGGAAGCCGCACGCTCCGGTGCGCGCACCGGGTCGTGCACACGGGCTTCGGTGTGCGCCGGAGGCGCGGCGAAGGCCCGGACGTCCACGGAATCCACTCGATCCGTGTCCACGTCCGGCTCGGCGTCGGGCGCCGCCTCCTCGGTGGCGCGCTCCCGCAGTTCCTTGGCGTACCGGCGCTCCATCGCCGCCCGTCCGGACAGCAGCCGGATGGCGGTGCTGAAGCGTTCCGTCGGGCGGGCTTCATTGAGCTCGTCCTGCCTGCGGAGCCACATCGGCACCAAGTAGGCGGCCCAGGCCCCGACGATGACTGCATAGATGAGGCCGCTGCTGCTCACGTCTCACACCGTAGAGGGGTTTGCACGGGGGCATCCGCCAATTGGCCCGGTGTGTCGCACGATCTGGCTGATATCACGGACTTTTTTTGTGATTGTTCGGATCAACAGTCGGCGTTTGCACGTTCGTTAGCAGTCACGCAGCGATCAATTTCGAACATTCATTTTATTTAGCGCGGCGTTCCGGGTCGTGCCTGGTGCCAGCGCCGGAGCAGCCCGTCGGGCACCTCCTCCGCGGTGAGCGCGAAGATCAGATGGTCCCGCCAGGCGCCGTCGATGTGGAGATAACGTGGACGCAGCCCTTCCTCGCGGAATCCGAGTTTCTCCACGACTCTTCGGCTGGGCCCGTTCTCGGGCCGAATGCACACCTCGATGCGGTGCAGTCCGACGGACCGGAAGCAGTGATCGACGGCGAGAGCGACCGCGGTCGGCATGACACCGCGACCCGCCACGTCCTGGTCCACCCAGTAGCCGATATGGCCCGAGCACATCGATCCCCAGGTGATCCCGGCGACCGTCAACTGCCCTACCAGACGCCCCTCGTACTCGATGGCGAAGGGCAGCATCCGGCCGGCGTTCGCCTCGGAGCGCAGATGGCGGACCATCTGACGGTAGGTGGGGCGCCGGGCCACCGGACCGCCCGGGCCGGGCGGTGGGACGGTCGCCTCCCAGGGGCGGAGCCAGTCGCGGTTGCGCCGGTTGACCTCCCGCCACTCGCGCTGGTCGCGCAGCTTTATCGGCCGGAGGGCGATCGCGCCGTCCGTCAGGATCACCGGCCAGGTCGGGACGTTCAGCTCGGGCTCCCGGGTCGGGGGTGGTCGCCGCCGCGGAGCTGATCGACGGCGTGCACCAGAAGGCGTTCGAGGACGGCGAGGCCGTCGCGCACCCCGCCGGTGGAGCCCGGCAGATTCACGATGAGGGTGCGGACGGCGACTCCGGCGAGGCCGCGGGAGAGCGCGGCCGTGGGGACCTTGTCGCGGCCCTCGGCTCGGATCGCCTCGGGGATGCCGGGGATCTCGTGGTCGAGGACGCGGCGGGTGGCGTCGGGGGTGCGGTCGGTCGGCGAGATGCCCGTACCGCCGGTGGTGACGATGACGTCGTACGCGGCGGCCACCCCGGCCCGCAGGGCCTCCTCGACGGGGTCACCGTCGGGGACGACCTGCGGCCCGTCGACGGCGAAGCCGAGCCCGGCGAGCGCCTCGACGATCAGGGGGCCGCCCCGGTCGGCGTAGACACCGGCCGAGGCGCGGTTCGACGCGGTCACGACGAGCGCGGTACGGGGGGCGGGCGGCGCACCGTCGAGGGGCGCGCCCTGTGCGTGCGGCTCCGGGAGCGCCACCGCATGCTCGCCGCCGGACGCCACACCTTCGGGCGCCGTCATGCGTCCGCTCCCTTCGGCACGGAGCGCCGGTAGTCGCCGGACTTCCCGCCGGACTTCGACTCGACCCGGACGTCCGTGATGACCGCGCTCTTGTCGACCGCCTTGATCATGTCGATCACGGTGAGTGCGGCGACCGAGACGGCCGTCAGGGCCTCCATCTCGACACCGGTGCGGTCCGTCGTCTTCACCGTGGCGAGGATCTCCACCGCGTCGTCGGCGACGCTCAGGTCGACCTTCACGCCGGAGACGGCGAGCGGGTGGCAGAGCGGGATCAGCTCGGGGGTGCGCTTGGCGCCCATGATCCCGGCGATACGGGCGGTGGCGAGGGCGTCGCCCTTGGGAACCCCCTCGCCACGGAGCAGTTCGACGACGCGCGGTGAGACGAGGACCCGGCCGCTGGCGCGGGCGACGCGCGCGGTGACGTCCTTCTCGGACACGTCGACCATCCGGGCCGCACCCGCCTCGTCGAGATGCGTCAGCCTGTTCTGCGTACTCACTGGACTCCGCCTAGCGGTAGGGCGCCGGTTGCCCGCTCGGCCCGCACCGGAGTGCGGTCGGGGGTCCGGGGGGTGTCCCCCGGTAAGGCACAGCGGCAGACACCGTACCGCCACCGGGTCGCGTTCAGCGGAGCAGGATCACCTCGGTGACCGTGCCGGGCTCCGCGGAGGTGACGTCCTCGGGCAGCACGATCAGCGCGTCCGCCTGGGCGAGGGCGGCGATCAGATGCGATCCGGAGCCGCCGACGGGGGTGACGGTGCCCTCCTCGGCGTCGTACGTGCCGCGCAGGAACTGGCGCTTGCCGGACGGCGAGCTGAGTGTGCTGTCGGTCTTCAGCGTGGCGCGGACCGTCGGGCGGGTCACGTCTTTGAGACCCATCAGCGTGCGGATCGCGGGCCGTACGAACAGCTCGAACGAGACGTACGACGAGACGGGGTTGCCCGGCAGAGCCAGCAGCGGGGTGTGCTCGGGGCCGATCGAGCCGAAGCCCTGCGGCTTGCCCGGCTGCATGGCGAGCTTGCGGAACTCGATGCCGCTGCCCGGCTCGTCCGCGTCGCCGACGGCGGACAGGGCCTCCTTGACCACGTCGTACGCGCCGACGCTGACGCCGCCCGTGGTGACGACGATGTCGGCGCGGATCAGCTGGTCCTCGATCGTGGCGCGGAGCATGTCGGCGTCGTCGGTGACGGCGCCGACCCGGTAGGAGATGGCTCCCGCGTCGCGCGCGGCAGCAGTCAGCGCGAAGCTGTTCGAGTCGTAGATCTGGCCGCCGGTCAGTTCCTCACCGGGTTGCACCAGTTCGCTGCCGGTGGAGATGACGACGACACGCGGCCGGGGCCGCACCTTCACGGTGGAGCGGCCGATCGCGGCGAGCAGCCCGATCTGCGGCGGCCCGATGACCGAACCGGCCCGCAGGGCCAGATCGCCGGGCTGCACATCGCTGCCGCGGGCCCGGACATGGGCGCGAGCCGCGACGGGGCGGTGGACGCGGACCTCGCCGCCCGCGTCCTGCGGGGCGCGGCTGTGGGCGCGCATGGTGTCCGCCGGGCCGCCGCCCGTACCGCCGTCGGTCCACTCGACCGGCACGACGGCCTCCGCACCGGCCGGCAGCGGGGCGCCGGTCATGATGCGGGCGGCCTCGCCGGGGCCGACGGTCTGGTCGCCGGAGAGTCCGTCGCTGCCCGCCGCGACGTCACCGATGACCGTGAGCACCGCGGGGAACTCCTCGCTTGCGCCCTCGAGATCGGCGGTGCGAACCGCGTAACCGTCCATCGAGCTGTTGTCGAAGGGCGGCAGGGCGATCTCCACCATGACGTCCTCGACGAGGACGCAGCCCTGGGCCTCGGGCAGTTGGAGCTCGATGGGTTCGAGCGGCCGCACCGCGGCGAGGATGTCCTCCAGGTGCTCGTCCACCGACCAGATCGGGCTGCTCAAGTGCTTACATCTCCTCGGTGACGAAACTGCGGAGCCAGCTCCGGAAGTCCGGGCCCAGGTCCTCACGTTCGCACGCGAGTCTGACAATGGCGCGGAGATAGTCGCTCCTGTCGCCGGTGTCATAGCGGCGGCCCTTGAAGACGACACCGTGCACGGGGCCACCGATCTTCTCGTCCTCGGCGAGCAGCTGCAGGGCGTCGGTGAGCTGGATCTCGCCGCCGCGGCCCGGCTCGGTCCTGCGCAGTATGTCGAAGACGGCGGGGTCGAGGACATAGCGTCCGATGATCGCGAGGTTGCTGGGCGCGTCCGCCGGATCGGGCTTCTCGACCAGCCCGGAGACCCTGACGACATCGCCGTCCGTGGTGGCCTCGACGGCCGCGCAGCCGTACAGATGGATCTGCTCCGGCTCGACCTCCATCAGCGCGACGACGCTGCCGCCCTCGCGCTCCTGGACCTCGACCATGCGGGCGAGCAGCGGGTCGCGCGGGTCGATCAGGTCGTCACCGAGGAGGACCGCGAACGGCTGGTCGCCGACGTGCGGTGCGGCGCACAGCACGGCGTGGCCGAGGCCGCGCGGGTCGCCCTGGCGGACGTAGTGCATGGTGGCGAGGTCACTCGACTCCTGCACCTTCCGGAGCCGGTCTGCGTCTCCCTTGCGGGTGAGCGCGGACTCAAGTTCGTAGTTGCGGTCGAAGTGGTCCTCGAGGGGGCGCTTGTTGCGGCCTGTGATCATGAGTACGTCGGAGAGGCCGGCCGCCACCGCTTCTTCGACGACGTACTGGATCGCGGGCTTGTCGACGACAGGCAGCATCTCCTTGGGAGTGGCTTTGGTGGCCGGCAGAAAGCGGGTACCAAGCCCTGCGGCCGGAATGACAGCCTTGCTGATCCTGGGGTGCGACTGAGTCATGCGGGCAACGATAACCGGTGCCCATGGGCGGAAGATGAGCATCCGGTTAACTTTGTACTCATATATGCACATACAAGAGATTCACAGGTGCCCGTTGAACACCGACATGCCCCAAAAGGCCTCCCTGCGGCGTGACCTGCTTGCCGCGCGATCCCTCCTGAGCAGGGAAGACGTGGACGACGCCGCGATGGTTCTGTCCCGTGGCGCAGTAGATCTTCCGGAGCTGGCCGAGGCCCGCACCGTCGCCGCCTATGTCTCGGTGGGGCGCGAGCCGGGCACCCGTGCACTGCTGGATGCGCTGCGCGCGCGGGGGGTACGGGTGCTGCTGCCGGTGCTCCTCCCGGACAACGATCTGGACTGGGCCGCGTACGAGGACGGCGACGGCCTCGTACCGGCGGCCCGCGGGCTGCTGGAGCCGGACGGTCCGCGGCTCGGGCCGGACGCCGTCCTGGACGCGGACGTGGTCCTGCTGCCGGGCCTCGCGGTGGACGGGCGCGGGATGCGGCTCGGCCGCGGCGGAGGTTCGTACGACCGGGTACTGGCCCGGCTCGCGGCGGCCGGGGCGCATCCGGCGCTGGTCGTCCTGCTCTACGACAACGAGGTGGTCGCGCAGGTTCCCGTGGAACCGCACGACCACCCCGTGGACGCCGTGGTGACACCGGCCGGAGCGCGGCGCTTCACCGTCTGAGCCCGGCCGGAACCGCCCCGGGCCCGCCGTCCTACTGGGACGGCTTGAGCGTCAACGTGTCCTTCGTCGCCTTCGCCACCGCATTCGTCCCGAAGGACCAGTCGAGCAGTTCGCCGTTGACCCACTTGTCGGTCTGATCGGTGTAGTGCGCGCTGAACGCATGCCCGGAGGCACCGGTGAGGTTGATCCAGCGGGACTTGTCCCAGTCCCCCACGTTGACGACCATCCGCATCGACGGCACCCAGACGACCTCGTAGCCGCCCGCCGCGTTCCAGCCGGAGGCGTTGACCGCGGCCTCGCCGCCGCCGAGGTTCCACGGGCCGCGGTTGAGAGCCCGCTGGAGCACATCGGGGCCTTCGGTACCGAGGGTCTGATTCTTCAGGGTCAGCTGGTGCAGCCGGCCCCAGCTCCAGGTGGAGATGTCCTTGCCGAGCTTGGCGGTCAGCTCCCAGCGGGCGTCCTTCATGGCGCGGCCGAAGAGCTCGTCACGGGTCTCGGTCGCCTTGTCCTTACGGTTCTTCGGCGACTGCCACCAGCCGTTGTTCTCGTCGTCCATGAGGTTGGCGACCACCTGGTACCAGCGGTCGCCGCCGTCCGGCTGCGCCGTGTCCGTGTCGCGCTGGCCGCATTCGCGTACCGGCTTGTCCTGCTCGTCGACCGGCCCCGTGCTGTCGGCCGGAAGGACGGTGAGGCACTCGCCCTTGACCCGCAGCTCCTTGGGCAGCTTGTCGCCGAAGGCCAGCCTGAGGATGTTGCGCCAGACCGCGTTGAAGTACGCGGCGGCCGCCGAGTCGGGCTCCTGGGTGTAGTCCCAGCCCTCCAGGAGCTTCTGTGCCTCACGGACGCTCTTGTCGGAGACGTTGATCTTCATCAGCTCGGGCACCAGCAGCGCGGCGATCTCGCTGGTGTTGTCCATCTGCATCTTCTGCATGTCGTCGGTCGAGATCTTCCCGCCACCCTTGATCTTCGACTCGATGAGGTCGTTGATCCGCTGGCTGCGGGTGCCGTAGCCCCAGTCCTTGGTGAGCAGGTAGGGGTACTTCTTCTCGTCGATGACGGCCTGGTTGGCGGTGACGATGTAGCCGCGCTTCGGGTTGTACTCGTACGGCAGCTTGTCGAACGGGATCGGGTTCTTCTCCCAGCCGTACGACGACGCCCAGCCGGGACTCGGCATCGTGCCGTTGCCCGCCTTGCGGACCGGGATCTTCCCCGGGGCCTGGTAGCCGATGTTGCCCTTGGTGTCGGCGTAGACGAGGTTCTGCGAGGGGACCTCGAAGTGCTCGGCGGCGGCCCGGAAGGTCTTGAAGTCCTTGGCGCGGTTGAGCTCGAAGACGGCGTCCATGGAGTGACCCGGTTCCAGCGCGGTCCACTTCAGGGCCACGGCGTAACCGTCACCGCGGTCCGGCGCGGCGTTGGTGACGGGGGCCTTCTGGCCGACCTTCTCCAGCTCGCCGCTGCGGTCGGAGACCAGCGGACCGTTGTTCGTCTCCCGCACGGTGATGTGCCGGCTCTCGCCGCCCGCGACCTTGATGGTCTCCTTGCGGGTGACGAAGGGCTTCACCTGGCCGTCGTACAGGTAGCCCTCGTCGGAGACCTTCTCCAGGAAGAGGTCGGTGACGTCCGCGCCGAGGTTGGTGAAGCCCCACGCGATGTCCTGGTTGTGACCGATTATCACGCCGGGCATGCCGGAGAAGGTGTATCCGGCGGTGTCGTAGCGGCAGGTCGCCGAGAGCTGCCGGCAGTGCAGCCCCATCTGGTACCAGAGCGACGGCAGCTGCGGCGCGAGGTGCGGGTCGTTGGCGAGCAGCGGCTTGCCGGTGGTCGTGTAGTCGCCGGAGACGACCCAGGAGTTGGATCCGATGCCGTTCCCGTTCGGGCCGAGCAGCGCGGGGATCTTGTCGAGGGTGTCGGAGAGCGAGGAGAGCTGGGTGTTCAGGCCCTCGGTGGCGCCCTGCACGGTGTTCGCGCCGACGCCGGTGGACGACGTCGCGGCCGGGTCGAACGCGCCGGTGACCGACGAGATCGCACCCTGGTCGACGATCGGCCGGTGCTTGTCGTACGGGTACGCGGGGTACAGCTCCTCGATCTGCTCCTTGCTGAGCCTGCTGGTCATCAGCGAGCGGTCGATCTCTTCCTGCATGTTGCCGCGCAGGTCCCAGGCCATCGCCTTCAGCCAGGCGACCGAGTCGACCGGGGTCCACTTGGTCGGCTTGTAGTCATTGGTGAGGCCGAGCGCGGCGTACTCGACGGAGATGTCCTTGCCGTCGCGCCCCTTGAGGTAGGCGTTCACCCCGTCCGCGTACGCCTGGAGGTTCTTCTTGGTGTCCGCGGACAGGACGGTGTCGTACTCCTCCTGCGCGACCTTGCGCCAGCCCAGCGTCCGCAGGAAGGCGTCCGTGTCTACCTGCCCGGAGCCGAACATCTCGGAGAGCCGGCCGGCCGTCATATGACGGCGGACGTCCATCTCCCAGAAGCGGTCCTGAGCCTGTACGAAGCCCTGGGCGCGGAACAGGTCGGTGTCGGAGTCCGCGTAGATCTGCGGAATTCCGTAGCTGTCGCGCTTGACGTCGACGTTGGCGGAGAGACCGTCGATCTTGACCGACCCGTTCGTCTGCGGGTACGAGGCACGCACGGTCGCTACGGACCAGTACGCGCCGTAACCGATACCCGCGACAAGCGCCAGCACCAGGACGATCACGATCAGGCGGGCGCGTCGCCCCTTCTTCTTGCCGGTCTTCGCACCGGCAGAACCGGAAGAGCCGGAAGAGGCGGTTGTGTTGGCGGGCATCGCTGTCCTTCGAGGGGCAGGGTGGTCCTGGGAGTGCAGGAGCAACCATAGGCGCAGCACCGAGGCGGGTCCGACGCGGTATCGGGATCCATCGGATCGAGCAGCGATCACATGAGCACTCGAACGCGTCAAGAAAGCGTTAAAGATTAGGTAAGGTAACGAAGTACCGGCCGCCGGAGAGCCATTCGGCAGGCGTACGCAGGGAAGGAACGGCCACTGACTGTCCACGCGCTCAACGAACTCCTGCTCGTCTGCTCGCTCGTCCTGCTCGTCGCCGTCGCGGCGGTACGCATCTCGTCCCGCAGCGGGCTCCCCAGCCTGCTCCTGTATCTCGGCATCGGGATCGCCATCGGGCAGGACGGGATCCTCCACATCAAGTTCGACAACGCCGAACTGACCCAGGTGTTCGGCTACGCCGCCCTTGTCGTGATCCTGGCCGAGGGCGGCCTCGGCACGAAGTGGAAAGAGATCAAGCCGGCACTGCCCGCCGCCGCGACACTGTCGGTCGTCGGCGTCGCGGTGAGCGTGAGCGTCACCGCGGCCGGGGCGCACTATCTGGTCGGCCTGGACTGGCGGCAGTCGCTGATCATCGGCGCGGTCGTATCGTCGACGGACGCCGCCGCGGTCTTCTCCGTGCTGCGCAAGGTGCCGCTGCCCGCCCGGATCACCGGTGTGCTGGAGGCCGAGTCCGGCTTCAACGACGCCCCCGTGGTGATCCTGGTGGTGGCCTTCTCGACCAAGGGGCCGGTGGACAGCTGGTACCTGCTGGTCGGCGAGATCGCCCTGGAACTGGTGATCGGCGCGGCGGTCGGCATCGCCGTCGGCTGGCTCGGCTCGTTCGGACTGCGTCATGTGGCACTGCCCGCGTCCGGTCTCTACCCGATCGCGGTGATGGCGATCGCCGTGTCCGCGTACGCGGCCGGCGCCCTGGTCCACGGCAGTGGCTTCCTCGCCGTCTATCTGGCCGCGATGCTCCTCGGCAACGCCAAGCTGCCGCACTGGCCCGCCACCCGCGGCTTCGCCGACGGACTCGGCTGGCTGGCCCAGATCGGCATGTTCGTCCTGCTCGGGCTGCTGGTCACCCCGCACGACCTGCTCGACGACTTCTGGTCCGCGATCATCGTGGGTCTGGTACTGACCTTGGTGGCGCGCCCCATGGAGGTCTTCATCTCCCTGGTCCCGTTCCGGTTGCCGTGGCGGGAGAAGGCCTTCATGTCGTGGGCGGGGCTGCGTGGCGCCGTCCCCATCATCCTGGCGACCATTCCCATGGTGCACGGGATCGAGGGCTCCACCCACGTCTTCAACATCGTCTTCGTACTCGTAGTCGTCTACACGCTGATCCAGGGGCCGACCCTTCCCTGGCTGGCCAAGGTCCTGAAGATCGCCGAGGATCCCTCCGAGGCCACCGACCTGGGCATCGAATCGGCGCCGCTGGAGCGGCTGCGCGGGCATCTGCTGTCGGTGGCGATCCCCGGGAAGTCGAAGATGCACGGCGTGGAGATCGCCGAACTGCGGCTGCCCGCCGGAGCGGCCGTCACCCTCGTCGTACGGGAGGGGAAGAGCTTCGTGCCCGGACCGTCGACCATGCTGCGGCGGGGCGACGAACTGCTCGTCGTCGCAACCGATCCGGTGCGCGACACGGCCGAGGCCCGGCTGCGGGCGGTCGGCGAGGGCGGCAAGCTGGCCGGATGGCTGGGGACCGACGGCGACACCGGTGGAGCCGGCAGGACCAGGACGCACCACTGATCCGAGGCTGAGAAGGTGTGCATGCCCGCAATCGCAGGCATGCACCGGATCCCGCCCTGTAGCATGAAGGAAACGTGATCGACAAAGATCGATAGATCCGGTCAACACCGGATCGACCAACTCTGCCTGACGCAGAGCTGGCGCGACCGTATGGCGGTCGTGGCGTCCTCCGCCTCTGCTGCGAGCGCCCGGCATCTACCGCAGTTCCGCGCGAAGAGGACAGCTCTCGGCAGCTCCCGTCCGGGACCGGCACCCACAGGTGCGGACCGGCCACGGAAGCATGGCTACCAGGCGGCAGAAAGGCATGGACCGTGGCGTCCACGGTCTCCGACCGCCCCGGTTACGGGCAACTGCTGCGCATCCCCGGTGCGTGGACCTTCCTCCTTCCGGGCTTCGCCGCACGGCAGCCCTTCGCGATGCTGACCATCGGCATCGTCCTGCTGGTTCAGCACACCACCGGCTCGTACGGCAGTGCGGGCGCCGTCGCCGCTGTCACCGGTGTCTCCATGGCGCTGTTCGCCCCGCAGAGCGGCAAGCTGGCCGACCGCATCGGCCAGCGCGCCGTACTGCTGCCGGGAGTCCTCGTGCACGCGGCGTCCGTGTCGGCGCTGACGGCACTCGCACTGGCGAACGCACCGCTCTGGCTGCTGTTCCTGGCCGCGGTGCCGACGGGAGCCTCCGTCCCGCAGATCGGCCCGATGGTGCGGGCCCGCTGGGCGGCGCTGCTGGGCGCGGCACCCGGACGGAAGGCCTCGCCCCTGATGTCGACCGCCGCCGCCTTCGAGTCGGTGACGGACGAGTTCACCTTCGTCATCGGACCCGTCCTCGCCACCGCCCTGTGCACCGGGGTGCATCCGGCGGCCGGACTCATCGCGGAGGCCGCACTGACGCTGATGGGCGGCCTGCTCTTCGCGGCGCAGCGCGGTACCCAGCCCGCGGTCCGCGCCACCACGTCCGACGACTCCGAACGGCACACCTCCGCCCTGTCCGTACCGGGCGTACGCGTGCTCGCGGTGGCGTTCCTCGGGATCGGTGCCGTCTTCGGTGGCATGCAGGTCTCGCTGACCGCGTTCGCCGAGGAGATCGGCCGGCCCGGTGCGAACGGCCTGCTGTACGGGATCTTCGCGGCCGGCAACATGCTGGCCGGGATCGCCTGCGGTGCCGTCGCCTGGAAGAGCGGGCCACGGCGCAGGCTGATCGCCGGGTACGCGGCGCTGACCCTGACCGCGTCCGGACTGTGGGCCGTGCACTCCGTGCCGCTGCTGGCCGGGCTCGGGCTGCTCGTCGGACTCTCCATCGCACCCGCGCTGATCAGCGGATACACACTCGTCGAGGCGCTGGTTCCGGCGTCCGCCCGGACCGAGGCGTTCACCTGGCTGACGGGCGCGGTCGCACTCGGCCAGGCCGCGGCGGTGACGGTCGCCGGACGGCTGGCGGACGCCCACGGCGCGAGCACCGGATTCGTGGTGCCGCTGGTGGGGACCGTGCTGGCACTCGTGACCCTGGTGACGCTGCGTTCACGGCTGACACCGGCCCGACCATCATGGCCGCACGCGGCACGGTTCACCGCGATCCTGTCGCGGCCAGAAAATGACGATTCATGCGCTCGCTCGCTCAGCGGAATACGTCAGTGTGACTCCTCCGCCACATAATGTGGCAGCTTTTCGCTCAGGCCGACGGCCCCTACGACGGCCAAGCCCTGACCGCTGCCCTTCAGGCAGGTGACAGACGTTACTGCAAACAGCTGCCCGTAGCAGCTACCATTGAGGATTGTTAGCACTCATCGAGTGAGAGTGCCAGGAGGAAGACAAGTGCCGACCTATCAGTACCAGTGCACCGAATGTGGCGAGGGCCTCGAGGCGGTGCAGAAGTTCACCGATGACGCTCTGACCGTGTGCCCGAACTGCGAGGGACGCCTGAAGAAGGTGTTCTCGGCGGTCGGCATTGTCTTCAAGGGTTCCGGTTTCTACCGGAACGACAGCCGCGGCTCCTCGTCGAGCAGCGCGCCGGCGTCGTCGTCCGCGAAGGCAACCGGTTCCGCTTCGTCGACTTCCTCGACGGGCTCGGAGTCGAAGTCGTCCGCGTCCTCGTCCGCTGCTTCCTCTTCCTCGTCGTCGTCCTCCGCGTCGTCGTCGAGCGGTACGTCGGCCGCCTGAGCCGAGGTACGCAGCTTCACACTTCGTCCGTAGGCCCCGCCGATCCGATCGGCGGGGCCTTCGGCATTTACAGCCCCGCTAGTGTGATCGCATGGTGAACGCAGAGATCGGTGTCATCGGCGGCTCGGGCTTGTACTCCTTCCTGGAGGATGTCACCGAGGTTCGCGTGGACACCCCGTACGGACAGCCGAGCGATTCCGTCTTCCTCGGCGAGATCGGCGGCCGCCGGGTCGCTTTCCTCCCCCGCCACGGACGCGGCCACCATGTGCCGCCGCACCGCATCAACTACCGCGCCAACCTGTGGGCGTTGCGGTCCGTGGGCGTACGTCAGGTGCTCGGCCCGTGCGCGGTCGGCGGGCTGCGTCCGGAGTACGGACCGGGGACGCTGCTCGTACCGGACCAGATGGTGGACCGCACCAAGGCCCGCACGCAGACGTATTACGACGGGGAGACCCGCGCGGACGGTGTGGCGTCGAACGTGGTGCACCTGGGCTTCGCAGACCCGTACTGCCCCGAGGGGCGCAAGGTCGCACTGGCCTCGGCACGCGCCAAGGGCTGGGAGCCGGTGGACGGCGGGACGCTGGTGGTCGTCGAGGGGCCGCGCTTCTCGACTCGGGCCGAATCGCGCTGGCATGCGGCGATGGGCTGGTCGGTGGTCGGCATGACCGGGCATCCGGAGGCCGTGCTCGCCCGTGAACTGGGGCTCTGCTACACGACGATGACGCTGGTGACGGACCTGGACGCGGGCGCCGAGGCGGGCGAGGGCGTCTCCCACGGGGACGTGCTGAAGGTGTTCGCGGCCAATGTGGACCGGCTGCGGGCGGTGCTGTTCGACGCGGTGACGGCGCTGCCTGCGGAAGGGGAGCGCAGCTGTTCTTGCGCGCGTGCGCTGGACGGGATCGAGACGGGGATCGAGCTGCCGTAAGGGGTGCGACCGCGGCTTGGTCTTGGCTCGGGCCTGGTCCTGGTTCCGGCCTGGTCCTGGCTCGGGTCTGGTCCTGGTTCCGGCCTGGTCCTGGTTCAGGCCTGGTCCTGGTTCCGGCCTGGTCCTGATTCCGGTCGTGGCTCCGTGAGGCGGGTGGGGCGCGGGTGGGTGACCGACTTGTCCACAGCGGGTGCGCTGTCCACAGGGCTCGGCGGGAATGGCGCGCACCGTGGATCGTGAGGGGCGTCGGTGTTCGTCCGAACGCCGGACTTCGCGCTCCTCACTCCTCACGGCAGGTGGTGTCGGCCATGTTCCCGCCCGTTTCTCCGAGCACGTCCTCGTCCGATCTACGTCCGACGGTCCCCGGCCCGCCGGTGTCGGCGCCGCCGCCCTGTGGGGTGCCCGCGTTCGCGCCGCTGCGGGTGCGCGGGGGTGGTGGGCGTCGGTTACGGCGGGCGGTGCGGCGACAGCGCCGCGCGATGGCGGCCGGGCTGGCGCTGACAGCTGCGGCGCTGGCCGCGACGGGCCTGACCGGTGGTGACGGTGGCGGCGGGGCGGCCGACGGTGCGGGGGGCTCGGCGCCGGAAGGGGAACGTCGACCGGTTCAACTGGTGTCGGCGCCGGTCCGGATCGCGGATGCGGCGACGGTACGGCTGTTGCGGCCGGGCGACCGCGTCGATGTGATCGCGGGCGAGGGCTCCGGTGCGGACGCCAGGGTGGTGGCGAAGGGGGCCCGGGTGGCGGCGGTGCCGCGGACGGCGGCCGATGGTTCTGCCGAAGACCCCACGGAGGGTGGCGCGCTGGTCGTGCTGTCCGTGCCCCGGAGCACGGCGGCGTCGCTGGCCGGCGCAGGGATCTCGGCCCGGCTGGCGGTGACGCTGTGCTGAACCGGGCACACCGGCCCATTCGACCTGATGAGCCGTCAAGTCATGGGCCGGAAAGCGCGGATCGGGTGGATTTGCCTCGTGCTGCCGTAGGTTGCGGAACAGTTCGCTGCCCCTATGCCGCATGCGGAGGAAGACTCACTCGGGGGCGAGAAGAAGAAGGTCAGTCTGTTGGAAGGCTTCAAGGTCTTCCTGTTGCGCGGCAATGTGATCGACCTGGCGATCGCGGTCGTCATCGGCGCGCCGTTCACCAACATCGTGAACGCGTTCGTCAAGGGCGTCCTCAATCCGCAGCAGATCCGCGACGTTCTCGTCTCGCAGCGCAGTGGTCCGGCGGGCGAGGGCCGCGACCAGGAACCGGGCCGCGGCCACGACGAGTAACTCAGACGTGGTGGGGGGGCTTCTCGTCGAGGAAGCGCGCGAGGTCGGCGGCGCTGCCGCCGACCGGAGCCCGCTCGCCCCACGCTCGGTCCGTATCGTCCGCGGACTGCTGGTCCAGCGGATCGTCGAAGATCAGAGCCGGCTTGGGCTTCCTCTGCTCCGGCTGTGTCGGGTTCGTCGGCTGCGTCGGTTTCGAATCGCGCGGTCCGGGGGTGGGGGCGGTGCTCATACCACCAGGGTACGGCGACGGTCAGCGATCCTTCGGGTCGAGTACCCAGAGCCCCAGGACGACGAGGAACGACAGACAGAGGAAGCCCGCACCCCACCAGGCCGTTCCGGTGTTGCCCTCCATCCATTCGTCGACGACGACGGTCAGTCCCCAGAGCTGGCCGATGACGACGGTCATGGCAAGGGCCAGCCGGGCCGTCAGTTTCGAGGAGCGCTCGGGTTCCTGGTCGGTGCCCGCTCCCGGGCCCGGACCGGTGCGGCGGACCCGGGGGTCGCCGTAGCCACTGGTGGAGCGGATCTGCGGATAGCGCTCGCGGACGGGCCGGTTCAGCTCCGGCCGGGCGCTGCCCGGGTGGTACTCCGGACAGGCCGGGCGCTCCGGGTCGGCGGGCTGCTGGGCGTCGGTCATGTCCGCCTGCCGGGGGTCTCGGCTTCGGTCGCCCCGGTACGGGGAGCCTTCGCGCCGGGAGCACGCGCCGGAGGTGCCTCCGCACCGCCGTCCCGGACCGAGGGGCAGCCGATCCGCGAGGCGAGGTCCGGCCGTTCCACGCTGATCTGTCGGCACAGACCGTGCTCGATGCTCTCGCCGGAACGGGTGGTGCCGATGGCCCAGACGCTGCCGTCGGTCTGTTCGGTGAGCGCCACCTTGGGCAGGGGGCGGGGCGGCGGTCCGGCGGTGACTTCTCCGGTGCGCACGTCGAAGATGCCTTCGTGGCAGGGACAGTACAGCTCCCCTTCCGGACCGCGGTCCTTCCGCCAGAGCACCGCGCAGGCGAGATGGGTGCAGATCGCGGAATAGCCGACGAGGGTGCCGTCGTCCAGACGGACGGCGACCGCTTTGTCTTCCTCCTCCGGGTAGCTGAAGGCGACGGCCTCGCCGGGCAGGAGCTGAGCGGTGATTTTCCTCGGTTCGGGTGCCTCGGCGTCACCGGTGTCCCCGTGGCGCGGGAGCATGCCGCCGGCCACGCCGAGTCCACCGACGGCGAGTCCGCCGGAGACGGTGGCGACGATCCGGAGGTAGTCGCGCCGGGTGGTGAGGGAGTCGGCGGTGATCCGGTCGTGCAGGGCCCTGCGCGCGTCTCCGTGTGGGCTCCGGTCCCCGGTCGGCGGCTGTTCGGTGACGCTCATCGGCGGACGTCCTTCCCGTTGATCTCGACGACGGGAAGACCACCGGGCACCGGCCACTGGACCTTGTCGGCGGGGACGACCATGGCCACGCCGGTGCGGACCTCGGTCTCGCCGAAGGCGAAGGTGTCGGCGATCTGGACGCCGGGCCGCTCCGCCTGGAGCTCCTCGGCCGTTCCGTAGAACAGCGCCCCGGTCGGGCAGACGGTGGCGCACATGGGGGCGAGGCCGTAGGCGGTGCGGTCGTAGCAGAGGTTGCACTTCATCTGCAGCTTCGCCTGGAGGTCGATCTTCGGGACGCCGAAGGGGCAGGCGTTGACGCAGTTGGCGCAGCCGATGCAGCGGGTGGTGTCGGCCTGCTGCACCACGCCGTCGGCGGTGACCAGGATCGCGTCGGCGGGGCAGACCTCGGCGCACGGGGCGACCGGATCCTCGCAGTGCATACAGACCGTGGGAAGGGAGGCGACGGAGTGACCCTCGTCGGTGTAATCGAGGTGGATCATCGACTTGCCGCGGTGCGAGTCGCATTCCCGGCAGGCGGAGACACAGGCCTGGCAGCCGATGCAGCGCCCCGGGTCGATGAAGATCGTTCTGCCCATCATGCGGGCCTCAGCTCCTCTCCGAGGTGCCACGGCCCTGCGGGGCCGTGGGCGGCAACGGGTCGGTACGGGAGACCTGGGCCTCCGGGTAGGCGACCTGGCCGGGTGCGACGGGAGGTGCGGGGACCTCGTCGATCTTTTCGGCGTGCTCGATGCGGCAGGCGCACACCTTGTACTCGGGGATCTTGGAGCGGGGGTCGAGGGCGTCGATGGTGAGGGCGTTGGCGGCGGTGGGGACCGGCCAGTGGTACGGGATGAAGACGGTGTCGGGGCGGATCGCCTCGGTGACGAGGGCGGGGAAGACCTCGCTGCCGCGCCGGGTGATGACGCGGACCGGTTCGCCGTTGCGGAAGCCGTGGGAGGGGTGGATCTCGGCCCAGGGGCGCGGGGTCTGTTCGACGAGAGCGCCCAGCCGACGGGTCTGGTTGCCGGAGAGGAAGTGGGCGACGGTACGGCCGGTGGTGAGCGACATGGGGTGCTCGTCGTCGTACGGGTCCATCGGCGGGTGCCAGTCGACGACCTGCAGATGGATCTTGCCGTCGGGGTGGTAGGTCCTGCCGTCCTCGAAGAGCCTGGGGGTGCCGGGGTGGTCGGTGGAGGGGCAGGGCCAGGCGATGCCGCCGGTCTCCTCCAGCCGTTCGTAGGTGATGCCGTAGTAGTCGTTGACGGTTCCGGCGGAGGCGATCCGCAACTCGTCGAAGACCGCGCGCGAGTCGGCGAACGCGAATTTGTCGCCCGCGCCGAGCCGCCGGGCGAGTTCGCACATCACCCAGGTGTCGGTCCGCACCCCGGGGGGCGCGTCCTGGGCCTTGTTGTGCTTGACCACACGGGCCTCGGCGTTGGCCATCACCCCTTCGTCCTCGGCCCAGGTGGTGACGGGAAAGACGACATGTGCGTTGGCAGCGGTCTCGGAAAGGAAGAAGTCGAATTGGGCATGGAATTCGGTGGCGTCGTACCCCTCCTTGACCACCCGGTAATTGGGCAGGGAGACGAAGGGGTTGTTGCAGATGCCGATCAGGCCGCGGATCTCGCGGCGCTGCATCTGCCAGACCATCTCCATCATCGAGGTACCGGCGGGCGGGAGTTCGGACTCCTCGATACCCCAGATCTCGCAGATCTGCCGACGGTGCTCCTCGTTCATGATCGAGCGGCCGCCGGGGAGGAGGTCGGCCTTCTGACCGTGCTCGCGGCCGCCCTGCCCGTTGCCCTGGCCGGTGATGGTGCCGTAGCCGGCGCCGGGCTTGCCGATGTGGCCGGTGGCGGCGCAGAGGTTGATCACGGCGAGGCAGTTCTCGACGCCCTGCGAGTGGTGCTCGATACCGCGGGCGTGCCAGGCCATGGCCTTGGGGGCGCGGGCGAAGGTGCGCGCGACCTGGACGACCTGTTCGGCGAGGATGCCGCAGATCTCTGCGGCGCGGGACGGTGGGTATTCGGCGGCCTTGGCCTTGACCTCGTCCCAGCCGGTGGCGTGGGCGGCGAGATACGCCTCGTCGGAGAGGCCCTCCTCGATGATCACGTTCAGGACGGAGGTGAAGAAGGCCGAGTCGGTGCCCGGCTTGAGGGCGACATGGATGTCGGCGGTGCGGGCGATCGCGGTCTCGCGCGGGTCGACGACGATCAGGCTGGCGCCGCGGTCCCGGGCTCCCCACACGTACTGGGTCATCACCGGGAAGCATTCGCCGACGTTGGAGCCCGCGATCAGCAGGCAGTCGGTGAGCAGGCAGTCGGAGAAGGGGTTGCCCGCCCGGTCGATGCCGAAGGCGAGCTTGTTGGCACCCGCGGCGCTGACCATGCAGAGCCGGCCGTTGTAGTCGACATGCCGGGACTTGAGGGCGACCCGGGCGAATTTGCCGACGAGATACGTCTTCTCGGAAAACAGGCTGGCCCCGCCGAGGAGCCCGAAGGCGTCGTTGCCGTGGGCCTGCTGGATGCGTTTGATCTCGGAGACCGTGAAGTCGAGCGCCTCGTCCCAGGAGACCTCGCGGAACTCCCCGTCGCGGGAGCGGCGCATCAGCGGGGCGGTGAGCCGATCGGGGTGGTTGACCTGCTGATACGCGTTGATGCCCTTGGGGCAGAGTCGCATCCGGTTGATGTCGTGGTTCCGGGGTTCGACGCCGAAGACCTTGCCGCCGCGGTCGACGCGCAGATACATCCCGCACTGGACGCCACAGAAGCAGCAGTGGGTGGGGACGAGCGTCTCGCCGTCCTGGTCGGCGCGCCACCGGTCGGCCGGGATGCCGCCGGCGTCCCGGAAGGCCCGGGTGCCCGGCGGTGCGAGCGAGGGGTCGAGCGGGACGACCGGACCCGGGTCGGCAGTCACTTGAAGCCCTTCTTCACATGGGAGAGATAGGCACTGCCGCGCAGCACCCGTTTGCAACGGGGGCAGTACTCGGCCCACTCGTCGAAGTCGAGGCTGAGATCACGCATGGTGCCGCGGAGGTTCTCGACGTACGGCCCGGTGTCGATGGGTTCCTCGCAGCGGCGGCAGCTGAAGATCTCCTGGTCCTGTCGGCCGGTGTACTTGAACAACTGCATGCCGACCGCGGCCGGGCGCTGGACGATGTGGAAGAACTTCCCGAACGGGATGTAGATGAGGGTGAAGACCACCGACACCATGTGGAGGATCCCCAGGAATTCGTATCCGCCACCGTGCAGGAAGATCGACGAGAAGGTGAGCAGCAGACCGGTCACGGAGATGACGATCAGGGCGATCAGCGGCACCAGGTCGTAGCCGAAGCGCTGGCCGGTGATGGCGCCCCGGTCCTTCATACGGCGCCAGAGGAAGTAGCAGGCACCGGGGATGACGAGCACGGCGGCGACGTCCAGGCCGTGGAACATCAGCCAGCCGAGGACGTTCAGCGAATCGAAGCCGACGATCTTGAAGCCCCAGATGCGCATCTCGTAGCCGGGGCCGGAGCCGGTACCCGAGGTGAAGGTGAACCAGCCCCAGGTCAGCGGGAAGGTGATCAGGGAGGCGAGGATGCAGCCCCAGAAGATCAGCTGGTGGGCGGCCCAGCGGGCGTACGAGCGGGCGCCGAGGAACTTCTGGAAGCCCAGGTAGGTGGCGATCATCCTCGGCAGAGCGGTAGGGCCCTTGCGGAAGTTGGCCATGGAGAAGAAGCTCCGCCAGCCCTGCTTGAACAGGCGCCGGGCCCCGGGCGCGGAGACCCAGACCGTGTAGCGGTAGGCCACGCCGAAGGCGAGGAAGACCGTGGCGACCGCATACGGGAGGAGGGCCGAGTCGAAGTTCTCCAGAAGCCGGCTGCCGAACACGATCGCGAGGATCAGCAGGACGGAGACGATGACGCCGACCGCGGTCGCACGGGAGGTGACGGAACGGAGGACCGCGGTGCGGGCGCCGCCGGGGGCGGGCGGTGCAGGCGAGGCCACGGCCGGGTTCGGCGCGGTGGCGGCCGCGGTTGCGCCTTCGTCTGCGGCTCCTGGGGGCTCGGTCACCGGCCCACCGTAGGGCCGGATGGGATGGTTGGTCCTGATTTGATGCCCGGCTGAGTGAGCGCGTCACCCAGCGGCACGAAGTCCGGGTGCGCGACGGTCCGCGGCGCAGCACCTGACGCGGGACGCTTTCCCCGTACGACCTGCGCGTCCCGCCACCGACCACCGGAGTGGTCTGCTGTGCTGGGCCCCATGCCCCGGATGACCGCCCGCAGCCGCACCGAGAAGCACCGCACCTCGACCCCGCTGGAACTCTTCTTCGACCTGTGCTTCGTCGTGGCCGTCGCCCAGGCGGGCGGTCGTCTCGTGCATGCCCTCGCGGAGGGACATCCCGGCACCGGGATCGCCGGCTATCTGGCCGTGTTCTTCGGGATCTGGTGGGCCTGGGTGAACTTCTCCTGGTTCGCCTCCGCGTACGACACCGACGACACGCTGTACCGCCTGGTCACGTTCGTCCAGATCACCGGTGTGCTCATCTTCGCCGCCGGGGTGCCGCGCGCCTTCGACAACGGGGACTGGACGCTCGGTGTCGTCGGCTATGTGGTGATGCGGCTCGCGCTCACCAGCCAGTGGCTGCGGGTGGCCCACTGTTCCGAGGGCGCGGAACGCAGGGTCGCGCAGCGGTACGCCACCGGGATCTCCCTGGCCCAACTGGGATGGATCGGCATGCTGTTCGTGCCCGCCGACATGGCCGGCACCCGTACCGCGGTCTACGTGGTGCTCGCCCTGTGCGAGCTGTCGGTTCCGGCCATCGCCGAGCGCGACCGCGGGACGAGCTGGCATCCGCATCACATCGGCGAACGGTACGGCCTGTTCACCATCATCGTGCTCGGCGAGACGATCGCCGCGGCAACGGTCGCCGTCCAGGAGTCGGTCGACGAGCACGACGCGCTGGGCCAACTGCTGCCGGTCGCCGCGGGTGGACTGCTGATCGTCTTCGCCGGCTGGTGGATCTATTTCGCCGTGCCGATCCACACCTATCTTCGTGGCAGCAGGCAGTCGTTCATCTGGGGATACGGCCACTACGTGATCTTCGGTTCGGCCGCCGCGATCGGCGCGGGCATCGAGGTCGCGGTGGAGGAGGCCACCGGAAAGGCCCACGTGTCGACGGCGGCCGCCTCGGCCGCCGTGACCGTCCCCTCGGCAGTCTTTCTGCTGACGGTCTGGCTGCTGCACGCCCGCCACTTCAAGCGCGACCTCGCGGAGCAACTGCCCCTCCCCCTGGCCGCGGTGGCCATCCTGGCCTGTACGTTCGCCGGGGAGTATGCGGTCTTCGCGGCCGGCCTGGTGGCGGCCGCGACCGTGGCGGCCGGAGTGGCGCTGTCGCGGCGTCCGGCACCGGGCGGGCCGGTTTCCACCTCCGTTCCGCCGACCCACGCGTGAGGAGCACACGATGGCCGGACAGCACACCGGGCAGGGCCAGGCACAGAGCGCCCAGCCGCCGACCGTCCTTCCCGCGGCCGGGAGGGACGCGCTGACGGATGTCGCCGGGCTGCGGGTCGGTCATGCGCGGGTGTCCGGCGACGGCGCGCTGAGCGGCACCACCGTCGTCCTCGCCCCCGAGGGCGGCGTGGTCGCCGCCGTCGACGTGCGGGGCGGCGGCCCGGGCACCCGGGAGACGGACGCGCTCGACCCCCGCAACCTGGTGCAGCGCATCGACGCCGTCGTCCTGACGGGCGGCAGCGCGTACGGACTGGACGCGGCGTCCGGCGTGATGGCCTGGCTGGAGGAGCAGGGGCGGGGCGTGCGGGTCGGCCCCGATCCGTCGCAGGTGGTGCCGGTGGTCCCGGCCGCGTGCATCTTCGACCTGGGGCGGGGTGGCGACTGGCGGGCCCGCCCGGACGCCTCGACCGGCCGCGCCGCGGTGGAGGCCGCAGCCGGCACGGAGCCGGGTGCCCCGGTCGCGGAGGGCGGGGTCGGCGCCGGCACGGGAGCGGTCGCCGGCCGGCTCAAGGGCGGTGTGGGCACGGCGAGCGCACTGCTGCCGTCGGGGATCACGGTCGGCGTACTGGTCGTGGTGAACGCGGCGGGTTCGGTGGTCGATCCGGTGACCGGGGTGCTGTACGGCGAGTACGGAGCCGCCGAACCGCCCGGGTACCCCCCGGCGGAGATCCACAGGACCGCCGGGCGCCGGCTGGCCGAAGCGGGGGACGCCGAAGCACGCCCCCCGCTCAACACCACACTCGCCGTCGTCGCCACGGACGCGGATCTCACCCGCGCGCAGGCGCAGAAGCTCGCGGGCACGGCGCACGACGGACTGGCGCGCGCCGTGCGTCCCGTACATCTGCTGAACGACGGGGACACGGTCTTCGCGCTCGCCACCGGTGAGCGGCCGCTGCCCCCGGACAATCCGATCGCGCTGAACGAACTGCTGGCGGCGGGCGCGGACGTGCTGACGCGCGCCGTCGTGAAGGCCGTACGGGCGGCCGAGAGCGTCGACGCCCGCCGCCCCGGCGCGGGCACGTACCTCTCGTACAGCGATCTCTACGGCACCGGCTGACCGCCGACTCGCCGTCCGCACAAGGAAGTTCGGACGAAACGCCAGGAACTATCCGCGTGTGCCGTACGTTTTCCGGAACCCCGGTCTCGATGTCAGACCCAGGGACTACGTTAAGCACGCATCGTGTAACACGCGGCGACGGCCTGGAGACAGCACCTTGAGCGATCCGTACGAGACAACCGAGCAGCACCTCGAGCGACTCCTGCGACGCGCACTCAACTCTTTCGACCTGCCCGACTGCACGGTCGAGAGACTCGGCACGGCGCTGGCCCACAGCAGCTCCCTGCACTCCTCGCACCACAGTTCCGTACTGCACCGCGAGACCTACCGGCATACCTATCTGCTGGCCGACGGCTCGGCCCTGACCCTGTGGGAGTTGGTCCACGGGGGCGCCAGGGACGCGACGGACCCCCGGTCGCGGGCGCGCCCCGGCCCCCAGCACCACGAGTTGTACGACGACGAGGCCGACGCCCATGTCGCCGCCGCCCGGCTGGCCGGCAGCTTCTCCGACATGCCGGCGTTCGGCGACGACGCCCCGCAGGCGGACCTGGAGATACACACGGTTCTGATGGCCGCGCCGCCGGCGCCGCTGCCCCGGATGTACGCGCCGGACAACTCCGCGGACCACGCCCGCCGCGTGCTGCGCCGCGCGGAGAACGGCGACGTGCCGGGCGAGGAGACCGCGCGTCTGCTGCGGGCCGCCTTCGCCCACCACATCACCCAGATCTTCGGACGGCAGTGCCGGGTCGACGGGCGGGACGCCGGTTTCACCCTGTACGAACACGCCTTCCTGCTTCTCGACGGCAGCGAGACGAGCCTGTGGGAGGTCGAGCACACGGCGACGCCGGACGGCCGCCACATGTGCGAGGTGTACGGGGACGAGCAGGCGGCGCGCGAGGCGATGGAGAGCCGCACGCGCATCTGCTGACGGGTGACGGCGCCCACCCGCCGCAGCAAGCACAGGGGCTACGCCTCACGCAAGGGTGCCCGCACCCCCCGAGAGGTGCGGGCACCGAGCAGGCAGCCAGGCACGCGGCCGGCCGGCAGACGCACTCAGCGCGTCAGTGCGGCCTCCTTGACCACCTCGCCCGGCGTGGCATCGGCGTCCTGGACGCCCTCGCCCTCGCCGCCCTCCACGTGCTGGCGCGGTCGCGCCGGCAGCGCGAACATCACCAGGAAGATCAACGCGAGCACCCCGGCCACCCACCACAGCGAGTGCTGGAACGCCTCGACGAACGCCGGGCCCATCGCCTGCGGCGCCAGCCTGTCGCTGATCGACCCGAAGAAGACGACCGAGACGAGTCCGAGCCCCAGCGCGTTGCCCATCTGCTGCACGGTGTTGATCAGCCCGGACGCCGATCCGGAGTGCTCCTTCGGCACCTCGGACAGCACCGCGTCCGTCAGCGGGGCCACGATCAGCCCCATACCGAGCCCCATGACGACCAGCGGCAGAGCCATCTGCCAGGGGGCGATTCCCATGCCGTACCGGTCGGACTCCCAGATGTAGAGCAGCAGTCCGGCGACCATCAGCAGCGCGCCCGCCTGGAGGACCTTGCGGCCGAACCGGGGCACCAGCTTCTGTACGGAGATCCCGGCGGCGAACGAGACGGCGATCGAGAACGGGATACCGGTCGTGCCCGCCCGCAGCTCGCTCCAACCGAGACCCATCTGCATGTACAGCGTCCAGACCAGGAAGAAGATGCCGAGGCCGATCCCGAAGGTCAGCTGCACGGCGATGCCCGCCGCGAAGCTCTTGACCCGGAACAGCGAGAGCTCGACGAGCGGCGAACCGTCCTTGCGCGCCTTCGCCCGCTCGAACAGCACCATGGCCGCGAACACCAGGACACTGCCGATCATCGACATGTACCCCCACAGCGGCCAGCCCAGCTCGCGGCCGCGGGTCAGCGGGTAGAGCAGCATCAGCAGTCCCAGCGTCACCAGCGCGACACCGACCAGGTCGAGGCGGAGCGCCTTCGGGGCCTTGGACTCAGTGATGAACTTCCGGCCCAGGACCAGTCCGGCGATGCCGACCGGCAGGTTGATCAGGAAGATCGGCCGCCACTCCAGGCCCGCGATGTTCCACTCGGTGAGCAGCGCGCCCAGCAGCGGTCCCGAGACCGCGCCGAGGCCGACGATCGCGCCGAAGAGACCGAAGACCTTGCCGCGCTCGTGCGCCGGGAACGTGGCGTGCACGATCGACAGCACCTGCGGGACCATCAGCGCGGCGGTGCCGCCCTGCAGGATGCGGGAGGCGACCAGCATCTCCGGGTTCGCGGCGAAGCCGCAGAGCGCGGAGGCCAGCGTGAAGCCCCCGATACCGATGAGGAAGAGCCGCTTGCGGCCGTAGATGTCGCCGAGCCGGCCGCCCGTGATCAGACCGGCCGCGAAGGCCAGGGCGTATCCGGCAGTGATCCACTGGATCGAGCTGAACGAGGCACCTGTGTCGCGCTTGATGCTCGGTATGGCGATGTTGACGATCGTGACGTCGACCAGGTCCATGAAAGCCGCGGTCATCACGATGGCGAGCGCGAACCACCGGCGCCGGTCCGACGGGTCCGAGGACACCGTGGGACCGGCCGCCGTGGACGGCAGCGATACGGAAGAAGTCATCTGAAGAAGTTAAACGCCCATTAGGTCAGGTCATGACCCAATGGACCGGCACCCTGGATCCATGACCGATACCCCGGCACGACTGCTGAATCTGCTGTCGCTCCTCCAGACGCCGCGCGAGTGGCCGGGCAGCGAGCTCGCCGAGCGGCTCGACGTCAGCCCGCGCACCATCCGCCGCGACATCGACCGGCTCCGCGACCTCGGCTATCCGGTCGAGGCGTCGCGAGGCTCGGTCGGCGGCTACCGGCTGGTCGCGGGCGCCGCCATGCCGCCGCTGCTCCTGGACGACGAGGAGGCGGTGGCGATCGCGGTGGGGCTGCGGGCCGGGGCCGGGCATGCCATCGAGGGGGTCGACGAGGCATCCGTACGGGCCCTGGCGAAGCTGGAACAGGTGCTGCCGTCCCGGCTGCGGCACCGGGTCTCGACCCTGCAGAACGCAACCATGCCGCTGACCCGCGGTGACGGTTCGACCATCGATCCGCACACGCTGACGGTGATGGCGGCGGCGGTCACCGGCCGGGAGCGGCTGCGGTTCGCGTACCGGGCGGGGGACGGCGCCGAGACGAAACGGGAGGCAGAGCCCTACCGGCTGGTGAGCACGGGGTGGCGGTGGTACCTCGTCGCGTACGACCTGGGGCGCGAGGCATGGCGTACGTTCCGCGTCGACCGGGTGAGCGAGCCGTTCGCCACGGGGGCCCGCTTCACCCCGCGCGAGCTGCCCACGGGCGACGCCGCGGCCTTCCTCACGGACTCCATCCGGCGCCGGCAGCCGGAGCTGGCGGTCGAGGTGAGCTTCGCGGCCCCGGCGGAATTCGTGTCCCCGCGGCTGCCCCCGGCGTTCGGTCCGCTGGAACCGACCGGCGAGCACAGCTGCCGGCTCCGTACGGTCATGGCGGACTCGATGGAATGGGTGGCGCTCCGACTGGCGCTGGTCGACTGCGAGTTCACCGCGCACCAGCCGGCGCAACTGGTGGAGTTCCTGAGCGACCTGGGCGCCCGGCTGACGCGTGCGGCCGCACTCTCCGCACCGTGACGGCAAAGAAATGAGCCCCGGCGCCAGGGGGGGTGGGCGCCGGGACTCAGCTCATGGGGTCCGCACGAAGCGGCTCATATCGGAGGCTACTGGACTCGGGCTCACGCCGCAGCGTCAAAACCCGTGTCGTGGGCCATTCGCTTCAGTTCGAGCAGTGCGTGCTTCTCGATCTGCCGGATCCGCTCGCGCGTCAGACCGTGCTGCTTGCCGACCTCGGTGAGGGTCCGCTCACGGCCGTCCTCGATGCCGTACCGCATACGGATGATCGACGCGGTGCGGTTGTCGAGCTTGCCGATCAGGTCCTCCAGCTCCTCGCTGCGCAGCAGCGTCATCACGGACTGCTCGGGCGACACCGCGGAGGTGTCCTCCAGCAGATCGCCGAACTGGGTCTCGCCCTCGTCGTCCACGGACATGTTGAGGCTGACGGGGTCGCGGGCCCAGTCCAGGACGTCGCCGACGCGCGTGGGCGTGGAGTCCAGCTCGGCGGCTATCTCCGCGTGGTCGGGCTCGCGCCCGTGCTCACGGTTGAACTCGCGCTGGACACGGCGGATCCGGCCGAGCTCCTCCACCAGGTGGACAGGGAGCCGGATCGTACGGGACTGGTCGGCTATGGAACGGGTGATGGCCTGACGGATCCACCACGTCGCATACGTGGAGAACTTGAAGCCCTTGGCGTAGTCGAACTTCTCGACCGCGCGCACCAGGCCCGCGTTCCCCTCCTGGATCAGGTCGAGCAGGGGCAGCCCGGCCCGCGGATAGCGGCGGGCGACAGCAACCACGAGTCGAAGGTTGGAACGGATGAATATGTCCTTGGCGCGCTCGCCCTCGGCGACCAGCGCCTCCAGCTCCTCACGCGTCGCTCCACCGGCTTTGCTCTCCACCCCACCGTCGAGAACCTGCCGGGCGAATACGCCCGCCTCGACGGCCTGGGACAGCTCGACCTCCTTGGCGGCGTCGAGCAGCGGCGTGCGCGCGATCTCGTCCAGGTACATGCCGACCAGGTCGCGGTCGGCGATTTCCCCGCCTACGGCGCGAACACTGCTTGCCCGGCTGCTCCCACCAGTGGTGGACGAACGACGGGCGACGGCACGGGTTGCCATGCGTGCTCCCTTGCTGAGTAGGTCGCGACACCCTTTCGGGTGCCCTGCATCCTTTGGAAACAACGACTGGAATCCGGACAGAATTCCCCTGCCTCGCATTCATTTTCGCGATCATGCAGTACCCTGTCGCGCCGAGGGGGGAGGGTTCATGCCGGAAACGCCGGGACTCCGTACAGAGGTACAGGTCAGGCCAGGCGTCGCGGGCGATTTGGCGGCCCTCACCGACGTCTACAACCATTACGTTCGTGAGACTGCGCTCACATTCGACACCGTCCCCTTCACACCCGAACAGCGGATGCCGTGGCTGCTCTCTCACCCTGAAGACGGTCCGCACCGTCTTCTGGTTGCTCAGGATGTCCGCATTGTCGGCCCCGCATCGGTCCTGGGCTACGCGACCAGCAGTGCCTTCCGCCCCAAAGCGGCGTACGCCACGTCGGTGGAGGTGAGCGTGTACTGCACGCCACAGGCCGCCGGCCAGGGCATCGGCACGCTCCTGTACGAGTCGCTCTTCGAGGCCCTCGCAGACGAGGATCTCCATCGCGCGTACGCGGGCATCGCCCTGCCCAACGACGCCTCGGTGCGGTTGCACAAGCGTTTCGGCTTCCGCCATGTCGGTACGTACGCCGAGGTGGGCCGGAAGTTCGGCAGGTACTGGGACGTGGCCTGGTACGAGAGGCCTCTGGGCCCGAAGACCTAGGCCCCGGCGGGGTCGCGGCGTAGGTCCGCAGCCCGTTACGGGCGACGGTCCCCGCGCCTAGCGTGTTCCGGCATGACCGACACGACAGGCAGGACAGACCTCACAGGCACACCGGGCACGGCACCGGTCGACCCCACCGGCACGCTCGACGAGGCGCTGGAGCGGCTGCACGCCGCAGGTCCCGAGCGGAACGGCTGGCTGAGCAACCACGGCCCGATGGCCGTCGAGGCGCTCGTACGGCACGGTCAGGCACCGGCCGTCCACCGTTGGCTCGACCACTACAGCCACAAGCTGGAGGACATGCCGACCCCCGCGGCCCGGGTCACCGCGAAGAACTGGCACGAGGCCCTGGGCGACCCGCGCAGGATCGCCGACTGGACGATGTACTTCGAGCAGGAGACTGCCGAGCGCCCCTGGCAGGACGTCCTCACCGAGTGGTGGCCGCGGCTGCTGCCGGGCATCGCCGCGGGCGCCACCCACCCTGTGATCCGGGTGGGCCACGCCGTACGCACCCTGCTCGACGGGGAAGCGAACGCGCCCCGGATCGCCGAGCTCGCACACGGCCTCGGCTACTGGGCCGCCCGCCATCAGCCACTGCCCGCGCTGCAGCCACCGGCCTCGCCCGTGCCCGCGCCGAGCGCCGCGGCCGCGCTGGACTCCGTACCGCCGGTGGCCGACCAGAGCGGCGGGATCCGCGACCGGCTGGCACAGCTCACCGCGTTCCCACTGTGGCCGCAGCAGTTCGCGGACGACCCGGACGTGGCGCGCGCCCGGCTGGCGGAGCTGGTCAGGGCCGCAACCCACCGCTACGCCACCCACGGCCATGGCGAACCGATCATGCTGGTGCACGCCGCGACCGCCCCCAACGCCGTGCTGCGTACGCTGCCCGCTCTCCCCCGTGACCTGTGGCACCGGAGCCTGGCCGCGGCCTGGGCCGCGAGCGCCGCGGTCACCGCCGCGTACAGCCCGGCCGACCCCGTCCCCGGCACCGCATCGCCGTCGCCAGCTTCCGCGGACGAGATCTTCGCGCGGGCGGCGGCGCACGGCGACGACCACACGATCAAGTTCACCGACACCGCACTGGACGTCGGGGACTCGACGGCCCTGGCCGCCGCGCTCCGCTCGATCGAGCTGAACCCGCCGGCCCTCTGACCACTCAGCCGAACTGCACCGACCGCTTCGCGAGCCCCATCCAGAACCCGTCGATGACGCTGCGCCCCTGGTCGAGCTCGCCCTCCGAGGCGCCGAGCGTCACGAAGAGCGGCGCGAAGTGCTCGATACGCGGATGGGCCAGCCGGCCGGCCGGGGACTTGTTCTCGAAGTCGAGCAGCGCGTCGATGTCCTGTGCCTGCAGCGCCCGGTGTCCCCAGTCGTCGAACTCCACGGACCAGCCGGGGTTGCCGCCACCCGTGTGCCGCAGTGCGGCGAGGTTGTGGGTGAAGAAGCCGCTGCCGACGATCAGTACGCCCTCGTCGCGCAGCGGCGCGAGCTTGCGCCCGATGTCCATCAGCTTCTGCGGGTCCAGCGTGGGCAAGGAGATCTGGAGTACGGGGATGTCGGCGCCCGGGAACATCTCCACCAGCGGGACGTATGCCCCGTGGTCGAGCCCGCGGTCCGGGATGTCCTGGACCGGTGTGCCGGCGCCGCGCAGCAGTTTGCGTACGTCCTCCGCCAGCTGCGGGGCGCCCGGGGCCGCGTACCGCACCTGGTAGTAGTGCTCGGGGAAGCCCCAGAAGTCGTAGACGAGCGGGACGGTCTCGGTCGCGCCCAGGGCGAGCGGGGCCTCCTCCCAGTGGGCGGAGACCATGAGGATCGCGGCGGGACAGGGCAGGTCGGCGGACCATGCGGCCAGCTGGCCGGGCCACACCGGGTCGTCGGCCAGCGGCGGCGCACCGTGGGAGAGATAGAGGGCGGGCATCCGCCCCGCGGTGACAGTCATGGCACTCCCCATCCACTGCTACTGAAGACAGATCATCTACGGGGCCCTCGAAGTTCCGAAGCTCCGAAGCTGCAGTTTCTTGAAGCTTCAAGTTCCCAGCTACGGAGACCTTAGCCTTATCTAGTTCAACTTTCAAGAAAAGGTCGTACAGTGGAGTACATGACCATGGCATCCACCGGCGGACCCCGCTGGCTCTCCGACGAAGAGCAGAGCGTCTGGCGCGCCTATCTCCAGGCCACCACGCTCCTGGAGGACCATCTCGACCGCCAGTTGCAGCGCGACGCCGGCATGCCGCACATCTACTACGGACTGCTCGTCCAGCTCTCCCAGGCGCCCCGGCGTCAGATGCGGATGACCCAGCTGGCCAAGGACGTCAAGATCACCCGCTCCCGGCTCTCGCACGCCATCGCCCGGCTGGAACGCAACGGCTGGGTGCGTCGGGAGGACTGCCCTTCCGACAAGCGCGGACAGAACGCGGTCCTCACCGACGAGGGTTACGAGATGCTCCACCGGTCCGCGCCGGGTCATGTGCGTGCCGTACGCCAGGCGATGTTCGACCGGCTCACCCCCGAGCAGGTGCGCTCGTTCGGCGAGATCATGCAGGTCATCGCCACCGGACTGGAGCCGGACGGCACGGGCGCGGACCTGCCCTGGCTGCGCTAGCCGGGTGTTCTGCCGACGCACCGCGCACCGACGCGGGTCTGCCCCGGCTCCGCCGAGCGGAACCGGGGCAGACCCCTGTTCACGTCACTTCATGTGACTCCACGCCGCGCCCTCGTCAGTGCGCGACGACCGGGACCTTGAACTCGTCCTCGACCCCGTCGGCATCCCCCGAGCCGGAGCCCGAGTTCACCGCGGTCGCCGAAGGACGTCCGGCGTTGATGAACGTCACCGCGATCGCGGACGCCACCACCAGGATGCCGACCGCCCACCAGATGGCTCCGGTGAAGCCGTGCACCATCGCCTGGAGCTTCAGCAGCTTCGGGTCCGTGGCGGCCAGTGCGGCGTGCGAGGTGGCGTACGCCGTGGCGGCCGAGGCGGCGATCGTGTTCAGCAGCGCCGTACCGATCGCGCCGCCCACCTGCTGCGAGGTGTTGACCATCGCGGACGCCACACCCGAGTCCCGCGGCTCGACCCCGTGCGTGGCCAGCGACATGGCCGGCATGAACGCCGTACCCATGCCCAGACCCAGCAGGAGCTGCGCCGGCAGGATGAGCGCCGGGTAGGAGGAACCGATCTCCAGCTGCGTCAGCAGCAGCATGCCGACGGCGGCGGCCAGGAAGCCCGGACCCATCAGCTTGCGGGCCGCGACCCGCGTCATCAGCCGGGCGCCGATCTGCGTCGAACCGGTGATCATGCCCGCGATCATCGGGAGGAAGGCGAACCCCGTCCGGATCGGCGAGTACCCCCTCACGACCTGCAGGTAGTACGTCAGGAAGAGGAACAGCCCGAACATCGCGATGATGGCCAGCCCCAGCGAGAGGTAGACACCGCCGCGGTTGCGGTCCATCACGACGCGCAGCGGCAGCAGCGGCGACTTGACCCGGGCCTCGGTCAGGACGAACGACAGGAGCAGCACACCGGCCGCGACGAACGTGCCGATGGTCAGCGGGTCCGACCAGCCGCTGGACTCGGCGCGGGTGAATCCGTACACCAGCGAGACCAGACCCAGCGCGGAGAGCACCACGCCCGGGATGTCGAGCGACGAGCGGTTACGGCTGCCGACCGGCTCGCGGATCACGAAGTACGCACCCGCGGCCGCGATGACGGCGAACGGGATGTTGACGAAGAACGTCCAGCGCCAGTTCAGCGTCTGGGTGAGGAAGCCGCCGAGGATCAGGCCGACGGCGCCACCGCCACCGGCGATCGCACCGTAGATACCGAACGCCTTGGCACGCTCCTTGGCATCGGTGAACATCACGGCGAGCAGCGAGAGCGCGGCCGGGGCGAGCAGGGCACCGAAGACACCCTGGAGCGCGCGCGAGCCGAACAGCATGCCCTGGTTCTGGGCCGCGCCACCGAGCGCGGAGGCCAGCGCGAAGCCGATCAGGCCGACGACGAAGGTGCGCTTACGGCCCCACAGGTCGGCGATCCGGCCGCCGAAGAGCAGCAGTCCGCCGAAGGCGAGGGCGTAGGCCGTGATGACCCACTGCTTGTTGGCATCGGTGATGCCCAGGGCCGTCTGTGCGTGCGGCAGCGCGATATTCACGATCGTGGCGTCGAGCACGACCATCAGCTGCGCAAGTGCGATGAAAGCCAGCGCTTTCCAGCGGCTGGGGTCAGGGAGTCGTGGATCAGCTGTTTTCGACATGGGAGTAGCCACCTAAGGACGCGCGTGGACGCGAAGGGTCGTGAACCGTGACCGTGAACGCAGAACGTCCCGGCCTGTGAACGGTGAGGGTGAAAAGTGCGAAGGGAGAGAGCTGGAAGAAGTGGGAGTGGACGTGAGGTCGGTCGTGAGATGGGGGTGGTGAGGGCGCGTCGGACACGCAGCCGGACGGCGTCTGCTTCAGCAGCCCGGCGCGGGCCTCATGGCCGGCGCCGCAGATCCTCCAAGGTTGCCGCCGTACCGGGCAGTTCGGACCGGGCCGGAGCCTCCAGGCCGTCCAGGAACAGCTGGATATGACGGTGGGTGAACCGGTCGATGTCCAGACACGCGGTGCCTGGCAACGGCCGGGTGAGCTGGGAGAGGCCGACCAGTACGTCACCGACGGCGATGTCGGTACGCAGGCGCCCCGCGGACATGGCGCGCGCCACGAGCCCTTCGACGGCCTCTTCGAGGCGGCGACGCTCGGCGAGCAGTTCGGGATGGTCCTTGTCGAAGCCGCCGGACAGCATCGGGCAGAGCGCCCCGACGCGTTCGTCGGCCGCCGCGTGGACGAAGCGGCTGAGCGCAGCGAAGGGGTCGGCCTCCTCGGCCGCCGCCTCGTCCGCACGGTCGGTGGTGCGGGAGGTGACCGAGAGAACGACCTCATGGGTCAGCGCGGCCCGGTCGGGGAAGTTCCGGTAGAGCGTGGCGTTGCCGACGCCTGCGCGGCGGGCGACCTCGTCGAGCGGCACGTCCGGCCCGAACTCGACGAACATCTCGCGCGCCGCCGCCACGATCCGCTCCCGGTTGCGCAGCGCGTCCGCCCGCGGGCGGGGCGTGCGGCGCGGCGCCGTCCCGGTGTCGATGTCGATGTCGGCGGCGATGCGAGTGACGGTCTCCACGACGGCAGCCCTTCCCTTCCGGCTCTTTGCTGCTCCTGCTGGCCCTTGCGGCGACCCGGATGCGTACAACCGGGGAGCGCCTCCCCGTTTCGCGGGGACACGAGTTCAAACGGGGAATCGATCCCCGGTTATTTCCCCTGCCCGATGTGACCTGAGTCACATTTGTCGAACGGAGAATCCACCGATCGGCGCACCCAACGCGCGGCCACGCACCGCCCGCCAGAGGGTGATCAGCAGAGCGCAGCCAGGGCCCGTCGGCTGCCGCGGACCCCGGAAGGCGACTCTATGCAGCAGCCCCGCCGCCGGATACCCAGCCGCCGCCGCACCCTCGCACTCGCCGGGGCAACCACTCTGGTCATCGCCGCCACAGCCTCGGCCAGCAGCACGCTCTCGCTCTCCGGCCACGCCTCCGCGGGACCTGTGGCCACCGCTGACGAGGCAGGGCTCGGACCGTGCCGGATATCCGCGACGATGGGCGTGCAGATGTCGGAGGGCATGCCGACCCCGGCCGGCTACTCCCGGTCCACCGGCGAGGTGCACGCGCTCAACCTGATGATCGACTTCCCGGACGCACCGGGACTCGGGTCGGCGATGGACCGGCTCGCCGAATTCTTCCCGCAGACCACCGCCTGGTTCCGGACCAGTTCGTACGGCCGGCTCGTCTACCGGCCCGAAGCCCCCGTGAAGAGCTGGCTGCGGATGCCGCTGCCGTTCTCGGCGTACGGGATAGAGCGCGGCTCACCGTACGAGCCGGGCTACCGCCGTCTGGTCCAGGACATCGTGGCCGTAGCCGACCAGAAGGTGGACTTCAGGGAGTACGACCTGGTCAATGTCCTGGTCACACCGAACGCCGGACCCTCCGCACTGGACACCGTTCTGTCCGTGACCTTTTCAGGCAATGCCGACGCCCCGCTCGCGGACGGCGTCCCGCTCGCCAACACGTCCTTCATCTACAGCCGACAGGACGACGGCTCCGGGTCGTACGCGCAGACCGGCTACCGCGTCCTGCCGCACGAGAACAGCCATGTCTTCGGCCTGCCCGACCTCTACACCATGGAGGGCGGCGGCTCGGTCGGGCACTGGGACATCATGTCCGAGGACTGGGGGGCCAACAACGATCTGCTCGGCTGGCACAAGTGGAAGCTCGGCTGGCTCGACAGCAACCAGATCAGCTGCGCCTCCAAACCCGGCACCACGGACCGCATCCTCGGGCCGCTGGCCACCCGGGGCGGTCTGAAGCTGGCCTTCGTGCCACTCAGCGCGGAGTCGGGCTACGCGGTGGAGGTACGGACCCAGGCGGGCAACGACAGGGCGGTCTGCAGGCCCGGCGTACTCATCTACAAGGTGCGCTCCGACGTGGACACCGGCCTGGGGCCGGTGTCCGTCGCGGACAGCACCAAGGGCAGCAGAGGCTGCACACGGTCTCCCAATGTGCAGGCCGAGCTGTCGGACGCCCCGTTCCAGCCCGGCCAGACGTTCACGGACGCCGCCGACGGGATACGCATATCGGTGGTCGACAAGGACTCCAAGGGCAACTACCGGGTCCGCATCACCCGCTCCTGATCACACCCCTCCCCTGCTACCCGCTCTTCGTTCCCCTCCCCCGCACCTCGTCGTCGACCGGCCCGCGCAGCTCACGCTTGAGGATCTTCCCGGTCGGGTTCCGCGGAAGCGGTTCCTCGCGTACGAGGACATGGGCCGGGACCTTGAACGCGGCCAGGGTGCGCCCGACGTGCGCCCGCAACTCGTCGGCCGTGACGGTGGCGCCGGGCCGAAGCCGGACGACTGCGGCGACCTCCTCGCCGAGGACCGGGTGCGCCACGCCCAGCACCGCCGCGTCCTCGACGTCCGGGTGATCGTGGAGCACGGCCTCGACCTCCACGCAGTACACGTTCTCACCGCCGCGGATCACCATGTCCTTGAGCCGGTCCACGACGTCGACCCGCCCGTCACGCACCAGCGCAAGATCGCCGGTCCGGAACCATCCGTCCGTGAACGCCTCGGCCGTCGCCGCCTCGTCGTTCCAGTAGCCGCGGACCAGTGACTGGCCGCGCAGCCACAGCTCGCCGACCTCGCCCTCGGGCAGTGCCTCACCCGCCGGACCGGCGATCCGCACCTCGGTGGTGGGGGTCGGCCGGCCGACGCTGCCCGGGTGCAACCGGTAGTCGGCGCCGAAGTTCGCCAGGACGCCGCCACAGGTCTCGGTCAGGCCGTAGCCGTTGCGCGGCTCGATCCGCTCGCCGTAGCGGGCGGTGAGCTGCGCCACCAGGTCGGGCGGAGCGGCCGCCCCGCCGGTGTTCAGCATCTGGAGGCTCGCCAGCTCGTCGCCCGCCCGCTCTGCGGCGGCGAGCAGCTGGAGGGCGGTGGCCGGGACGCCGGCGTAGTGCGTGACGCCGTGCTCCCGGATCAGCCGCAGCGCCTCCTCGTCGTTCCACTTCCGCATGAGCACGAGCGCACCGCCCGCCGCCATCGCCGCGTAGAAGGAGGTGAACGCGGCGACATGGAAGAACGGAAAGGTCATCAGGGTGACCGGTGCGGGCCCCTGCCCCGGAATGATCCCGCGGCGGAGAGCGGAAGCGGTCGCGTGGTACCGCGGGTTGAGTGCGGCGCCCACCTGGGCCAGGTGGGTGGCGACGGCGCCCTTGGGCTGCCCGGTGGTGCCCGAGGTGTAGATGATCGTCGCATCGTCCTCGGGGCGGATCTCGACCTCGGGCGGTGCGGCGAGCGGGTCGGGCGCGGGCAGGTCCTCGTATCGCTCGGCCCCCTGCGGAACCTCGCCGTCCCAGTGGTGGAAGACGACCACGCGCGCCTCGGTCTTCTCCGCCCACGCGGAGACACGCGGCAGCCGCTCCCCGTCCACCAGCAGCACCCTGGGTCCGCAGTCGTCGAGCGCGTACGTGAACTCGTCCTCGGTCCACCAGGCGTTGAGCGGCACGGCGACGAGACCGGCCAGCTGCGCGGCCCAGAAGGCGATCTGCCACTCGGGGTGGTTACGCATCGCGACGACGGCCCGGTCGCCGGGGCGGAGCCCGTACACCTCGGTCAGCCGGCACGCCAGCGCGGACGCGGCGGCGAAGAACTCCGCGTACGAGTAGCTGCGTTCGGCGGCGATCAGGAACGGCTGCTCCCCGAAGGCCCAGGTGGTCTCCACGAATTCGCGGAGGGTTCTGGGACCGTCCGCGTACACGAGCGCCCCGGCCTGCGGGCCGTCCTGCAACCGCACGACGGCGAACGGGGCTCCGGGTCCGGTCAGCGCCGCCTCGACGCGGTCGGCGGCGGACAGGTCACCGGCGTCGGGGGCCGGGTCGGCGGGGATCGGGTCGGTATGCGGCACGAACGACCCCTCTAAGCGCTTGCTCAGTACTTTCGTGACGCTATGCCCGCCCCCATGCCCCGTCAAGACACCCCGCTCGCCACCCGGTGCGTGCCCCCGTCGGCACCTTCACCGAACGCACCGCCCGCCTGCCTCCATCACCCCTGCGCCCCATCCGCTACCCTGTCCTGGACTGCCGTCAGCGGCAGATCCTCGCCTTCGTAGCTCAGGGGATAGAGCACCGCTCTCCTAAAGCGGGTGTCGCAGGTTCGAATCCTGCCGGGGGCACCAGGCAAAAGGCCCCGGACCGATCATGGTCCGGGGCCTTTGACATCAGTTTTTGACATCAACGAGGGCGGTCACTCAGGGCCGGGGCGCCTTTTGAGCAGCCGGTCCATGTGGCTGATGGCCTCGCGCTGCGTGTCGTGGACGACGTGCGTGTAGACGTCCATGGTGATGCTGATCTGGCTGTGCCCGAGGATCGCCATCACGACACGGGGCGCGACCCCGGCCGCGGTGAGGAGCGTCGCGCAGCCGTGCCGGGCATCGTGCAGCCGGACGACGCGGAGGCCGGCGGAGTCGGCGACGCGGGTGAAGGAGCGGTACACGTTGCGCGGCTCGACCGGGCGACCGGTGCGGGTGGTGAAGACGTGGCCGTTCTCCTCCCAGGACTCCCCCGCACGCTGCTTCGCGGCCGCCTGGCGCATCCGATGCCAGCGCAGCGGCGGGATGCACATCGCCGGGAGCGGCAGGGCACGATGGCGGCGGTTCTTGGTCTCGTCGTCGTAGAGGACTCCGCGCCGTCGCTGGGTCTGCTGCCGGACGTAGATCACGCGGTTGTCCAGGTCGATATCGGTCCAGCGGAGACCGACGATCTCGCCCCGGCGAAGGCCCATGGCGATGGCGAGCACGAAGGCCGCGTACAGCGGGTCCTTACGGGCGGCGGCGAGGAAGTCCAGGGTCTCGTCGAGTGTCCAGGGGCTCAGCTCCCGGGACTTGGCACGCGGCGGTTCGACGAGGGCGGCCACGTTACGGGTCACCAGTTCCTCGCGGCAGGCGGCGCTGAGAGCCGTGCGCAGCACGCGGTGAGACTCTTTGGCGGTGGCCGCGGTCGTCTTGTTCTCCAGCTGGACGATGAAGCGCCGGACATCGGCGACGCCGAGGGATTCCAGCCGCTTCGAGCCCAGCACCGGCACGAGGTAGAGCCGCACGTGAGCTTCGTACTTGTCGTACGTGCTCAGTTTGCGCCGGGGCTTGACGATGTTGTCCAGCCAGTACGGCAGCCACTCCGAGAGCCGGGCCGAGCGAGTCGGCACGGGCACGCCCTGGTCGACCTTGTCGAGCAGTTCGCGGCGCTTGGTGTCGCACTCGGCCCAGGTCTTGCCGTAGGCGAACTTGCGGGCACGGGTGCCGTCCGGCTGAAGGACGTAGACGGCAGCCTGATAGCGGCCGTCCTTGCGCTTGGTGATCGTGCCCGCGCCGTTGGGGTTGCGCTTGCGCTGGGCGGCCATCAGGCAGCCTCCTCGATCTCGTGGGTGATGAAGTCCCGTACGGCGTCTGCGGGTACGCGCCGGGACCGGCCGATGGTGATCGAGGTCAGTCGGCGCGAACGGATCAGGTCGTAGACCGTGGAGCGTCCGAGCTTGAGCCGCGCCATGACCTCGGGCACGGTCAGCAGTTCGGCGGTGGCGGTGGTCATGCTGCGGCTCCTTCCAGGGCGAGCTGGTCTTGCAGGGCTTCGCGGGCGGTTTCGCGGTTGAGCTGGATGTCGCGGGCGATGGAGGCGGCGAGAGCGGATTCCCCGGGGGTGTGGCCGTGACCGGCGTACTCCCAGGAGGCGAGGACGAGCACGGTGTCCGGGTCGCCGAGGGCGTCTTGCTCCTGGACGGCGCGGTAGTCGGCGCGGATCTGGCGGAGTGCGCCGAGGGTGGTGGAGTAGCGGCGGGATTTGGTGGAGAAGTGGCCGCGGAAGCCGAGCATGTGGGCCCAGGCCCCGAGTTTGCGGTCTGGGTAGAGCGGGGCGAGGTCGAGGCAGGCCTCGATGAGTCGTCGCGGGTGGTCGGGCACGTCCAGGAGGTCGAGCACTTCCCGGTTCCCGATGCGTCGGTCGAGGCTGCCGGTCGACTCGGCGGCTTTGGTGGCGTACTTCGCCACGTAGGACGCCACCGCCTGCTCGGTGATGTCGGAGCCGTCGCCGAAGGCATGGATGGCGCGGATGTCGAGCTGTTGGCCCCACTGGAATGGCCGGCAGGGCTGGTCTCCTGCTGCGGGCACGGTGATCGAGGTGTACGAGTGGGCGACCGCGGCTCGGATCGCGTCGGTAAGCAGATCGGCCGAAGCCCAGGACGGAGGCGGCGAATCGGGACCGTCGGGTCCGTCGAGGCGGATCACGGCGTGGAAGTGAATCGCGCCACGCTTCTGGAACTCGGCGACCTTGCCGTACGAGACCCGCAGCACGTCTTTCAGCTCGCGCTGTGAGAGTCCGGCGCGGGCAGCGAGTTCGCGGCGGAGCCGGGTGGTGAAACGCTGCCAGAGCTGCCCGGCGTGGTTGTTGAACAGGACCGTGCCCGCGTAGTCGTAGGTCGTCGGGTCGAGGGCGGTGCCGAGGGCGGGATCGTCCTCAGAGTGGCGGGTGCCGCAGCGGCAGACGCCACGGTCGGGCCGGTTGTGCACCGGTCCGAACGAGGGCGCAGTGAAGGTGGCGAAAACACGGGGGTGATCCCGGACTTGGGCGGGGATGTCCTTGGTCTCGTCTCCGGCGAGCCCGGCGCGGATGAGGTGGTAGGTGTCTCCGGCGTAGGTGTAGGCGCAGGAAGGACAGCGGGAGGCGCGGCGGTTGCCGCAGGCTACGCGGAGTCGTCCATCGGGCTCGGTGTCGGTGGAGTAGCGGCGCAGGGTCTGTCCGGTGGTCTTGTCCTTCGCGAGGGTCCAGCCGGTGAGGTGGATCGGGTCAGAGCAGCCCCCGGTGCGGTGCACCTGGTCTTTCCAGCGGTCGAAGCCGGGGGACCCGGCCACCCGGAGGATGTCCTCCAAGATGGTCGGGTCCAGGCCCGCCAGAGTGGCGGTGTCGCTCACGCACTCACCTCGACGGGTGTCGGGGCGGGGCGACGGGCCGGGCGGGTGCCGGTGCCGTGGCAGGCGGGGCAGCGAACGGTGATCGTGCGGAGGTTTCCGTGGCGGTCTCGGCCGCCGAGGGTGACGCGGACGGCGGGGAAGCCGTCACAGTTCGAGCAGACCCGTGCAGGGTCCGTGAAGCGGTCGGTCATGATGGCTGTTCCTTCCGGTTGAGAGATCGGACGGAGACGGCTCCCGGGCGGCGGATGCTTGGCGGTATCGAGGCCGCCCGGGGGCCGGTCAGTGGCGCTTCGTCCCGGAGGCGATCAGCGAGCGAGCGACAAGCGCGCACACGGCGACGGAGGCCGCGGTAATGGCGACCGCGAGGAGCATCGAGACCAGGACGGCGCCGACGACAAGGACCACGGCGGTACCGCCCCCGACGAGGGCGACCAGGGCGCCGGGTGTGATCTGGACGGTGGGTCGAGCGGGTGCCGCCGGGGCGACGGAGGCCGGGGTGTGCTGGACAACGGTGGTCGGCTCGACGACGGGCGGGGCGACGATGCCGGTCGGGGTCGGCATGGTGGGGATCTTCGGACTGAACATGAGCGATCTCCTTCTGCGGTGGGCTACTTGATGGCGGTGTCGATGACCGGCGCGAGCAGGCTGTCCGCGAGGAGGAAGCCGCCGAGGAGGAGCACGGCGACGAGCCACCAGGGCGGGCGGATGAGCTTGATCCCGAGGGCGCCGACGACAATCAGGGCGAGCCAGAGCGGGACGTCCATGGCAGTGGTCTCCGATCAGTGGGTGATGCGGCAGCGGTGGGTGCGGGCGGCGAGCTGAGCGGCCGACTGGCTGGAGTAGTCGGCGGACCAGCCGCAGCGGTCGGAGGTGCAGACGGCGGCGTGCTTGGTGCGGCCGTGCCGGTCGCGGTGGGTGCCGATCTGCACGGGGCCGATCCGCATCACTGAGTGGAAGTGGTTTTGTGCGGCCATGGCGGCGGTCTCCTCTCCGGTCAGGCGAGTTGGGCGGCGATCGCCTCGGCCATTGGGGCGGGGACTCCGAGGCGGGCGCGCAGGGTGTCGGTGTCGATCGGGACGCCGGTACGGGTGCGGTGGTCGTCGGCGACCTTGCGGGCGTGGTCGACCAGAGCGGCCGGGACCGGCACGTCTGACGCCGAGGCGGAAGTGGACTCGGCGACGGGCAGGGCCGGTGAAGGCTCCGGCAGCTCGACGAGTACGGGCTCCGGTGCCGGAGCCGGTTTGGCCGGCACACGCTCGACCGACTCGGGTTCCGGTGCGGAGTCGTGGTCGCCGACGGCCGGTGAGTGGGCGAGGAGAGTTCCGCCCAGGAAGGCGAGCGCGGGCCAACCGGCGATACCGAAGCGGAGCCAGGCGGGCGGGTGGGCCAGGTCGAGGAACCCGGCGGTGGCGACGTTGGCGCCGAGCGAGGCGACGAGGGCGATCAGGAACCAGCACCAGGCCAGCCGAGAGGGACCGTCATTGCGCAGTCGACGCCAGGCGGCGACCAGGAGCAGATCGACGCTGACTGGGTAGGCCCATGCCTTCCATCCGGTCTGTCCGGCAGCGGCGGCGAGGTCGTGCAGGTGAGCGAAGGACAAGGCCCCGGCGATCACGGCTTGCACCAGGACGGCGTCGATGCGGGGAGAGCGGGTCATGTCTTCACCTCCTTTGCGGGGCGTTTTGGGCATGGCGGGGGTAGGGGCGTGGCGCGAGACGGTCGCGCCGACCGGGGTGCGGGGTCGGTCAGACGGAGGCTGGTGCCTCGGCCTGGGCCGGGATCTTGACCAGCGAGACCGCAGCGGGCAGCTCGGGCCGGAAGGCGGCGAGGCCGGGCACGGCCGGGGTGCGGTGGGCGTGCCGGTTGCAGGCGTTGACGGCCTGGCGCATCGAGGTGTGCGGGGTGCGGATACGGGCCCAGCCGCCGGACGAGTCTCCGGTGACGGCGAGGCCGGGCGTCTCGGTCGGGATGCTGATCGCGGCCAGGACAGCGTCCGGGGCGATGTCGCCGAAGGCCATGTTGGCGGAGGTCTCGTCGTTGACGCGGTGTGCGGTGCGTCCGGTGAGCTGGGCGCGCAGCATAGTGATGCCCTTGCCAAGTTCGGAGCCGAAGCGCTGCCCGCAGATCTCCAGATAGATGCCGGCGGCGCGGCCGAGCTGGGCCAGGCGGGCGAGCGCGGTGATGATCCGGTCCCGGCGCTTCTCCTCGTCCTTGGTGGCGAATAGGGCGAGTTCGGCGACCTCGTCGACCAGGAGGACGATCGGGGTCGGGCGCAGGTGGTCGGGCAGGTCCCAGATGTCGGCGGCTATCTCCGCGTCCGGGACGTCGGCGGTGATGCGCTGTTCAGCACGGATCAATTGGTAGACGCCTTCCATGTGGGAGACGAGCGCGTCGAGGAGTTCGGCGGCGGTGTCGGGGTTGTCCGCCAACGCGGAGAACCGGCGGGCCAGCGGGAACAGCTCCACACCCTGCTTGCAGTCGATGCCCACCAAGGCAACGTCCTGCGAGGCGAGTTCAGCTACCAGGTTGCGCTGGTAGACCGACTTGCCCGACTTCGTGGCGCCGAGCGTCAGAGCGTGCGGAGTGGTGCGGTAGTCGCGGTAGTGCACGGCGCCGTCCTCGCGCAGAGCGACCGGAACACGCATCGGAGCAGTGGACACCCTTGCGGGCATCTGCACACGCTTGAGGATGTCGTAACCGGTCATCCGCAACTCGACGACACCCGAGCGGATCTCCCGCGAGGTGAC